>NTKI01000001.1 GCA_002457315.1 Rhodothermaeota bacterium MED-G19
TAGAAAAGCTGAGACAATGGGTTTTGATAATATTGAAAATGAAGTGATAAGGCTTGCAACTAAAGCAAGAGATGGTAAACTTTCTATTGATGAAATGCAAGGAGGAACTTTTACGATTACTAATGGTGGAATTTTTGGTTCTATGTTATCAACTCCAATAATTAATGCACCACAATCTGCGATTTTAGGTATGCATAATATTATTAAAAGAGGTATAGTAGTTAATGATGAATTGGTTGTTAGGCCAATGATGTATATTGCTTTATCCTATGATCACAGAATAATTGATGGTAGAGAATCTGTCAGTTTTCTTGTAAGAGTAAAGGAATTATTAGAAGATCCTTCTAGACTTATTTTAGAAATATAAAAAAACCTCTCAGTTTGAAGAAAGGTTTTTTTGATTTATTGATATTTCTTTTTTCCTATTCTTTAAAAAAGATTTGTTTTCTTTAGTTTGATTTTTAAGCTCTTTCCATTGAGATCTTGTGAAAATCGTTTCAGTTCTAATTATAACAAAATCACCCTTTTTTTCAATTTTTTTATTAACCTTGAAAGGTTTTAAACCTTTCTTTTTTTCTTTAGCAAAACTATCTAATGATATAAAAGAAAATAGTATTAACATTAATATATACTTCATAATTTTTACTTTATATTAATAATATGTTAATTCAATGTTAAGGAATTGTTAACTAATTTCAAAGAATTTCATAATATTTCCATAGCGCTCTATTTTATAAATATCAAAAAGATTGTATAAGGTTCTTTTGCAAAAAAGATTTATTTTTTTTTAGAATTTCTAAAAAGTTTAATAATTACATTTTATATTGCAAAATAAATTTCAATGCCTCGCGACAAGAGCATCAAGTCAATTCTTATCATCGGTTCAGGTCCTATAGTTATTGGTCAAGCATGTGAATTTGACTATTCAGGATCACAAGCTTCAAGGTCTCTTAGAGAAGAAGGTATAGAGGTAACACTCATCAATTCAAATCCTGCTACAATAATGACTGATTCAGTCACTGCAGATAATATATATCTTAAGCCTTTAACTAAAAAATCAATTATTGAGATTTTAGAGAAGCACAACATTGATGCTGTTCTTCCGACTATGGGTGGTCAGACTGCATTAAATCTAGCTATTGAGTGTGATAAAGCAGCTATATGGGAAAAGTATAATGTCAGAATGATAGGTGTCAATGTAGATGCTATAAACACAACAGAAGATAGAGAGCTCTTTAGACTTAAGATGAAGGAGCTAGATGTAAATGTTTGTAAAGGAGAGATAGCTAAATCATTTTTAAGAGGAAAAGAGATAGCTCAGGATATTGGATTCCCTCTTGTCATTAGACCTTCATTTACACTAGGTGGTTCAGGTGGTGGATTTGTGGAAGAAGAAAAAGATTTCGATGCTGCATTAAATCATGGTCTAAATAAATCTCCTGTACATGAGGTATTAGTTGAACAAAGTGTTCATGGTTGGAAAGAATATGAATTGGAACTCCTTAGAGATAATATAGGAAATGTTATAATTATCTGTTCTATAGAAAATTTTGATGCGATGGGGATTCATACTGGAGATTCCATTACTGTGGCTCCAGCAATGACTTTACCTGATACTGTGTATCAGGAGATGAGAAACTTAGCTATCAAGATGATGAATGGAATTGGAGATTTTGCTGGGGGATGTAATGTTCAATTTGCAGTCAATCCTGAGAATGATGATATAATAGGTATTGAAATTAATCCAAGAGTATCTAGATCTTCTGCATTAGCATCAAAAGCAACAGGTTATCCTATTGCTAAAATTGCTGCTAAACTCGCAATTGGGTATAATTTAGATGAATTAAAAAATCAAATAACTAAAACTACTTCAGCATTTTTTGAACCAGCTTTAGACTATGTAATTGTCAAGATTCCAAGATGGAATTTCGATAAATTTAAAGGTTCTGATAGAAGATTAGGACTACAAATGAAGTCTGTAGGTGAAGCAATGGGTATTGGTAATAATTTTCAAGAAGCCCTTCAGAAGGCATGTCAATCACTTGAGATTAAAAGAAATGGACTTGGTGCTGATGGCAGAGAACTTAAAGATCAAAATAAACTTTTAGAAAGTTTAAAAAATCCTAGTTGGAATAGGTTATTTCATATTTATGATTCTCTTAAGTTAGGTCTTCCATTTAATACTATTCAACAAATCACTAAAATTGATAAGTGGTTTTTAAATCAGATTAATGAATTAGTCCTTATAGAGAGAGAAGCTCAAAATTATAATTTAGAAACCCTTCCTAAAAATACTCTAAAACTAATGAAGGAAAAAGGTTATGCCGATAGACAAATTGCACATCTTCTTGGTTGTCTTGAAAGTGAAATTTTTAATAAAAGAATTGATTTAAATATCAAAAGGAATTATAAATTGGTTGATACTTGTGCTGCAGAATTTGAGGCCAAAACTCCTTATTACTATTCAACTTTTGGTGATGAAAATGAATCTAAATCGTCAGATAAAGAGAAAGTTATTGTAATAGGATCAGGTCCAAATCGAATTGGTCAGGGTATTGAATTTGATTACAGTTGTGTTCACGGTGTTTTAGCTGCTAAGGAGTGTGGATACGAAACAATAATGATTAATTGTAATCCAGAAACTGTCTCAACAGATTTTGATGTCGCTGATAAATTATATTTTGAACCTGTTTTTTGGGAGCATTTATATGAAATAATTTTACATGAGAAACCTATAGGGGTAATTGTCCAGCTAGGTGGACAAACCGCCTTAAAACTTTCTGAAAAATTAAATAAATATGGCATAAAAATTCTAGGTACTTCATATGATGCTCTAGACTTAGCTGAGGATAGAGGAAGATTTTCAGATCTTTTAAAAAAGAATAAAATCCCATACCCAGAGTATGGAACTATTGATTCAGCTACTGATGCAATAGAATTATCTAAAAAAATAGGGTTTCCTTTATTAGTAAGACCATCTTATGTCCTGGGAGGACAATCAATGAAAATAGTCATAAACGAAAAAGAATTAGAAGAACATGTTGTAGATCTTATTAAGGATAAACCTGATGGTAAAATTCTTTTAGATCATTTTCTAGAAGGAGCAATAGAGGCAGAAGCTGATGCAATTTGTGATGGTGAAAATGTATATATCATTGGAATTATGGAACATGTGGAACCAGCAGGTATTCATTCAGGAGATTCAAATGCTGTTTTACCTCCTTATAGTTTAGGTGATTTTGTTATAAATCAAATAAAAAAATATACTCATAAAATTGCTTTGGAATTACAAACAGTTGGACTCATTAATATTCAGTTTGCTATAAAAGATGATAAAGTCTATATAATAGAAGCAAACCCAAGAGCTTCACGCACAGTTCCTTTTATATCTAAAGCATATAGGGAGCCATATGTTAATTATGCTGTCAAAGTTCTGCTAGGAAATAAAAAAGTAACTGACTTTAAAATGAAACCTTACAAAAATGGATATTCAATAAAAGAGCCAGTTTTTTCTTTTGATAAGTTTCCTAATGTTAATAAGGAGTTAGGACCTGAAATGAAATCTACAGGTGAATCTATATATTTTATTGATGACTTGATGGACGATTATTTTTTAGATATTTACTCTAAAAGAAATTTATATCTTAGTAAATAATGTTTAAGTTTTTTCTGATAATTTTTATAATAATTTATGTTATTTACAAGATTTCAACCTTTCTTATTAAAACTTTTATAGGGCAGTCAGTTAAAAACTTTAAAAAGAACAGCAAATCAAAAAACAAAGGAATTTTAGACGAGGAGGGTGATTTTATAGATTATGAAGAAGTTGATTAAATACCTAACTTTACATCATGAATTGGTTTAATAGGAAACAAAAAAATATAAACACTCCTACGTCTCAAAAGAAAGAATTACCTGATGGAATGTGGTATAAAACTCCTGGCGGTTCAGTAGTTCATATAAGAGAACTTAAAAACAATTCATATGTTTGTCCTGAAGATGATTACCATGTTAGGGTTGGCTCTAAAGAATATTTTGAAATACTTTTTGATAATAAATCTTTTAAAGAATTAGATAGAGACCTTACATCCTCAGATCCTCTCGGTTTTGTTGACACAAAGACATATAAAGATAGAGTTAAAAAATCAGTAAAATCAACAGGATTAAATGATGCAATTAGAACAGCTTACGGAAAACTTGATGGTCATAAAATTGTTATATCATGTATGGACTTTTCATTTATTGGAGGTTCAATGGGTTCTGTAGTCGGAGAAAAAATTTCTAGAGCAATTGATCATTCTTTAAAAAATAAAATTCCTTTAATGATTATATCTAAATCTGGAGGTGCTAGAATGATGGAATCAACATATTCACTTATGCAGATGGCAAAAACTTCTGCTAAGTTATCTTTATTATCTAAAAAGAAGATACCCTATATATCATTGATGACTGATCCAACTACAGGTGGCGTCTCTGCTTCTTTTGCTATGTTAGGTGATTTTAATATTGCTGAGCCTGGTGCATTAATAGGATTTGCTGGACCAAGGGTTATTAAAGAAACAATTGGATCAAACCTTCCAAAAGGTTTTCAAAGATCAGAGTTTTTAGTTGACCATGGTTTTTTAGATTTTATTGTTGACAGAAGAGATTTAAAGATTAAAATTTCTAAACTATTAAACCTTCTAAAAAACTAAATTTTATTTTAAAAAAATTATATATATCAAATTTTTTCTGAATTATATTTGTCAAAATTTTAAGGAATTTAAGTGTCTTTAACAATTGCAACATCTGTAGTAGCCTTTTCAATAGTAATACTATTGCTAGTTTTTATATTATTATTTGCTCAATCAAAATTGGTACAATCTGGAGATGTAAATATTGTGATTAATGGTGACACTGATAATCCAATTATCACATCAGCAGGCTCTACTTTACTAACAACATTATCAACTCAAAAAATGTTTTTACCATCTGCTTGTGGTGGAGGTGGTACTTGTGCAATGTGTAAATGTACAGTCACAGAAGGTGGAGGAGATGTGCTTCCTACAGAAGTTGGTCATTTGTCTAGATCGGAAAAGGCTAGCAATGTAAGACTGTCATGTCAGGTAAAAGTAAAGCAAGACATGAATATCGAAATACCTGAAGAGATTTTTGGTATTAAAAAGTGGGAGTGTGAAGTTGTATCGAACTATAATGTTTCAACTTTTATTAAAGAATTTGTTGTAAAGTTACCACCAGGAGAAACTCTAAATTTTGAATCTGGAGGTTACATCCAAATTGATGTTCCAGAGACAGAAATTGATTTTAAAGGTATGGAGATTACTCCTCACCCTGAATTAGGACATAGTAAAGATGTTTTCAAAGGTGATTGGGATAAGTTTAATCTTTGGCCATTAAAAATGAAAAATGATGAGCCTATATTTAGAGCATACTCCATGGCTAATCATCCTGCAGAAGGAAATATTATAATGTTAAATATTAGAATAGCTACTCCTCCATGGGATAGAGTAAATAATAAGTGGATGGATATAAATCCTGGGATATGTTCATCATATGTTTTCTCAAGAAAACCAGGAGATAAAATATTTATTTCAGGACCATATGGTGAGTTTCATATAAATGAGACTCCAAGAGAGATGATATATATTGGAGGTGGAGCTGGTATGGCACCACTTAGATCTCATATATTCCACTTATTTCATACTCAGAAGACAAAGAGAAAAGTATCTTACTGGTATGGTGGAAGATCTAAGAAGGAATTATTTTATATGGATCATTTTAGCAAAATTGAAAAAGAATTTAAAAATTTTAATTTTTTTGTTGGCCTTTCAGAGCCATTACCTGAAGACAATTGGTCTATAAAAAAGAAACTAGAAGATAAGAAAGATGGTTACGTTGGATTCATTCATCAAGTATTATATGATAATTATTTAAGTAACCATTCGGAACCCGAAGATGTTGAGTATTACCTTTGTGGACCACCTTTAATGAATCAGGCAGTGTTACAAATGCTAGAGGATATGGGTGTCCCAGACGAAAATATCAGATTTGACGATTTTGGAGGTTAGTTTCCCAGACTCTAAAAAAGTTTTTATAACATATCTTCTCTATACTCTCTTTAGAATACCCTCTTTTCAATAGTCCTTCTATTAAGTTTGGATAGTCTGAAGCATTTTTTAGCCCCCTAGGGAGAGAATTCCCAAGACCATCAAAATCAGAACCAAATCCTATGTGATTATCCCCAACTAAGTTATTGATATGATCAATAGCATCAAGTACATCATCTATATCTGCGAATGGGTTTTTGTCTTTTATAAGTAATTCTCTGTACTCTAAAACTTTAGAGTTAGATATTTCATATTTGTTTTTTAATCTCCAATTTTCTACTTCTGTATCGATTTCATTATATAATTTATTAGAATTATTATTTACAAATGATGATCCAAAATTCACTAATATGACTCCGTTATTTTCAGATATTAATTTTATCATCTCATCACTTACATTTCTTTCAAAACCTGGCGTTAAAAATCTTGGTGAAGAGTGAGATGCAATTACTGGCTTTGATGTAATTTTCATAATATCAAAAAATGCATCATCAGAAACATGAGAGACATCAATCATCATTCCAATATTGTTCATCTCATAAATAATTTTTTTGCCAAATTCACTTAACCCTCCCCACTTTCTTTCTTCATCATAAGACGAGTCACATATTTGATTGTTTTTTGCGTGTGTTAAAGTTATATATCTGATCCCTTTGTCAAAAAATACCTTTACATTTTTAATTTCTTCTCCTATTGCCGACCCATTTTCCATACCCATTGGTAAAGATATTTTTTGGTTTTTAAAATTATCTATTACATCCTGGGGTGAAGAAGCATATTCAAAATCTTCATTAGATTCAATTATATTTTTAACTAATTCAATTAATGAATTAGCAAGTTTAAACGCTTCGTTTTCTGATTTATCAGATGGAATATAAATAGACATGAATGGAGAATCTAATCCTCCACTCTTTGCCTTAGGAATATCAAAGTCTCCACTAGAGTTTACTGCTAAATTAATATTCTTTTCATTAATTAGACCCTCTTTATGTAATCTATAGGGAAGGTCTATATGGCCATCTGCAATAATAATTTCTTTAGATAATTTTTGAGCTTGATCTTTCATTTTATCGATACAAGATGTTAACAATATTATTAAGATTATTATTTTTTTCATAAGCTTTTTGTAAAACCTCCATCGACAGGTAAATTAATTCCATTTATGTAGGCTGCATCCTTGCTACATAAGAATGAAACAGAACTAGCTATCTCCTTTGGCAGACCAAAACGATTCATAGGAATTTTTGACTTAAATTCTTTTTCAATTTCTTTTACTGATTTATTCTTTGAATTTGCATTTTGTTCAATTAGGCTTTTAAGTCTTTCAGTCATAGTAAATCCAGGTAATACATTATTTACAGTAATACCATCTTTTGCCACCTCATTAGATAATGTTTTTGCCCAACTTGCCATTGCCCACCTTACTGTATTTGATACACCTAAATTATCTATAGGGGATTTTACAGAGATAGATATAATATTAATTATTCTGCCAAATTTTTCCTTCTTCATGATAGGCAGTAATGCTTGAGTAAGAAAATGACTACAATATAAATGCATTGACATATACTTTTTAAAATCTGAATTTCGAGCTTCTGCTATTGCTCCTGGAAGAGGTCCTCCAGTGTTATTAACTAGAATAGTTGGTTTATGATTTTTGTTTAGATAATTATTAAACTTTTCTTCGAGGTCCTCTAAATTATTAAAGTCTGAAACAATATAATCATGTTTTTGATCATTGCTTATAGTTAACTGCTTCAGGGTCTTTTTCAATTTATCTTCATCTCTTGATAATAATGTTATAGATGCCCCTTGATTAGCTAGATTTAAGGCTATTGCTTTTCCAATCCCTTGCGTACTTCCACATACTACTGCTCTTTTACCTTTTAATGAAAGATTCATGTTTTCTTTTCTTTATTAATTATATTCAATATATGAAAAAAGAAGATGCTTTAAAAATGGATTCCATTGATCCAATTTCTGAGTTCAAAAATGAATTTAAGTATGGGAATAAATCACCGAAAGATAAAATATATTTTTGTGGTAACTCATTAGGGCTTCAACATAATTCTGTAAAAGAAAAAATAAATTCACATCTTTATCAATGGGAAACTAATGCTGTGGAATCTCATTTTTCAGGATCTTACCCATGGGTTGAAATACAAAATAAAATAAAATTTATTCTTAAAGATTTTCTTGGCTGCTCTGAATCAGAAATAGCGATAATGAATGCCTTATCTGTAAACCTTCATTTATTATTGATTTCATTTTACAGACCAAATAAAAAAAAATATAAAATAATTATGGAAGAGAATGCCTTTTCTTCTGACAGATATGTAGTTAATTCTCAACTAAAATTACATGGTCATAATGAATCAGATCTTATCTTATTAAAAAGTAAAGACAATACTATAAGTGAGGAATATATTATTGAAACAATAGAAAGAAACAAGGATGAAGTCTGCATGGTATTACTACCAGGTATTCAATATTATACAGGACAATATTTTGACCTTCAACCAATATCAAAAAAATGTAAAGAACATAATGTAACTTTTGGTGTTGATTTTGCCCACGCTATAGGAAATGTGAAAATTAACCTCAAAGAAATTGATATAGATTTTGCTACATGGTGTAGTTATAAATATTTGAATTCTGGTCCTGGTGGGATTTCAGGTATTTACATTAACTCTCGTAACCTTAAAAATAATGTTTTCAGATTAGAGGGGTGGTGGGGAAATAAATTATCAACAAGGTTTGAAATGAAAAAACAATGTGATCTAGATAAGACTACTGAAGGATGGCAGATTAGTAATCCTCCAATTATTTTACTTGATATTCATTTAGCTTCAATTGAAATTTTTAAAAAAATAGGTCTAGATAGTTTGTTCATAAAATCAAAATCTTTAACCAAATTTTTATACAAAGGTTTGACTGATATTTCAAACTATCAAGATTATTTTAAGATTTTAACTCCTAAGAATCCAGAGAGAAGAGGAGCCCAACTTTCTTTGTACTTTTTAGAAAAATCAGAGATGATTTTTGAAAAACTAAACAATAGATTTGTAATAGATTATAGGAAACCAAATGTATTAAGAATAGCCCCGGTACCTCTTTACAATTCTTACGAGGAAGTATATGAATTTGTGAAGGAATTAGAGAAAATTCTAAATGATATTAAATAAGTATTTCTTCGTAATTTCTACCTTGATGATCTAACAGCTTTTTACAAAAGCTATATATTGATTTGTCATCATAATTACATTCTTGATAGAGTTCATCTTGTGACCCATGTTCTATAATCTTATCAGGTATTCCAAGCCTTTGTATAGAGTTATTGTAATTATTATCTCCCATAAATTCTAATATAGCAGAGCCAAAACCACCAATTACACATCCATCTTCAACTGTTAAGATATACTTATGTTTTTTTAATATTTCATGTAATAGATTTTCATCTATAGGCTTAACAAATCTCATATCATAATGTGATGGGAATATGTTTTCTTTTCTAAGTTCACTTATTGCTTTTGTTACATAATTACCAATATGACCTATTGATAAAATTGCTATATCTTCTCCTTCACATAAAATTCTTCCTTTACCAACTTCAATTTTCTTCATATCTGTTTTCCATTCAAACAGAACTCCACTGCCTCTTGGATATCTAATTGTAAAAGGACTATCGTTTTTAAGTTGGGCTGTATACATTAAATTTCTTAATTCTGATTCATCCATAGGGGCTGAAACAATCATATTAGGTATACACCTCATATAAGCAATATCATATGCTCCATGATGAGTTGGACCATCAGACCCTGCAACACCAGCTCTGTCTAAACAAAAAATTACAGGCAACTTCTGTATACAAACGTCATGAATTACCTGATCATAAGCTCTTTGCATAAACGTACTATAAATATTACAGAAAGGAATCATACCTTGTGTGGCAAGGCCAGCACTAAAAGTTACTGCATGTTGTTCTGCAATACCAACATCAAAAGCCCTATCAGGCATTTTTTTCATCATGATATTTAACGATGAGCCTGAGGGCATAGCTGGCGTAACTCCAACTATTTTTTTATTTTTTTTAGCTAATTCAACTATTGTATTCCCGAAAACATCCTGATACTTAGGTGGTGTTTTTTTCTTATTTTTTGCAGCTAAACTTTTACCTGAGTCAATATCGAATTTTCCTGTAGCGTGCCACTTTGTTTGATCTTTTTCTGCTAAAGAATAGCCCTTACCTTTCTTTGTGATACAATGCAATAATTTAGGTCCAGGTATATTTTTTAAATCTTCTAAGGTTTTAACTAGGTGATTAACATCATGACCGTCTATGGGCCCAAAATACCTAAGGTTTAAAGCTTCAAATAAATTTGAGTTATCTAGGACAAAAGATTTTAAACTTTTTTCAATAGTTTTTGCTACTCCTCTTGCACTTTCTCCAACTGCTTTTAGTTTACCTAAAACTTTCCATATATCATTTCTAATATTATTAAAAGTTGGTGAAGTTGAAATGTCAGTCAGATATTTTTTTAGTGCACCAACATTAGGATCAATAGACATACAATTATCATTTAATATAATTGTTATATTAGAGTCAACATCCCCAGCATGATTCATTCCTTCAAATGAAATTCCTCCTGTCATACCACCGTCACCTATAACAGCAATATGCTGTCTGTCCTCATTTTTATTGTATTTAGATGCCACAGCCATTCCTAATGCAGCTGATATTGATGTGGAAGAATGACCAACTCCAAAGGTATCATACTCGCTTTCAGAAATTTTAGGGAAGCCTGATAATCCTTTATAAACTCTATTTGTATGAAATTTTTCTTTACGGCCAGTTAATATTTTATGACCGTAAGCTTGATGGCCAACATCCCAAACTATTTTATCATCAGGTGTATTGTAAACATAATGAAGTGCAACTGTTAACTCTACTACACCTAAACTTGCACCAAAATGACCCCCGTTTTCAGATATTGAACTTATTATAAAATTTCTAAGATCATCACAAACATTTTTAAGATCTCCTTTATTAAATTTCCTTAGGTCTTCAGGAAAATTAATTTTATCTAGAGATTTAAATGTTGATTTTTTCATAATTTCTTTGAGTATCTTATACTCTTTTTTCATTTATAGGTTTATAAATCTATAAATTTTATTATAAAGTATTATTTTTATATTAATCTTAAAATTAGTTCTTTATTATTCTTTAAGACTATGAGTTATGAAATAAAATTACCCTTATTTAAAGGTCCTTTTGACTTGTTATTATTCTTCATTGAAAGAGATGAACTTGATATAATGGACATACCTATATCTCAAATTACTAATGATTTTTTAGACTACGTATCTGACTTAGAAAAAATGAACATAGAAGTAGCTAGCGAGTTTATAGTTGTTGCGGCTACACTGATGAGAATTAAATCAAGAATGTTGTTACCTAGATTAACAGTTGATGATGATGGCAATGAGATAGATCCCCGAGATGAGTTGGTAGAACACCTTATGGAATATAAAAAATATAAGTCTGTTATAGATGATTTTTCTAAACTTGAGGATGATAGACAATCCAAGACTTCAAGAGGCAATCTGTTTTCAGAAATTAATGTTATTAGTGAAAGAGCAAAGGTGGAGACGGAATTGCAAGATGTGGATTTATATAAGCTATTAGTAGTATTCCAAAATGCTCTAGATAAATATCATATTGAAAAGAATAAACCAAAACATGAAATATATAGATATCCTTACACCATATCAGAACAAAAAAAGTTTTTAATAAACCTTATTAAATCTAAATCTAAAATTTCATTTATAAAGTTAATAGAGAAGAATCCTCTTAAGATCTTAGTAATATTTAATTTTCTTGCTATTTTAGAACTTATTCAAGAATCAAAGGTAAAGCTGTCAATTGGACAAGGTCTTAACAATTTTTGGATAACTGACCTTTCTTAGTTAAAGAAAAAATTTATCTCAATCTCAGCATTTTCATCAGAGTCAGACCCATGAATTGCATTCGCCTCAATAGATGTAGCAAATAATTTTCTTATTGTTCCTTCTTCAGCATCTTCAGGGTTTGTAGCCCCAATTAATTTTCTAAAATCCTCTACAGCATTTTCTTTGTTTAATTCCATGACAATTATTGGACCCGAACACATATAATCACATAATCTTCCAAAAAAAGGCTTTTCTTTGTGTACAGAGTAAAATTTTGATGCACTGTCTTCATCAAGCTTTAAAAGCCTCATGTTTTCTATATTGAATCCGGCTTTTTCAATCTTTTCAATTATAGGTCCTGAGTTTCCAGCTCCAAAGGCATCAGGTTTAATTATTGTAAATGTTTTGTTTCCCATCTTATGATTTTTTTGCAAACATATAATATTGTTTGATAAATTAAAAAGACTCTAAACTTCTTAATTAAATAAATAATTTTAGTTTTAAATAAATTTATTGAGTTTTGCATGCTAAAAATTATAAAATGGATCAGTTAAAAGAAATTCTTAGTGTACGTCAAAATATAGTTATAACTACTCATGTTAATCCTGATGGTGATGCAATAGGTTCATCTTTAGCTTTGAAAAATTTTTTAGACAAATTAGGACATAGTACAAATGTTATTGTCCCAAATGATTATCCTGAATTTTTAAAATGGATGAAGGGCAATAACTCAATAATTAACTTCTCAAGTTCAAAAAAATTATCTCAGAATCTTATCGAAGATTCCGATATAATTTTTTGTTTAGATTTTAATAATCTAAATAGGATTAATGACCTAGGAGAATTGATAAATAATTCTTCTTCTAAAAAGGTTCTTATTGACCATCATTTAGAACCTGATAATTTTTATGATTTCAAGATTCACGATGTTAAAGCTTCTGCAACTGCTGAACTAATATATGATCTATTAATTGATTTAGACTCTTCTTTAATTGATAAAGAAATCTCTGAGTGTATATATACAGGTATTCTTACTGATACTGGGTCATTTAAATTTTCTTCAACATCTTCAAAAGTTCATAAAATTGTAGCGGATCTTATTGATAGAGGAATAAACATTAGTGATATAAGTAACAAGATATATGATAACAATTCTATAGATAAATTAAAGTTAATTGGCTTTTCTCTATCTCAAAAATTAGAATTGACTTGTGATGGAAGAGCTGCATACATTGTTCTTTCCAGAAAAGATTTGATAGATCATAATTTCAAAAAAGGAGATACAGAGGGCCTTGTTAATTATGCTTTGTCTATATCTAATGTTAATATGGCTACTCTCATAATTGAGACGAAGGAAAGAATCAAATTTTCATTTAGATCAATTGGTGGGTTTTCAGTCAATAAATTTGCTAGGGATCATTTTAATGGAGGAGGTCATAAAAATGCTTCTGGCGGAAGTTTAGAAGATAAACTTTCAGTAGCTTTGGATAAATTTTTAGAAAGTATTTCAAAATACTCAAAAGACTTAAATTATTGACTATGAAAAATTCACTAATTATACTTTCCTTATTTATGTTTCTTTTTTCTTGTGTAGACAAGGAAAAAACTCTTGATAACGGCGTCAAAATAAAATATTTAAAGAGGGGAGATGGTCAGCAGATAAATGATGGAGAAATAGTTATGCTAAATCTACAATATTTTGATTATGATGGCAATGAGTTATTAGACAAAACTGGTAAAGATCCTGTAGTTCTTCAGAAAGATTCTTCTTGGAAGGTTAATGGCGTTATTTACGAAGTAATTGATAATCTTGGTAATGGTGATAGTGTATTTTTCCAGTTAACAACTGAACAGTTCTTCAAGAATGCACCACAAGCTGTTGAAATGCCAGACTCAGTGAAAAATAAATTGATATCATTTTACTGTGGTGTCCAAGACATAATGAGTCAACAAGAGTTTGAAGATTTTCAAAGAGAACAATATGAAAAAATGCAAATAGAAATGGAACAAAATAATGAACAACAATTATCAATTGATTTAGAATTAATTGACAATTATTTAAAAGACAACAATATTGACGCAACAAAAGCTGAAAGTGGACTTCATTATGTAATTACTAAAAAAGGAAATGGTGATAACGCAGCTCCAGGAGATAATGTAACTGTTCACTATACAGGCATGTTATTAAATGGTGAAGTCTTTGATTCATCTGTTGAAAGAGATGAACCTTTTTCATTTCAGTTAGGTCAAGGCATGGTTATTAGAGGTTGGGACGAAGGTATAACATACTTTAATAAGGGTGCAAAAGGTAAAATTTATATTCCTAGTTCACTAGGTTATGGACCATCTGGTGCTGGTGGAGGAGTTATACCTCCAAACGCTGTTCTAATTTTTGAGATAGAAGTTCTAGATTATTAAAAATATAAATGATCAGATTATTTTCAATTATTATTTTAGTTATGACAATTGTTTCGTGCTCTGAAGAGGGTAATGAAATTGTTAGGTCAAAACAAGAGCAGCTTAACCTTGATATTTCTAGAATACAAGGATATATAAGCGAAAATAATTTATCAGGTTACATCTCATTAGACAATGGTTTACATTATAAAGTTTTGGAAGAAGGAAATTCAACTTTTCCACAAAATGGAGATACTCTTGATGTTGAGTATGTTGGACAATTACTTAATGGAACTGAATTTGACAGGAGTTATACTAATCAACCTTTTGAAATGATATTAGGTTCTGGTGAGGTAATTCAAGGATGGGAAATAGGAATCCCTTTAATTGATGAGACGGGAACTATTATTCTAATAATCCCTTCTGGCTTAGCTTATGGAAGGTCAACAAACAACTCAATACCTGAAAATTCTGTTCTAATTTTTAGAGTAAAATTGATTAATATAAGATGAAAAGAATTTTATTTTTAATATTAAGTTTTATAATAGTTTCTTGTGATTCTACCGAGATTTACGTAGATGTTTATGATCCAGTTCAGGAAGCACTTGACTCTTTAGAACAAAGAGAGAATGATATTGATTTAATTTATTCATATCTAGAAGGTGAAGGTATAAACTATGTTGATACTACCCAGAAAGGTGTCTTTTATTCTATCATAGATGAGGGAAATAAAGAAATATTTCCTGAAAACAATGACTTGGTAAGCATTCATATTGCTGGATATTATACTAATGACTCAATTTTCTTTACTAATGACTCAATTGATCTCGTAATTTTTGATACAAATATTCAGTCATTAGCTGAAAGTATAGGATATTTTGATGAAACTAAATATTACACCCCAATAGTTTACACATATAACGGATTAGGTAGTTTTTTCCCAGTAGTTTCAGATCATGGGTACTTGGCTCTTCTTTCTGATTTTAAGTCAAGTCTAGGTAAAGCTTTAAGTAGGATAAGTGAAAGAGGTAGAATAAAAATTTTAATGCCGTCTGCTAATGCCTTTGGAACAACTGGAAATACTTCATCTCCAGAAATTCCTGCTGATGTCATTTTAATTTTTGATATTCACCTAATTAAGATTAGAAAATGAATAACATCTGTTTTGTTACAGGTAATAAAAATAAGCTCAGAGAAGTCCAAAAATTATTATTATCACACAATTTATTATCACTAGAAGACCTTGATTTTTCAGATGATATTCCTGAAACGGAAGATACCATTGAGGGAAATGCTTTTTTAAAAGCCGATCATATTCATAAAAAATTTGGTGTTAGTTGTTTCTCAGATGATACAGGTTTATTTATTGAATCACTTGACGGACAGCCTGGAGTTATGTCAGCCAGATTTGCTGGAAGTAATTGTAATTCTGAAGATAATATAAGTCTAGTATTAGAAATGTTAAGTGGCATAGAAAACCGAAAAGCATTTTTTAGAACTGTAATTTGTCTAATAGTTAATGGGAAAGTAAATTATTTTCATGGAGAGGTTAAAGGTCAAATATCAAAAGAGAAAGCAGGAGATAAGGGTTTTGGTTATGACCCAATATTTATTCCAGATGGTTTTGATAAAACATTTTCCGAGTTCACTTTAGATAAAAAAAATGAATTATCTCACAGGGCGTTAGCTGTCAACAAACTTGTAAATTTTTTAAATGGATATGAATAGAATAGTAATAGGGATTAGTGGTTGCAGTGCCTCGGGTAAATCTTTTATAGTAAAGTACATACTCGATAATTTAGGTGATGAACTTGTTTCTATTATATATCAAGATAATTATTATAGGAAAAGAGAGCAGCAGATAAAAGATGATAAAGGAAATTATAATTTTGATCTACCTACCTCTTTTCATATAGACCAACTAATAGATGACATAAAAAAAATTAAAAATGGAGAAAAAGTGGTTAGGAATGAATACACATTTAATAACCCAAGTATTAATCCAAAAAAAATAATTGTAAACCCTCGTCCTATAGTGTTAGTAGAGGGGTTATTCTTATTTGATAATAGTGATCTTTCATCTCTTTTTGATAAGAAGATATTTATTGATTCTGAAATGGAAACTATGATAAATAGAAGAATAAAAAGAGACAATAGAGTAAGAGGATATGATAAAGATGATGTTATTTATAAATATAAAAATCATATTATACCTGCATCTAAAAAATATATTTTTCCTCACAAAGACTATTCAGATATCATAGTTGATAATAATAAGAAAGATTTTGAGGGAGCTAAGACTACATTAGATTATATTAAAAAAGAATATGCTTTATATAATAAATAATTTACCTCTTAGTTAATTTCCATTTATTTCAATACTTTTGTCAACTGATTTTTGAAGAATAACAATGAAGAATAAAGGTTTAATATATTTTTTGACGGTAGTAATATCCTTCCTATCTATTTACTATCTTCAATTTACTTTTGTCTCCCAACGTATCCAGGGAGAGGCTACAGAGATTTCACGGGATTCTAATGGTAATATTGATTTTAATAAGAAACAAAAATATCTAGACTCCATATGGAATAAACCTGTATATAATTTAGTGTCAGATTTTACCTTTAAAGATATTAAGGAGTCAGAGCTAAATCTTGGCCTTGATTTACAGGGAGGTATGCATGTTACACTTGAGGTATCTCCAGTTGATATATTAATTGGATTATCTTCGGATAGTAAGGATCCTGATTTCTTAAATGCTATCAGTTCAGCAAAAGATAAAGTAAGAGGAACCCAACTTAATTTTATCACAGAGTTTTATAATGAGTATAACTCTTTAGCTCCACAAAAAAATCTTGCACAAATTTTTGCTACTGTTTCTAACAGAGGTAGGATAGGTTTTGATTCTTCTGATGATGAAATCATTGATATAATAAATGAAGAAGTTGAGAGTGCTATAGATAGATCTTTCAATATACTAAGAACTAGGATTGATAGATTTGGAACTTCGCAACCAAATATTCAGAGGCTTCAAGGCACAGGTCGAATTCAAATTGAGCTGCCGGGTGTTGATAACCCAGAGAGAGTTAGAAAGCTTCTCCAAGGTGTCGCAAAACTAGAGTTTTGGGAAGTTGCAGAAGCTAACGAAACCGAGGTTTTTCAGACCTTACAAATTATAGATCAGTTTGCTATTAGTGAAAATATTTTAAATAATAAAGTTGAGAATGGTGATCAATCTGTCACAACAAAGGAATCTCAATCTGATGATCTTGAATCATTACTTTCGGGTAATTCTGATGATTTTGAAACTGAAGGTGATATTTCTGAAGAGCTTGATTCTGAAGAAAATATTGAGTCTGCATTGAATAATTCTTCTTCTCCGCTACTATCTAATTTAAGATCTGAATTTGGAGGTTTATTTTATAATTTGGAAGATACCATTGCAATAAATACTATTATCTCTAATGATAAAGTTAAGCAGCTTATTCCTAATACTATTAAGTTCTTATGGGCAGTTAAACCTACAGAAAATACAGCCGATGCTAGTGATCAAGTCCTCGAATTATTCGTTATTAAGACTTCAAGGGGAGGTAGGGCGCCTCTGACAGGAGAGGTTATAACTGATGCTAGACAAGATCTTGACCAGAGTGCTAGACCATCAATATCTATGCAGATGAATTCTAATGGTGCTAAAAATTGGAGAAGATTGACCTCGTTGAACGTAGGGAGAAGAGTAGCAATTGTTTTAGATAATTTTGTTTATTCTGCTCCATTTGTTCAAAATGAAATCCCAAATGGCAATTCTCAAATAACTGGTGACTTCACAATAGAGGAGGCTCAGGATCTAGCAAATATTTTGAAGGCTGGAACTTTGCCAGCTCCTACGACAATTGTCGAAGACGTCGTTATAGGACCAACACTAGGTAAGGTTGCTCAGAGCCAAGGTTTCCAATCTATGATGGCTGGATTGATAATTGTACTCCTGTTTATGGTTTTTTATTATTCTGGAGGTGGAGTTGTAGCTAACCTTGCATTATTTTTTAATATCTTTTTTATTCTTGGAATATTGGCCCAACTATCCGCTTCTCTTACCCTTCCTGGTATAGCAGGAATTGTACTTACAATCGGGATGTCGATAGATGCAAACGTACTTATCTTTGAGAGGATAAAAGAAGAGTTAAGAAATGGAGCTAATTTAAAACAAGCTATATCAAATGGATATGATAAGGCATTTACTTCTATTATTGATGCTAATTTTACTACACTATTAGTTGGACTTATCCTTTATAATTTTGGTCAGGGACCAGTAAAAGGATTTGCTATAACATTAATTATTGGTATAATTTGTTCATTCTTCTCTGCTGTTTATATTACAAGAGTAGTTGTTGAAAGATGGAGTAAAAACGGCGATAAAAGTTCTTTAAGATTTTCATTTCCATTTTCAAGAAATTTACTGACTTCATTAAATATTGATTTTCTTGGAAGAAGAAAATTGGCTTATTATTTCTCAGTAGCATTTATTAGTGTTGGATTAGTTTCTTTATTAATAAAAGGTCTGACACTAGGAGTAGACTTCAAGGGAGGCAGATCATATGTTGTCACATTTAATGAGTCTCAAAATCCAACTCAATTAGAGACTGGTCTTCAAGAATCTTTTAATAATGAGGGTGTTGAGGTTAAGACATTTGGCGCTGATAATATTCTTAAGATAACAACATCTTACCTTATTGATGACGAATCTGATGATGCTGATATTAATGTAAAAAATCAGTTAATATCAGGTTTAAAGAATATAACTAATCTTGAATTTATCGAAGATGATACAATGGTAGACGAAAGTAACTTTACTATTTCAAGTTCGTCAAAGGTTGGTGCTACTATTGCTGATGATATCCAGAATTCTTCTATTTATTCAGGGATATTAGCTCTTCTGGCAATATTTGTTTACATACTTATAAGATTTAGAAAATGGCAATTCTCTACTGGGGCAGTATTTGCCCTTTTCCATGACACTTTATTTGTTATCTCTGCATTTTCTATTGCTAATTTATTTGGAGTATCATATGAGGTTGATCAGGTCTTTATAGCTGCTTTATTAACTATAATTGGATATTCGATTAATGATACTGTTGTAGTATTTGATAGAATTAGAGAAAACCTTGGGATTAAAGCTGGTAGTGAGATTATACCTGTTGTAAATGAATCAATTAATAAGACAATAAGTAGAACATTAATCACTTCAATGACTACATTCATTGTCGTTTTAGTGTTATTTTTATTTGGCGGACCATCACTAAGTGGATTTTCTTTTGCTCTTTTAATTGGAATTATAGTAGGAACCTATTCTTCAATATTTGTTGCAACTCCAGTCTTTGTTGACCTCTTTAAAAAATAAGAATAATTAAGAAAGATTTCTTAACAAGAATCATCTAAATACGTAAGCTAGCTTATATGAAATTAAAATCTGCAATTTTTTTATTTCTATTGTTGAATAGTTTTCATGTATTTTCTCAATATGAAAAGAGAAAAATCTTTGCAAAAAAGATATCTGAAGAAATAGTTCTTGACGGAGAAATGAATGAAGAGTTTTGGAAAAAAGCCACATCCTCATCGGGCTTCGTCCAGTATTCTCCAAGAGATTCAGTCCCTGCTGAGTTGGATACGGAATTCAGAGTAGCCTACGATGATAAGTTTATATACATACTAGCAAAGATGGAAGATATCTCATCAAAGAAATTTATTCTTGGGGATCTTAAAAGAGATTTTTTTGGTGGATCAACAGATTACATATCATTTACCTTTGATACATTTCAAGACGAGACCAATGGTTACAACTTTGGACTTTCCCCTTATAACATTCAAAGAGAGGCCTTACTTTCAAATGGTGGTGAGGGTAATTTCAGTACTGGGGGTGGTAGCAGAGGAGGTATAAGTTGGTTCAATATTAATTGGAATACTAAATGGTATTCTGGTGCAAAAGTTTATGATGGATATTGGATCACTGAGTTTAAGATACCTTTTAACTCTATAAGATATAAGGCTGGAACTAAAATATGGAACCTTAACTCTCACAGAGGAAATAGTAAGGTTGATGAGGGCTCGATATGGTCTCCTATCCCTCTAGGATTTTCTCCTGGGAATTTATCCATGACTGGAGAGCTTGAATTTGAGTTTCCTCTAGAAAAATCATCACAAAGCATGGTACTTATTCCTTATCTTTCTGGGTCAGGGATTAGAAATAAAGTTGCTGAACCAGCAAAGGATTCAGATGTTGATGTAGGTTTGGATATGAAATTAGCTCTAAGTTCTTCATTGAATTTAGATGTTACTATAAATCCAGATTTTTCTCAAGTTGAAGTTGATGAGCAAAGAACTAATCTTACTAGGTTTGAATTATTTCTTCCTGAGAAAAGAGAATTTTTTACGGACAACGCTGATCTCTTCTCTAATTTAGGTTCTAGAGAGGCAAGGCCCATGTTCTCAAGGAGAATAGGTATAGCTAGAGATACAACTACAAGTCAATATGTTCAGAACCCTATCATATTTGGAGCTAAACTATCAGGTAAAGTAAATGAGGGCCTGAGATTAGGTCTTTTGAATATGCAGACAGCAAAACTATCATCAAGTGGAGTTCCTTCATATAACTACGGGATGGCTGTTGTAGAAAAAAATATTTTAAAGAACTCAAAGATATCCGCATTTTTAATAAATAAACAATCTCTATTTAATGATAAATCAGTTGAGTATGCTCATGATCTAAATGATTTCAATAGAGTTTATGGTTTTGAGTCTAAACTTCAGTCTAATAATACAAAATTCAAATCTGAATTATACTATCATCAATCTTATCATCAGTCAGCTGAGAACAAGAAGCTTGGATCTTACGATATAACTGAGGGTGCAAATTCATATGGAGCTAATGCTTCATATGAAGAAAGAAATTTTGAGACTAATATTTATTTTTATGGAGTTGGTAAAAATTTTAATCCTGAGATAGGGTTTGTTCCTCGTAAAGATTACGTGTTTTTAAGCCCATCATTCCAATATAAATTTCTGCCAGAAGATATTTCTCTAGTACAACATGGACCAGGCATTGACTATGAATTTTATAGAAATAAAACAAATGGAATTACTGACTACGATATAGATATAGATTATAATTTTAGATTTAGATCACAGGCGTATCTTGTTCTCAAAACAAATATACTTTTTACTAAATTATTATATGATTTTGATCCTTCAAGATCAGATGGTATTCCATTAGAGGCTTTCTCAGAACACAATTATGTTAATCATACATTCTATTTAAGGACATCTGAAAGAAAAATATTTTCTATGAGGCTTAATGGAAAGATAGGAGAATTTTTTAATGGAAAAATAAAAAATATTGGGGGTACAATAACTTATAAATTCCCTCCATTTCTGAATCTTTCCCTAGGATCTCAGTATAATGATTTAGACTTTCCTTCTCCTTTCTCAAGTGCAAATTTTTTCTCCCTTAACTCTAAAATTAATGTGAGTTTCTCAAAAGATTTATTTTTCAGTACTTACTTACAGTACAATAACCAATTTGATAACATAAATTTGAATGCTAGATTCCAGTGGAGATTCAAACCCTTATCAGATATTTTCTTAGTATATACTGATAATTATTATGCTGAGAATCCGTTATTTTTAAATTTAAAGAATAGATCATTTGCTTTCAAGATTAATTATTGGATTAATATTTAGAATTCCAAGCTACTTTATTTTTAATAATAAATGAGTAATTTTTATGTCTTATCATAAATCAAATTCATTGAGCTTTGCTATGAAAATTTTTTCAATAAGATCTGTACCTGGCATCGCAACAGTTATCTTCGCTTTTGGAGTTGGTCCATCAGTATCTTTAGGTCTTTACTCTATTTCAGCAATAGCAAAAAGATAATTTTCAAATTAAATATTAGAAAGTGACTTTGATGATGAGAGAAATCTTATTGCAATAATTAATCCAAAAAATGATAGTATAGCACCTAACATGAAAGGTGCTCCAGGAAAGTAGTAAAATGAATTTTCACTAGTAAAATAAGAAAATAAATTAGTCATTAATAGTGGACCTATAATTGCTGTCAAGCTAACTAAACTTGTCATTCCACCTTGAAATTCTCCTTGTTCATCATCTGGAATTTTATTTGTCATAATACCTTGTAATGCTGGACCAGAGATTCCTCCTAAAGAAAGAGGAATAGCGAATGCAAATACCATCCAGCTCTCTTCAGCAAAGCAGAATAATGATAGACCTATAATATAGAAAATCATTCCAAAGTAGACACTTTTTACATTACCCAGTATTGGTATGATTACTCTTATAAGGCCCCCTTGAACAATAGCTGCTAAAAGTCCGATAAAACCAAGGGAATACCCTACGATCTCCTCGCCCCAATTAAACTTCTCTATAGTGAAGAAAGTCCATGTGCTATGCGTTGCATGTTGAGCTATATTAAATAATACAATGCAAATTAATAATCCTGAGATCACTGGATATCTTTTCAAAGACATAAGAGTTCCCACGGGATTAGCTCTTTTGATATCAAATTTTCTTCTATTTTTTTTATCTAACGATTCTGGTAAGATAAAATATCCATAAATTAGATTAATAAGAGTAAATGCCGCCGCCGCTATAAACGGAATTCTAGATCCAAACTGCCCTAGGTAACCACCGATAACAGGACCTAAAATAAACCCCAAACCAAATGCTGCGCCAATTAAACCAAAATTTTGTGCTTTTTTTTCAGGAGTACTTATGTCTGCAATATATGCTGAGGCTGTAGTTAGACTTGCTCCCATTATCCCCTGAAAAATTCTTCCTAAAAAAAGCCATAAAATATTTGGTGCTAGAGCTAGGACGATGTAATTGATTCCAAATCCAAAAAGAGAGAGGAGAATAATTGGCCTTCTTCCGTATTGGTCACTTAATCCACCCAGAAAAGGTGCAAACAGAAATTGAAGAGTAGCGTAAGAAAACATAAGCCAACCACTATACTTTGCCGCTTCACTAATTGACCCATTAATCAGCTCTGTTATAAGGGCGGGTATAACAGGTATAATAATCCCTAATCCTGTTATATCAATAAAAATTGTGATAAAAATGAACAGTAAACTATGATCTTTTTTTTTCATTTGTGACTCGGCAATTTAGTGTTAAATTTTATCAAAAAAATATTTTTCTTAATTTACCTTTAATTAACTATTTACTTAAATGAGAAAAAAAACTAATAGAAGAAAATTTATAGAAAAATCATTGGCATCTATTGCAGGTGTTTCGGCTGTATCTTCATGTGTGAATGCTCCAGAAGATAAAGTAAAAGAATCTATAAATATAAATTTTAATAAAAATTATAAATGGAAAATGGTGACCACATGGTCTCCAAATATGCCGGTTCTAGGAGAAGGGTGTAATATGTTTTCCGAGTGGGTTAGAAAGATGTCAGGGGGAAGGCTTGAAATAAAAGTGTATGGTGGAGGTGAGTTAATTCCTAGTCTTGAGTCGTTTGATGCTGTCAGTAATGGTGCTATAGAGATGGGGAGTGGGGCTTCTTACTACTGGGCAGGAAAAATTCCGTCAGGTCAATTTTTCTCTTCAGTGCCATTTGGAATGAATTCAAAACAGATGAATTCGTGGATAATTTCAGGAGGAGGTTATAAGCTTTATAGAGAAATATATGAACCATTTAATCTTATTCCATTCGTTGGAGGGAATACTAGTATGCAGATGGGTGGGTGGTTTAATAAAGAAATTAATTCATTTGATGACCTTAAAGGTTTAAAGATGAGAATTCCTGGTTTTGGAGGCAAGGTATTATCTAAAGCAGGAGGTACGGCTGTTACAGTTGCTGGTGGAGAAATTTATACTAATCTTGAGCGAGGAGTTATTGATGCTACAGAGTGGATTGGACCCTATCATGATTATTTGATGGGATTTTATCAAGTAGCAAAATATTATTATTATCCGGGTTGGCATGAGCCAGGCGGGGTCTTGGAAATGATAGTTAATAAAGATAAATTTTCAGAGCTACCTTCTGACCTTCAAGAGATTATAAAAAAAGGCATCGAGTCTTTAAATATTTGGATGCAATGTGA
Source organism: Rhodothermaeota bacterium MED-G19 (assembly GCA_002457315.1). GTDB lineage: Bacteria > Bacteroidota > Bacteroidia > Cytophagales > MED-G16 > MED-G16. Next base: position 24,574 of record NTKI01000001.1, read on the forward strand.
GTTTGATTCAAAGAATAGTGAGTATCTAAATAAATTACTAGAAGAGGAAGGGGTCCAACTTAAAAAATTTCCTAAAGATGTTCTTGATGCATTTAAATTAAAAACCCATGAAGTAATAGAAGAGATGGTAGAGTCTGATCCCAAGAGCAAAAAAATTTTTGATGCATATGAAAAATTTAGAGTTTCATTTAAAGACTGGTCAACAGTAAGTGATAAAATTTATTATGAGTTGTAGTTTTCTAAAAAGTCTGGTATTATATAGATGTATTCTGGGTTAAAGAATAGAAATACTAAAAAAAGGACTTGAATTATAACAAAAGGCACTACTCCTTTATAGATATCTGTAGTCTTGATTTCTTTTGGAGAAACACTTTTAAGATAGAAAAGAGAAAACCCAAAAGGTGGTGTTAAGAATGAAGTCTGGAGATTTATTGCGAGCATGATACCTACCCATATAAGGTCAATATTTAATGCTATTAAAATAGGTGCAATAACAGGAACTACAATAAAAATTATCTCAATGAAGTCTATAAAAAAACCAGTAATAAAAACTGTAATTAGAACGTAGATTAAAAAAACCTCTGGACTTAAGTTGGATGATGTTATTAAGTCAACTAGAATTTTATCTCCTTCAAGACCTCTGAATACTAAAGAGAATGAGGTAGCTCCTAATAGTATCATGAAGACTATAGAAGTTAACTTAGTTGTTTCTGCTGAGATGTCTTTTAATTTTTTAAGGTTGATACTTCCCTGAATATAACTTAAGGTTAAAGCTCCTAATGCTCCGATTCCAGCCGCTTCTGTTGGTGATGCAATTCCCATAAAGATTGACCCTAAGACAGCAAAAATTAAAATGAATGGAAGAAAGAATGCGTTTATTATGTCTAACGTATTCTTCTTTCTCCTAAACTCTTCCAGAACCTCTTTTGGCATAGCTGGTGCCATCGATGGATTTATAACTGAAAGAATTGCAACATAGATTAGATAAAGAAATACTAGAGTCATCCCAGGTAAAAGTGCAGAAGTAAATAAGTTTCCAACAGAGATATTAAGAACACTCCCAAGTAACACTAGTACTACAGAAGGTGGAATTATCTGACCAAGAGTTCCTGAGGATGCTATTACTCCTGTTGCAAGCTTTGGGTCATAACCTCTTCTTAACATAGTTGGTAGGCTAATAAGTCCCATTGTTACAACTGTTGCTCCTACTATTCCAGTTGATGCAGCAAGCATACCACCTACTATAATAACTGAATAGGCTAGCCCACCTTTTATTTTACCAAAAAGAATAGCCATAGTTTCAAGTAATTTTTCAGCTATTCCAGATTTTTCAAGTGTGAGGCCCATGAATATAAATAAAGGAACAGCTAGTAGAACAAAATTGTTCATTATACCATAAATTCTTAATGATACAAGATAGAAGAAGTCTGCATCAAAAAATATTAGTCCAGCAAGAACAGAAATACCTCCAAGAGTGAGCGCTACTGGATACCCAAAAAGTATCATGATGAATACTATCAAGAATAAGATTATAGGTATGCTATCCATCTGATAATTTTTTTAAATTTTTGAATATGTTTAATAACCCTTGTGTAACTAGTAATAGAAATGATATTGGTATTATAGATTTTATTATAAATCTAAAAGGTAATCCTCCTGGGTCTGGACTTGACTCCAATATATTATAGGAATCTTCTACAAAAGGGATGGAAGTATAAAATATGATTATACAAAAGGGTAATAAAAAAATCAGGTTTCCTATAAGGTTAATTATTTCCTTACCTCTATCTGAAAATTTATTATAAAACACGTCAACTCTTACGTGTTCATCTCTTTGTAGTGTTAGGGAAGATCCTATTAGAAAAATCATAGCAAACATGTGCCATTCTAATTCATATAATGACGCGCTTGAAAAATTAAAAACATACCTCAGGAACACATCAAGTGAAATTAAAATCACCAACATAAATGAGAGCCAAGAGCAAGTGTCACCAATTTTTTTAATTATTTTCTCTAGGAGCATATTAAACCAAAATAGATATTTTTTAAATATATGCTTTTAATATCTTTGCTGGTATAAAAATAACAGAAATTGAAAAGAGATATAAGAGAATTATCTATTGAGGATATCGGAAAATTTTGTGAAGAGCATAGTATGAGACGATATGTATCGAATCAAGTTTATTCCTGGATTTGGAATAATGCGTGCTCTTCCTTTAGTGATATGTCTAATCTATCAAAGAAGAACAGAGAAATATTTTGTGAACATTTTTCAATAAATAAAATAACTGAAGATTACCATGAAAAAAGTAATGATGGAACTATTAAAATAAAGTTTAAACTTTTTGATGGAAACTTTGTCGAGGGTGTCTTGATCCCCCAAGATAAGAGAATGACTGCATGTATATCCTCTCAGGTAGGATGTTCACTTAGCTGTAAATTTTGTGCTACCGGGACAATAGGTCGAATAAGGAATTTAACTGCTGGAGAGATTTATGATCAGGTAGTAGCTATTTCTGATAAATCAAAAGAAGTATATGATTTGCCATTAACAAATATTGTTTTCATGGGTATGGGTGAGCCTCTTCTAAACTACAAAAATGTCATAAGGTCTATACACTTCATTACATCAGAAGAGGGTCTTCAAATGTCATACAAGAGAGTTACATTATCTACTTCTGGAATAGCTAAGATGATAAGAAGACTTGCAGATGATAAAGTGAAAGTTAATCTGGCATTATCTCTCCATGCTGCTTCAGAGGAGATAAGAAATGAGATCATGCCCATAGGGGATTCAAACTCATTAGATGACCTTAGAGATTCACTTAAATATTACTTCTCAAAAACAAAAAATAAAATCACTTACGAGTATGTCTTGCTTAAAGATGTTAACGACAGCATAAGTGAGGCTGAGAAACTATATAAGTTTACTAAGCACATCCCTTCAAAGGTTAATCTTATTGAGTATAACCCTGTTGAAGGTCTGGGCTTTAAGAAATCATCTCAAGAAAACACTGATGCTTTTGTTAATTTTTTAGATAATAAGGGGATAAATGTAGGTATCAGAAGGAGTAGAGGAAAAGATATTAATGCGGCTTGCGGACAATTAGCTAATAAAAAATAAAATTTTCAAATTCCTGACACGTTATTAAAGTGCAATTTTATGCTTTTGCCTGCACTAAATCTTTATATTTGTAGATTGTATTTATACGAGATGAAAAAATATTTATCATTTTTTATTCTGTGTTTTTTTCTAAACTTGGCTAATGTATTAGCACAATCAGAACCTATTGCCCACCTAAGTGTTGATCAGTTATCTATAGAGGAGAATGGTGGCGTCTCAAAACTTACAATTTCTCTTAAAGATGCCTCAGGAAATAGTATGAATGCGTCTTCAAATATAGATGTCGCTATTACCATATCCGGGTCTGCAACTCTTGGATCAGACTACAGTATCACAAATCTCACAAATGCAGATAATAAGATAATTACAATAAGCAGTGGCTCCTCATCTGCTTTCTTAACATTTACTTCGATCAATGATACCGATGTAGAGAGTGAAGAAAAAATAAAAGCTGAAATTGCTAGCGTAAGCTCTGGATCAATTCATTCTGTAAATAATGACAGGACAGTAAGCATATTAGATGATGATCTTTTAATATCTATGAAATTGCATGCTGGAGACACATTTCTTCTGGAAGAAGGATCTCCAAAAAGTGTTGTAAGAGTTGAAATAAACCAACCTGTTGCCCAAGATATAGAAGTTCAAGTGGGAATGACAGGTGGAGATGCTATTAATGCAGATGTTAATTTTACGGGAATTGTTCAGATAAATGATGGAGATACTTTTAATGATTTTGAGATATATGCTGTCGATGATAGTGAGTATGAGGACACAGAATCTTTTTATATAAAATTAACTAATGTTAAGTCAGGACCAGGAAGAATAGTGAATGACTCTATTGCGTTCTCTGTTATAGATAATGATCCGCCTAAGGTCTCTTTCTCACTAGATAAAGACTCAATTGATGAGGATGGTGGCGTTGCTAAACTTACCATAACTCTTAGTAGAGTCTTTAATAAGGACTCTAAGATAGTTTTAAATTATGAAGGATTAGACCCTTCTGTTAACACTAGCCTTGTTGCTGAAAAAGGAGTTGATTTTAATGCAAACCACACAACTGGTTCTGTTGATGAAGAAATAATAATTTTAGCTGGAAGTACAACTGCCGAAGTCATATTAAGTGCAATAGATGATAATATTCAAGATCCTAATGAGAGGATAGTTATTACTTTAAATAACACTTTTTCTGATACCCCGCCATCAGAAAATATTTTCTATGAAATTGGTAAGAAGGCCATTATTAAAATTATTGATGACGAAAACCCTCCTGTCGCAGTAAATGATTCTTATTCTGGAGCTGACTGTGTAGATGAGGGAGGTGAATTAATAATTAGTGATGTAGCTAAGGGCTTGTTAGCAAATGACTCTGATAAAGAGGGGCCAATTGTTAGTATTGTGCAGCAGTCATTTCCACTAAATGGATTTGTCTCTTGTCCAACTACTGGTTTGCCAGGCATATGTGATGACGGAACTTTTAGCTATAAACACAATGGAAATGAGACACCTACTGGTAGTGACAGTTTCTCTTACAAGATAACTGATGATGATGGGTTTTTCGCAACAGGTCAGGTGTCAATTTGTGTTAACCCAGTAAATGATTGTCCAGTCGTAGACGGTGAAGCTCTTAAAGTAAACGAAGGACAAGTTTACACAAGAGACCTTACAGCTGGGGTCTTAGATCCTGAGTACACTTTGGGGATTGATTTAGTTCTTAACTTTGAACTTATCACACCACCATCTGTCGGATCAATAACTGTATCCACTGCAGGAGTTGTCGAATATACCGCTCCACCTTTTGTAACTGGATCTGATCCTTTAAATACTAGTTTTAAATATAAAGTAACTGACGGAGGGGGCTGTGTTATTGAGGATGTGATTATGATTCAGATTAATAATTCTGTCCCTTTAGCAGTACCAGACACATTTGTAGTTGGTGTTGGTGGGACAATAAATATAATTGCACCCGGGATACTTTCTAATGACCCTGTACCATCAGGAGCTACAGCTCAGTCAGGATTAGTAACGACTCCTAATCTTGCAATTACTAGTGGAGTTAACGCATTTAACTTAAATATGGATGGTAGCTTCACATATACTCATAATGGTAGCTCATCTCCAAAAACTGATGAATTTGAATACAGATTAACAATTATCTATAGTCCAGGAGTTTTTGATGTCTCCGATGGTAAGGTGGTTATTAAAGTTAACGACTGTCCTACTACTGTCACAGATACTTATGTTGTTGATGAGGGAGGTATCTTAGTAGTAGACTCAATTAATGGTCTCTTAATGAATGACAGTGATATTAATGGTGATGTGATATATGCATATAAGGACTCAGACCCTAAGGTCCTGGAAGACCATAGTGACAGTAAAAAAAGTATCGTTACAGTTAATGATAATGGTTCTTTCACATACACTCATGGTGGAGGTGAAGGATCGCTAGACTATTTCTTGTACTATGCGAATGACGGAGTCTGCGACAGTCCTCCAGACACAGTTAAAATTATTGTAAATCCTGTAAATGATTGTCCTGTTACACTAATGAATGGGTATAATAGTTTGAGTTTATTAGATGGAGCCCCAATCAAAGATTACATCGAGGCACTATCTGATAAAGACGGGAACCCAATCTCTATTGACAGTGTAAATGTAGATTCAGGAGGAGACACATTAACAGTATATGCTTCAGATGGTACAACCTGGATATTAGATATGGATGAGGGTGGAACAATTACTAGAGATTCTGCAGGAGGAGGACTTACAGGGGATTTTGACCTTGACGGGGATTTTATTTTTATGAGGGAGTTACTACCTGGGTCGCCTAACTGGCTTCTAGATGTGGACGGGAAACCAATTTATCCCTTCCCACCTCAGGCAAAAGATTATACAGTTAACGCTGACGGTTCATTTACCTATGAACATAATGGCACAGGAGCTATTAGAGATGTGATATATGTTGAGGTCTGTGATGTGCCCCAGGTGGGTGTATCTTGTTGCTCTGTAGACTCCATAACATTATTTTTTGGCCCTGATAATGCCTGTGCGGAGGGACTAACTGATTATTTTACAGTAAATGAGGGTGGAACCTTGATAGCAGACGCTGCAAACATGGGTTATAATGACTACATGTTAAATAAGGGTAAGAAAGCAAAATATACGGGAGTACTCTTTAATGATGTTGACGAAGAGGGAGATACTCTAAACGTAGCACTTGTAGACCGACCATTATTTGGAACCATTGTAGGAGATACAATTAACCCTGACGGATCCTTTATCTACGTGCACGATGGTGGGGAACAAACAGCAGACATGTTCACTTATATAATGGGAGATATGGAAAGGCAATGTTCTACTGTGAAAGTTTATATAAACATAGTATCTGTAAATGAGTGTCCTACCGCTAATGATACGATATATACGGTTGCCGAGGGAGGCACGCTAACGATCTCAGGTTTACCTGGTGGTGGTGTTGGCACCTTCAGAAATTTTCCTGCAATAATGGGTAATGATTTTGATTTGGATATAGGCTCCAGGCCCCAGATAACGGATAGTTTAATTGCATTCTACTCCATGTCTGAATTTTATGATTCACTTCCTGGTCCAGATTTAGTTCTTGATCTTGACACAGTATCTACAATTCTTGTGCGTAAGAAGGCTGATGATCAGAGTAGTAATAACTTTGATGGTTTTATGATGGGCGGAGTTCCTGATACAGTAACTCTTCCTAACCCAACGAATTGTGAGAGTTTGACTGGTGGTAAATGTGGTTCACAACCATATTTTATAAACTATCCTAAGTCACCAAAAGTAGTTCCCGACAGATTCCAGCCGCCACATGACAGAAATGCTTTTGAGTTTGATGGTGATTCCTCTTATGTTGAGGTAATAGATCAAATTCTAGCATTAAATAGGTCTAGATATACTATTTCAGGGTGGTTCAGATCATTTAATAATCCAACCGATTCCCCGACACTATTAAACTTTACTGTTGGTGGTAAGGAAAAAGGGTTAAGTATTGGAATTAAGGATGAACAGTTATCTCTAGGAATTGGTAATGGCACAGGTTACACAGTAAGGGCATTAGGGCCCGTTGGAAGCACTAAATTGACAGGAGTATGGAACCATTTTATATTTATGAAAAATGGAGATAATTATAAGATGTATTTAAATAAGAATGAAATATATTCTGAAGACCTAATCAATACATCCTTATCAGGAGTCTCTTCGCAATTACTCATTGGTAGGGACATCACAGGAAATTTATTTCATGGAAGAATGGATGAACTATATATTGTAGGAGACACAGTTTCTCAGGATCAGATATTAAGTCTTTACTATGGTGTGTCCACTACTCTTACTAACAAGCCAGATGATGGAGAGTTAACTAGCTTTGGTTCGGATGGTTCATTTACTTATGTCCATGATGGAAGAGGTAATGATTTTGAAGATAACTTTATATATGAACTTTCAGACGGGGAGTGTACTGATCTTGGTAAAGTAACAATAGTTATTACACCTGTGAACGACTGTCCGATTGGTGTAAACGATACACTTACAGTTGATGAGGGAGGTACTGTGACACTAGATGCCCCAGGAGTTTTAATTAATGATACTGATGAGGAAAATGACACATTGACTGCTGAAAAAATTGTTGACCCTCTTCATGGAATTGCTACACTGGGTTCTGATGGGAAGATAGAATATATTCATGACGACTCTGAGACTCTGATCGACTCACTAAAATATGTTGTCAAAGATGGCTCCGCAACTTGTGCTGATACCACTACTGTGTATATAATAATTAACCCAGTTCCTGACTGTCCAATTCCTGCAGATGACGTCTACTATGTCACCGAGGGAGATACATTAACAGTGGATACTTGTGTAACCAAAAAATTAAATATTGGATCAAATAATGAAAATTGGGCTACTGGTGAACCTAATAGCTCAGGAGATGAGAATATTGGAGAAATATATTCTAACGGAACATGGAATGATGAACAGGAAAACTCTAGAAATCAAAAATATCTCTTCGAAGTTGATAAGTTAATTACCTCAAAATCAGGTTTTGTTTACCTAGGGCAGTATGACGGTCACTCTTACTTTAGCTCAAATCTTTCCTTCTTGTGGTATGACGCAAAAGCACATGCTGAAGCTAACGGTGGTTACTTGGCAATGATAAAAACTGTAGAAGAAAATAATGCAGTAGCTGCTATAACCTCTGAAAGATATCACTTTGGACTCTATCAAGACGCCTCAGACAAATATTTTAAAGAGCCAAAAGGTGGTTGGAAATGGGTGGACGGAACTTACCTATATGACGAAGGTGAAGAGAGAACTCTTTGTGGAGTACTAATTAATGATAATGATGGAGGTGGAGACACACTATACGTTACAGATTATAAATTAGGTCTAATGGATAATGGGGTCTTAATAAATGATGAAATAAAATTTGATGGAAAATTTACTTATATCCATGACGGAAGTCAGTTAGGAGATACTATTGAATACCGAATAGAGAGTGAACTCTGTGAAAGTGATGACTTTGCCAGAATTATCATTATGCCAATTAATGTGAATGATTGTCCTGTGGCAGTTCGTGATACTTTTTATATTGAAGAGGGAGGTACGTTAGATACAGTTGGAATCTTATTGAATGATATTGACCCGGACCCAGACTCAGTAGATGCGCTAAGGGCTGAAAAAGTTTCTTCTAGTGATACTAACCACGAAGATACCCTTAAAATCTTACCTAATGGGAGATTCTATTATGTCCATGATGGATCCGAATCATCTATTGATAGTGTGCAGTATAAGGTTATAGATCTTTCTGGTTGTGAGAGTATTGCAACGGTGGTCATAATTATTAGTAGAGTTAATGACTTGCCAGTTGGAGTAGATGATAATTATTCTGTTTTTGAAGGAGACACACTAGTAGTTCCTTTTAATCTAGGACTTTTATCTAATGACTCTGATCCAGATCATGCCCTTGATCAGTTAAGAGTTTTAGGCTTAACAAGCGTACCTGGATTAACATTAAATTCTGATGGTTCATTTACCTATATCCATGATGGCTCTGATTCGCCTAATGAAATTTGTTTTAAATATATGATTTTTGATGGTGTAAATGGTCCGCCTCCTGGTCTCTCTGGTGAGACTGAAGTCTGCATCACAATTCTTAACAGAGTACCAATTTGTGATGGAGAAATTTATAATCTTTTAGAGGGCGAAGTTCTTACAACTGACCTTACCGATGGAGTACTAGTAAATTGTAAAGATCCAGATCCTCAAGATATTATGACAGTAATTTTAGACACTCCACCTGAACATGGAGCCTTTGTTTTAAATGATGACGGAACATTCTCCTATGACCATGACTGTTCTGATGATCCTGATGAAACATTCTTTACTTATTTTGTTACTGATGGAGAGGATACCACTCAAGTCGCAGATACTGCATGGATAAATATTCAAAATGAATGTCCAGTCGGTAACGATGATCTATATAGTGGAGTAGATGAGGGAGGAGTTTTAAATATTGGACCTTTCAATGGCGTCTTATCAAATGATTCAGATCAAAATGCATGTGACATTTTGGAAATTAAGTTATTAGACCCTCCATCATTTGGTGGTGTTGTATTGAATGCTGACGGTTCGTTTGACTATACTCATGATGATAGTGAGAATTTTGTAGATCAGTACACTTATCTTCTTAATGACGGTGAGTGTAGTACTTGGGATACAGTGACTGTGACTATTAGGATAGACCCTGTTCCTGATACTCCTCCTGTTGCTGTGAAAGATTCTTTTGACTGTATAGATGAAGGTGATTTTCTTCAGATTCTTCTACCTGAAGACGGAGTGCTATCAAATGATTTTGATTATGACACTGGACAAACTTTAAGTGCTGTACTAGTGAGGTATCCGCTTCATGGAGTTTTAATTTTAAATCCTAATGGAACATTTATATATTCTCATGATGGCGGAGAGTCTACAACTGACTCATTCAGCTATTTTGCGGTAGATGACACAGGACTAGAAAGTGACACGGTAACTGTCTCGTTATGTATAAATCCTGTCAATGACTGTCCAGTTCCAGCCGATGATATATTTAATATCAAAGAGGGAGATGTTATAGACTCTTCTCTGGTATTTAATGACTTTGATGTTGAAGGAAATGATCTTCTTATAAGTATAAATTCAACTCCAACTCTAGGTGGATTCTCCTGGTCTCAAGATGGTAAATTCATCTACACTGCACCAGATGATATTCCAGCCCCTGGTCCACAGATAGTTACTTTTGATTATATACTAACAGATGTAGATGATGGTTTTGCTACTTGTGATTCTACGGCAACAGTTACTATAATTATAAATTATGAAAATGATTGTCCAATTGTTGAAGATGACTCAATTATTGTAGATGGAAGTGTTGCAAGTTCTAGAGTTATTCCTGTCCTTGATAATGACTCAGACCCTGATTCTGAGATTGACACCACTAGTGTGAAGATAATTGCAGGACCAACATTTGGAGATGCTATATCAAATATAGATGGAACTATAACTTATAATTTTGATGAGTCTCCAATTCCTTTTGATACTATCACTTATAGTGTCAGTGATTATGAAGGGTGTGAGGTCCTTGGTAAAGTATATATTTATATTGAAAATATAAGAAACCCTAGGTATAACCTTCCAAATTATTTTACACCTAATGGAGATGATTTTAATGACTTTTTTGTAATCAAATATGTAAATATCTTAGAGGAAAATTTAAGTTTCGAAGTTAAGATTATGGACAGATATCAGAGAGTTGTATATGATGGTTTAGTTCAGGGAAGTGACAAGATATGGAACGGAATAAATTCCTTCACTTCAGAAATTGTTAAGACAGATTTCTATTATTATGAAATCACACCAGTTGAGTATTATAATACTCCATATATGAGAAGAAGAGATAAGATGATAGGTACTGTCTATTTAGAGAAGGAAAGATAGATTTATTTTGAGAAGTTATATATAGCAAATGTAGCTAGCCAGTGCTCTCCTCCGTAACCACTTTCAAACATTATATTGTAGCCTTTTTCAGAATGATTTTTAGCAATATCTAGTAACAGTTTTTTTTCTGAATTACTTTTAACTTTACTTGCTATATCTTTTAGTGTCCAAGACCTATGAAACATAAGTCCTATCAAATGACCAATGCCCGGATCTTCTGGATCTAAAACAATGGGTGGATTGATAATATTAGCAAAGTGTTTTTTATCAAGTGAGGGAATAAATTTTTTAAACCAATTATTAAATTCACTTTCATTTAGTATAGAGGACATCAGACTTGCTTCTGCAAGACATGGAGAAAGAAAATCTGTGCCTGATGGCTCGTAGCTTACTGGGCAGTTTGTGTCTAACATGAAGTTTTTAATGCTGTAATTTTTTATTTTATTTAATAATTTATAGTCTTCTGCTATTATAGCATACTCTACCATTAGTGAAAAAGAGAATGCGGTATTTGCATGTGTTCCAGGTCTTAATGGGGTAGATAGTCTATCTAAAAACAACATTGTCCTTTCGCTAAGCAAATCCACAAGAGGTTTCATGTTAGATGCCCACTCACGTCCTTTTTCATTTTCCCAAGTCAGTAGTTCAGAATATAATTTCATAAGCCAAGCCCAACCATATGTCCTCTCAAAACCTTTGGCAAAATCGTTTTGAAAAAACTCATATTCTTTACTTAAATTCTCTTTACTTAGGTTCTTACCTAACTTTTCTAATATTATTTCTCTTTCTGAAATCTCTGGAAAATCTTTAATGATTTTAACCATAGCCCAGTGACCATGAACTGCTGAGTGCCAGTCCCAACAACCATAAAATGATGGGGTGACTTCATAGTGTGGTCTGATCCACTCTTCTTCAATAAACCTATAACCAATTTTATAAGGGTATTTTTGATCTACACATTTTATTGATAGTGATACTAATTCTTTTGCTGTGTTTTCATCCAATGATACATTTTGAATATTTTTTTTCTTATCTATATTAGTACAAGAAGAAAAAATTAAAATAATTATATAGATATATTTTCTCATTTTTTGCTGGCATTAAAAAGTTTTTCTTTCTCTTTTTTTGAAAGACTTGCATATCCACTCTCAGATATTTTATCTAGTATTTTATCAATTTCATCTTGGGAAATATCTTTTTTCATTTCCTTTGTATCTTCTTCTTTTTTATCATAGCCTCCTCTTTTGTTTTTGCTAAAAAGGTTGATGATATCAATTATTCCTTGTCCCATATTAACCCCATTTTGAAGTTGTCTAATATAAAGATAACCAATCAATGCCCCACCCAAATGTGCAATCTCTCCCCCAGCATTACTTCCAGTAACATCAAAAAAAGATAACAATATATAAAAAAGGGCAATATATTTTATCCTCACAGGACCTAAAAATAACAGGTAAAAAGTATAGTTTGGTAATAGAGTAGCAGACCCAACAACCACACTGAATACTCCAGCTGATGCTCCTAGCATGAGTGACTCAGAAATACGATTATCATAGAAAGGAATAATATTAAATAAAGCCATATATGATAGCCCACCAATAATTCCACCAATTATATACAAAGAGATTACAGCATTATTACCAATGTTATTATGAATTATTTTGCCAAACCAGTAAAGGAATAGCATATTCCAAAGGATATGCATAAAGTTCATATGGAGAAAAAAATAAGTTATAAGAGACCAAGGCTGAAAAATAAAAACTTTGAGTGAGGCGGGTAGCATTAACTTATTTAAGAATGAATTAAAAAATTCACTTAATCCTGATAAAGTTACAAACACCTCTAGGATACTCATTGAGACAAATACAATAATATTTATTAAGATGATCTTTATCAGGCCATTATTTTCCTTGTTCCAAGCATTTCTAAAGTCTTCAATTATAAAGTTTGCCATTATCAGTAGTAGGTTCCATACTTATTTTTCCAGTATCTTAATATAATATAAGCTATTAGCATACCACCTAAATGAGCTAGGTGAGCAACATTGTCTCCGGGCATTCTATTAAATTCACTCCATATCTCATATAACCCATACACCAGAACGAGATACTTTGCCTTAACAGGAATAGGAGGTATTAGAAGCATTAGTTGCATGTTGGGAAAAAGCATAGCGAAAGCAAGTAATATTCCAAATACTGCACCTGATGCACCTACCATTGGAACATCATTGTTGCTTTTTAGTATGGTATTTGTAATATCTATACTTTCTTTGATGAAAGCTTCACTGCCTGGATTTTCAGAATAACTACTAATGAAATCATATAATTGATTATAATATTCTTTTGAATTATCTAATACAAATTTTCTGAAAGCATCTGGATTAGGATTATTTTGATAGTTTTTAACATCTGTCTCAAGAGAATAATTTTCATAAAAATTTACGCCGGAGTATAATATTCCGGCTCCTATACCTGTTATAAGGTAGAAAGTAAAAAATTTTTTAGACCCCCAAACTTTCTCAAGGATAGGAGCAAAGACTATTACCGCAAACATGTTACTGAAAAGATGACCAAATCCTGCGTGAATCCACATATAAGTTAAAAATTGGTAGGGCTTAAAAGTATCTGATAATATGTATCTTAGACCAAATTCTTCAATTATATAACCTCCTGTAAAGAGGAAAATTATCCCATTTATTATAAGTATATTTTTTGCTGCTGGAGTTAGATTGAACATCAGAATAAATTTTCTACTTTATCAATACCTAATTCTATATAATTTTGTTTCCCATCAGGAGAATACTTTGGATTTTTACAAGCAAATAATCTATCAATTATGAGATTCATTTCAGTATGAGATAAGTTTTTACTGTTTGTGATCCTTGCTTTTTTTGAAAAAGATTTTAGTATGAGTTCTTTTTTTTGAGATTTTAAATCCAAATTATTATTTTTTACTTCTTCAACAAATCCTTCTATAATTTCTTTCTCATTTATATCATCTAGACCACTAGGTATTCCATTAATTACAATAGAATTTTTTCCAAAAATATCAATACTAAACCCTATTGAACTAATGTCTTCTAAAATCTCTTCAATGATTTTAAAATCAGATGAATTAAATTCTATATACTGAGGAAATAAACTTTGTTGAGTATTTGAATAATTATTTAAGCTACTTTTTTGATACTTTTCAAAAAGAATTCTTTGCTGGCAGTTTTTATGATTAAATATTAATAGTTTTTCACCTAGTTGTTTGAATATAAAGTTTTCTAGGAATTGAACAGGTGCATTTTCGTTTTCAAAAGTATCTTTCTTTTCAAAAAGTAATCTGTCTGAATTTTCAATTTTAACATTTTCAAAGATTTTATCCCAATCTTTTCTTTTCTCTGAGTAAACTGTTTTCTTGCTTGAAGGTGATGCTATTTCTGATTCTAAAAAATTAATGTTTTTTGTAAAATTAACATCAGCATCAAAATTAAGACTTGGAGATACATTAAACTTTTCTAAAGATTTTTTAACTGAAGATTTAATAAGACTGTATATTAATTTTTCATCTTCAAATTTTATTTCTGTTTTTGTTGGATGTATATTAATATCTACTAAATCAGTATTTATTGATATAAAAAGAACATAAAAAGGAAATTTTTTATCTTCAATAAGTCCCTCATAACTATTGATTATAGCATGATTTAGATATCCACTTTTTATAAATCTATTATTTACATAAATGTACTGCTCACCTCTTGTCTTCTTCGAATTTTCTGGCTTACCTATGAACCCTTCTATTGTTATTCCACCATACTTCTCTTCACAGGATATTAGATTATTTTCATAGCTTTTTTTAAAAATTGAAACTAGTCTCTTCTTAAGGTTTGTTCCCTTTAGATTATATACCTCAGCCTCTTCATTTACTAGAATAAAATTTAAATTATAATTTGCAATAGCAGACCTTATAAATTCTTCTATTATATGTCTAAGTTCAACATTGTTAGATTTTAAAAAATTTCTTCTAGCAGGGACACTATAAAATAAATTTTTACATGTTATACTAGTCCCTTTTTGAAAGTTTATATCTTTTTTTTCAGTTATAATAGAATCTTTTAAAATAACTTGATGGCCAGTTTTATTGTTACTGATTCTAGTTTTTAATATTACTTCTGTTACTGCCGCTATAGAAGCAAGAGCTTCACCTCTAAAGCCCATTGTCTTAACTTTATAAAGATCTTCTGTTTTTGACAATTTAGATGTTGCATGTCTATTAAAACAATTAATAGAATCTTCTTTTGACATTCCCTCGCCATCGTCAATTACAGATATTGATTGCTTACCAGCATCCTTTATGACTATCTTAATATTTTTAGCTTTTGCGTCAATACTATTCTCAATTAATTCTTTAATTATAGATGATGGTCTCTGGATTACTTCACCAGCTGCAATTTGATTTGCTACAGATTTTGGTAGTTGATTTATTATATTCATCTTATTTCTTAGCCCACTTTTTTAGAAGGAACCATAAAGGTATTAAAATGATAAAAATAAAAATTTTATTTCCTAAATAAAGCCATCCAAAAATTAAAAAAGATAAAATAAATGCAATCAATAACTGAAGTCTAGAAGTACTTAATTTATTTTGATTTCTATTTCTTTTAAAAAATTTTTTCTTCGTATTTTTTGATTCCGATACCCTTTGATCCAATTCATCTTTTATAGGATCAAAATGTCTCGGAGCAAATTTAAACCTTCTGCTATCTGGAAGTTTAATAAACGAAGGAAGTCTCATATTTTAAAAAATCATATTAAATAATACATAAAGATAGATTGAAAAATTGTTAATTTAGTAATACTTATTTTATAAGCAAGTAATTAGGTTTTTCTATATTACTATTAATGTAATTTAATCTTTATATGAAGATTGGTATTGTCTGTTATCCCACATTTGGTGGTAGTGGTGTTGTCGCAACTGAACTTGGGAAATCTTTATCTGAAAAAGGAAATACTGTCCACTTTATATCATACGCTCAGCCAGCTAGATTGAATGTGTTTAGTGATAATTTATTTTATCATGAGGTATCTATAAAAAATTATCCTCTGTTTGAGTACCCACCTTATGAAACATCACTTACTAGTAAACTTGTCGAGATTGTGAAATTTGAGAAGTTAGACATAATTCATGTTCATTACGCTATACCTCATGCATCATCGGCATTACTTGCAAAGGATATTCTTAAGACAATGGGAATAGATATACCCGTTATCACAACATTACATGGTACTGATATTACATTAGTAGGAAAAGACCCATCATGTAAACCAGTTATAAATTATTCTATTAACAGGTCTGATGGAGTAACAGCAGTATCAAATAGTTTGAGAAAAGACACATTAGATATATTTAATATTGAAAATAAAATCCAGGTGATTCCTAATTTTATAGATATTAATAAATACGCATCTGTTAAAAGGAATTCATACAGAGGTAATTTATGTAAGAAAGGAGAAAAATTACTAATACATACTTCAAACTTTAGAAAAGTTAAAAGAATTCAAGATGTGGTCAACATCTTCTGTAAAATAAATAAAGAAATTCCATCAAAACTCATAATGATTGGTGATGGTCCACAAAGAGCTAATATAGAATCTTTGACAAGATCTTTATGTTCTCTTAGAGATGTTATGTTTATAGGAAAGGTTCCAGATGTTGAAAATGTTTTGCATAATGCAGATCTATTTTTATTAACTTCTGAGAAAGAGAGCTTTGGACTTTCTGCACTTGAGGCTATGGCTTCCTCTGTCCCAGTAATATCATCTAACGCAGGTGGTTTGCCTGAGCTAGTAGAGGATGGGAAATCTGGTTATACATGCGATATTGGTGATATAGAATCTATGTCAAATAGAGCTATATCCATTCTTGATAAATCTAACCTTAAAGGTTTTAAAGAGAGTGCTTTGAAAAGAGCTAAAAAATTTGATGTTAATAATATTTTACCACTTTATATTAATTATTATAATGATATTTTAAGAAAATAAATTATGCCTCTAAAAAAAAAGAAGATTTATGTTCTAGACACTTCGGTGATTTTATTTTCACATGATTCCATAATGAATTTTGAAGAAAATGATATAGGAATACCAATAACTGTTCTTGAAGAATTAGACCATCTCAAAAAAGGTAATGACACTATAAATTTTGAGGCAAGAGAGTTTATTAGAATGATAGATGAATTGTCTTCAAATAAGATGTTAAACGACTGGATTCCATTGAACGGAAAGACTAAAGGTAAATTTAAGATACTTGTTAATCAGAAGACAAAAAATAATATTTTTAATGATGAAATTAATGATCATAAAATATTAGATTCAGCTCTTAACCTTCAGAAGGAAGAGAAAAATAAAATTGTTACTCTTGTTTCAAAAGATATTAACCTTAGGTTAAAAGCTAAATCATTAAACTTAAAGGCAGAAGATTATTTAACAGGTAAAATAAAAAATTTAAACTCGTTAGATTTAGAGGGTCAAGTTTTAGAAAGCGTAAAAGATGAAGTAATTGACAATATTTATGAAAACAACATCATAGAAAAAAAAATAATTTTCCCTAGAAAAAAATTAAGTGATAATTCCTATTATATTCTTAAAAACTCAAAAAAATCAGTATTAATATACTTCGATGCTGATACAGATACCATAAATAGAGTCGAGAAGACGCCTATTACTGGAATAAAACCAAGAAATGCAGAGCAGGCATTTGCTATCCACTCACTTTTAAATGATAAGGTGTCATTAGTTTCAATTAATGGGGTGGCTGGAACAGGAAAGACTTTGTTAGCATTAGCCTCAGCCATATCACAGAGAAGAGATTACAAGCAAATATTTGTTGCAAGACCTATAGTTCCTTTAAGTAATAAAGATATAGGGTATCTGCCAGGGGATATTAACTCAAAGATTAATCCATACATGGAACCACTTTGGGATAATTTTAAATACATTCAAAATCAATACAAAGAAACATCCAAGGACTTTAAAGTATTAAAAAATATGATTGAATCTGAGAAGCTAGTAATTCAACCTCTAGCTTACATAAGAGGCAGAAGTTTTTCAAATATTTATTTTATTATAGACGAAGCTCAAAACTTGACACCTCATGAAATTAAAACTATAATATCAAGGGCTGGAGAAAATACAAAAATTGTATTTACCGGTGATATCAATCAGATTGATACTCCTTATCTAGACTCGCAAAGTAATGGTCTATCATATCTCATTGATAAATTAAAAGGACAAAAATTATATTCTCATGTTACACTTAGAAAAGGAGAGAGATCAGAATTAGCTAATCTTGCTAATGATTTATTATAGACTTTTTTACTATATTGAATTATGATAAATAATCTAGAAGAATACCACATTCATTATAGGGATAGTGTTAAGGATCCTGAAAAATATTGGAAGGATTATTCCTCAAAATTTTTATGGAAGAAAGAACCTTCCGATGTTTTAAATTGGAATTTTATTGACCCTGATATTAAGTGGTTCAAAGATGGAGAACTTAATATAACAGAAAATATTTTTGAAAGAAATAAAGAAAAAGCTGATGATATAGCAATTATATGGGAACCTAATGAGCCTAATGAAGAGAATATAACTTACACGTATAACCAGTTATTTGATGAGGTTTGTTCCTTTGCTAATGTTTTAAAAAAATTAGGTGTTGAGAAGGGTGATAGGGTTATTATTTATTTACCTATGATACCTGAGGCTGCAATTTCAATGCTTGCATGTGCTAGAATAGGTGCAGTTCACTCTGTTGTTTTTGCTGGATTTAGCGCTTCATCTTTATCTGATAGAATTAATGATTGTCAAGCAAAACTTGTTATTACTTCAGATGGAAATTTCAGGGGAAATAAGATTATTCCTGTCAAAGATGTAGTTGATGAAGCAATTGAATCTACATCTTCTATTGATTATGTGCTTACTATAAGAAGAACATCTTCTACTATAAACATGAAAAAAGATAGAGATATTTGGTACCATGAAATTGTCAATACTGTAGATAAAAGTTGTGAGGCTGAGAA
Organism: Rhodothermaeota bacterium MED-G19; assembly: GCA_002457315.1. GTDB lineage: Bacteria > Bacteroidota > Bacteroidia > Cytophagales > MED-G16 > MED-G16. The sequence continues at coordinate 43,767 of NTKI01000001.1, forward strand.
AATGAAATCTGAAGATTTATTATTTATTCTTTATACTTCTGGTTCTACGGGAAAACCCAAGGGAGTTGTCCATACCTGTGCTGGTTATATGGTATATACTCAGTTTACTTTTGAGAATGTTTTTCAATATAAAGATGGTGATACCTATTGGTGTACTGCAGATGTAGGTTGGATTACTGGGCATAGTTATATTGTATATGGCCCTTTATTAAGAGGGGCTAAAACAATAATGTTTGAAGGTTTGCCAACTTATCCAAATGCCTCAAGGTTTTGGGAAATAATTGATAAACATAAAGTGAATCAATTTTATACAGCTCCAACAGCTATAAGAGCATTACAATCTTTTGGCGATAAATTTTTAGAAGGGTATAATTTATCATCTCTAAAGGTCATTGGTTCAGTGGGGGAACCAATAAATGAAGAAGCTTGGAATTGGTATTATGAGAATATTGGCAAGAAAAAATGTCCTATTGTTGATACTTGGTGGCAAACCGAGACGGGAGGTATTATGATTTCACCTCTTCCTAATATTATTAAATGTAAGCCAACATATGCTACTCTTCCATTACCAGGGATTCAGCCAATTTTACTAGATAATGATGGGATTGAAATCAAAGAAAATAATGTTGAAGGGAACCTGTGTATAAAGTATCCGTGGCCATCTATATTAAGGACAACCTATGGTGACCATAAAAGATGTAAAGAGACATATTTTTCTACATTTAAGGGATATTATTTTACTGGTGATGGAGCGAAACGTGATGACGAAGGAATGTATAGAATTTTAGGGAGAGTAGATGATGTTATTAATGTATCTGGACATAGAATTGGAACTGCAGAGGTGGAAGATGCTATAAATCAGTACAAAGAAGTAGTTGAGTCAGCAGTTGTTGGTTTTCCTCATGAAATTAAAGGTCAAGGTATTTTTGGTTTTGTAATAGTAAAAGATAAATCTAAAGATATAGACTACTTTAATAAAATAAGAGAGATGGTTACCAAGCATATCGGCCCAATTGCTAAGCCTGATAAAATACTTGTAGTTCCAGGACTACCTAAAACAAGATCAGGTAAGATTATGAGAAGAATTCTAAGAAAAATAGCTGCAAATGAATTTGATAATTTTGGGGATATTTCTACTTTGTTAAATCCAGAGGTTGTAGATCAAATTATAACTGCACATAAAAATTAATTTATTCTAGTTTGTCACTTATCTCATCTGGAATTTTAGTATAACTTCTTTCCTCTCTACTTATCATTTTATCAAGTTCTTTTTCTCCAAAATTTAACTTGTTCCCACTAAAGAATACTCTCCATATTTTTCCCTTTTTAGATTCTGAAATATATATAGATCCATCTGGTCCCTGAGCTAATCCCATGGGTCTATAATTAGCTTCTTCCATATCTACTAATATGCTTCTTCCAGCAAAACCATCGGCGAAAATTTCTAATTTTCCAGAAGGAAAGCCTTCACTAAATGGTATAAACCCAACTACATAACCAGCTTGTGGATAAGGGACCCTATTAGTTGATCCATGAAATGCAATAAAAGCTCCGTTTTTATACCTCTTAGGAAATTGATCTCCAGTATAAAAGAGCAAATCATTAGGTGCCCAATGTGCAGGGAGACCCATAATGGGGTTACTATAATTATCCGATATTTGTTTTCCATCTCCGCCATACTCTGGTGCTAACATTCGTTTGTTTTTGAAATGATCATAATATGTATAAGGCCATCCATAGTCATCTCCTTCTTCTATCTTCATAAACTCTTCAGCTGGCAAAATACTATTTTCCCATTCTGAATAATATTGAGGAGCATGATTATGCAAAAAATCTCTTCCATGATTAACCCCATATAAAGAATTATTTAATTTATTCCACGTGAGACCAACAACACTTCTGATTCCGGTTGCATATCTTTTTCCATCTTTTAAGGATTGCCCTAATTTGTTTTTGTTAAATTTCCATATTCCACCTAAAATATCTAACTGTTCACAAGGGTATTCTCCCTTTACGTCTTTAGTAGAATACGTATTAGGTTTTGTTTCCCAATTTTCACAGGCATTAGTAGGTGCACTAAATGTTACAAACATATTATCTTCTTCATCGAATGCTAATGATTTTGCATTATGCCATCTGATTGGGTAAGGATCTACTAAAACAATTTCTGGTTTACCTTCAGGGATTAGTTTGTTGTTGTCAAGTTTTTGTCTATAGATAACTAATTCAGAAGTAAAATATAGATATCCATTATTTATCTTCATCTCAGTCCCAAATTTTCCATCATTTGGGTAATCACCAAATCTTTTTATTATATCTGCCTTTCCATCATTATCACTATCTCTTAGGGCAACATTCCCATTTTTCCCAGTAGCAGTTCTTAATTTTACATATATATCTCCATTAGAATTTACTGCAATATGTCTAGATGGACCAACTCCTTCAGTAACAACTGATGCTTGAAATCCTCCAGGAAGGTATAATCCTCCATTTAATTCATCTACTTTAACGGTACTCTTAAGTGAACTAATAGTGTTTTCTTCTTGTTTTTTGGATGTGGTACACCCCAATAATAATATGAATATTAAGAAGATTTTTATTTGATCAAATATCATATAATTAAAATTAATACAAAAAAACTTGTGAATACCTAATCACTTTTGATTTTGAATTATTTAAGAATGTTTATAAGATTGTATATATGAATTTCATATTTATTTCTTTTTTTATTTTAGGAATTTCTCTACAGAATCAAAATCATATTGTCGAGAATGAATATATAAGAGTTAATGTAACATTTAAATTAATAGAACAAACAAAGAAAAAAAACATCTATGATGTAGACTTTTTAGTTCAAAATAAAGTTAATGAACCTTTATACTATGTGTCTAGATATACTAAATCAGAAAGTGTAAATAATCAAAATAATTTTGATATAAATTCAAATAATGATAATATAGATGATAGTGATCTTATTGAATCTAGTGCACCCCCTCCGCTTTCATCATCAGCTTATGTAGATAGTGGAGGAGCAAAAAAAGTTGACGACACAGGTTCTTCTCAGAGAGGTGGAAGAAGAAAAATTTCTGAGCAAAAAAATGATAAAGAGGTAATTGATAAAAATGATATTATAGAATACAATTATAATTTAGGTAATGAATTATTTGAATTGTATCTGAAGGAGTCAAGAACTTCAAAGTTCACTTTAAATCCATCTAAAAGTTCAGAAAAATCATACTACTTTAGAAATAATGAAGAATTCAATGTAAAAATTCGATTTGATAATTTAACAGAAAATGTTATTGATATAAATAATGGAAATTATAATCCGGTGGTATGTGTTATCCCAATAGATGGTCTATCTCTCAAATCAATTTTAGAAACTAATAAAAAGAATGGTCTTGATGTTGAAAAATTGAGTTTGGGTTTTTCAAAAGACACTTATTATAGTAATAAAATAAAACTTCAATTAGATAAAAATTTTCATTTGAGCATAGAAGAAGCTATTAAAAAGTATAATGAGTTACAGAAGATTTTAAAGGATAGTTTATAGTGTTTTCTTAAACAATAATTTTTTAGTATATGAAAAAATTATTTAATTTTTTGCTTATTGTATCAATCTCTTCTCTTCTTCGCACTATTATTTTTGCGTGAAAAATAATATTAATTAAAAAAACCCCAACAAGATGTTGAGGTTAAAAATGTGAACTCGGAGGGAGTCGAACCCCCAACCTCCTGGGCCGTAACCAGGTGCTCTATCCAGTTAAGCTACGAGTCCATTATATAAGCAAATTTAACAATTAATAACAAGTACTATTTCTATAAACTTTACATAATATCATATTATAGCATATATTTGCCGAGTAATTAAAAAACGATGAGAATTATAACTTTAATTTTACTTTTATATTTCCCATTTACAGCCTTTTCTCAAGATGCTGTTGAGAAAAAAAATAATATTAATTTACCAGGTTATCTTAAATTAAATTTTGGTTTTACATTTTTAGAAGACAATAATCATTCTTTACAGTCTGATATTTTTCCTTCAAGATCACTTGATGTTTTTTACTCAAAGCCTATTTTCTTAGGCAATGATTTTTCTATTAACCCTGGTCTTGGAATATCTAATGATAGACTTTCATTTTCTAATGATGTTACGTTATCAGAAATAACAGATGTTGATGGTATTAATCAGATTATAGTTGACACTCTTTCTTTTTCTCCTAATAAGAACTCATTGAAGGGAACTTATCTTATGGTTCCTATAGATTTTAAATATTATTTTGGTTCAGGTAATCTTGATAAAAGAAGATTTTTTATAGGTATTGGCGCTGAATTTGGTTTTCTTCTTAATTCATCTACAAAGGTTAAACAGACTATTAATAATATAGCAAACACAACTAAGTTGAAAAAAGATTTCGGGTTGAATGATTTTAAATATGGAGTCGCTTTCCAAGTAGGTGTTGGAAACTTTAATATTTATTATAAAAAACATCTGTCTAATTTATTTGATAAGAATTCTTTGCCACTCTATGAAAATAATAACCCAACTATAAATAAAGTCGGTATATCTTTTTCTTTGTTTTAATATTCTCTTCTTAACCTTGCAACAGGTATACTAAGTTGCTCTCTGTATTTTGTGACAGTCCTTCTTGCAACTTGATATCCTTTCTCTTGAAGTATTTTTTCTATTTGATCATCAGAATACGGTGATGTTTTATTTTCTTCTTTAATTATTTTCTTTAAATAATTTTTTACCACTCGACTACTAACTAATTCATCACCTTTTTTTATAGTTGATTCTGAAAAGAAATATTTTAAAGGAAAAACCCCAAAATCAGTTTGTACAACTTTATTACTAACTATTCTACTCACTGTTGATATGTCCATCTTAATTATTTCTGCTATATTTTTTAAAATCATTGGTTTCAAGTCATTTTCATCTCCATCTTCAAAAAACTTTAACTGAAGTTTTAGGATTGTATTCATTGTTTTTAGAAGAGTATTATTTCTCTGGTTTAAAGCATCAACAAACCATTGAGCTGACTCAATTTTTTTCTTAATGAACTCATATGATTTTTTAGTCTCGCTATCTTTATTTTTTTTACTCTTAAGCTCGTCATATATTGAGACATATTTTTTATTAATATTTATTTTTCTATTCCCTGAAGCTAGATCTACTATAAATTCTTCGTTATTTTTTTTTATAATAAAATCTGGAATTAAAAACTCAGTTACCTCTGAATCTTCTAATCCACCAGAAGGCTTTGGGTTTAAAGTTTTTATAAAGTTAAATGCATCATTAATTTCAATCTTACTTTCTTCAAACTTATTATATATTTTATCAAATTGCTTTTTTTTAAAATCTGTGAAACAATTACTTAAAACTTTTTTTGCTAAAATATGTTTATTCTTTAATTCTTGCATTCCATCAATTTGAAGAATTAAACATTCCTCTATATTTCTAGCTCCAATTCCAGGGGGTTCTAATGTTTGAATTTTTAATAATACTTCTTCAATTTCATTATAACTATACTCTATGTTTTCGGAAAAGGCTATGTCATCAATAATAGATTCTAAATCTCTTCTAAGATAACCATCATTATCTAATGTCCCGATTATCTGATTTGCAATTGTAATTTCATCTTTATCTAGGTTGAGATAGTTTATTTGAGTTAATAAACTTTCTCTAAAAGATTCAATGTTGGAAATATTTGATTCTTTTGAGAACCCAGAGAATTCACTATCTCTCTTCTGGGAGTAATTATAATTTTCATTATTTGAAATTTCAACTTCTTCATTTCTATTATTCTCAGTTTCTTCTAAAGCAGGATTGTCTTCTAGTTCTTTTTTAATCTCTGAATCAATATTAGAATTAGATAATTGCAACAACTTGATAAATTGAATTTGTTGAGGAGTAAGCTTTTGAGAATGATTTTGTCTTAGTTCTAACCTTTGCATTATAAATTATTTGATTTACAAATTTATTATAATTAGTCTATTCTTTGAAATAAGATTAAATTATACTTTTTTTACGACTTATTTAATATGGATAAAGAGAGAATAAAAATTATTTTGATTACTGAGAAACATTTTGAGTCAGAAATTAGTGTTTCAGGTTGGGTAAGGACAAAGAGACAAAGTAAAAATGTTTCTTTTATCTCACTCAATGATGGTTCAACTATCAATAGTTTGCAGGTGGTACTTGATATGAATGATTTTGACTTAAAACTAGTTGATGAAATAAATTCTGGCACATCATTGAGTGTTTCTGGTAAACTTGTTAAAAGTGAAGGTAAAAATCAAGCTTTTGAGTTGATAGCAAGTAATTTAAAAATTCTTGGAAAGTCAGACCCTGATGAATATCCTATTCAGCCAAAAAGACATTCATTTGAATTCTTAAGAGAAGTAGCTCATTTAAGACCAAGAACAAATACGTTTAGTTCAATTTTTAGGATTAGACATTCTATTATATTCGCCATTCATAAATTTTTTAATGATAAAGGGTTTTATAATATTCATACTCCAATTATAACTTCTTCTGATGCTGAAGGTGCAGGTGAGATGTTCAAAGTGACTTCTTTAGATTTAGATAAGAAAAATATTGACTTTAAGGACGATTTTTTTTCTAAGCCTGTCAACCTTACTGTTTCGGGGCAATTAAATGCTGAATTAGGAGCACTTGCTCTATCTGAGGTTTATACTTTTGGACCTACATTCAGAGCAGAAAACTCTAATACATCTAAGCACTTATCAGAATTCTGGATGATAGAACCTGAAATGGCATTTTATGACATTGAAGATAACATGAACCTTGCTGAAGAAATGTTAAAGTACGTGATTAAGTATGTTTTGAATAACTGTAATGATGATCTAGTATTTTTAGAAAATTTAGAGAAAAATGAAGAAAAGTCGCTTCCTCAGATCCAGAGAAATGAATTCCCTCTTATTGAAAGACTTTCAAAAATAACTGATAGTAATTTTAATAGGGTATCATATACTGATGCATTTAATATATTAAGAAACTCTAAACCAAATAAAAAGGGTAAGTTTAAATTTAAAGTAGATGAGTGGGGGATTGATTTTCAATCTGAACACGAAAGATATTTAGTTGAAAAACATTTTAAAAACCCTGTTATCGTTATAGATTACCCTAAAGACATTAAAGCTTTTTATATGAGAAGCAATGAAGACAATAAAACTGTAGCCGCTATGGATGTGTTATTTCCAATTGTTGGTGAAATAATAGGAGGATCACAAAGAGAAGAAAGACTTGATATGTTAACTAAGAGAATGGATGAAATGAATGTTTCTAAGAAAGACCTCTCATGGTATCTCGACACCAGAAAATTTGGGACAGTTGTTCACTCTGGTTTTGGACTTGGTCTAGAAAGACTAGTTCAATTCATAACCGGGATGAAAAATATTCGAGATGTAATTCCTTTTCCTAGAACCCCAGGAAACTGTAATTATTAAAAATTATTTTTTTTCATCCTTAACTTCTTCGAAGTCAACATCTGATATATCATCTCCTTTGTTATCATCTTTTTTGTCTCCTTTTGGGCCACCTTTAGGTTCTTCACCCCCTGCTGCTTGCTGCTCTTGAGTTGCTTTATACATCTCTTGACTTGCAGCTTCCCATGATTTATTTAATGCCTCAACAGCTGTATCTATCTCATCAATCTTTTGTTCTTTATGAATAGCTTTTAGCTTTTCTAATGAATCTTCAATTGATTTTTTATTAGGTTCAGATAATTTATCACCAAACTCTTTAAGCTGTTTTTCTGTTTGAAAAATTAGTCCATCAGCTGTATTTAATTTATCAACTTTCTCTCTCTCTTTTTTATCTGTTTCTTCATTAGCTTTAGCTTCATCTTTCATCTTACTTATTTCTTCTTCAGTAAGACCTGAGGATGCCTCAATTCTAATGTTTTGTTCTTTACCAGTACCTTTATCTTTAGCAGATACATTTAATATTCCGTTAGCATCAATATCAAAAGTTACCTCAACTTGAGGGACTCCTCTAGGTGCTGGTGGAATACCGTCTAGATGAAACCTACCAATTGTTTTATTGTCTTTAGCCATTGGTCTTTCGCCTTGGAGAACATGAATCTCTACTGCGGGCTGATTATCAGCAGCAGTTGAAAATGTTTCTGATTTTTTAGTAGGAATAGTTGTATTAGACTCTATTAATTTTGTAAATACACCATTCAACGTCTCAATACCAAGAGATAATGGAGTGACATCAAGTAAAAGAACATCTTTCACTTCTCCAGTAAGGACACCACCTTGAATTGCAGCTCCAACTGCAACAACTTCATCTGGATTTACACCTTTTGATGGTTTCTTTTTAAAAAACTTTTCAACTTCTTCCTGAATTTTTGGAATTCTAGTTGAGCCACCTACTAATATAATTTCATCAATTTCTGACACATTCATTTTTGCGTCTTTAAGAGCTTTAGAGCATGGATCTAATGTCCTTTCAACAAGCTTTTGAGATAGTTGTTCAAACTTTGATCTTGATAGAGTTTTCACTAAATGTTTTGGCACACCGTCTACTGGCATAATATAAGGAAGATTTATTTCTGTAGATGTTGAACTCGATAACTCTATTTTTGCCTTTTCTGCACCTTCTTTTAATCTTTGAAGTGCCATTGGATCCTTTCTAAGGTCAATACCTTCATCTTTTTTAAATTCATCTGCTAACCAGTCAATTAGTATGCTATCAAAGTCATCACCACCTAAATGTACATCTCCGTTAGTTGACTTTACTTCGAAAACTCCATCACCTAACTCAAGTATAGATATATCAAAAGTTCCACCACCCAAATCATATACAGCAATTCTTAGGTCTTTATCTTTTTTATCTAGGCCATAAGCAAGTGCTGCAGCTGTTGGTTCATTTATAATTCTTTTAACATCAAGCCCAGCAATTGTCCCCGCTTCCTTTGTTGCTTGTCTCTCAGAATCGTTAAAATATGCTGGAACAGTAATTACAGCTTCTTTTACTTCTGAGCCAAGATAATCTTCTGCAGTAGATTTCATCTTTTGAAGAATCATTGCAGATATTTCTTGAGGTGTGTATTTTCTTGATCCAATTTTAACTCTTACTGTATTATTTGTACCTTTTTCTACTTCATAGGATAAATTTCTTTTCTCTTCATTAATATCTGAAAACTTTTTACCCATAAATCTTTTAACGGAGTTAATGGTGTTCTGAGGGTTTGTAATTGCTTGTCTTTTAGCTGGATCTCCAACTTTTCTCTCTCCTTTACCATCATCAAGAAATGCAACTATTGACGGTGTAGTTCTTTTTCCTTCACTATTAGGTATAACGACTGGTTCGTTACCTTCCATCACGGAAACACATGAATTAGTGGTTCCTAAATCAATTCCAATAATTTTACTCATAATATTATAATTTATTTTCAGAATATAATATGACAAAAACTATGCCAAATAGGATATATGACAAAATGTCAGTTATTTTTCAATTAATGCGCTGACCTTGTTTTCTAGTACTTCTACTATTCCACCTTTTATTTCTAATGAATTTGTTGTTGATTTTTCTGAGTAAACTATTTTACCATCTGAAAGGGAACTTATTATTGGAGCGTGATTATTTAAAACTTGAAATTGACCCTTAACTCCTGGTAAGATAACAGAATCAACATCCCCACTAAATATTTTTTCATCAGCAGATAAAATTTCTAAGAGCATAAAACTATTATTTTACTTGTTCTAACAATTTCTCACCAGCTTCAATTGCTTGCTCGATAGTTCCTTTTAAGTTAAAAGCTGCTTCTGGAAGGTGATCAAGTTCTCCGTCCATTATCATAGTGAAACCTTTAATTGTGTCTTTGATATCTACTAACTCTCCTTTTACTCCAGTAAATGGTTCTGCTACATGGAAAGGTTGAGACAAGAATCTTTGTACTCTTCTTGCTCTATGTACTACTTGTTTGTCTTCTTCAGATAGTTCATCCATACCCAATATTGCTATTATATCCTGCAATTCCTTATATCTTTGAAGAAGTTCCTTTACTCTTTGAGCACAATTGTAGTGTTCGGCTCCAACAACTTCTTCAGTTAATATCCTTGAAGTTGATTCTAAAGGATCAATAGAAGGGTAAATTCCTATAGAAGCTAATTTTCTAGAAAGTACACTTTGGGCATCTAAATGAGCAAATGTTGTAGCTGGCGCAGGGTCAGTTAAATCATCTGCAGGTACATAAACCGCTTGAACAGATGTTATTGAACCTTTTTTAGTTGAAGTTATTCTTTCCTGCATTGCACCCATTTCAGTAGCAAGAGTTGGCTGATATCCTACTGCTGAAGGCATTCTGCCTAGTAATGCAGATACTTCAGAGCCTGCCTGTGTAAATCTAAAAATATTATCAATAAAAAATAATATATCTCTTCCTTGACCTTTACCATCTCCATCTCTAAAGTATTCAGCAAGCGTTAGACCTGATAAAGCAACCCTTGCTCTAGCACCTGGAGGTTCATTCATTTGTCCGAATACAAATGCTGCTTTAGATTCTTTTAATTTTTTTCTATCAACTTTAGATAGATCCCAAGATCCCTTTTCCATCGACTCTTTAAATTTCTCTCCGTAATCCACTATACCTGCTTCTATCATTTCTCTTAATAGATCATTTCCCTCTCTTGTTCTCTCGCCAACTCCAGCAAATACTGAAAGACCTGAATATGCTTTGGCAATATTGTTTATCAATTCCTGAATTAGTACTGTTTTTCCAACTCCAGCTCCACCAAATAGCCCAATCTTACCTCCTTTGTTGTATGGCTCAATTAAATCAATAACTTTAATTCCAGTGAATAAAACTTCTGCTGAGACTGATAAATCTTCGAATTTAGGCGCGTCTCTATGTATTGGTAGTCTATCATTAGTTTTTGGTTCTTCTATTCCGTCAATTGCAGAACCAACAACATTAAATAATCTGCCTTTGATATTATCTCCTACTGGCATTGAAATAGGTTGCCCTAAATCTTTTACAGATAGCCCTCTTTTTAAACCTTCTGTGCCAGACATGGATATAGTTCTAACTGTATCTTCACCAAGATGTTGTTGAACTTCTAAAACTAAAGTTGAGCCATCGTCTTTTGATATTTCAAGTGCATTTAAAATTTTTGGTAGATTATTTTCTTCAAATGATACATCTACTACTGGACCAATTACAGCTGTTATTTTACCTGAATTTGACATGATATAGAAAAGGTGGTTTAGTTAAAAAATATAGTAGTGCGAAATTAAATTATAAATACAATTTTACAAAGCCATAATACAAGATATTTCTAAGTTTTTTATTCTTGTTTCATTAACTCAATTCTTATTGTTGTTTTAATGTTTTTAATTGACTCTTTTACATAAATTATACCTTTATGATAATGGGATATAATTCTATAGGCTAGTGCAAGACCTAATCCCCAACCTCTTGTCTTTGTAGTATATCCTGGATTAAATATTTTTTTAAATTCAGTCTTTTTTATTCCAATACCACTATCTGTAAACTCAACAATTATTTTATTGTTTTTTTCAAAAAGTTTTATGTTTATTTTTCCGTTTTTACCTACTGCATCAATAGAATTTTTATATAAATTTTCTATAACCCAACCAAAAAGTTGTTCATTAATTTCATAATTAACTTCATCTAAATTAAGATTAGTTTTTATCTCTGATGAAATTCTTTTCTTTAGGTAATCAATATTATTAGAAATAATATTTTTTAAATTTCTTTTCTTCAACTTGGGTTTAGAGCCTATTCCTGAGAATCTGTCAGTTATAATTTTTAGTCTTTTTAAATCTTTTTCAACCTCAGAACTTGCCTGTTTTTTATATATTTTACTTTTTGATTTGATATATTCATTCCAGGCTATAAGAGATGAAAGGGGAGTTCCCAATTGGTGAGCTGTTTCTTTTGCTAAACCAGTCCATAGCTGATCTTTCTCTGATTTATTTGAATAATAAAGAATTAGATATATTGATAATAATATTAGAATTATTAGTGCAGAGATAAAATAAGGAGCAACAATAATTATATCAAGAATTTGTGAGTTTTTGTAGTATATGAATTGATAATCAATAATATCTCCTTTACTATCATAAATATTGATTTTTATAGGCTCATATTGATTTTGCATAGAAGAAAATTCTTCCATAATTTTTTCTTTACTTCCTTCAGAATCTTCATTTAAAATATTTTTATGTTCAATAATATTTTTTTCTTTATCAGTTATTATGACAGGTATAGTGTGATTTTCTATTAAGATATCATCTGCAAATAAAGTCACAAGATTATATTCATTATTAGTTACTAGCTCAATAAACTTAGCATATCGTTCAATTGTAGAAGTCTCTCTTTTCTTAATTTCTGAAATAATTATTTTGGAGAAGTGTAAAAGAGATAGAATGAATATAGCTACTACTATGATAAATAGCCATCTTAACTTTTTTTGGTATTTTATGTTTTTCAAGCTATAAAGCTAATTAAATAAATTTATGGCCTTAAAAAATTAACTCATGAAATCTCTTATTTTTTCAAAGAAACCTTTATCAGATTTGCCAGGACTTGGCTTGAAATTTTTAGAGTTTTTTAATTGAGATAAAATCTTGACTTCCTCTTGTGTTAATTTCTTTGGAGTCCAAATATTAACATGAATAAGTTGATCACCAGCTATAGAACTATTTATATCTTTTATTCCTTTTCCTCTAAGTCTGAAAATTTTACCTCCTTGTGTGCCAGGCGGAATTTTAATTTTCACCTTTCCTGTGAGCGTAGGAACTTGAAGTTCATTACCAAGAGCTGCATCCGTGAAATTAATATATAGATCATAGACCACATTATTACCATCTCTTTTAAAATTATCATCTTCTTTTTCTTCTATCAGAATCAATAGGTCCCCTGGAATTCCTCCGCCTGGTGACTCATTTCCTTTCGCAGTCATTGATAGTTGCATTCCATCCCCAACTCCTGAGGGAATATTAATTTTTAAAATTTCTTCTTTAAATTGTAATCCAGTGCTGTCTACTCCAGGGGGTTTATTATCAATTGTTTGCCCCTTACCATTACATTGGTTACATGATGAAGAAGAAACCATCTGACCTAACATAGTATTTACAACTTTACTTACTTTACCTGTGCCGTTACAAATACTACAATTTTTAAAAGTTACCCCAGGAGCAGTAACTAATCTTTTTACTTTAATTTTCTTTTCAATTCCTGTTGCTATTTCTTGAATAGTAAGTTTAAGTTTTATCCTTAGGTTTTTGCCCTTATTTCTTTGTTGTCCTCTTCCACCACCAAAAAAACTATCAAAAGGACTGCCTCCACCAAAAATATCTCCAAACTGCTCAAAAATATCTTCAACATTCATTCCGCCACCAGAGAATCCACCAGGGCCTCCTCTTAAGCCATCATGGCCAAACCTATCATATTTTTGTTTTTTCTCAGGGTTACTTAGTGCTTCATAAGCTTCTGCAGCTTCTTTAAATTTTTCTTCCGCAGATTTATCGTCTGGGTTTTTATCAGGATGATATTTTATTGCAACTTTTCTGTAAGCCTTTTTAATGTCTGCTTGAGATGCAGATTTATTAACTCCTAGAATATCGTAAAAATCTCTTTTAGACATTATGATCCAGTTACAACTTTAGCAAAACGGAGTATACTATCACCAACGTGATATCCGTCTTCGATTACATCAATTATTTTTCCTTTTAATTTTTTATCAGAGGGTGAGCTTGTAATCGCTTCATGTAATTCAGAATCAAAATCATCTCCCTTCTTGATTTCCATTTTTTTAACATTATACTTTTCTAATGTAGTTTTTAATTTTTGGAATATTAGGCTAAAACCCTCAATCTCATTTTCTTTATTTGCTTTTACAGCTCTTTCATAATCATCTATAACTGGAAGAATATCTTTGAGTAGATCCTTGTTTGCAGAATGAATCATCTCAATTTTTTCTTTTGATGTTCTTCTTCTATAATTCTCAAATTCAGAATATAATCTAAGGTACTTGTCTTTTGTCTCCTGTAGCTCAGAAGTTAAGTTTTTACCTTTTTTTGTTTTTTTAGGTTGCGCAGATTTATTTGTCTTTTTTTTATTCATATAATTATACTTAGCAAAAAGTTTGCCAAATATAACTTTTTGTCATTTTGACTTTAACTATTCCTTAATATTTATTTTTTCCCAGATGAGGTCCTTAAGTCCTTCAAGGCCATAACCTGTAACACTAGATATTTTAATAGTATCATATTTTAAATTAGCATCTAACTTATTTAATGCAGTTTCTTCTAATAAGTCGCATTTAGTTATTGCAATTATGAATTTCTTTTCCAGAAGTTCCTTGTTATACTTTTTTAATTCATTTAGTAAAAGATTAAACTCTTTCTTAATTTCTGAGTCAACAGGTATCATGAATAGAAGAATAGAATTTCTTTCAATATGTCTTAAAAACCTTATTCCTAACCCTTTTCCCTCGGATGCCCCTTCAATTATGCCTGGAATGTCTGCCATTATGAAGGACATATTATCTCTGTATGGAATAACACCTAAATTTGGGGTTAATGTTGTAAATGGATAATCTCCAATTTTAGGTTTTGCCTTTGATATTGAAGATAAAAGAGTTGATTTCCCTGCATTGGGGAAGCCAACTAGTCCAACATCTGCAAGTACCTTTAGTTCTAGAGATATCCAGTCTTCTAGGCTTTCTATTCCAGGCTGACTATAATGTGGAGATTGATTAGTTGATGATTTAAAGTGAAAATTTCCTAAACCACCGATTCCGCCTTCAAGTAAAACCTTTTCTTCATCATGTTCTAATATCTCTAATGTTTTTTTATTGCTTTCATATTTTGCAATAGTTCCGAGCGGAACTTCTATAATGATATCTTCTCCATTTTTTCCATGCTTTTTTGATCCCTGCCCATCTTGTCCACCTTCTGCTTTTAAATGTTTAGTATATCTCAGATGAAGCAAAGTCCATAATTGACTATTTCCTTTTAAAATTATATCACCTCCTTTTCCACCATCTCCTCCGTCAGGACCTCCTTTTGGAACAAACTTTTCTCTTCTAAAGTGAGAAGATCCACTACCTCCTTTTCCAGACTTACAGAAAATTTTAATATGATCAATAAAATTAGGATTGCTCATTATTTTTCAATTTTTGAGCATATATCTTCAAAAATTTCATCAATTGAACCTACTCCATTTATCGGATTGTATTTTTTTAATTTTTTATAATGATTTAATACAGGTAAAGTCTCTTTGTTGTAAACCTTTATCCTATTATTAATTTTATCTTCACTTTGATCATCAATTCTTCCTGACACTAATGCTCTTTTTTTGATTCTACTTATAAGCTCGTCATCATCTACTTCGAGAGAAATCAAAAAATTAATAGTTAAATTTTTTTCTTTTAACATTGAATCCAGAGCTTCAGCTTGGTTTACCGTTCTTGGAAATCCATCAAAAATAAAGCCTTTACTGTTTTTCTTAGTTTCTATTTCTTCCTTTACCATATTTATAACTACACTATCAGGGACTAAATTTCCCTCATCCATAAATTTTTTTGCCTCCAAACCTAAAGGGGTATTATTTCCTAAATGGTTTCTGAATAGATCACCAGTAGATAAATGAGTTAATTTGTATTTCTCTATTAACTTATCGCTTTGAGTGCCTTTTCCTGCCCCTGGAGGACCAAATAAAATAATATTCATATTGGTGAAATTTAGATCAAAGATATATATCTAAATTATTAATTTCAGCATTTTTTAAAAGCTCTTTAAGATCAATAGAATTAACTCCAGATTTCATACAAGTAATGCCTCCAGCTAGATTACACATTTCCCCAATAAACTTTTCAGGTAATTTCAAATAAAATAATATTGTTGCTAAAGAAATTACTGTGTCCCCAGCTCCTGAAACATCTATAATCTCTTTTATAGTTGTTTTTGATATAAAATTTTCTTTATCATTTTGTATCATCAGCCCCTTTTCAGATAAAGTAATCATAATATTGTTTATTTTACTTTTAGTAGATAGTTCTTTTGATATCTTCTCTAAATTTTTTTCTGATGAGTCAACAGAGTTGAAAGCTTCTAATATCTCATTTAGATTTGGTTTAAATAAATCTATATTTTTATAATTAAAAAAGTTTCTGTTTTTTGGATCCACAGAAATAAATGAATGTTTATTTTCTTTAATAATCTCATTTATTATGTGTCTGTCTAAAGTTCCTTTGTCATAATCTTGAAATATTATTATTTCAGATGTTTTTGCTTCTTTATTTATTATTTCTAAGAATTCATCTCTGAGTTTTTTGTCAATGTTATGTGTATTCTCATTATCAATTCTGACAATATGCTTATCATCAACAATGACTCTATTTTTATTAGTTGTTTTTCTTGAACTATCAGTAATGATCCCATTAGTATTTAGATTATTTTTTTTACATAGTCTGATAAAGTCTTGCCCCTCACTGTCTTGCCCAATTACTGTACATAGTACTGGTTCTAAACCTATACTTTTAATATTTAGTGCAACATTAGCAGCACCTCCTAACTTTATTTTCTCTTTTTCTACATTGATAATAGGCACAGGAGCTTCTGGTGATTTTCTTTCTATTCTTCCTAAAGTGTATGAGTCAATCATTGCATCACCTACAATTATGACTTTTTTTCCTTTGATTTTATCAAAGATTTTACTGATTCTCATTTAAGTTAGTTTGCTTAAAGATAACTCGAGTCTTTGGGTAGCTTCTATTAGTTCCTTTTCACTAGCTGCATAAGATAATCTTATACAATTTGGGGCTCCAAAATCTTCTCCAGGAACTAAGGATACTTTAGCATCTTCTAGAAGATATAGGGCCAGATCATTTGCTGAATTTATTTTTTTTCCATCTTTTGAATGATTACCTAAATATTCATTTATTTCTGGGAAAAAATAGAATGCGCCTTTAGGCTTATTTACTTTTAGTTTATCAATTTTAATAAGATGATTATATACTAAATTTCTTCTTTTAAGATACTCACCTTTCATCTCTAGGGCACATTTATTACCTTCTTTTAGTGCTACTAATCCAGCTCTTTGAGCAATTGAGCAATTTGCTGAGGTAGTTTGACCTTGCATTTTATTAATGGATTTAGCAATTGATTTAGGGGCTCCTATATAACCAAGTCTCCACCCAGTCATTGCAAAGGCCTTAGAAAACCCATTCATTGTTATAGTTCTACCATTCATGCTTTCAAGTGATCCAATGCTTGTGTGTCTATCAGTAAAATTTATATGTTCATAAATCTCATCTGATATAATGATTATCTCAGGGTGTTTTTCTAAAATATCTCTATACCCTTCAAGATCTTCCCTTGTGAAAACTGTTCCAGTTGGGTTACAAGGAGAGCTAAAAATTACAGCTTTTGTTTTATTTGAAATAGCTTCTTCTAATTGAGAAGGTGTTGGTTTAAAATCATTTTCTATAGTTGTATTTATATATTTAGGTACACCATCAGCTAATGTGATTATAGCAGAATAGCTAACCCAAAATGGAGCAAATACAATAACTTCATCACCTTTATTTAAGATTGAAAACATTACATTGGTGATAGAATGTTTAACTCCATTAGATACAATTATTTCATTAGGACTATAACTTAAATTATTTTCATTTATAAATTTTTCAGATATGGCTTCTCTAAGGTCTAGGTAACCGGGGACAGGCGGGTATGAAAAATAATTTCCTGAATCAATAGCGTTTTTTGCTCCATCACAAATGTGTTGTGGAGTTTTAAAATCAGGTTCTCCTAAACTAAGACTAATCACGTCTATTCCTTTTGATTTGTATTCTCTTGCTAATGCAGCCATTGCTAGAGTTGATGACTCTTCTACATTTTGAAGTCTTAAAGATTCTTTTTTATTCATTGTTCTATTTTATAATTAATTCTTGAAGATATACTTTTTCCTAGTGTTACTTCGTCCGCGTATTCAATTTCACCTCCAATTGGGATTCCTCTAGAAATTGTAGTCACTCTTAAATTATATTTTGAAAGCTTTTTTGAAATATAAAATGCTGTGGTGTCTCCATCTAATGTAGGGCTTAATGCAAAAATTATTTCTTTTATTTCACCTTTAGAAACTCTTTTTTCTAAAGTATCAATATTTAAATTATCGGGTCCTATGCCATCAATTGGTGAGATTAGTCCTCCAATAACATGAAACAAACCATTATAATGGTTTGTGTTCTGTATTGCAAGAACATCTGGAGTGTCTTCTACAACACATAATATCTCTTTATTAGTGTAGGGGTTATTTGATTTACATGAGCATTTACCATCTTCACATATCACATGACATATGTCACAGTACTCAGTTTTGTTTTTAAGGTCAACAATAGCTTTTGAAATATTTTCGGAAAAATTTATATCTTTTTTTAAGAGGAAAAGACAAAGTCTTAGAGCGGTTTTTTTCCCAATGCCAGGAAGTCTAGATATTTCATTTACTGCAGTTTCAATAATTTTAGTTGGAAGTTTCATTTAAAAATATCTTTCTTTTGAAATTAAAATTGATTTAGAGTTAACTTTATCAAAAATATACCCTAACATAATTGTTTTTTTTCAAAAATAAATATGAATGCTAACATTATACTTCTGATTTTTATAATATATTTTTTAGTTCTTCTTTTCATCTCAAGACTAACAACAAAAAAATCAAGTTTTAATGATTTTTTTAATGCTAATAGATCTTCACCATGGTACTTGGTAGCATTTGGGATGATAGGGACTTCACTTTCAGGAGTTACGTTTATTTCTGTTCCTGGTGAGGTTGGTAATACTAATTTTAATTATTTTCAAGTTGTTTTAGGATATCTTTTGGGTTACTATGTGATAGCAAAAGTACTACTGCCTTTATATTATAAACTCAATCTTGTTTCAATATACACTTATCTTGATAAGAGGTTTGGTTATTATAGTTATAAATCAGGCGCTTTCTTCTTTTTATTATCTAGAACCATAGGAGCTTCATTTCGATTATTTCTGGTTGCTGGGGTACTTCAAATAGCAGTATTTAACCAGTTAGGAATGCCTTTTTATTTTTCTGTTTTTATAACTATTCTCTTAATATGGGTTTATACATTTAAAGGGGGAATAAAGACTATTGTCTGGACAGATGCTCTTCAGACATTTTTTATGCTTTCGGCAGTCATAATTACCATCTTCATTATTCTTGATAAAATGGATATCTCTTTATTTGAATCTATCGTCTTGATAAAAAATAGTTCATATTCAAATATTTTTTATTTTGACTGGAAATCTAGCAATGATTTTTTTAAGCAGTTTTTTTCAGGAGCATTTATTGCTATAGTAATGACTGGGCTTGACCAAGATATGATGCAAAAAAACTTAACCTGTAAAAATTTAGGAGACGCTCAAAAGAACATATTTTGGTTTTGTGTGATTTTAGTTATAGCTAATTTATTATTTCTTTCACTTGGAGCTTTACTCTATATCTATTCTGAGTCATTAAATATCCCCATACCACAGAGATCGGATGATTTATATCCAATATTAGCTTTAAATAATTTGGGTGGATTGACATCTATTATATTTTTATTAGGAATAATAGCTGCAGCATATTCAAGTGCAGATTCAGCTTTAACCTCATTAACTACTTCTTTCTGTATTGATTTCTTGAATATAGATAATAGCTCAAATAAGAAGAAAACTAGATTTTTTGTACATATTGGTTTCTCTGTTATACTGTTTTTAGTTATACTGATATTCAAAGAAATTAATGATGAAAGTGTGATTAATTCAATATTTAAGGCAGCGGGATACACTTATGGTCCCTTATTAGGCCTTTTCTCTTTCGGTATTTTTACAAAATATAATGTAAGAGATAGGTTTGTTTTACCAATATGTATATTATCACCTGCGTTTAGTTACATTATTAATATATATTCTGAACAATTATTATTTGGGTATAAGTTTGGTTTTGAGATACTCCTACTTAATGGTTTGATTACTTTTCTGGGACTTTTCCTTATTAGGAAAAAACAGTTACAGTCTACTATTTAGGAAGTTATTAAATGCTGATCCAAAAGTGTAGCCTATAGCTATTCTAAATTCTGATCTAAAATCAGTTGCAATTTCTTGTTGCTCTAATAATAGATCTTCAATAGAGGCATTTCCTTTAGGTAAACTTAATTGGTCTCTTATTATCTCTATCTCTCCTCCGAATCTTATAGCAAGACCTTCAAATACTCTTATTGAAAACCAGCTATCTAAACTAAAACTATTTTTTGAAGGGTCCTGAAGAAATGATTTACCTCTTAAATTAGTATATATTTCTCCCCATGGCTGTCTAAATCTAGTCTCAAATGCAAGTTGATGTAGATAAACATTCTCCTCAAACTTATTGTATATGGTTTCTTCTATATAATTTCTGTATCCATATCCAATTCTGTAATTAATGACCATTTCTCTTCTAACAAACTCATCATATGGAAAAAAACTATACTCAATAGCAGGCATAATATAATATCTATAATCAATATTTTGATATGTGTCACCACTAGCACCAGCGTTAAAACCAGCTGACCATTTGTTGTTTATGCTCCATACGCTCTTTGCTCCAAATGATTTTCTATTACTTTTACTTATGAATATATTATCTTGATTTTCATATTTATTATTTGATCTTTCAAAGTCAATATCAAATTGCAATTTTATTTTATCTGTTACCTTATCTGCTTCTAGCTCTATTCTAACGTTAGACTCTTTCCTACTAGTCTCATTTTCAAAATTTACTTCTCCAGCACTTTGAAAGACCCAGTTTTTCCACTTATCTGAACTAGAGTTATTTGAGTTTTCATTATTTACAACAGTGTCAACAGAGATAGATATTTTTTCAGCTAAATCTGTTTCAATTAAATAATATAAAAGTCCTAGTTCAATCTTTTTTTTAAGAGATACTCTGACTTCATCTCTTGTCATCTTGGGATTAGTATCTAATGACAAAGAAATTTTCTTATCTGAAAATATATTTTTTCCAATAAAATCTAATGAGTACCTATTTCCATTATTTGCATTTCGATTTCTATATATAAATAATTGAATATCAGCAAGCCCTTGATCTCTCACATGATTAACATAATTAATTTCATTTTTTAAAAAGCTATTATCACATCTATCACACTTAATAAATAAATTATTTAGATCCTCTTGACTATATAGGCTATTAGATATTAATAAAACAAGGTAAGTAAGTATTTTTTTCATCTTATAGTTCTAGCTCTTTAATTGGTTCCCAAAATAACTTTTTAAAATTTTTAATCCTATCATCTTTAACTTTAATGCCTTCTTCATTTAAAAGTTTTTCCATTGTATTATTATTTTCAAAGTGGTGTTTTCCTGTTAGAAGTCCACTTCTATTTACTACTCTATGAGCAGGAATTGATTTGTCAAAGTGAGAATTGTTCATAGCCCACCCAACAACTCTAGCACTTTTTGCAGTTCCTAAATATTTTGCTATTGCCCCATATGATGTAACCCTTCCTCTTGGTATAAGCTTAACTACTTGGTATATATCTTTAAAGAAATCTGAGTTCACTATGGGTAATGTTGAATAAAAGCAGAGGAGGAGGGATTCGAACCCCCGGTACCTTGCGGTACAACGGTTTTCAAGACCGCCGCATTCGACCACTCTGCCACTCCTCTGTAATAATCTTGGCGACAAAAATATATTAATTAGGACATTTGCCAAAAATACCCTCTAATTAAATTTTGATTTTAATTTTTTAATTGCAATATCTATACTTGTATTCCACTCAAACCCAATTAATATAATAGAGGATATTACATAAACCCAGCCCATATATGCAATTAATATTCCTATAGATCCATACAATTTATTATATGTAGGGAAATTATTTATGTAGTATGAAAAAGCTAATGATATTGCAACACAACCGATTGCGGAAATAATCGATCCGGATGAAATAAATGTCCATTTATTATGAGTCACAGGTGCAAAATAGAATATAGAGGTAATTAGTAAATAGAATGAGGTAAATAAGGAGAGCAGTTTATAAGAATTTATTGTGTAGTATTCTGCATCCTCAAATAAATTATATTCTAAAATTATATTAATTATAAAATCTCCAAGTGTAGATAGGACTATAGCTATAATAGTTACTATAAAAAAAACAAAAGTTAAGAGCATTGCTATAAGTCTTGTCTCATAAAAGCTCCTGTTTTCTCTGATTCTATGACAGCTATTAAATGTTTTAATTAATGTATTAAATCCATTAGAAGAAAGAAATATAGATGAGATTACCCCAATAGATAAAAGCCCTCCTCTTTTAGTTTCAACTAAATCAAGGATAGTGTTTTTAGTTATACTAAACATATCTGAAGGCATAATGTTTTGAAGAAAAATTAATATTTTTTCAGAGTCAATTTCTGGAACCCAAGCATTAATATATGGTAATAAGGTGAAGAGAAATATAATTAAGGGGAACGATGCTATAGTAAAGCTAAAGGCTACTGCAAGAGATCTCTCAAATATTTCATCTTCAATCAGTTTATTTTTAAATATTTTAAATACACTGTAGTATGATATGGTTTTTCCAACCAAGTATATTCTCTTGAAAAGAACTCTCATAAAAATGGATATATATTTAAAAAGTCCCTTCATTTAAAATTACTTTTAATTATATCTAATAATTCAATGGGAATCCTAACTGCTTTTTTCTTATTTAAATCAATAAATGTAAGAGCAGTTTTTCCGGTATTTGCTAATTCTCCTTTAGAGTTATAGATTTTATATGTGAATTTTATTTTAGATAAGGGCAACTCTTCAATTGAAGTAATAATTTTGATTTTTTCATCATATTTTATTGGCATGAGGTATTTACTTTCCATCTCAATTACAGGCATACCTATACCTCTATCTTCTAGTTTTTTATATGAAAATCCTAGGCTTCTAAATAACTCTACCCTAGCTATTTCATAATAACTCGCATATCTGCCATAATAAACATATCCCATCTGATCAGTATCAGAATATCTTACTCTTATATTTAAATCACCTTTTAACATTATCTAAAAATATTTCTTTCATTTAAAGCTCTTTGAAATTTTTTTGCATTTTTATTGTGTTGAGTTAATGAGATTGCAAATTCATGATAACCTGAGAAATCAGCTTTAGCACAAAAAAATATAAATCTATGTTTTTCATAATTAAGTACAGCATCTATATATTTTTTTGGAACTAATCTTATTGGCCCAGGTGGAAGCCCTTTGTATTTATATGTGTTATATGGAGAGTTAATCTTTTTGTGTTTATTTAATACCCTTCTAATGGTGTAGTCATTAGCAGCAAACACAAGTGTTGGATCTGCCTGAAGTAACATATTTCTGTTTAGTCTATTTATATAAACGCCAGCAATTCTATCTGCTTCATCAATCATCCTAGTCTCTGAAGCTACAATAGAAGCTAAGACAATAACTTCCTTTTGATTTAATTTTAATTTTTCAAGTTTTTTCTTTCTTTGATCATTCCAAAATCTCCTATACTCTTTTTCCATTTTATTAATAAATTCTTTTGGAGAAGTATCCCAATAAACTTCATACGTATCGGGCAGAAATATGCTAATTATATCGTTTTTATTAAAATTACCATAAGTTTTCATGTTTTGATATAGATAATTCAATAAATCATCTTCAGACATTTTTAATTTTTTCGTTATTTTTTCAGCTAGGTCATCCATTTTCCTAGCGTATGAAAATGTTATGTTAATAGGAGTTTGACTTCCTGATCTTAACATTGTAATCATGTCGTAATTAGACATGTTAGTCTTAACCTTGTAGGCTCCTTCTTTAATATTTTCTTGGTAATCCATTAGTTTGCTTAATACGCTAAATGATAAAATGTCATTAATGATAGTGTCTCTTTCTAATGACTTTATTAGCTCATTAAATTCAGTTTGTTCATTGATGATAATAAATTTTTCATCACTATTAATTAAAAAATTTGGTGAGTAAAGCATCTGGTAAATATATACGCTACAAGTGGTCAAGACTGTAGAGAAAATTATTAGAGGAATTAATATTTTTTTCTTACTCATATTATATTTACTTACAAAGTTAATAATATGATTTTAGTTGAACCACAATATTTGCCATCAGTAAATTATTTTAACAATATAGGTAAAGGTGAAATACTAGTTGATATTAACTCAGATTATGCTAATCAGTATGAGTTTAATCAGACAAGAATATCAAATGATGTGAAATCATTTGATATTAAGGTGCCAATAATAAATGATAAAACAAACTGTAAATTGAAGGACCTAAAAATTGATAATACTAAAAATTGGATAAATAGCCACACTCAATCAATTCAGTCATCATATGGTAAATACCCTTATTTTTTGTTTTATAATGATGAAATAATTAATGTGCTTAAAAGAAGACATAATTACCTTATTGATCTAAATTATGACTTATTGACACATTTACTTAAAATTTTAAATTATGATAATAAAATTAGAATTATCGAAGATGATAATAGTAAAATCATTGATTTAAGATCAAAAAAGATTGAATTTTCAAATGGACAAGCTAACGATATTAATAAAATTAGAGATGATTTTTTTCTTGGCAAGAATTTTGATTATAGATACAGTGTGATAGACTTATTATTTCTTAGAGGTCCAGAATCGGGCTTCCTTATTAGAAATTTTAAAAAAAATATTTAATAGTTTTTTTTATCAAAATGAGTTATCCTTACGTTATTAAATTGTTATGGAAGCAAAATTTTCAAATAGAGTAAAAGAAGTAATCTCATTGAGCAGGGAGGAAGCACTGCGACTTGGGCATGATTACATAGGAACTGAACACTTACTGCTCGGTGTTATTAGAGAAGGTGAAGGAATTGCCATAAGCCTACTAAAAAAACTAGGTATAAGTTTAGAAGATCTTCGAGCATCTGTTGAGCATAATACTAAAAACACAAGTACATCTAACCTTAAGAATGTAACCAATATTCCATTGACAAGACAAACTGAAAAAGTTCTTAAAATAACATATTTAGAAGCAAAAATTTTTAAAAGCAAACTTATTGGAACAGAGCATTTATTGCTAAGTATTTTAAGAGATGAGGATAATATAGCTACTCAAATATTAGATAAATTTGATGTTACATATGATGTTGTAAAAGAACTTCTTGAGTACCAAACAAGTAATCCGGAGGCTACTACTTCTTCTGAACCCATGGAAGATGATGAATTATCTAGCATTAAGGGTTCTCCAGCACCAAAATCACCAAAATCAAAAGAAAAATCTAAGACTCCTATTCTAGATAATTTTGGAAAAGATCTAACAAAATTAGCCGAAAAAAATAAATTAGATTCAGTAATCGGAAGAGAAAAAGAGATAGAGAGAGTCGCACAAATACTTACTAGAAGAAAAAAAAATAATCCTATTTTAATTGGTGAGCCAGGTGTTGGAAAAACAGCAATAGCTGAAGCTTTAGCTTTAAGAATTACCCAAAAAAAAGTATCTAGAATTCTTCATAATAAAAGAGTTGTCACTTTAGATTTAGCATCTTTAGTTGCTGGAACTAAATATAGAGGTCAATTTGAGGAAAGGATGAAAGCAGTAATGACTGAGATTGAGAAATCAGATAATATTATTTTATTTATTGATGAGCTTCATACTATTGTAGGTGCCGGAGGAGCTTCTGGCTCTCTAGATGCTTCTAACATGTTTAAGCCAGCTCTAGCTCGAGGTGAACTGCAATGTATTGGAGCTACTACCTTGGATGAATATAGACAGTATGTTGAAAAAGACGGAGCTTTAGCAAGAAGATTTCAAGTAGTTGTAATTGATCCGACTACACCAGATGAAACTCAAAATATTTTAGAAAATATCAAAGATAAATACGAAAGCCATCATAATGTGATTTACTCGCCTGAAGCGATTGAGGCCTGTGTAAAATTATCCGATAGATATATAAGCGATAGATTTTTACCTGATAAGGCTATCGATTTAATGGATGAAGCAGGTTCTAGAGTTCATATGCATAATCTAGATGTTCCTGATGTAATTGTTGAAATAGAGGAGAAAATAGATAAAATTAAAAGTCAAAAAAATCAAGTTGTTCAAAATCAAAAATATGAAGAAGCTGCTCAACTTAGAGATACGGAGAAAAAGCTTCTCTCAGAGTTAGACATTCAGAAAAAAAAGTGGGTAGAAGATTCTAAGAAAAAAAGGCATAAAGTAGGTGAAAAAAATATTTCCGAAGTAATCTCAATGGTTACTGGAATCCCTTTAGAAAGGATAGAGCAAAATGAGAGTAGCCGTCTACTAGGAATGCCAAAAAAATTATCCAAGAAAGTTGTTGGACAAGATAATGCAATCGATAAACTTGTCAGAGCTATTAAAAGAACAAGAGTTGGTCTAAAAGATCCAAAAAAGCCAATAGGTTCATTTATATTCTTAGGACCAACTGGAGTTGGAAAAACAGAGTTAGCTAAAGTATTAGCTAACTACTTATTTGATAAGGATGATTCGCTTATTAGGGTTGACATGTCTGAGTACATGGAAAAGTTTTCTATATCAAGACTAGTTGGTGCGCCTCCAGGATATGTGGGGTATGAAGAAGGAGGTCAGTTGAGTGAAAAAGTAAGAAGAAAACCTTACAGTGTAATATTACTAGATGAAATTGAAAAGGCTCATCCAGATGTATTTAATATTTTATTACAAATTTTAGATGAAGGATTTTTAACTGATGGTCTTGGACATAGAGTTGATTTTAGAAATACTATCTTAATTATGACATCAAATATTGGAGCGAGAGACGTTCAAGATTTTGGTGCTGGGATTGGATTTGAAACAAAATCAAGAACAGATAATATTAATGAAAATTTAAATTCAACTATAGATAAGGCTCTTCAAAGAACATTTAATCCTGAATTTGTCAATAGGCTTGATGACATTATAATTTTCAACTCTCTAACCAAAGAAGATTTATATAAAATAATTGATATTAATCTTAAAAAACTTTATAGCAAAGCTGACGAGATTGGTTACTCAATTGACCTAACTCATAAGGCAAAGGATTTTATTATTGAGAAAGGTTATAATCCTAAATATGGAGCGAGACCTTTAGAAAGAGCTATACAGAAACATATTGAGGATGTTCTTGCAGAAGAAATTCTTTCTGGAAATGTTAAAAAAGGTGATTTAGTTTTAGCTGATTTTGACAAAAAAAATAATGTGATAAAAATCACAAAGCTTGACCCCAAGAAGAACAAACAAAAGTCTAAGTAACTAGACCTCCATCTACTTTTATTATTTGACCGGTAATATAGCTTCCTTTATCTGATGCTAAATAAACACAGAGATTAGCAACATCATCAACATTTCCAGCTCTTTTTAAAGGTATCGATTCAATCCAACTATCTAAAAGTTTTCCGTCACCTTTACTTGTCATGTCTGTTTCAATAAATCCTGGAGCAATCGCATTACATCTTATATTTCTAGATCCTAATTCAAGAGCAATTGATTTTGTAAAGCCATTAATCCCAGCTTTCGATGCAGAATAATTTGATTGCCCTGCATTTCCTTTAATGCCTACTATAGAACTTATATTAATAATAACACCTTTTTTTTTCTTCATAAATTCTCTAATTGCACACTTTGTTAAGTTAAAGCATGAGTTAAGATTGATATCAATTACTTTTTTCCAAGACTCCTCATCCATTCTTAATATTAGATTATCTCTAGTTATTCCCGCATTATTAATTAATATGTCATAGCTATCAAAATCATCCAGTATATTCTCAATAAGCTTGCTGCTTTGATTAAAATCTGAAGCATCTGATTTATATTTTTTAATTTTTACATTATATTTTTCAGATAATTTTTCTATTTCTATTGCGGACTCCTCACTACTTAGATACGTAAAAGCAACATTACATCCTGATTTAGCTAATTTTTCAACAATTCCTTTTCCAATACCCTTTGAGCCTCCAGTGACTATTGCTGTCTTATTTTTAAGATCTTTCATTTTAGTTTATTAAATGACTTTAAAATTATATAATCTTTGTTATAAAGTTCAAGATATAATTATCAATAGTTTTATTATAATAATTTAGAATATAAATTTGTCAAAAAAATAAAAATATGTCTTATAATTTAATAGTAGTAGGGTCAGGTCCAGGAGGCTACGTTGCGGCAATTAGAGCATCTCAGTTAGGTATGAAAGTTGCTGTTGTAGAAAAAGAATCTTTGGGTGGAATTTGTCTAAACTGGGGTTGCATCCCAACTAAAGCATTATTAAAAAGTGCTCAGGTTTTTGACTATGTAAGTCATTCTACTGATTACGGAATAAATATTAAGGGCTCTAGTGTCGATTTTGACTCAATTATTAATAGAAGTAGAGGAGTTGCTGATGGCATGAGTAAAGGTGTTAATTTTCTAATGAAAAAAAATAAAATTGATATTTTGTCAGGTTTTGGTAAAATAATCGATAAAAATACTGTGGAAGTTACCGATGAAAAAGGTAAAAAGCAGAATCACAAAGGTGATAACATTATTATCGCAACTGGAGGTAGATCAAGAGAATTGCCAAACATTAAAATTGATGGAGAAAAAGTTATAGAGTATAGAAAGGCAATGACTCTTAAAAAGCAGCCAAAATCTTTAGTTGTTATAGGTTCTGGTGCAATTGGATCTGAGTTCGCATATTTTTATAATAGTATTGGGACTAAAGTAACAGTAATTGAATACTTACCTAATATTTTGCCTCTAGAAGATGTAGATGTATCTAAACAACTTGAGAAGTCATTCAAGAAGTCTGGAATTGATATAATGACAAATACTGAAGTAAAAGATGTAAAAACAAATTCAAAAGGATGCAAAGTTATTTTCTCAAAAAATAACAAAGAAGAAATGATGGATTGTGATGTTGTACTTTCAGCTGTTGGTGTTGAAACTAATATTGAAAATATAGGTCTTGAGGAATTAGGAATAATTACTGAAAAGGGTAAAATTAATGTAGATGATTACTATAAAACAAACATAGATGGAATCTATGCAATAGGTGATGTTGTAAAAGGTCCTGCTTTAGCTCACGTTGCATCAGCAGAAGGTATTATTTGTGTTGAAAAAATTGCAGGTAAGAATCCAGGTGTTTTAAATTATGACAATATACCTTCATGTACATATTGTAGTCCTGAAGTAGCGTCTGTTGGTTATACAGAAAAACAGGCAAAAGATCTCGGTTATGAAATAAATGTTGGCAAATTCCCTTTTTCAGCTTCAGGAAAGGCTAATGCTTCTGGTCACTCTGATGGTTTTGTCAAGGTTATATTTGATAAGAAATACGGGGAGTGGTTAGGTTGTCATATGGTTGGATATAATGTCACTGAGATGATTGCTGAAGTCGTAGCTGCAAGAAAGCTAGAGACAACTGCTCATGAAATTATTAAATCGGTCCATCCTCATCCTACAATGTCTGAAGCAATTATGGAAGCTGCAGCAGCAGCATATGATGAGGTAATACACTTATAATAAATCTTTTAATTTAGATCCGATATTTGCTGGAGATTCAGCAACAGTTAGACCGCACTCTCTCATTATTTTCATCTTAGCTTCTGCTGTGTCATCTTTTCCACCAATGATTGCTCCAGCGTGACCCATTCTTTTCCCTTTTGGTGCAGTTTGTCCAGCTATAAACCCAACAACTGGTTTCTTGTTGCCATTTTCTCTTATCCATTTTGATGCCTCTGCTTCGTAGTTTCCTCCTATTTCTCCTATCATCACTATACCTTCAGTCTCATCATCTTGCATAAATAATTTAATTGCATCTAATGTAGAAGTCCCGACTATTGGATCTCCACCAATACCTATTGCGGTAGATATTCCATAACCAGCCTTTACCACTTGGTCAGCTGCCTCATATGTTAGAGTTCCTGATTTAGAGATTATACCGATATTCCCTTTTTTAAATACAAAACCAGGCATGATTCCCACTTTTGCCTCATCAGGTGTTATTATACCTGGGCAATTAGGTCCAATTAATGTGCTTTTTTTATCTTTTATATATGATTTAACTTTAATCATATCTTTTACTGGAATACCTTCAGTGATTGCAACAATTACTTCAATTTCTGAATCTATAGATTCTAGAATTGCATCAGCTGCAAATGCTGGAGGTACAAAAATTATTGATACGTTAGCTCTAGTCTCTTTCTTTGCATCATACACGGTGTTAAATACTGGTCTTTCAAGATGATAGGTCCCTCCTTTTCCTGGAGTTACTCCTCCCACAACATTTGTACCGTATTCTAACATTTGAGAAGCATGAAAAGTTCCCTCTGATCCAGTAAATCCTTGTACAATAATTTTTGAATTACTATTTACTAAAACGCTCATTTAATTATTTTGGCTCAAATATAGGTCACTAAATTCCCTAACACAACCATATCCACCTTTTGTGTTTAGAATAATTGAAACCTTGTTTTTTACTGGAAGAGATGAGTCACTTGGGCAAGCACTAAATCCAACAATATCTATAATACTCATATCATTTATATCATCACCAATAAAAGCAACTTCATCTAATGTTATATTTTCATCTTTTATCCAAGAGAGTAGTATTTCATCTTTAGCTTCATTTCCAACATAGCAGTGTTTTATCCCTAAGTAGGATGCTCTTGATTTTATTCCATCACCTCTTTCTGAATGGCTTATTATTCCCACCATAATATTTTTTTTTATTAATTCTAGGATTCCGACTCCATCTTTAGCATTAAATCTTTTTGATTCTATACCATTTTCATCAACGTAGATTCCATTGTCAGTCAAAGTACCGTCAACATCAAGAATTAACATTTTAATTTTAGGGATTTTCATATTAGATTTTTTTTGACAGATTTACAAATTGGAATTAAACTAGAGAACATATTTTCAAATTCTTCAAAATTTAATTGTTGAGACGCGTCTGACATAGCTAGTTTTGGGTTTGGGTGACTTTCAATTAAAAGTCCATCAATTCCCATTGCTACACATGCTCTTGTAAGGTCAGGTACTCCATAGCTGTATCCCATAGCATGACTTGTGTCTAGAATTATAGGTAAGTTAGTGTATTCTTTAAGATAAGAGACACCACATAAATCAAGTGTAAATCTTGTCTTGGTTTCAAATGTTCTTATACCTCTTTCACAAAGTATTACATTTTGGTTACCCTCTGACATAATAAATTCGGCAGCTTGGACAAATTCTTGTAGGTTTGATCCGAATCCTCTTTTTAAAAGAACAGGTTTATCTTGTTTTCCTGTTTCTCTTAAAATTCCGTGGTCATACATAGCTTTTGCTCCTATTTGGATTATATCAGTGTATTTTATTACATCATCCACATGGGATGAATCCTTTACTTCAGAAATGATATTAAAACCATACTCATCTCTTATATCTGATAACATTTTTAATCCTTTTAGGCCAAGACCTTGGAACGAATATGGAGAAGTTCTTGGTTTAAAGCATCCGGCTCTTAAAGTTGTAAGTCCTAATTTCTTTAATAAACCAGCGCATTTGGTGATTTGTTCTCTGCTCTCTATTGAGCATGGGCCAGTTATCATCAGTGTATTATCTGAGTCACCTCCAATTTCAACATTATTTATTTTTACATTTCTAGTATGTTTCTTATACTGTCTACTTGCAAGTTGTATATCAGACTCTAGAGTAAAACTCTTATCTACATATTTATTATATGATTTGGGGTAATCATTTTTTTTAGATGAAGTTATTATTATCTTATCTTTTTCATTGAAGATTAATTTACCTTGTACCTTCTCAGAAAACTTATAGGCATCATTTTTATTTATTTCTTTGTTTAGATGAATTATCATGATTCGCTTCGAATTAAATTAAAAAATGTTACAGAGCCAACTAACTCTTTGTTATTTATAACTGGCACAAAAGATATAAGAAAATCATGGCTTTGAGTAATCTTTAGCATTTTATTAATTGAATCATTTTTATTGATAACAATAGGATCTGAGTTCTTTATATCTTTTACTTTCAAGTTTTTAAAATTATCTAAACTTTTAATTAAACTTTTTCTGACATCTGCCATACTTACAATTCCTGTGAAATCATTATTTTCATTTTCAACAAATACACAACCAAAATCATATAATTCAATTTTTTCTAATGCTTTATCTATTCTTTCATTTTCTTTTATGATTGGGAGCTCTTTTCTTAATAACATAAAATCACTTACAGGCATTTTTGAAGATGATACTGAAGATTTTAACTCAAGTAATGATTTTGCAATATTCCCGTTTACTAAGTATGATCCTGAGACAACTGATTTAACTCCATGAATTCTTAAAATAAGGGAAATCTCGTCATTTACTCCACCGTCTATATGAATTTTTTTTGATGGATATTTCTTTTTAAAGTCTCTAATTTTTTTAAAATTAATTTTATTGAATGTCCCTCCACTTTCACCTGGAGTTGTAGTCATAAGTAGGATAAAGTCACAAGAACTCTTATACTCTTCAAATTTTTCAATAGAAGTACCTGAAGTAATTGCAAGTCCAAAAGATGTGTCTTTGCTCTTATGGAAAATGATATTCTCTTTAATATTTTCTACTTGATATGTTACATATTCAATTTTATTTCTCTTAATGAAATTATTGTATTTGTTGGGTTTTTCTGAAATAATATGAAGATCTATAGGTGTATTGCTAATTTTTCTAATTTCAATTATATCCTTTTCAACTTTTTCTATTTCAGTTTTTTGATCATTAAAGTCAACATGAAACATATCGATTTTAACTGAATCTAATTCTTTTATCAAATCCTCAAGGGATCTGTTTTTATTTGAATAAATTGAAGCTGAAATTTTCATTTTATCCTCAAATATAATTTAGTTATTGTCATTGACTAAAACATTAATAATCTAATTTTGTATATTAAAATTATGAATATGATAAAGTGTATTGCTTTTTATTTAAAAATATTTTTTTTATGTCTTTTTATTTTCGACTGTTCACAGCTAAAAAAACCTTTTTTAGAAGAAGTAGATAATTTAAGAATTGATTCATTAGCTCCATTTTATCATGGTGTTGCATCTGGAGATCCTCTTGAAAATAAAGTAATTATATGGACAAGAGTTACTCCAAAAAATTATGAAAAAAAAATAACTGTAAGCTGGCAGATTTCAGAGTTTTCTGACTTTAGAAATATCCATAAAAATGGCCAATTTATAACTGATTCGAATAGAGATTATACTGTAAAGGTAGATGTAGATGATCTGAAACCTGGGACGACATATTATTATCAATTTGAATCATATGGAAAAAAATCTATCATTGGTAAAACCAAGACAATAAATAGTTCTTCTGATAGTCTGAGATTTGCCATTGTAAGCTGTAGTGATTACCAAAGAGGATTTTTTAATTCTTATTCCTCACTTGCTGAAGAAGAAAATATTGATGCAGTTGTTCACCTTGGAGACTATATTTATGAGTACAAATCAAGAGATTATAGTAATGGCATTTTTGATAGGTTACATCTACCTGATAAAGAGATTGTAACATTAAGTGACTACAGAACTAGACATTCACAATATAAACTAGATATAGATTTAATAGATGCTCATAAAAATCATCCTTTTATTTTAATTTGGGATGACCATGAAACATCAAATAACACATATAAAAGTGGCGCGGAAAATCATCAAGAATTAGAAGAGGGTGATTTTGATGAAAGAATTTCTTATGCACTAAAGGCATATTATGAATGGCAACCTATAAGAGAATCTTCTAAACCTTACAGAAATTTTACTTTTGGAGAAGTTGCCGACCTTATTATTTTAGAAGAGAGATTAGAGGGTAGGACTAAGCAAGCTATAAGCCTTGAGGATACTTCCCTTTTTGAACCTAATAGGTCTATGCTAGGAAGTACTCAACTGGATTGGTTTTTGAAGAGATTATCTGACTCTAAGAGTCAATGGAAAATAATAGGAAATCAAGTTATATTTTCATATTTAAATTATGGAAGGCCTGACTTTAATATTAACCTAGATTCATGGGATGGGTATCCAGTTGAAAGACAGAAGATTGCTGATCATATTAACTCAAATAAGATTAAAGATATTGTCTTTGTTACAGGAGATACTCACCAATCTTGGGCATTTGAGGTTAATCATATTCCTTTGGATTCTAATACACCAATTCAACCTTATGCAATAGAATTTGGAACTCCAAGTATAAATTCTGGTAATTCAGATGAGAGGTTCTCAAATGTTCCAATCCAAAAACTAATTGATCATGAAAATTATATTACTGATCCTACAATAAACCCACATTTAAAATATACAAACACTAGAGACCACGGTTATATGCTTCTAGATGTTAATAAAGAGAAAGTTGTTGCTACTTGGAAATATGTGAAGACACTTTTTAGACGTGATAAGTCCATTAAAGAAATTAGACAAATAGAGAGTGTAACAAAAAGTAATAAGTTGAATTTAATTAATAATTAGATAGGTTTTGGTTAGTTTATTATATCATGTGTTTTCAAAATTACCAATTAGGGTATTATATTTTTTTTCAGACCTCATTAATAATAGTATAATATCTTTTTATAGAAATAAAATTGTAGAAAAAAATTTAATTAATTCTTTTCCTGAATACGATTCAAAAAAGATAAAAAAAATAAAAAAAGGTTTCTATAAAAACTTTTGTGATCTAGTATTTGAGACTATAAAATCAATTTCAATTAAAGAAAGTGAGTTAAAGAAGAGAGTAAAATTTAATAATTTACATCTAATAAATGATCACGTTAATAAAGATGAGAGAGTTGTAGTTTTGACATCACACCAATGTAATTGGGAATGGTTACTTCTTGCTGCTGAGCTTAAATTAGATACGAATCTTCATGTGATTTACAAAAAATTAAAAAATAGAAATTTTGATAAGTTGATGTATGAATCAAGATCTCGTTTTGGTTCTATTTTAATGGAGTCTAGTGAAGTAATAATGTATCTCAGAAACCATTTGAAAAAAGTAAAAGTTCTGGCTGTTGTAGCTGACCAATCTCCAAAGATAAAAAGTAGAAAAATTTGGGCTCAAATGTTAAACCAAAAAACTGCTTTTCTAGAATCTATAGAATTCATTCCTAAGTTTACTGAAAGTTATGTTTACTACGCATCCATGAAAAAAACTTCTAGAGGAAATTATGAAGTAAATTTTAAGAAAATTGCACAACCAAAAAACTTTAAAACACATCAAATTTTAGAAAAGTATATTGGATGTATGGAATCACAAATATATGAAAATCCAAGTGAGTGGTTGTGGTCACACAGGAGATGGAAATTAACTCCTGAAAATAGTCAATAAATTAATTTTTATTTGGCTAATTTTGAAGCGTAAAATATGGATAAAATTAGAAATTTTTGCATAATTGCTCATATAGATCATGGGAAGAGTACACTTGCTGATAGATTACTAGAATTTACTCAAACTGTAGACTCTAGAGACATGACAAATCAGCTCCTTGACAATATGGATCTTGAAAGAGAAAGAGGTATAACGATTAAATCTCATGCAATTCAGATGAATCATCAAATAAATAATATTTCTTATACACTTAATTTAATTGATACACCTGGCCATGTAGACTTTTCATATGAAGTTTCTCGATCCATTGCTTCATGCGAGGGTGCTTTATTAATTGTTGACGCATCACAAGGGATACAAGCTCAAACAATTTCTAATCTTTATTTAGCTTTAGAGCAAGGTTTAGAAATAATTCCAATTTTAAATAAAATTGATTTGCCTGGGGCTATGATAGAGGAAGTGTCAGATCAAGTGATTGAATTAATTGGCTGTGATAAGGAAGACATATTACATGTTAGCGCTAAAGATGGTGTTGGAATAGAAAATCTTATAAATGAAATAATTAAGAAGATACCTTCTCCAGAAGGTGATAATAGTAAGGAATTACAAGCAATGATTTTTGATTCTGTTTATAATTCTTTTAGAGGTATTGAGGTGTTATTTAGAGTTTTTAATGGTAAAATAAGTAAAGGTGATAAGGTAAAATTTATTAATACTGGAAAAGAATATGATGTAGATGAAATTGGCATACTTAAACTTGAAAAAGAATCTAAAAATGAAATATTATCTGGTAACGTAGGATATTTAATTTCTGGTATTAAAAATGCTAAGGAGGTAAAGGTTGGTGATACGATTACACATTCTAAAAATAATGCCATTGAAGCGATAAAAGGATTTGAAGATGTTAAGCCCATGGTTTTTGCTGGCATTTATCCTGTTGATAGTTCTGACTATGAGGAATTAAGAAATTCTCTTGAGAAATTACAGTTAAATGATGCGTCTCTAGTTTGGGAGCCTGAAACTTCTGCAGCTTTAGGTTTTGGATTTAGGTGTGGTTTTTTAGGTATGCTTCATATGGATATAATTCAAGAAAGATTAGAGAGAGAGTTTAATATGTCTGTTATAACTACTGTCCCATCTGTTGAATTTAAATGCTATAAAACTAGTGGGGATATTATAAATATATATGCTCCATCAGAAATGCCTGAGCCAAATGAAATAAACAAGATAGAGGAGCCCGTCATATCTGCTCAAATTATCACAAAATCTAACTATATAGGTGGTATAATTAAATTATGTATTGATAGGCGAGGAGCATTAAAAAATCAAGTTTATTTATCAAAAGATAGAGTTGAATTATCTTTTACCTTACCACTTTCAGAGATAGTCTTTGATTTCTATGATAAATTAAAGTCAATTTCTAGAGGATACGCTTCTCTAGACTATGAATTATCAGGTTTCTTAGAATCTAAAATGTCAAAATTAGATATTATGTTAAATGGTGATAAGGTTGATGCTCTTTCAGCTATTGTTCATCGTGATAAAGCATATTTATGGGGAAAAAAGTTATGTGAAAAGTTAAAAGAATTATTGCCAAGGCAGATGTTTGAGATTGCGATTCAAGCTTCTATAGGAAATAAGATAATTGCGAGGGAGACAGTAAGAGCTTTAAGAAAAAATGTTACGGCTAAATGTTATGGTGGTGATATTACTAGGAAAAGAAAGTTATTAGAAAAACAGAAGAAAGGTAAAAAGAGAATGAGACAAGTTGGTAATGTTGAAATTCCCCAAAACGCATTTTTAGCAGTATTGAAAATAGATGAGTAAAATAATAGACGGAATTAAGATCTCTAAGGAAATAAAAGCTGAGATAAGAAAAAAAATATCGATAGCTACTAAAAAGGGTTTTAGGTCGCCATCTCTTAAGATAGTTCTGGTTGGTGGTCATGGTCCAAGTAAAATTTATGTTAATGCAAAACTTAAGGCGTGTGAGAGTGTTGGGATAGATGCTGAGTTAATAAGTTTAAGCGATAACATTTTACAAGAAGAATTGACTGAATTAATTAAAAAACTTAATAAAGACAATGATGTTGATGGTTTTATAGTGCAATTACCTCTTCCTGAAAATATTAGTATTCAAAAAGTTATTGAGAATATTGATTCTTCAAAAGATGTAGATGGTTTTACAAATGATAATATTGGCAGTATAACTTCAAAAAACAAGAAGTTATTACCAGCTACAGGTCTTGGTGTTATGACCTTAATTAAAAGATACTCTATTGATGTTGAATCTAAAAAATGTGTAGTAATTGGTTCAAGTAGAAATGTTGGTGGTGCAATAGCTCAGATGCTTGTGCAGAGAGAGGATGTTACTGTCACTGTGTGTAATAGTAAGACTAAAGATTTAAAGTCAATTACTATTGACGCAGACTTAATTATTTCAGCAGTAGGTATCCCAAACTTGGTAACAGAAGATATGGTTAAAGATGGAGTCTCAATCATTGATGTAGGTATATCAAGAGTTAAAGATTCTTCAAAAAGATCAGGCTTTAAAATAGTAGGAGATGTTGATTTTGATAGTATATATAAGAAAGCAAATTTGATTACTCCTGTTCCTGGTGGAGTTGGGCCAATGACCATTGTTTCCCTTCTTCAGAACACCTTAAAAGTATATTGTGAAAAGTTTAAAATCTAATTATATACTCCCAGTTATGGAATCCTTTTACAGTATACAGGGTGAAGGTTTTCACTCAGGTAAACCCGCGTATTTCATCAGATTATCAGGATGTGACGTGAATTGTCACTGGTGTGATGTCAAAGAATCATGGAAGATATCAAAAGATCAATATATGCATATAGATGATATAGTTAAAAAGGTGTCTAAATCGTGTGCGGACATAGTGGTTATTACTGGCGGAGAGCCTCTAATGCATGACTTGACTATTTTAACTAAAACACTAAAAGATAATGATAAAAAGGTTCATATTGAGACTTCTGGCACTCATTCTCTTAAAGGAGATTATGATTGGATATGCTTTTCTCCAAAAAAGTTTAAGGAACCTTTAGAAGATTTTTTTTCTATTTCAGACGAGTTAAAAGTAATTATTTATAATCGATCAGATTTCAAATGGGCAGAAGAACTTTCTAAGAAGGTTAGCCAAAAAACTGAACTGATAATGCAGCCGGAATGGTCAAAAGAAGAATTAATTAGTCCTTTAATTTTAGATTACATTAAATCAAACCCAAAATGGAGGATTTCTGTTCAGACTCATAAGTATCTTAATGTTCAATAATATATTTTTAAAATTCTTTCTTTTATTTTTTCTTAATACTAATCTTATATATTCCCAGAAGTTAAAAAAATATGAGAAGTTTTATGATGAAGGCAATAAAATGTTGGGGATTGGGGAATTTAGTAAGGCTATTGATTTTTTTAATAAATCATTAAAGTTAAATTCCGGATATTGTCCCTCATTATATAAAATAGGGTTATCGTATAAAAAGATTCAGAATTTTAAAAAATTCGAAGAGTATTTTAATAAATATTTAGACACAGAATGTTCTAAATATTTTGATGAAGTGTGTTTTAATCTGTCAGAGTATAATTTTTTGAAGGGGAATCTAACTAAATCACGTGACTTACTTAAAAGTATATCAGATACACTGAGATTTATTGACTATTCTAGAATTATGGATAATTTACAATTTAACTTTTTATCGAATATTTATCCGGTAATAGAATTTTC
The DNA here is from genome assembly GCA_002457315.1 of Rhodothermaeota bacterium MED-G19. Taxonomy (GTDB): domain Bacteria; phylum Bacteroidota; class Bacteroidia; order Cytophagales; family MED-G16; genus MED-G16. The sequence goes on from NTKI01000001.1 coordinate 82,949, forward strand.
AGCGAGAGATACCCTTAATTATTTCCATTATCAGTACTCGCCATTTTATGATAATAGATCAAATACAATATATTTTACTGTAAGGAAGGGAGATAGGCTATTTGACGATGAGAATATTTATACGGTAAAGTATCAGAACAATAAAGTTTCAAATGTGTTGCCTTTTGAATTTTTAAATTCGGAAAATAATGAAGGGACTGTTTCTCTTTCAAAAGATGGAGAGTTTTTAGTTTTCACTTATTGTGTAATGGATTTCAAGAAGAACTCATGTGATATCTATTACTCAAAAAGCATTAACGGTAGTTGGTCAACTCCTCAAAAATTTAATGATAAAATCAATTCGCAGTTCTGGGACTCTCAGCCTTTCATGTATGATGACATGCTGTTCTTCGTATCTAATAGACCAGGTGGTGTGGGAGGAAGAGATATATACTATAGTAATAAATTAGATAATGAGGAGTGGGGTCAGGCTAAAAATCTCCGTAATATTAATTCACCAAATGAAGACATATCTCCATATATGTATGATAATATTTTATATTTCGCTTCGAATGGATCTGATTCATATGGTGGATACGACATATTTTATAATTTGGATATACTCGATGATAAATCAAGGCCGAATAATGTTGGTCCTTCTGTCAACTCTTATTTAGACGAGACATCTATTTCAATTCATGATAATACTTTTCTATTAACTCAAGAAGATAAATTAAATCAGTTTAATAAAAGTCAAATATTTATTGGTTCTGCAAAACTTAATCATCAAGAAGCAAAGGATATCTCATTTATAACTATTGATACTTCTGACATGAAAGTTATTAATAGTGAATTATATATTGTTGATGATACAACTAAAACTCCAATCATTCATGATGAAAATTATATTGAGTCAAAATATAATAATTCTATGGTATTAGTTGAGTCATTAGGTTACTTCCCAAAAGTGATAGAAATTAAAAATGATTCTAACATTATATACATGCAGAAGATTGAAGAAAAATTTATTCTTGAAAAAATTTATTTTGACTTTGATAGTTATAGGTTAAACAAAGACTCAAAAAAATATTTAGATATTATATATATATGGCTAAGGGACAACAAACATCTGAACATTGAAATATCTGGTCATACTGATAAAATAGGATCTGATGATTATAATAATTTGTTGTCTAAAAATAGAGCTAAATCTGTCTATGATTATTTGGTAAACAAAGGTGATAATTTAAATAATTTGTCATTCAGGGGTTATGGAAGTTCACAGCCTATTGAAAGAAATTATGAAGGCGATAAGAACAGAAGAATTGAGTTTAACATTATTGATAAAATAAATATTCAATAATTTCAGGCTAAATCTATGTTAATTGACAGTTAAATAATTCATAAAAAAAACGAGAAATGTCATTGATTTCTCTCTAATAATTGTTAAAATAGCTATCGGGTTTTTTGTTAAAAAACCTTAAAATATTAGTTTCCTTGCTCTAAATGAAGATTTTGGGTAGGGAGGCGTGACTGTGTTTTAGGCTTTTTTCTCCTTTTTTGGTGAAAAATGTTCAAAATCACGGGATATTATTGTTAAACAACTATTAATTAAATTAAAATTAAACTATGTTTAGATTTATACTAGTTAGTTTCTTGTTCTTGGCTTCAAATGTTTGGGCTCAAGACAGAACTATCTCGGGTACGGTATCATCTGATGAAGACGGAAGTGGTCTTCCTGGTGTTAACGTTATCCTTCAAGGTACAACTGTTGGTACTACTACAGATGTCAACGGTTCCTATTCACTAGATGTTCCTAGTGACGGAAGTACCTTAGTATTTTCATTTATTGGTTTAGCGTCGCAAGAAATTGCAATTGGCTCTAGATCAGTGGTGGATGTAGTTATGAGCTCTGATGTTGAAGAACTTCAAGAGGTTGTTGTAACTGCATTGGGTATCACCAAAGAAAAAGCTGCATTAGGATATGCGGTGACTTCTGTTGGTGGTGAACAGCTTGAAGCTAGACCCGAAGCAGACATAGCTAGGTTGTTGAGAGGTAAAGTTCCTGGTGTTGATATCACATCGCAAAGTGGTGTCACTGGAACTGGAACTAATATTATTATTAGGGGATATACCTCAATTTCAGGTTCTAATCAGCCTTTATTCGTTTTAGATGGTGTGCCAATTGATGCATCAACTTATAGGGATAGAGGTTTTACTGGTGGTGGTGCTACTGCTTCTAGTAGATTCTTAGATCTTGATCCAAACAACGTAGCGGAAATTAGTGTGCTTAAGGGACTTGCTGCAACCGTACTTTATGGTGAAGCTGGTAGAAATGGTGTGATCCTTATTACAACAAAGACTGGCCAAATTGGTGGGTCTAATGCTAATAAAGGATTAGAAGTAACATTTAGTCAATCATATTTTGTGAATCAGGTAGCTAGTGTACCAGATGATCAAGATCAGTATGGTAACGGATGGCAAAATAGAGCCGCAGCTGCATTTAGTAACTGGGGAGCTCCATTTGACCAACCTAACAGAAACGGTTTGACTGATGGTACTATTAAGCACCCTTATGACAGAGCCATATGGAATGGTGTATTCCCTCAGTACGTAGGTGCTAGATGGAAATACCAGGCATATGACAATTTACAGAATTTCTTTGTCGACGGTTCTCAACAAAATACTTCTATTGGTGTCAACGCTCAAGTTGGTTCATCATCAATAAAAGCTAATTATGGTTGGACTAAAGACAACGGATATGTTCCATTCAACGATTATAGAAAACATAATTTCTCGTTAGGGGCTAATACTCAGCTTGCAAACGGTTTAAAAATTAATGCTTCATTCAATTATATTGAATCACAAAGTAATAAGCCACCTGTAAACCCGAGTAGAAACTCAAACGCTACCAATGTATCATTATTTGGTAATGTTATGTATACTCCTAGAAGTTGGAACTTATTTGGAATGGAATATGAAAGACCAGATACTCATGGTAGTGTTTATTATAGAGGTAATAACGGGATGCAACATCCTTTATGGACTCTACATAACACTAAGGATAGAGATGATGTTAACAGATTTATCGGTAACATCACTTTAAGTTATGAGATAGCTGACTTTTTAAATCTGACGTATAGACTAGGTCTTGATAGAACTAATATGCTAAACAACTACATGATTAATAAGAATGGAGTTCAAGGCTATGCTGTTCTTGGCCATTATGCTACGTCCAATAGAAATAATATAAATTATGATCAAGTTGTAAACTTAAACGGATCAGTAGAATTATCTGAAGATCTTGATTTTGATTTCTTAGTAGGTGGAAACTTACAGTCTAGAAATTATGAATTATCTCAGATAACTAGTTCTGATATGTTTATATATAACTTCTTCGATCATCAAAACTTTACAGTGACTAATGCAAATACTTACGTATTAAGAGAAAATACTTATGGTGCATATGCTAACCTTACTCTTGGTTATAGAGACTGGGGATTCTTATCAGCATCTGCTAGAAATGACTGGACTTCTACTTTAGAAGAAGCAAACAGATCATTCCTATACCCATCTGTATCAGTATCTATTTTACCTTTAGAAGCATTGTCTATTAGCAATCAAAACCTTAACTTCTTGAAAGTTAGATTTGGTTTCGGAACGTCTGCAGGTTATCCTCCTCCATATTCTACGAGAGGATCACTTAATACATATACTAAGATTTTCCAAACTTCAGGTGGTGCGTTGTTAAATTCAAATGCTGTAAGTAATTTCTTTGCTAACCCTGATTTAACTCCTGAGATTCATAAGGAGCTTGAGTTCGGTATTGAAGGTAAATTCTTTCAAAATAAAGTTGGTTTAGACTTGTCGTTATTTACTAAAGATTCAGAAGATCTTATTATAGACTTAGATCTTGATGCATCTACTGGTTATACATCATCAACTGTTAACTCAGCATCTATCAATAACAAAGGGATAGAAGCTATCGTTTCAGTAATTCCTGTTCAGTCGAGAGACTTTACTTGGGAAATAGCTGGACAGTTCTCAATATTGAGAAGTGAGGTACTATCTATTGCTGATGGAGTTGATAAAATTTATGTTGGTGGATATACTGGTAGAGGTAATATCGCTATCCCAGGACTACCTTATGGTATAATGGAAGGTGATGTAATCAAGAGAGACTATGGTAGCCTTGACGGAACTGATCATTTACAGGTTAACTGGGATGATAGATTAAACTATACTCCTATTGTTAACTCAAATGGTGGATATCAGCAACTTGGTTATGGTGTAATTGGTGATCCAAACCCTGACTATGTTTATGGTGTTACTAATACGTTAACGTATAAGTGGGTAACAGCTAGAGTTCAGTTCGATTCTTCTGTAGGTGGAGATGTATTCTCTACTACTAGTTCTACTCTACTTGGTAGAGGTATCCTTGAGGAAACAGGTTTTGATAGGTTTGTTCCAATCGTTACAAAAGGTCTGACAAATGACGGATCTCCTAACGTTAAGCAAACTACTGCAAACGCTCACTACTGGCCAAATACTGGTGTATTCTATGATGAAAACTCAATGTATGATGCTTCTGTAATGAGAATAAGAGAGGTTTCTCTTTCTTTAGTTGCGCCTAAGTCGTTCCTTAGTGGAACTCCTTTTGGAAGTGCTAGTTTAACTATGTCTGCTCAGAACATCTGGCATTATGCATGGAACTTCCCTGCAGGATCAAATTTTGACCCTGAGGTTATAAGTTACGGTGCTGGTTCTAATGCTAGAGGATGGGATGAGATGACTGGTCCTACTGCTAAGAAGTGGGGAGCTACTTTAAGTTTAACTTTCTAATTTTTAAATTTTATATATAATGAAAAAATTAAACAAATTATACTTGATTGTTGCCTTCATGTTTGTTGGCTACTCGTGTGAAATAACTGAATTAGATCAGTTAAATAACCCGAATGCTGTGACTGTTGAGAATGCAGGTCTTGATTTATACTGGAATGCTGTTCAGACAAGTTTTGCTGGATGGTGGTACGGAAATCAAACTCCAATGCTCCAAGTAGCTAGAGTTGCGTGTATGACGTGGGGTGAAACCTATGACAACGCTTATCTATCTTCAAGTTTTAATGGATCTTGGAATACTGTTTATTCTGGACTTGTTCCTGACATCGACGCGATGATTGAATCTGGTACTGCTGCTGAATCTTGGATTCACGTAGGTGCTGGTAAAATCTTAAAAGGATATGCTCTTCAAATGCTTGTTGACAAGCACGGTGCTATTCCTTATAGTGAAGCATGGCAAGGAACTGCTAATCTTAGTCCTGTAGTTGATGATGCAGAATCTGTATACACAGCTGTAGAGGGATTATATGACGAAGCAATTGCAGATCTTGGTAAAACTGCCATTGGTGCTCCAACTGTGGACATCTACTATGGTGGTGATAAAGCAAAGTGGATAACTTTAGCAAATACTCTTAAGTTTAGAGCTGCTCTAAACAGAGGTGATGCTGGTAAAATTGCTGCTGCTTTAGCTGCTGGTGTAATAGACGATAAATCTGAAGATTGGGTGTTTAAATACGGAAGTAATAGACAAAACCCAGACTCTAGACACCCATGGTATGGTGGATCGTATGAATCATTTTCTGGTCCATATCAATCTAACTACTACATGTGGGAGTTAATGGAAGAAAAGGGTATTCCTGATCCAAGACTTAGATACTATTACAAAAGACAAGATTTGAATATTGTAGGTGAAGATTTATTTACAATTGATTGTGTGATACCTGATACTAGACCAGTATGGTATGATACTCCTTACACAAATGCATATGGTGTTACAGTAACATGGCCTTTCTGTGCAGGAAGTAGTACAACAACTATTGATGCTGCTAATGCGAAAGGTTACTGGGGAAGAGACCACGGTAATAACGATGGTACTCCTCCAGATGGTCAGAAAAGAACACACAGAGGGATTTATCCAGCTGCTGGTGCTTATGATGACGGTGATGCTGCAACTAACACATTTGGTAGTGGGATTTCTCATACTCAACATGGTGGTGTTGATGGAGGCGGAGGAGACGGACACGCTCCGATCCTTATGTCTGCTAACGTATACTTCATGAGAGCTGAAGCTGCTCTTGATGGTTTATCTGGTGAAAATGCTAGAGATATGTTAGAAACAGCGTTAACAACTTCTATTGGTTCTGTAATGAGTTACTCTGCAGGATGGGGTGAAGTTGGTGACTTCAATGGTGACGGAATTGGTGCAATTCCTGAACAAAGAAGTATTGACGCTTATGTCAATTATGTATTGAGTGCGTATGATGCCGCATCTGATAATGAAGCAAAGATGAATATCATTGTTAAAGAGCATAGGCTCGCTTCATTCTCTAACGGTGTCGAATTGTACAATGCTATGAGAAGAACTGGTCATCCAACTGAGATGCAGGGTCCTATGAAGACTCCTGATGCTGGTACTTTTCCAAGGTTGTTCCCGTATCCATCAGATTTCTCTAACTTGAACAAAAACGCTCCTGTTAGAACAGATCTTGGTGAGAAAGTTTTCTGGGATAGAGCTGGTGCATTAAACTAATTTTAAATTAAAACAATTATGAAAAATTTAAAAAAGTTATTCGTAGCATTCATAGCAATGACAACTGCTATATCATGTGGTGATCCTGTTTTACCGGTTGAACTTTTTCCAGAAATGCAATATGGTGCATACGCTAGAAAGATGTCACAGACTGGTAAATTCAATTACTTCGATGTAGCTGGTTCTTCAATTGACATGCATGTAGAATATTATGATGAAGCTCAGGGTGGAAATATCACTGAGTTTGATATTGATGTAGAATATGTGGACGTTATCGGTGGTGGCGCTAATAGTGTTGCCAGAACTCAATTCAGAACTATATCTTCGTCAGAATTCGTAAAGAATGCTGATGGATACCTTAGTAATGACATCAGTTTAACTTTTTCTGCTACTATGGCAGCAGTAGGGAAAGATATTACTGGTATTGATGGCGGTAACTACTTCAGATTTTGGTTTACTATAACTAAGTCTGATGGTACTACTTACGATTATAACAATACAGGACCAAACTTACAGTCTTCTAATGCATTTGGTGCATTATATAGACTTAACGTTTCTGTCGTGTGTCCTTCTGACCTTGAGTCAAGTTGGGACGCAGTAAGTGTTGGACAAGGTGGATGGGGTTGTACTGCAACTTCAAACTACTCTGGTTCTTGGGTTAAATCTGGTGGTGACAACTTATATATAGAGCCTGCTGGTCAGTTTGACTGGGGAATCTATTTAGCTTGTTACGGAGCCGGTTCAACTAATCCAGGTGGAACACTTAAAGTACAAGATGCTTGTGGTATTTTATCACCAGTAGGTGCTTCTAGATGGTCAGAAGTTTATACATTTCATGATGTTAGCTCAACAGGTAATGCGCTAACTATTGATTGGACTAATGACTATGGTGAAGGTGCCGTTTCTGTACTTACCAGAAATGATGGACAGAATTGGCCTGACTTGAACTAACTAGGTACTACATATATTTACATATATGATTTAAAAGGGTAACGGCGTAAGTCGTTACCTTTTTTTTTGTTTATTTTTAGAGTGATGAAAAAATATCTTATTTTTTTTATTTTACTCGCTACTAAATACCCATTATTCTCACAACTATATTTCAATGAGATATCTTCATCTCTTGATTTCAATCATTCATATCTTCAAGGAGTTTCAGGTGCTGGTGTAAGTTTTGTTGACTTTGATCTAGACGGGTTAGATGATATAACAATACCGACGAATGGAAATACTTCCATACTTTTTTTAAAAAATAATGGAGACAAATTATATCCTTTGTCTTTTGGCATTGACTTTCCTTATCAAATAAAGCAAGTACTTTGGATTGATTTTGATAATGATTTTGATAAAGACTTGTATGTTTCTTCATTTAGTGGTAAAAATAAACTTTATGAGAACAATGGATTTCTTAATTTTATTGATATAACGTCTTCTGTTAATTTACCAGATTCTGTTTCAAACTCTTTTGGTTCCTCATGGTCTGATATTAATAATGATGGATACCTAGATTTATTGCAGACATACAGGTCAGGAGATAGTATAAATAATACTGTAAGTTTATACTTAAACCATGAAGGAAAATCTTTTATTGATATAACTAACATTTCATCTATTTCAGAGATTAACAAGTTACCTTTCTGTGCTACTTTTATAGATATAGATAATAATAATGTCCAAGATCTTTACATTGCTAATGATAAGTCTTCTGGGAACTCCCTTTACTACAATAATTTAGATTCTACTTTTTCAAATATAAGTACTCAGTCTAATACTGGTGTTAAGATGGATGCTATGTCAGTGACGGTAGGAGACTTTAATAATGATTCTTTTTTTGATATCTATTCTACAAATTTAGAAGAAGGAAATAAGTTATTTGTAAATAATCAAGATCTTACTTTTACAGAACGTGCTGATGAAAAAGGAGTCCCTTTTAATGCTGAGGGATGGGGAGCTCAGTTTGAAGATTTTGATTTAGATGGGTATGAGGACCTTTATGTAAGTGGGTCTCTTGTTGGGTCTAATGTGAATTCTAGTGCGTATTATTCAAATATTTTTGGAAAATATTTTGAGAAAAATATTTCAGTAGGCTTAGATTCTGATACTGTATCTAGTTATGGGAATGCAGTAGGAGACATAAATAATGATGGTTATCCTGATATTCTAGTATTAAACATGGAGCCTTTTAATTCCTTCCTTTTTAAAAATATTTACTCTGGAACTAATAACTGGCTAAAAGTTAATTTAGTTGGTTTCAACTCAAATAGTGATGCGTATGGATCAAGGGTAGTTATTTATGTTGAAGATAAAACTATAACACGCGGTAAATTTTCTACAGAGGGTTACCTTTCACAGAACTCTAATACTTTATTTATTGGTCTTGGCAACAGCCAAACAGTTGATAGTTTAAAAGTGTATTGGCCATCTGGAGAGATTGATGCTTTTTATCAAATAGAAGGAAATAGATTGATCACTATAAACGAGGGCTCTACTTCTTTAATTCCAAAGATATATTCAGTTAGTGATTCTTTTTGTGATGGAAGTCTGTTATCCTTAGAGACTGGTTACTATCATAGATACCAATGGTCTACAGGAGATACAACTCAAAATATAAGTATTAGTCAAGGTGGAAATTATTTTGTTAATGTTTATGATGAATACGGTGCTATGTTCTCTTCTGATACTATAATAATTGAAAAAACATCTCCCCCAGATTTTGATGTTATTGTCAAAAATATTACGAACCAGCACACTAGCTCAATTCAGATAAATAACATCAACTTAGATAATGATTATTATTTATCATTAGACGGAGGAACATACTTTAAAAATAAATTTATATTTTCTAATATAAGTTCAGGTACACACTCAATCACTGTAAGAGATGAAAAAGGATGTCACTTAACTAAAACATTTGAGATTAAAAATCTACTTAAAAATTCAGGAAACAGTGACTTTACTAGTCAGTCTATTGCGAGAAAATGGATGGAAGTGTTATTACAAGCAATTAGGGATGATTTAGCAAGACCACCTATTCATGCTAGAAACTTGTTTCACCTTTCTTCAGTAATGTATGATGCATTTGTTATCAAGGAAAAATTAATTAATAATAAAAATATAACTCCTTTTTTACTCGATAAAACTATTAATGAAACTAACTATCCTTTTGAATACCCTACATATGTTCATGATGATGAATATATAGAAAAAATCATTTCTTATGCTTCATATAATTTCATAAGACACAGATTTAAAAAATCAGTTGGTATAATTGATACTTATAAAAGAGTAGACTCACTCATGATAACATTAGATTATGATATCAATTATGATAAGTTAGATTATTTGTCAGGTGACCCAAGATCTATAGGGAATTATTTAAATAAAATATATTCAGATTATGGATTTCTTGATAATTCAAATGAGGTAAATGATTACTCGAGTAACTATTATTCACCGCTTAATCCGCCACTTGATTTAGATACTTATGGTAACCCTGACATTATAGATCCTAATAGATGGCAACCACTAAAGATTTCAAATTTTATTGATCAGTCAGGAAACTTAATTGAGGGGATTCCTGAATTTATTTCCCCAGAATGGGGAAACGTGACACCTTTTGCTCTCAAAGAAGAAGACTTAGTTATTAAGTTGAGAGATGATAATATCTATAAAATTTATCATGATCCTGGGCCACCGCCTCTTCTTGACACCTTAAATCAAGGTAAATTAGATTCCTTATTTAAAAATTCATTTTCTATGGTGTCAGTTTGGGGGGCTCATCTTGATAGGTCTGACGGGGTTCTTTTAGATATATCTCCTAATTCGATTGGAAACTTAACTTCTTACCCTAATGATTTTTTAGACTACCATAATCTATATAATTATTTTGATGGTGGAGATATAGGTCTTGGACATGAGATAAATCCCTTTAATAACCAGAAATACACAGAACAAATTGTGCCAAGGGGTGATTACACAAGAGTTCTTGCTGAATTCTGGGCTGATGGACCTGATTCCGAGACACCTCCTGGACATTGGTTTGTAATATTAAATGAAGTAAATGATGATGATGATCTAATAAGAAAATTTAAGGGAACAGGACAAGAGTTAGATAGACTTGATTGGGATATAAAATCTTATTTTTTAATGGGTGGAGCTATGCATGATGCTGCAATTTCTGCGTGGGGATCAAAAGGATATTATGATTATGCTAGGCCAATTTCTGTTATCAGATATTTATCTGAAAATGGGCAGTCTACTTATAAAGATTCAACAAATTACAGCCCAAATGGGTTCCCTTTAATTGATGGATATATAGAAATGGTTTCAATCAATGACCCTCTAGTTGGAGATAATAATAAGAATTTAGGAAAAGTTAAATTATTCACTTGGAAAGGATTTAATGAAGCTGATTCTACTGATGTCGAGAAAGGAGTTGGGTGGATACTTGCAGAAAATTGGTGGCCATATCAAAGACCAAGTTTTGTTACTCCTCCATTTGCAGGATATATTTCAGGGCATTCAACATACTCTAGTGCAGCTGCAACAATATTAGAAAAATTAACTGGAAATGAATTCTTTCCAGGTGGAATTGGAGAATTTATCATCCCTAAAAATAATTTTCTTGTCTTTGAGAAAGGACCCTCTGTTGATATGAAATTACAGTGGGCAACATACAGAGATGCTGCTGATCAATGTTCTCTTTCTCGTATTTGGGGAGGAATTCATCCTTATATCGATGATATCCCTGGCAGAATAATGGGTAAGAATATAGGTGAAGACGCTTTTGCAAAGGGGCAACTTTTATTTGAAGAGAAAAGTATTGTAGCAGGAAATGAATTTATAGATAATATAGTATCTGTGTACCCTAATCCCTTACCTCCAAATAGAAATTTAATTGTACTAAACGAAACTTCTAAAAATATTGATAGAATAGAATTCTTTAATTTATCAGGTGAAATTATTTTTTCTAAGAATATTAATGATAACCATAAAAAAATTATATTAAAACTTAATAATTTAGCTGTTGGTATTCATTTACTTTTGATCCATTTTGAAGATGGCTCAGCAAGATCTACTAAAATTATTTTAAATGATGATTTCTAAAAACTATTCATTTCTTATTTTATTTCTAGTAATATCTTGCTCTAAAAAAAATAATTTCAGTCAGGTCTCAGTTGATTTACCAGGTTACAATCATTCAAAATATCATGTGAACTTTAAAACAGATTTTAATACATCAACAAACATCTCATATTGGTTAGATCAAAATGAGGTTATTTCCTCTTTGACTTATCAGGGAGATTCTTTTGATATAGTATTACCTTATCTAAAACCATCATCCAATTATTTGTTTAAAATAAATGAATTTTCAAAATCAGAAAATATTAATTCTTCTATTTTATATTCATTTAAGACAAGAAGTCTACCAAATGTTTTTCCTTCTTTTGATTTAGTAAAAGACTCTTCATTTTCTTTTGATGGTTTTCTTTTGTTTAGAACTCAAGAAGATCCTGGTATTCAGTTTATGATGGATGATGATGGCGAAATTGTATGGTATAGTATTAGTGATTCAGTCTTATCTAGACCATTTAATATAGGATTAAAAAACACTTATATTTCCTTATCAAAGAGAAATATTATTAATGAAGTAAGCTTTGAAGGTGACACATTATTTTCAAAAATTTCTAACTCACATAGTTTTCACCATGATATTTTAAAATTTAGTGAAAACAAAAAATCATATTTTGTTGGCCTTACATATGAATACTATAATTATTATAAAAATGGAATTGATTCCTTAATGGGTGATGGGATTGTTGTATATGATGAAAATGGCGAGAAAATATGGAGATGGAATATTTTTGATCATATAGAACCGGATAGAGAACAATATTTAATCCGTGATGATTGGAGTCATGGAAATGGAATTGATATAGATTCTGATGGGAATTATCTTATTTCATTTAGAAATTTTGATCAAATTTGGAAAATTAATTCTATTAGTGGAGATGTAATGTGGAGACTAGGAAAAGGAGGTGATTTTAATTTAGATAATAAAGATGTTTTCTATCAACAACATGCAATACATAAGGTTAACAAAAGTCAATATATGCTCTTTGATAATGGGTCGTCAGAATATAGGAAGTCATCACGAGCTCTTGTTTTCTCTTTAGATGAGATAAATAAAAAATTTAATCATGAAAAGAGTGTGTTCCTGCCAGATAACTTATTTACTTTCAAGCAGGGTAGTGTTTACTTAATTGATGATGAAAATTATCTTTTTTCAAGTTCAGTAAATAATAAAACAATAATATCTGATAGTTCAGGAAAAATTTTATGGAATTTATCAAGTGATCATTCATTTTATAGAGTATATTATATTGACAATAAAAAGTTATTGTAAATTTAATTCAACGTATTGTTTAGAGCTTCAAAAAGATTTTGATGAGTTATTTTAAATTATTCTTTACTTTTTTAAAAACAGGGACAATATCTTTCGGTGGTTATATGATGTTGATAGCTATGATTCAACATGAGTTCTCTGTCAGAAAAAAAATTTTAAGCAAAAAAAAAATATTAGATGCAATTACAATGGCAAGTTTTCTGCCTGGCCCAATGGCTATAAATGTTGCGTCTTATATTGGGTTTCTAATTAGAGGATGGAAAGGAGCTGTTATATCATTTATTGGAGTTTTACTTCCTTCATTTATTATAATGGTGATATTTTCACATCTATATCTAAACTCTAGAAATATTCCTGGTTTCTCATCATTCTTTGATGGAGTAATGCCTGTTGTTGCAGCAGTTATTTTTTCTGTTGGATTTGGGTTTTATAAAGACTCAAAAGACAAAATATTTTCACTTCTACTTGTAATCTTAAGTTTTGCTCTGACCTCATTAATAAAAGGCTATATTTCAATCATTTTGCCATTGCTGATATGCGGTGGTCTTAACTTACTTTATAATGGAGATAAAATAAAAAAAATTACTAACACCAAGAAAGCATTTATAAGGATAAAGGGAATTGTTATTGCTTCATTAATTATGATTCTACTATTTGTTTTTTTGAATAATGCACCTATTAATTCCCTTAATTTTAATCTTTCAAAAGTTTTTGCTAATATCTCTCTCACATTATTTGGGGGAGGATATGTGTTTATACCCTATCTCGATAAAATTATTGTTGAACAAATTGGATGGCTTACAAAAAGAGAATTTATTGACTCTATCGCTATGGGTCAAATAACTCCAGGTCCTATTTTAATAACAGCAACTTTTATCGGATATAAGATTAATGGAATAACAGGAGCTTTTATTTCAACACTTTCTATATTCTTGCCCTCTTCTGTTGTAATTATTTTTTTTTCTAGGGTGTATTACTTCGTGAAAAAAAATAATACTGTGAAACTCATTATTAAAGGGTTTAAAATTGGTATAATAGGATTAATATATTATTCTGGTTATATAATTATGTTTAAACAATTAGAATCTTTTAATGTTTTAAGTATTTCTATATGTATATTTTCTTTTATTATTTTAAATAAAACTAAAATCCACCCATTGTTTTTAATTTTAACTTTTGGACTCTTAGGATACTTTTTAGAAATATAATCAATGAAATTTTTTCAAATAATTGGAACTCAAAGATCTGGATCTAATTTGTTTAGATTGATGCTAAATGAGTTTGAAAATGTTTTTGCTCCTCATCCTCCCCATTTACTTAATACATTTTATCCTTTGATAGATAAATACAATAATCTAGATAATAGGAAAAACACACAAAGATTGATTGATGATATGTTGAGATGGATCAAAAATAATCCAATTAAATGGAGCGATTTACCAACTCCTGAAAGAATCTTAAGCTCTATTGAGAACAGGAACCTTTTTGAAATATTTAGGGCAATATATACATATAATAATCCCACTTTTTGGTGCTGTAAAAGTCTCCAAAACTTTAAGTTCTATAATATCAAAGAATTTCAAAATTTGAATCCTATTTATATATATATATATAGAGACGGGAGAGATGTTGCTTCTTCTTTTAAAAAAGCTCCAATTGGTGATAAGCACATATATTTTCTTGCAAAAAAATGGTATTCTGATCAGGTTATTTGTGATAATATTAAAAAAAACACACCTATTGAAAATTTTTTTTCTGTGAAATATGAGGACTTACTTGAAGATCCAGCTATGGTTCTAAATAATCTTTGTATAAAGTATGATATTAAGTATAATAAAGATTTTTTAAACTTTTATTTATCTAATGAATCCAAGAAAGCTTCAGACTCTGGTGGATTATGGGAGAATTTATCAAAGCCGTTAATTAGGAATAATAAAGAAAAGTTCAAAAAAGAATTGAAAGAAAAGGAACTGTTAATTTTTGAGTCAATCAATAACAATATTCTAACTAAACTAGGTTATGATCTCGAAAATAATATTTCAAAATTAGACATCTCATTTACTCCTAATCAATTAAATAATTTTAAAGATCTAAATGAGGAACTTAAATCACTTATAATGTCTAATAATAATTTAGCTGAGATAGAATTGAGGGAGAAACAAAGAAATGAACTTTTAAAATCTATAGGTTAGCTCGACTTCAGTTCAAAATTTTTTCCATCAGATTCAAGGTAAGGAGAACCTGTCATCCACTCTCCACAATTAAAATAATAACAACCTTCAGATAGTTTTTTCTTAGTTCTGACATGACTATGACCAAAAACAAAGACATCAATGTTATTTTCTTTTCTATATTCTATGCAATAATCTATAATTCTTTTATCATTTTTTTTTGCGTTTTCTGAAATATTCATCATTTTTTTTGAACCTGAGAGAAATTTTCCGAGAGGTATTCCAATGTCAGGGTGAATCCATCTGAATAAAAATTGACAGATTTTATTTTTAAAAATTAACTTTAGAAATTTAAAGCCTAAATCACCTTTCCCTATTCCATCACCATGGCCTACAAGAATGTTTTTTTTATTTAAAAGAAATTTTTGAGGTTTATTGTACACTTTTATTCCAAGTTCTTGAAAGTAGTTCAGAACCCACATATCACGATTACCTAAAAAATAATGGAAATTAACTCCTTGATCTATTAATCTAGAAATAGTAGAAAGAAATCTTAAATTCTCTTTAGGGATGACATTTCTATATTCAAACCAAAAATCAAAAACATCTCCCATCAGAAAAACTTCTTGAGCGTCTTTACTAATATTATTTAACCAGGAAATTATTTTTTTTTCTCTATTAGATGATGATTCTTTATTAGGTCTTCCTAGATGAAAGTCACCAGCAAAATATGCTTTATTCTTCTTCTTTAATTGAAGGTTGATCAGTTTCATTTCCTTTAATATCATTATTATCAACTTCTTTCTCTATTTCTAAAGTACTTTTAAATGGTCTTTTACCAATGAGTTCCTCAAGATCATTTTGAAATAAGATTTCTTTTTCAAGAAGTTTTTTTGCTATTTTCTCTAACTGCTCTTTCTTCTCTAATAGTAAATTCTTTGTTCTTTCGTATGCGTTGTCAACAATTCTTTTGACTTCAGAATCAATCTTTTCAGCTGTAGAATCAGAATATGGTTTAGTAAAATTATAGTCAGACTGTTTAGAATCAAAAAATGAAATGTTACCTATATTTTTATTCATTCCATAAACGGAAACAATACTGTATGCCAATTTAGTTATTCTTTCCAAGTCACTTAATGCTCCAGTGGATATCTTACCAAAAACTATTTCTTCAGCTGCCCTTCCTCCTAGTGCCATACACATATCGTCTAATAACTGGTCGGTTTGATAGAGATATTGTTCTTTAGGAAGGTATTGAGCATAACCAAGAGCAGCTATTCCTCTTGGTACAATACTAACTTTCACTAATGGGTCAGCGTGTTCTAGATACCAACCTGCTACAGCATGGCCAGCCTCATGGTATGCAACTATTTTCTTTTCTTCTGGTGATATAATTTTATTTTTCTTTTCTAGGCCACCAATAACTCTATCAATTGCGTCTTGAAAATCTGACATTTCTATAGATGTTTTATCCTTTCTTGCAGCAATTAATGCAGATTCATTACATACATTTGCAATTTCTGCTCCAGCGAATCCCGGAGTCTGAGCTGCTAAATTCTTAACATTTACATCAGTATTTAATTTTAAAGGTCTCACATGAACTTTAAAAATTTCTTCTCTTCCCTTGAGGTCAGGTTTATCTATTGAAATTTGTCTGTCAAATCTTCCAGGTCTAAGTAATGCGGAATCTAAAACATCTGGCCTATTTGTCGCAGCTAAAATAATAACTCCAGAGTCAGTTGAAAATCCATCCATCTCAACTAATAATGAGTTAAGTGTATTTTCTCTTTCGTCATTTGAACCTGGCATTTGGCCTCTTCCTCTGCTTCTACCTATTGCATCAATTTCATCAATAAACACAATACAAGGAGCTTTTTCTTTTGCTTTTTTAAATAAGTCTCTTACTCTAGCAGCACCAACACCAACAAACATTTCAACAAAATCAGATCCAGATAAGGAATAAAAAGGAACATGTGCTTCACCTGCAACGGCTTTAGCTAATAGTGTTTTTCCAGTGCCTGGTGATCCAACAAGTATAGCTCCCTTAGGAATTTTCCCACCTAATTTTGTAAATTTTTTAGGATTTTTTAAGAATTCTACTATTTCTTTAACTTCTTCCTTAGCCTCGTCTAATCCTGCTACATCTTTAAAAGATAATTTTATTTTACTTTCTTTATCAAATAACGAAGCTTTTGACTTACTAATATTAAAAATTTGACCTCCTGGGCCTCCTCCTGTAGACATCCTTCTTAGTAAGAACCAAAAACCAATTAGAATTAATATTGTAAAACCCCAAGTCTGTAAAAAAGAATATATGTCTGTTCTTTTTTCGGTTAAATATTCTATTTCATATGTATTTTCTTTTCCAAGTGAACTAATTAGGTCATCATATCTTTTTTCAAAAGATTCTATTGATGAAACTTCAAGCCTATAATGAGGGCCATATGTATTATTAAGTAAACTAGAAGACTCTAACTCATCTTTATAAGCTGAATTAAGTAGAGCTTCTTCTTTTAATGATATTTCAATTATTTCTTGATTTTTTATTACTACTATTTTTGATATATCATGGCTCCTAATCATTTTTTGGAATCGATTATAATCGATAGTGATAGGATTTGTGGAAAAAAAACTAAAAGAAAGATAGATGAATATAGAAATTAAAAATACAACCCATATCTGGTTATTGAAGTTGTTATTAATTAGTTTATTATTAGAATTTTTTTTCATTTTTTTGATTTAAAATCTTTAATTATTCCATCTCCCCATAATGTTTCTAAGTTATATAAATTTCTTTTCTCCTCATCAAATACATGAGCAACAACATTTACAAAATCAATTAGCACCCATTCACTATTAACTTTACCTTCTTTTTTCCAAGGTCTCTCTTTGTATTTTTTATAAACATCAGCTTCAATTCCATCTGCAATTGAATCAACATGTGTGTTAGAGTTACCCGTAGCTAAAACGAAATAATCAGTAACTGAGTTTTTAATTTTTTTTAAATCAATTATTCTTATATCCTCTGCCTTTTTGTTTTCCATACAATCGGCGATGTAAGAGCTAAGTCTACTTGAATTTATATTTTGATTTAATTTCAATATATATTGCTAAATATTATATAATTATATGAGCAAAAAACCTGCCAAAAATCTATTTGAAGACAAAACTAATGTTTATGTGACAGAATGTCTCTCAACAAATGATTTTTTAATACAATTATTATTAAAAAATAAGATAAAAGAAGGCTCAATGGTTCGTGCTGATTTTCAAACAAAAGGTAAGGGCCAAAGAAACAATTCATGGGAATCTAAAAGAGGGAAAAATCTTCTTTTCTCTTTTGTTCTATTTCCTGAAATAAAATTATCTGATCAATTTTTACTTCATATCATAACTTCATTATCAATTTATAATGTTTTAAAAAAAATTGGTCTTAGTAATATCAAAATAAAATGGCCAAATGATATATATATCAACAAGAAAAAAATATGTGGTATTCTAATCGAGAGTCAGATTTTTAAAAAGAAAATAAAAAGGTCAGTTATAGGAGTTGGTATTAATATTAATCAAAATCATTTTGGGGATATAAATGCCACTTCAGTTTTTAAAGAAGTGAATAAAAAAATGGATAGGAGTAAGATTTTAAGTTTATTTAAATCAAGCTTCAATAAGGAATATTTTGAAATAAATACTGCAAAAAAAATATCGTATAAGGAAAAATTATATGGTTATAATGAACTCCTAAACTATAAATCTTTAAATAAAAGATTTTTAGGTAAAATTGTTGATGTAAAAGATGATGGCAAGATTTCGCTTATGGTTAATGATAAAATTAAAGATTTTGAGTTTGGTAGTATTGAGTTATTAATATAATTATTTCAAATTATACTAAAAGAAACTAATTTTAAGTATGTCAAAATATATAATACTTTCTGCACCATCTGGATCTGGGAAATCTACACTTGCCTCTTATCTGATTGAAAATATAAAATCTTTATCATTTTCTGTGTCTTCTACAACTCGAAAAATTAGAAAAAATGAAATTCATGGTATTAATTATTATTTTATCTCAAAAGATAAATTTAATAATCATATAAAAAATGGTGACTTTATTGAATGGGAACAAGTTTATAGTGATGACTTTAAGGGAACACTAAAAAATGAAATAAAAAGGTTGTTAGATAATGATAAAAATATAGTATTTGATGTTGATGTAGTAGGTGGGTTAAATTTAAAAGAATATTTTGGAAGAGATTCTTTGTCAATTTTTATAGATGTTCCGAGTTCAAAAGATTTAAAGTCAAGACTTAATAAAAGGGGGACAGACTCAGAAAATAAAATTAAAGAAAGGCTTGAAAAAGCAAAAGTAGAAATATCTCAAAAAGATAGATTTGATGTAATTATTATGAATAGCGATATTAAAAAGGCGTGTAAAGATATTTTAGATGTAGTTATCAAATTTATATCCGCATGAAAATTGGTTTATTTTTTGGATCTTTTAACCCGATACACAATGGTCATATAGGCATTGCAAGAGAGGTTTTAAAACAATCAGATATTGATCATATTTGGATGGTCCTATCACCAAAAAGTCCAGATAAGGAAGAAGTGTTAAGTAAAGAAGATAGAAATGAGCTAATGAAATCAGCTTTAATATCTGAAAAAGAAATCACTGTCTCAACTATTGAGTTTGATATGAAAACACCTAATTACACGTATCAAACTTTAATTAAAATATCTAAGAGTTATCCCGATGATAAATTTATAATTATAATGGGTGAGGATAATTATAAAAATTTAAGTAAATGGAAAGAAAGTAATTATATATTAGATAACTATGAAATTTTAGTGTACCCTAGAAAATCTAAATCAAAAAATAAAAATTATTTTTCAGGAAGATTATTTAATATTTCATCATCTATGGTAAGAGAAAAAATTGCTAGAAAAGAAGATATATCTTGTCTAGTGCCAATAAATGTTATGAAAGAAATTTCAAAAAAAAATTATTACTCTAAATAGTAGTTATCTCTACCTCTTTGGACTTTATAATATCATCTATTTTATTGATTTTAACATCGGTTATTTTCTGAATGTCATTTTCTCCGTTGCTAATTGCATCTTCTGAGACGCCTTCATTGGATAATTTTTTTACAAGTTCATTAGATTCTTTTCTGACTGACCTTATGCTTATCTTGCCTTTCTCACCTTCACTTTTTATTTGTTTAACTAGAACTAATCTTCTCTCTTCTGTCAGAGGTGGTATATTAATTATAACATTCTCTCCATCATTTTGTGGGTTCAGACCCAAATCACTATTGACAATTGATTTTTCAATGTCTTGAATTATTGTTTTTTCCCAGGGCTTAATAAAAAGAGTCCTGCTATCTGGCGTTGTTATTGAAGCAACTTGTAGAAGAGGCGTTGGCACACCATAGTACTCTACCATAATTCCATCAAGCATACTTGGTGTAGCTTTTCCAGCTCTAATTTTTTTTAATTCTGTAATTAAAAATTGAATGGATTTATCCATCCTCTCTTTGGTGTCTTCTAAAATTAAATCTATTTCTTCCATTATTTTAATAAATTAAAGTCCCAATGTTTTTTCCTTCTACCAACTTAATCAAGTTTCCTGGTTTATTCATATCAAATACTATAATAGGTAAATTATTTTCTTTACATAAAGTAAATGCAGTCATGTCCATAATTTTAAGATTTCTTTCGTAAGCTTCATCAAATGATATTTCATTAAATTTTACAGCGTCTTTAACCTTTTCAGGATCAGAGTCATATACTCCATCAACCCTAGTTCCTTTAAGTACGATGTTGGCTTCAATTTCTACAGCTCTAAGGCTAGCAGTAGAATCAGTGGTAAAATAAGGTTTGCCTAGTCCAGCTCCAAAAATTACGATTCTTCCTTTTTCTAAATGTCTTATAGCTCTTCTCCTTATAAATGGTTCGCACACTTGATCTATATTAAAACCTGACATTAGTCTGGTATCACATTCTAACTTTTCTAGGTGACTTTGTAATGCCATACTATTCATTAATGTGGCAAGCATTCCCATATAATCTCCCTGAACTCTATTAATTCCAGATTTTTCTGATTCAATGCCTCTGTAAATATTTCCTCCTCCTATTACTATGGCAATTTCAATTCCTTTATCATGAATATTTTTAATTTGTTGGGAGTATTTTTCTAAAAGAGAAGAGTCAATACCATAATTTTTCTCACCCATCAACGCCTCGCCGCTTAACTTTAAGAGTATTCTTTTGTATTTCATTTTGTTAATTATAAATGTAAATATTAAATAATGAATTTTTATCTACTTCAATAAGTAATTTTTTAAAAATTTAATTTGTATTCAAAAATTTGTAATAAATAAAAAAGAATATAATTTTGCTGACCTTTGAGCTTAATAGGCAAAATATTGTAAATTTTAAGTATGGGGGGATACCAAAGCGGCCAACTGGGGCAGACTGTAAATCTGTTGACTTATGTCTTCGCAGGTTCGAATCCTGCTCCCCCCACTTTTTTACAATAAATAAGCGGGCGTAGCTCAGTTGGTAGAGCGACAGCCTTCCAAGCTGTAGGTCGAGGGTTCGAATCTCTTCGCCCGCTCTTATGCCGATGTAGCTCAGAGGTAGAGCACTTCCTTGGTAAGGAAGAGGTCACGGGTTCAATTCCCGTCATCGGCTCGAAAAAAATGTTAAAAATTGTATTATTATATAAATAAGTTAAATTTGAGTTAAATTTTAAAATTATGGCAAAAGAATCCTTTGATAGATCGAAACCCCATGTAAATATTGGGACAGTAGGTCACGTTGATCATGGTAAAACAACTCTTACAGCTGCTATTACTAAAGTCCTTGCGGATAAAGGTTTAGCAGAGAAGAGAGATTTTGAACAAATTGATAATGCTCCTGAAGAAAAAGAAAGGGGTATTACTATTAATACTGCGCATGTTGAATATCAAACTGATAATAGACATTACGCTCATGTTGATTGTCCTGGTCACGCAGATTATGTAAAAAATATGGTTACAGGTGCAGCACAGATGGATGGAGGAATCCTAGTTGTGGCTGGAACTGATGGACCAATGCCTCAGACAAGAGAGCATATCCTTTTAGCTAGACAGGTAGGAGTTCCTGCTTTAGTTGTATTCATTAATAAGGTAGACCTTGTTGATGATGCTGAACTTTTGGAGTTAGTTGAAATGGAAATAAGAGAACTTTTAAGTTTCTATAAATTCCCTGGTGATGATATTCCTATAGTTCAAGGTTCTGCATTGGGAGCACTTAACGGTGAAGCTAAATGGGTTGAAAAAATCATGGAACTAATGGATCAAGTTGATTCTTATATTCCTGAGCCTATTAGAGAGACTGATAAAGATTTTTTGATGCCTGTTGAAGATGTATTTTCTATTACTGGTAGAGGTACTGTAGCAACAGGAAGAATTGAAAGAGGTATAGTAAATACTAGTGATGCTGTTGATATTATTGGTATGGGTGCTGAAGATTTAAAATCAACTATAACTGGAGTAGAAATGTTTAGAAAGATTTTAGATAAAGGTCAGGCTGGTGATAATGCGGGTCTTCTTCTTAGAGGTATCGAGAAAACAGATATCAAAAGAGGAATGATTATATGTAAACCAGGTTCTGTAACACCTCATGCTCATTTTAAGGCTGAAGTTTATGTGTTATCTAAAGAAGAGGGTGGAAGACATACGCCTTTCTTTAATAAGTATAGACCTCAATTCTATATGAGAACAACTGATGTTACTGGTGAAATTATGTTACCAGATAAGGTTGAGATGGTAATGCCTGGAGATAACTTAACTATCGAAGTTAAATTGATTAATAAAGTTGCTCTTGAGCAAGGACTAAGATTTGCTATTAGAGAGGGTGGAAGAACAGTTGGAGCAGGTCAGGTAACAGAAATTTTAGACTAAAATTTTATAAAACTTTTTTTAACTAATTATTTAACTTATTTATTTGTTAAATAATAACAATTATTCTAAATTTGCAGGCCGTTGGCCTGCATTTTAGTATACGGGTGTAGCTCAATTGGTAGAGTAGCGGTCTCCAAAACCGTTGGTTGGGTGTTCGAGTCACTCCACCCGTGCTTGGCCGTTTTAATTTTTTTGGTATGAATAAATTAATTGTTTTAATCTCTGAATCTTATCAAGAAATGGTAAATAAAGTTACCTGGCCATCGATTAACAGTCTACAAAGCAGTTCTGTTTTGGTGTTAGTTGCATCCTTAATATTTGCCCTTTTCATCGGTATTATTGATTTAGGATTTGAAAACGTTATGTCTCTTTTTTACGAGAATTTTTAAAATATAAAAATATATAGATGAGTTTAAATTGGTATGTATTGAGGGCTATAAGTGGAAAAGAAAACAAAATAAAAACTTATTTAGAGAAGGAGATAACAAGAAATGACCTAGAAAAATTTATTCCTGAGGTAATGATACCATATGAAAAAGTATATGTGATGCGAGGCGGAAAGAAAAAAATTAAAGAAAAAAATTATTTCCCCGGATATGTATTGGTGTCTGCAGATTTCTCTCACGGAGAAGTACAACATGTCATTAAAAATGTTCCCGGTGTAATAGGTTTTCTTGGTTCGGGTTCTGGTTCTTCAAGAGTTCCAATTCCATTAAGAGAAGCAGAAATAAATAGAATATTTGGAAAATTTGATGAGACTAATAGTGAAGACGAAACTATGATGACACCATTTGTAGTTGGTGAGGATGTGAAGGTTATGGACGGTCCTTTTAGTGGATTTACTGGATCAATTTCTCAAGTTTTTGAAGATAGAAAAAAAGTGAATGTTACAGTTAAAATTTTTGGTAGAAATACACCTGTAGAACTTAATTATTATCAGGTTGAAAAATCAAGTTAAATAATATGGCAAAACAAATAGACGGATATTTAAAATTACAAGTGAGAGGTGGTCAGGCTAATCCTGCTCCTCCTGTTGGTCCTGCCCTGGGTAGTAAGGGTGTAAATATTATGGAGTTTTGTAATCAGTTCAATGCAAGAACAGATGATAGAAAGGGACAGGTATTGCCAGTTGTAATAACTATATATAAAGATAAATCTTTTGATTTCGTAATTAAAACACCGCCTGCTGCTGTATTAATTTTGCAGGCTGCCAATAAAAAGAAAGGTTCTGATCAACCAAATTTGAATAAGGTCGCATCGATTTCTTGGGATCAAGTAAAGGACATTGCTGAAACAAAAATGAAAGATTTAAATGCTTTTAAAATTGGTTCTGCTATGAAAATGGTAGCTGGCACAGCTAGAAGCATGGGAGTTAGAGTAAAGGGAACATTTCCAGAAAATTTAAATTAAATGGGTAGACTAACAAAAAATAAAAAAGAGGTACAAGGCAAGTATGATGTGGAAAAACATTACACTGTGGAAGAAGCATCTAAAATTGTGAAAGACATATCAACAACAAAATTTGATGCATCAATCGATCTAGACATAAGGCTTGGAGTTGATCCAAAAAAAGCTGATCAAATGGTAAGAGGGAATGTTACTCTTCCTCATGGAACTGGAAAAACAATTAAAGTTTTAGCATTGTGTTCCCCAGATAAAGAAGAAGAGGCAAAAAAAGCAGGTGCAGATCATGTAGGTCTTGATAAATACATAAAAAAAATTGGTGAAGGATGGACAGATATTGATGTAATAATAACTATGCCAGCCCTAATGGCAAAACTTGGTAAACTAGGTAAAGTGTTAGGACCAAGGGGATTAATGCCTAATCCAAAATCAGGTACAGTTACTAATGATATTGGGAAAGCTATTCAAGATGTTAAAAAAGGAAAAATTGATTTTAAAGTTGACAAGGCTGGTATAATTCATGCTTCAGTTGCAAAAGTATCATTCGAGCCAAAGAAGATTCAAGAAAATACTATGGAGTTGTTAAATACTGTAATGAAATTAAAACCTTCTTCATCGAAGGGTATTTATTTTAAAAGTGTTAATCTTTCTAGCACAATGAGTACTTCTATTAAGATTGATAGTTCTATGTTAATGAGTTAAAATGAGAAAAGAAAATAAAGTAGAGTTAGTTAAAGATTTAACAGAAAAGTTCAAAGAAAATAATATTTTCTATTTACTTGATGCTTCAGGGTTAACTGTAGACCAGGTAAATTCTTTTAGAGAAAAATGCTTCAAGCAAGATGTTGAATATAAGGTTGTTAAAAATACTTTTATAAAAAAAGCTCTTGAAAATCAAGAAGAAGATTATTCTGAAATAATAGATGGTGACACATTAAAAGGATTCTCTGGTTTATTATTTGCTAATCAAACTCCTAGCGGACCAGCTAAGGTTTTAAAAGATTTTAGAAAATCTCTAGATTCTGATCATCCTACATTAAAGGCTGCTTCAATTGAATCTGATATTTTCTTAGGAGATAAAAATTTAGATTCGTTATCTAAGTTGAAAGGAAAAGAAGAAATTATTGGAGATATAGTATTGCTACTTCAGTCTCCAGCTAAAAATATTATTTCATTACTTAAAAGTTCTGAAAATAAAATTTCAGGCGTTGTTAAGGCACTTGAGAATAAATAAGAATAGTGTATAAACTTTAAATTAAATTAAAATGGCAGATATTAAGAAGATAGCTAAAGATCTTGTTAACCTTTCGGTTAAAGATGTAAGTGAATTAGCTAATATATTAAAAG
The DNA here is from genome assembly GCA_002457315.1 of Rhodothermaeota bacterium MED-G19. Lineage (GTDB taxonomy): Bacteria > Bacteroidota > Bacteroidia > Cytophagales > MED-G16 > MED-G16. The sequence goes on from NTKI01000001.1 coordinate 108,794, forward strand.
ACGAATATGGTATTGAACCAGCAGCAGCAGCAACTGTAGTAGCAGGTGCAGCAGCAGGAGGTGCAGCAGACGCTGGAGTAGCTGAAGAAAAATCAAGTTTTGATATTATGTTAAAATCAGCTGGAGCATCGAAGTTAGCTGTAGTTAAATTAGTAAAAGAAATTACTGGACTTGGACTAAAAGACGCTAAAGATATGGTTGATGGAGCTCCAAAAGCAATTAAGGAAGGTGTTCCAAAAGATGAAGCTGAGTCAGCTAAAAAACAGCTAGAAGAAGCTGGAGCTGAGGTTGAATTAAGCTAATTATCATTTAATACTTTTTATTCCCACACAAAAAAGTGTGTGGGATATTTATAACTTAAAAATATAATCAATTGAAAATATCATCTAATAGAATAGACTTTTCTAAATTAAAAAATACAGTCGACTACCCAGACTTTCTGGATGTACAATTACAATCATACAAAGACTTTTTTCAACTTGAGACTCCTCCTGAGAAAAGAGACAATGAAGGCCTTTTTAAGGTTTTTAAGGAAAATTTCCCAATATCTGACTCTAGAGAAAATTTTATCTTGGAATTTATTGACTATACTGTTGATCCACCTAAATATTCAGTTGGAGAATGTATAGATAGAGGTCTTACATATTCTCTCCCATTAAAAGCTAAGTTAAGATTGATCTGTAATGATGAAGATAATGATGATTTTGAAACAATCGAACAAGAAGTATTTTTAGGTAATATTCCTTATATGACTAATAAAGGATCTTTTGTAATAAATGGTGCAGAAAGAGTCATTGTATCTCAGTTACATAGATCTCCTGGTGTATTTTTTGCTCAAAGTAAACACACAAATGGTACGCCGTTATACTCTGCAAGAATTATTCCATTTAGAGGTTCTTGGATTGAGTTTGCTACGGATGTGAATAATGTGATGTATGCATATATAGATAGAAAAAAGAAGTTTCCAATAACTACTCTACTTAGAGCTATTGGATTTGGTTCCGATAAAGATATTTTAGATATATTTAAATTATCTGAAGAAGTTGAAGCTAAAAAAACCACTCTAAAAAAAGCCTTAGGAAGAAAGCTTGCTGCAAGGGTTCTAAAGACTTGGGTTGAGGATTTTGTTGATGAGGACACAGGAGAAGTGATTTCAGTTGATAGAAATGAATTAATCTTAGATAGAGATCACATCCTTGAAGAAGAAGATATTGATATAATAATTGAATCAGAAGCTCCTTATGTTACCATACATAGAGAAGATATTAATGTAGGTGAATTTGCAATTATTTATAATACATTAAAAAAAGATGTCTCAAACTCTGAAAAAGAAGCTTTAGAGGAAATATATAGACAGCTTAGAAATACTGAAGCTCCTGATGAACAAACTGCTAGAGATATTATTCAAAATTTATTCTTTAGTGATAAGAGATATGATTTAGGTGAAGTTGGTAGATATAGAATTAATAAAAAGTTAAATATTGATACTGATTATAATGTAAGAGTCCTAACTAACGAAGACATTATATTAATTGTTAAATATCTCATAACATTAATAAATGCAAAGACAGTTGTTGATGATATAGATCATTTAAGTAACAGAAGAGTTAGAACGGTAGGTGAACAGCTTTATTCTCAGTTTGGTGTTGGATTAGCTAGAATGTCTAGAACAATAAAAGAGAGAATGAATGTAAGGGATAATGAAGATTTTAAACCTGTTGATTTAATTAATGCTAGAACTTTAACTTCTGTAATTAATTCATTTTTTGGAACTAATCAGTTATCTCAATTCATGGATCAAACAAATCCATTAGCTGAAATTACTCATAAAAGAAGAATGTCAGCTCTTGGGCCTGGTGGTTTATCTAGAGAAAGAGCTGGTTTTGAAGTCCGAGATGTGCATTACACTCACTACGGAAGGTTGTGCACAATTGAAACTCCAGAAGGTCCAAATATTGGTCTTATTTCATCATTATGTGTTCATGCTAAGGTGAATAATATGGGATTCATTGAAACTCCTTATAGGGAAGTCTCTAATGGAAAAGTTAATATGACTGGTAAAATAAGTTATTTAACTGCTGAAGAAGAAGATCAATCTTACATTGCTCAGGCTAATGTACCATTAAAAACAAATGGTGAGTTTGTCGAAAATACTGTTAAGGCTAGATATGAGGGAGATTTTCCTTTGGCAAAAAACAAGGAATTAAAGTATATGGATGTAGCTCCTAATCAAATTGTTTCAGTTGCTGCTTCGCTAATTCCTTTTCTTGAACACGATGATGCCAACAGAGCATTAATGGGTTCCAATATGATGAGACAGGCAGTACCACTAATGAGACCAGATTCTCCGATTGTAGGAACTGGAATGGAGTACAGAGTAGCTAAAGATTCTAGATCTACAATAGTCGCAGAAGGTAAGGGAACGGTTTCTTATGTTGATTCTAACAAGATAGAAATAAAATATGATTTAGATGCTAATGAAAAATTAATTTCTTTTGATGAGAATTCTAAAACATATGATCTTATAAAATTTAGGAGAACCAACCAAGACACCTGTGTTAATTTAATTCCAACTGTTAAATCAGGAGAAAAAGTTAAAAAAGGTCAAGTTATATGTGAAGGCTTCGCAACTCAAGACGGAGAGCTTGCTTTAGGTAGAAATTTAAAAGTTGCTTTTATGCCATGGAAAGGGTATAACTTTGAAGATGCAATTGTAATATCTGAAAAAGTTGTAAAAGAAGACGTTTTCACATCTCTACATATTGAAGAATTTAAACTTGAGGTAAGAGATACAAAAAGAGGTGAAGAAGAGTTTACTAATGAAATTCCAAATGTTAGTGATGAGTCAATTAAAGATTTAGATGAGAATGGAGTTATTAGGGTTGGAGCTAAAGTTAAAGAGGGGGATATTTTAATTGGTAAAATAACTCCGAAGGGTGAAACTGATCCAACACCAGAAGAAAGACTTTTAAGAGCAATCTTTGGAGATAAAGCTGGTGATGTTAAAGATGCTTCATTAAAAGCGCCGCCTTCTTTAAATGGAGTTGTGGTTGACACTAAACTTTTTACTAGACAGAAGAAAGATAAAGAATCTAAGAAATTAGCAAAGAAACAAATTGAGTTATTAAAAGCTGATTATGGAAAGTCACTTGTAGAACTTAAAGAGAAGTTAATCTTTAAATTTGATAAGTTGTTAAAAAACAAAAAGTGTAATGGGATAAGTCATAAGTATGGAGATCAACTTGTAAAGGCAGGTGTTAAGTTTAGTAGAAAAATGATAGAGGATAAGTTATTTCCAAAGAAGAATATATATTATGATATAAACAGCTTAAATGTTCCTGAAGAATCTAGTCTTATTCAGGATGTTGTTCTAGAGGATTGGACTGATGATAAAAAAACAAATGATTCGGTGTCTAGGGCTGTAAAAAATTATGTTATAAAAAGAAATGATTTAGCTTCAGGTTATAAGAAAGAAAAATTTTCACTAGAAGTTGGTGATGAGTTAGCGCCTGGCATAGTACAGATGGCCAAAGTATATGTTGCTAAGAAAAGAAAATTAAAAGTTGGTGATAAAATGGCAGGGAGGCATGGTAACAAAGGAGTTGTTGCTAGAATTGTAAAAGAAGAGGACATGCCGTTCCTAGAAGATGGTTCAACTGTTGATATAGTTCTTAATCCATTAGGTGTTCCATCTAGAATGAATATAGGTCAGCTTTATGAGACTGCACTAGGTTGGGCTGGATTAAAACTCAACAAAAAGTATAGAACCCCAATATTTGATGGAGCTACTGCTGATGAGGTAAGTAAAGAGATTGACAAAGCAGGACTTCCTTCTTTTGGGCGAACTCATCTATATGATGGTTCTACCGGAAAAAGATTTGACCAACAAGTTACTGTTGGTGTAATATATATGCTTAAGTTAGGTCATTTGATTGATGACAAAATGCATTCAAGATCTATTGGGCCTTATTCTTTAATTACACAACAACCTCTTGGAGGTAAAGCTCAATTTGGTGGGCAACGTTTTGGAGAAATGGAAGTTTGGGCTTTAGAGGCATTTGGTGCTTCTCATGTACTCCAAGAAATATTAACTATTAAATCTGATGATATAGTAGGTAGAGCAAGAGCTTATGAAGCTATTGTTAAAGGTGAAAATATGCAGACCCCAGGTATTCCTGAATCATTTAATGTATTGGTTCATGAACTAAGAGGTTTGGCATTAGAAATTACAATGAAATAAAAATTTTAATAAACAGTTTATGATATCTAACAAAATCAATAAATCAACTAACTTCTCAAAAATCATAGTAAGTTTAGCTTCTCCGGAATCTATACTTGAAAGTTCTTTTGGTGAAGTAACAGCTCCTGAAACTATTAATTATAGGACTTTTAAACCAGAAATGGGTGGTCTCTTTTGTGAGAGAACTTTTGGACCTGTAAAAGATTGGGAATGTCATTGTGGAAAATACAAGAGAATAAGGTATAAAGGTATTATATGTGATAGGTGTGGTGTTGAAGTAACAGAGAAGAAAGTTAGAAGAGAGAGAATGGGTCACATCGAGCTAGTTGTGCCTGTTGCTCATATCTGGTATTTTAGAACTTTACCTAATAAGATTGGATACATGCTAGGAGTTCCTGCTAAGAAACTTAATCAAGTTGTTTATTATGAGAGATATGTTGTTATAAATCCTGGTGTAAAAGAAGAAGATGGGTGTCAGAAGATGGATTTATTAACTGAAGAAGAGTATTTAAATATTGTAGATTCGCTTCCGAAAGATAATTATTTATTACCTAATGATGATCCTAATAAATTCATCGCAAAGATGGGTGCAGAAGCTATAGCTGAACTTTTATCTCAAATAGATCTTGACTCTTTATCTGTTGATCTTAGGTATAAAGCTGCAAATGAGACATCTCAACAAAGGAAAGCAGAAGCTCTTAAAAGGCTTAGGGTAATTGAGTCTTTCAGAGATTCTAGAGAGAATATAGATAATAAGCCTGAGTGGATGATTGTGAAGATGATTCCAGTTATTCCACCTGAGTTAAGGCCACTTGTACCATTAGATGGAGGTAGATTTGCTACATCAGATCTTAATGATTTATATAGAAGAGTAATAATAAGAAACAATAGACTTAAAAGGTTACTTGAAATAAGAGCTCCTGAGGTTATACTTAGAAATGAGAAAAGAATGCTCCAAGAAGCTGTAGATTCTTTATTTGATAATTCAAGGAGGATTAATGCAGTCAGATCAGATGGTAATAGATCCTTAAAGTCTTTAACTGATATGCTTAAAGGAAAGCAGGGTAGGTTTAGACAAAATCTTTTAGGTAAAAGAGTTGATTATTCTGGAAGGTCTGTAATTGTTGTTGGACCAAAACTCAAAATGCATGAATGTGGTCTTCCAAAAGATATGGCCGCAGAATTGTTTAAACCCTTTATAATAAGAAAGCTTATCGAGAGGGGTATCGTTAAGACGGTTAAGTCTGCAAAAAAACTTGTTGACAAAAAAGAGCCAGTAATTTGGGATATTTTAGAAAACGTTTTAGTAGGTCATCCTGTCTTGCTAAATAGAGCTCCTACTCTTCATAGATTAGGAATTCAAGCCTTTCAACCAAAATTAATTGAAGGTAAAGCTATAGAGCTACATCCCCTAGCTTGTACTGCTTTCAATGCTGACTTTGATGGTGACCAGATGGCTGTTCATGTTCCTTTAGGTCATGAGGCAATTATTGAAGCTTCTCTTTTGATGCTAGGATCTAACAATATACTTAATCCTGCTAATGGTGCTCCAATTACTGTTCCATCTCAGGATATGGTATTAGGTTTATATTACGTGTCTAAAGGAAGAAAATCAACTAAAGACCACCCTCTTAAAGGTGAAGGTCTTATTTTTTCTGGTTCAAGGGAGGTTATTATTGCTTTTAATGAAGATAAATTAGATAAAAACGCATACATTAAGATTAGAACTGATGTGAGATCAGCAGATGGAACTTTAGAGAATAAAGTGATTGAAACTGTTGCTGGAAGAGTTTTATTTAATAATTTGATTCCTAAGGAAGTAGGATATATTGATGAACTACTTACAAAAAAGAAATTACAACAGATAATTTCAACAGTATATAAGATATGTGGAATATCTAGAACAGCTAATTTCCTTGATAATATCAAAGAGCTTGGTTTCAAAATGGCATATGAAGGTGGTTTGTCTATGGGATTAGGAGATATTCAAATTCCTGATGCTAAACAATCTTTAGTATCTTCAGCTAAGAAAGAAGTCAAATCTGTATGGGATAATTATTACATGGGACTCATAACAGATAATGAAAGATATAATCAGGTTATTGATATATGGACTAGATCAAATACTAGACTTACTTCAACACTGATGAATCAACTTGAGAATAATGATGAAGGTTTTAATCCAATTTACATGATGATGGATTCAGGAGCAAGAGGATCAAGGGAACAGATAAGACAGTTAGGTGGTATGAGAGGATTGATGGCTAAGCCACAGAAAAATTTATCAGGATCTGTTGGAGAAATTATTGAAAATCCAATTCTTTCAAATTTCAAAGAAGGTCTTGATGTAATTGAGTATTTTATTTCAACACACGGTGCAAGAAAAGGACTAGCCGATACTGCTCTTAAGACTGCTGATGCAGGTTATTTGACTAGAAGATTGGTTGATGTAGCTCAGGATGTCATTATCAATGAGAGAGATTGTGGCACATTAAGAGGTGTTACAGTAAGTGCATTAAAAGATAATGAAGATATAGTAGAACCATTATCAGAAAGAATACTTGGAAGGGTTAGTGTACATGATGTATACGATCCAATTTCTAATGATCTTATTATCGAATCTGGAGAAGAAATAGATGAGATTATAGCTCAAACTATTGACCAGACTAGTATCGAAGAAATAGAAATAAGATCAGTACTTACTTGTGAGACAACAAGGGGTGCTTGTGCTAAATGTTATGGTAGAAATTTAGCTAATGGTCAGATGGTAAATACTGGAGAAGCTGTAGGAGTAATTGCTGCTCAGTCAATTGGTGAGCCTGGAACACAGCTTACATTGAGGACATTCCACGTAGGTGGAACGGCATCTAATATAGCTATAGATGCAAATGTTAAAGCTAAGTTTGATGGTAAAATTGTTTTTGATGGTATTAGATCTGTATCTACAAAGGATGGTGAAGGAAACAAAGCAGAGGTAGTAATGGCTAGAAGTGGCGAGCTTAGGTTAGTTAATGATAAAGGTATAACGCTTATTTCTAATAATGTTCCTTATGGGTCATACTTAAAGGTAAAGGACGGTCAGAAAGTAACTAAAGGAGACATTCTATGTAATTGGGATCCTTATAATGCTGTTATTTTATCTGAACTTAAGGGTAAAATTGATTTTGAATCAATTGAAGAAGGTATTACTTTCAAAGAAGAATTTGATGAGCAAACTGGACACAAAGAGAAGGTTATTGTAGAGTGTAGAGATAAGACTAAAAACCCTGCAATAGTTGTTAAATCTAAGGATGGGGAAAAAGCATATAATATTCCTGTAGGAGCTCACCTTTCAGTTGAAAAGGGAAGTTCTGTAAATCCTGGAACTATTTTATCAAAAATACCAAGAATTATTGGGCAGTCTAGAGATATTACGGGAGGTCTTCCTAGAGTAACCGAGTTATTTGAAGCAAGAAATCCATCAAATCCTGCTGTTGTTAGTGAAATTGATGGAGTTGTATCTTATGGAGGAATAAAGAGAGGGAATAGAGAAATCTTTATTGAGTCTAAAGATGGTACTAAGAAAAAATATTTAGTTTCATTATCAAAACATATTTTAGTTCAAGATAATGACTATGTTAAAGCAGGTTCTCCATTATCTGATGGAGCAATAACACCTGCTGATATTTTATCAATTAAAGGACCAACTGAAGTTCAGGATTATTTAGTTAATGAAATTCAAGAAGTTTATAGATTACAAGGTGTTAAAATTAATGATAAACACATAGAAGTCATTGTTAGACAAATGATGCAAAAAGTAATTATCATTGATCCAGGAGATACTAGCTTCTTACAAGATGAAAAAGTTGATAAACTTGTATTTAATAATGTAAATGATGATATTTTTGAAAAAAAGGTTGTAATTAATCCTGGTGATTCTTCAGCATTTAAAGAGAGTCAAATAATTTCATCTAGAGAATTGAGAGACGAAAATTCTTCTCTGAGAAGAAAGGATAAGAAAATAGTTGAAGTCAGAAATGCAGATGCAGCAGTTTCTAGACCTTCTCTGCAAGGAATTACTAGAGCATCTTTAGGTACGGAAAGCTTTATATCTGCTGCCTCTTTCCAAGAAACTACAAAAGTTTTAAGTGAAGCTTCTATCAGAGGTAAAGTTGATGATTTAAGAGGACTTAAAGAAAATGTAATTGTGGGTCATTTAATACCTGCAGGTACAGGATTAAAAGAGTATAGTGATATGATTGTAGGTTCTGAGAGGGAGTATGATGCACTAATGACAAAATCTAAAGAAGATGTTGTGATTGATGAATCTGTAAATGCTGATTTGCTTGAAGAAAATAAACAGGATAAAAAATGAATCAAAAACAAAATCAGATAAATATCGAGTTGTCAGATGAAATATCTAAAGGGAAATATGCAAATTTAGCTATGATAGCTCATTCAAGTAGTGAGTTTGTTATTGATTTTATTCAGCTTATGCCTGGGGTACCAAAGGCTAAAGTAAATTCTAGAATTATTATTACCCCTGAGCATGCAAAAAAATTTTCTATTGCTTTAAATGATAATATTTCAAAGTATGAGCAAAAATATGATGAAATTAAGGATTTTAACGAATTACCTAAATTTCCATTAGATATTAACAGTCAACCAAACAAATAATTTATATAGTTAGAAAGACATAAAAAATTTTGTTTAAGACGTATGAATTTCTATTTTTGCGTCGCATTTAAATAATATTATGCCAACGATACAACAATTAGTAAGAAAAGGAAGAAAGAAGCTTAAGTCTAAATCAAAGTCTCCTGCTTTAGACTCATGTCCTCAAAAAAGGGGGGTATGTACAAGAGTGTATACAACTACGCCTAAGAAGCCAAACTCAGCTATGAGAAAAGTTGCAAGAGTTAGATTATCTCATGGTAAAGAAGTTAATGCTTACATTCCAGGGGAGGGTCACAACTTGCAGGAACACTCTATAGTATTAATAAGAGGTGGTAGAGTGAAAGATTTACCAGGTGTAAGATATCATGTTATAAGAGGTACATTGGATACTGGAGGTGTTGATGATAGAACTCAGAGAAGATCTAAGTATGGTGCTAAAAGACCAAAAGCAAAGAAATAGTAAATGAGAAAATCTAAACCTAAGAAAAGATATTTTTTACCTGATCCTATATATAAGGATACCTTAGTTACCCAGTTTGTTAATAATTTAATGCATGACGGAAAAAAGAGTGTTTCTTATGCAATTTTTTATGATTCACTAAAGATAGTTGAGGATAAAACTAAGGAAAAAGGCCTCGAATTATGGAAAAAAGCTCTCAATAATGTTATGCCTTCAGTCGAGGTTAAAAGTAGGAGAGTTGGAGGTGCTAACTTCCAAGTACCTATTGAAGTAAGGCCAAATAGAAAAATAACTTTAAGTCAAAAATGGTTAATTCAGTATGCTAGAAGTAGAAATGAAAAGTCTATGGTAGAAAGGCTTGCCAATGAAATTATTGCAGCATCTAAAGGCGAAGGCGGTGCTGTTAAAAAGAAAGATGACACTCATAGAATGGCTGAGGCAAATAAGGCATTCTCTCATTTTAGGTTTTAATTTTATATAATGGCAGGAATTAAAGATTTAAATTATCTTAGAAACATCGGAATCATGGCTCACATTGATGCCGGTAAAACTACTACGACAGAAAGAATATTATATTACACAGGTTTAAGTCATAAAATTGGTGAAGTTCATGATGGTGCAGCAACTATGGACTGGATGGAGCAAGAACAAGAAAGAGGAATTACAATTACTTCAGCTGCAACTACTACATATTGGAAGTATCCTACAAAACAAGGAAAGCTTATAGATAACACAAGTGACTTTAGAGTAAATATTATAGATACTCCTGGTCACGTTGACTTTACTGTTGAGGTAGAAAGATCACTTAGAGTTCTTGATGGTGCAGTTGCATTATTTTGTGCTGTTTCAGGTGTTGAGCCTCAGTCTGAAACTGTATGGAGACAAGCTGATAAGTATAAAGTACCTAGAATTTGTTTTGTTAATAAAATGGATAGAGCTGGTGCTGATTTTTTAAATGTTGTTAAAGAGATTAAGGAAAAGTTAAATGCAAAACCAGTTCCTCTTCAAATTCCAATTGGCGCTGAAGAAGGTTTTAAAGGTGTTGTTGACTTAATTACTAACGAAGCAATTGTGTGGAATGAGGATGATATGGGCATGACATATAATGTAGTTGATATACCAGATAATCTTAAAAACACAGTTGATGAGTGGAGACAAAATTTAGTTGAAAATGTTGCTGAATATGATGACAATTTACTTGAAAAGTTTTTTGAAGATCCTAATTCCATAACTAAGGAAGAAATGATGGCTGCGATTAGGAAAGCTGTGATTGATATGTCTTTCTCTCCAGTCATGTGTGGTTCTGCTTTTAAAAACAAAGGTGTTCAGGCTTTGCTAGATGCTGTATGTTCATACCTACCTTCACCTCTAGATTTACCACCAGTATCAGGTACAAACCCAGACAATGAAGAAGAGACATCTAGAAAACCAAGTAATGATGAGCCATTTGCTGCTCTTGCTTTTAAAATTGCAACGGACCCATTTGTAGGAAGACTATGCTTCTTTAGAGTATACTCTGGTAAACTTGATGCTGGATCTTATATTTTTAATAATAGAAACGGTAAAAAGGAAAGAATTTCTAGGCTTATGCAGATGCATTCAAATAAGCAAAACCCTATTGATGCAGTTAATGCGGGGGATATTTGTGCTGGTGTTGGGTTTAAAGATATTAAAACTGGAGATACTCTCTCTGATGAAAAATCTAAAATTGTCTTAGAGTCAATGTCTTTCCCTGATCCTGTAATTGGATACGCCATAGAACCTAAACAACAAGCTGATGTTGATAAATTAGGAATGGCAGTTAGTAAGCTAGTTGAAGAAGACCCTACATTAAGAGTTAATACTGATGAGGAAACTGGTCAAACTGTTCTTAGAGGAATGGGAGAGCTCCATTTAGAGATTATTATTGAAAGACTTAAAAGAGAGTTTAAGGTTGAAATAAATCAAGGTGCTCCTCAGGTTGCTTACAAAGAATCTATATTATCATCTACTAAACACCAGGAGGTTTATAAAAAACAATCGGGAGGTAGAGGTAAGTTTGCTGATATCGTATTTGAGATAGGACCTAGAGATGAGGATGCCGAGGGTGATGGTCTTCAATTTGTAAATCAAATTACTGGAGGTAAAATTCCAAGAGAATTTATTCCTGCTGTTGAAAAAGGTTTTAAAAATGCAATGAATAATGGTCCTCTAGCTGGTTTCCCTGTGCAGTCTCTAAAGGTAAGGTTATATGATGGATCTTTTCATGATGTTGATTCTGACTCACTTTCTTTTGAGCTTGCTGCAGGTATAGCATTTAAACAGGCTGCTAAAAAAGCTGATCCTGTTTTAATGGAGCCTATTATGTCTGTTGAAGTAACTACTCCGGATGAGTATACTGGTGGTGTAACTGGAGATCTTAATAAAAGAAGAGGGATAATGAAAGGTATGGATATGAAGGGTAATTCTCAGATTATTAAGGCTGATGTCCCGCTTTCTGCTCTATTTGGGTATGTGACTGATCTTAGAACATTAAGTTCTGGGAGAGCGTCTGCTTCTTTGACTTTTTCTCATTATAGTAGTGTTCCAAAAAATATTGCTGAAGAAATAATAAAAAAAAATAACGGAGAAATAAATTAATACAAAATGTCACAAAAAATCAGAATTAAATTAAAATCATTTGACTATAATCTTGTAGACAAAAGTTCTGAGAAGATTGTTAAGGCAGTTAAGACGACAGGAGCTATAGTTAGTGGTCCAATACCTTTACCAACAAGAAAAGAAATTTTTACTGTTCTGAGGTCTCCTCATGTCAATAAGACGTCTAGAGAACAATTTAAACTCTGTACTTACAAAAGATTATTGGATATTTATTCTAATAGCAGTCAGACAGTTGATGCTTTAATGAAACTTGAATTGCCAAGTGGAGTAGATGTTGAAATAAAAGTTTAATATTTTAAATTTTGAATTTTATGGTCTGTGCTATTACTTCGTAATGCCGATGATTAAATTTTATAAACTTCTTGTAGTTCTTCTATTATTTTCAAACTACTCATTCTCTCAAAACTTTCTTAATACATCTGGAAAATCTATAATAAATGAGAAAGGTGACACTATAATTTTAAGAGGTATGGGGTTAGGAGGATGGATGGTCCAGGAAGGGTATATGATGGCTCCAGGCGGATTTTCTTCTACCCAATATCAAATAAAAGATAAAATCAGAGAGTTAATTGGTGATGAAGAAACTCAAAAATTTTATAATAATTGGTTAAAGAATCATGTTACTAAAACTGATATAGACTCGATGAAATCTTGGGGTTTTAATTTGGTGAGAGCACCAATACATTATAACCTATTTACTGTACCCATAGAGGAAGAACCTTTCCCAGGTTCTTATACAGAGTTAGATGTAGGCTTTAAGCTTTTAGACTCTTTGCTTAGCTGGTGTAAAGAAAATGAAATTTATCTTATGATTGATCTCCATGCAGCTCCAGGAGGTCAAGGGTACAATGCAGATATTTCAGATTATGATCCAACAAAACCTTCTCTTTGGGAGAGTGAATTAAATCAAAATAAGACTGTTGAACTATGGAAAAGATTATCACAGAGATATAAAAATGAGCAATGGGTAGCTGGATATGATTTAATTAATGAACCAAACTGGGAAATTCCTGGTGGAGTACTACTAAAAAACTTATATGTTCAATTAACTAACGTAATTAGAGCTGAAGGAGATAACCATATCTTGTTTATAGAAGGTAACTGGTTTGCAAATGATTTTACTGGTTTGACACCTCCATGGGATGATAATCTTGTTTATAGTCCCCATAAATATTGGAGTCCAGTAGATCAAGGGTATTTAGATTGGATGTTACCACTTAGAGATACATTGAATGTTCCTCTTTTTATAGGAGAAACAGGTGAAAACTCAAATTTTTGGTACAGGGATGCTGTAAAAGTTTTTGAGGAAAATGGAATTGGTTGGGCTTGGTGGCCTCTAAAGAGAATTGGTGCAATTCAACCGCCACTATCTATAAATTATAATGACAAATATAAAATGCTAGTTGACTATTGGAATGGAGGAAATATAATTCCGTCAAAAGAAGATGCTATTGCTGGTCTAAATCAACTTACTGAAGATATTAAAATTGAAAATTGTTTTTATCATAAAGATATTATTGATGCTATGTTTAGGCAGCCTTTTTCAAATTTGACAGTGCCTTATGCAAATAATTTAATCCCAGGTAAAATTTATGCTTCAGATTTTGATATGGGCATCATGGGAGAAGCATATTATGATGCTGGTGCAGAAGCAAATTATGGTGGCAATTTCTCTGCTTGGAATAATGGGTGGTCATTAAGGAATGATAATGTCGATATTCAAGAAAGTAAAGATTCTGAATCAAATGGTTATAATGTTGGCTGGATAGAAAAAGATGAATGGATGAAATATTCTTTTCAATTAGATGAAACTGGGGTATATAATGTTAATGTGAGAGTTGCCACTGAAGATGATGATGGCAGTTTTTATTTTAAATTAAATGGTCAGCAGTTTTCTAAAATGATTGATGTACCTAAGACAGATTCTTGGGAGAATTGGGTAGATATAAAACTAGACTCTTTAGTTATAGATGAAGGAGATGAAAGTTTAGTGTTTCATGTTAATAGAGGTACATTTAATTTAGGTTTTTATGAATTTATTAAGGTGTCTAATATTTCAGAAATAGAAACAGGTTATGTCTCTGCTAATACCTATAACCAAAATTCAATTAACATAAATTTTAATAAAAATATTAAAAACTTTATTTCAGTTGGTCAATTAGGCTTTAAAGTTTTTATTAATGATCAAGAAGTAGAAGTAATAGATGTTTTAAATTCTACTTCTCCAAGGTCAATAATCTTGAACCTAGCTGTTGAAATTAAACCAGGTGATGTGATTACGATCTCTTACTCAGGCAATTCCATTAAATCAACAGACGAAAATTTACTAGAAATATTTTCGGATGAAATTGTGAAAAATACTATATCCTATATTCATAATGTCCCAGGTAAAATTGAAGCTGAACATTATTTTTTCCAAAAAGGAATGGAATTGGAGAATGCATCAGACGAGGGTGATGGAAAAAATATTGCAAGTTTGGATAACGGAGACTATGCTGATTATTACATTAAAGTTAATTCTTCGGGCACTTATAATGTTACATATAGATCTGCTGCTGATCCAAATTGGTCGTCTGGGGGACAACTGGAACTAAGTTTATTAGACCCTGAGACAGGAAACTATAATTCTATTCAAAATATGATTTTACCAACAACAAGTGGGTGGCAAATTTGGGAAAGCACAAGTAAACCATTAACTCTTTCTGAAGGAAATCACCAACTTAGGTTAAAGATTATAGAGGGTCCTTTTAATTTAAATTGGTTTGCTTTTGATGATTCAGTATCAATTGGGATACCTATTCCTGGATATATTCAGGCTGAAGATTATATATTCCAGTCTGGCACATCATTAGAAATGACAGAAGATGAGGGGGGTGGTCAGAATATTGGTTATTTAGATTCAGCAGATTATGTTGATTATGTTGTAGATGTTTCAAAAACTGGTCTTTATGACTTAAGTTATAGAGTTGCTTCTGATGGGAGTGAGGACTATGCAAATGGTGGTACCATTGAATTACAACTTCTAATTGATTCTGCTAACTATGAAGTTTTACATACTATATCTTTCCCTTCTACTAATGGCTGGCAGGATTGGGTTACTTTTAATGACTTCCCTAAGATACATCTGGAGTCTGGTAACAGAAAACTTAGATTTTTCTTTAAAAAAACACCTTTTAATTTAAATTGGATCTTATTTGAAGAGTTTGAAGGTACGGTATTAGGTCTGGAAAAAAATGATATAAGATTAAAAATATATCCTAACCCAACTTCTGAAAAAATCACTGTTGAATCAGACTTTATAACTAATGATATTATTACTTATAAGTTAGTAGATTCTAATGGTAGAGTTTTTGCTAAAAGGAGTAAATTATATACATCAAAAATCTATGAAGAAATACTTGTAAATGGTATAAATAAAGGACTCTTTTTTTTAGTTATTTACGAAGGAGACAACTTACTAGAAATCAGGAAAATTATTAAGTCTAATTAGTAGAATTATTTGTCCATTTTTTATTAAAAAATAACTTTTCTATTATTTGACAGGATATCTTAAATTGTTATCTTTGCACACATTTTAGGTAAAGAATATATACAAAATGTC
The DNA here is from genome assembly GCA_002457315.1 of Rhodothermaeota bacterium MED-G19. Classification (GTDB taxonomy): domain Bacteria; phylum Bacteroidota; class Bacteroidia; order Cytophagales; family MED-G16; genus MED-G16. The sequence continues at coordinate 124,391 of NTKI01000001.1, forward strand.
AGGAATTATAGGAAAAAAATTAGGTATGACAAACGTTTTTGACGTTAGGGGTAGAAGTGTGGGATGTACTGTAATTGAAGCAGGGCCTTGTTTTGTTACTCAAATCAAAGATAGAGACAAGGATGGGTATAGGGCAATTCAGTTATCTTATGATGATTTAAAGTCTAGTAAGGTTAATAAGTCTACTAAAGGACATTTTGCGGTTTCTAATGTAGAACCTAAAAAGAAGATAGTTGAGTTTAGAAATTTTAGGAAAGAGTTTGATAGTAAGGTCAAATTGGGTATGGAAGTAAAACTTGCGGATGTTTTTAACGAAAATGAGTTTCTTGATGTCACCTCAATTTCTAAAGGAAAAGGATTTCAAGGTGTAGTGAAAAGACATAATTTCTCAGGTGTTGGTCAAAATACACATGGTCAACATAACAGGAATAGAGCTCCTGGTTCGATTGGTGCAGGTTCAACACCTTCTAGAGTTTTTAAAGGAATGAGGATGGCTGGTAGAACAGGTGGTGATAAAGTAACAATGCAAAACCTTAGGATTTTAAAGATTGATAAAAATGAAAATTTAATTTACGTTGGCGGATCTGTTCCTGGATCTAAGAACTCATATGTAGTTTTATCAAATTAATAAACTAATGAAAATAGATATAAATAAAATTTCAGGGAAAACAAGTGGAAAAAAGATTACTTTATCTGATAAAATTTTCTCTATTGAACCAAATGATCATGCCATATATCTTGATGTAAAAAGTTATTTAGCTAATCAGAGACAAGGTAATAGTAAGGTAAAAGGTAGGTCTGAAATTGTAGGTTCTACAAGGAAAATTAAGAAGCAAAAGGGGACAGGTACTGCAAGAGCTGGGAGTATAAAATCTCCATTATTCAAAGGTGGAGGTCAAATCTTTGGACCACAACCTAGAGAATATAAAAATAAAATAAACAGAAAAGTAAAAGATTTAGCTAGAAAGTCTGCTCTTTCTCATAAGATAAAAGATAAGTCAGTTGTTATCTTGGAAAATTTTGATTTAAAATCCCCAAAGACAAAAGATTACGTTAGTATTCTTTCAAACTTTTCAATTGAAAATAAAAAATCATTACTCTTAACTTCTGAAAGTAATAAAAATATTGTGTTATCCACTAATAATTTGAAAAATGCAATTGTTAAAAAAGTTGATGATATCAACACTTATGATATAGTCAATGCTGATAGTGTATTATTTGTAGAGGATTCTATTAAAAAATTAAATGAAATTTTAAAGTAAAATGGCAATACTCATAAAACCAATTCTTACTGAAAAGGCTACCTCATCTAATGATAAGGGGAAGTTTTCCTTTATTGTTGACACAAAGGCTAATAAGGTTCAGGTAAAAAAAGCTGTCGAAAAAACTTATGATGTTAATGTTGTCAGTGTTAATACTATAAATGTCTTGGGTAAATCAACATCTAAGTTTACAAAGACAGGTATAGTTAGCGGAAGAAAACCGTCATATAAAAAAGCTATTGTTCAATTAAAAGAAGGTGAGTTCATTGATTTCTACTCACAAATTTAAATTTTAAGAGATGTCAAAAAAAATTAAACCAGTTACTCCAGGTCTTAGATTTAGAATTGCCCCTTCTTTTGATGATATAACTTCAACTTCTCCGGAAAAGTCACTTTTAAAATCACTTAAAAAATCTGGAGGTAGAAATAGTAGTGGTAAAATGACCGTTAGAAATATTGGTGGAGGTCATAAAAGAAAAATGAGACTTATTGATTTCAAAAGAATCAAAGATGATATTGAAGCTTCAGTAAAATCTATTGAATACGATCCAAATAGATCGGCCAATATTGCTTTAATATCATATGTTGATGGTGAAAAAAGTTATATTATTGCCCCAAATGGTCTCAAAGTAGGTAATAAAGTTATATCTGGTAATTCTTCTCCAATTGAAGTTGGAAATTGTTTAAGCTTGGAAAGTATCCCTTTAGGAACAATAATTCATAACGTAGAATTATTCCCAATGAAAGGTGCTGCAATGGCACGAAGTGCGGGTTCGTATATACAGCTTGTTGCAAAAGAAGGTAAATATGCAACTTTAAAATTACCATCTGGAGAAATGAGATTGGTTCTCCTAACTTGCAGAGCTACAATCGGTGCTGTATCAAATTCTGACCATATGAATACAAGACTAGGAAAAGCAGGTAGAAATAGGTGGTTAGGTAAAAGACCAAGAGTTAGAGCTGTAGCTATGAATCCTGTAGATCATCCTATGGGTGGTGGTGAAGGAAAAGCTAGTGGAGGTCACCCTAGATCTAGAAATGGCCTTTACAGTAAGGGTCTCAAGACTAGAAAGAAAAATAAATATTCAGATAAACTTATTGTTAAAAAAAGAAAGTAGAAAATGGCTAGATCATTAAAAAAAGGACCATATATTGATTTCAGACTTAGAAAAAAGATTGAAGATGCTAATGACAAAGGTAACAAAGGTGTTATTAAAACATGGTCAAGAAGATCTATGATATCTCCTGATTTTGTTGGACATACTTTTGCTGTCCATAATGGAAATAAGTTCATTCCAGTGTATGTCACTGAAAATATGGTAGGCCATAAATTAGGAGAGTTTTCTCCTACTAGAAACTTTAGGGGACATATCAATAAAAAGAATAAATAATGGAGGCAATAGCAAAACTTAAAAACGTCCCGACATCTACAAGAAAAATGAGATTAATAGCTGACCTTATCAGAGGTATGGGCGTTGACTTAGCATTAAATACTTTAAAGTTTGATTCTAAAATTGCATCCAAGAGAATGGAAAAGCTATTGCTTTCTGCTATTTCTAACTGGCAAGAAAAAAATAAAGATCAGAAAATTGAGGATGCAGAGCTATTTATCAAAGAAATTTTTGTAGATGGTGGTAAGATGATAAAGAGATTGAGACCTGCACCACAAGGTAGAGCTCATAGAATTAGAAAGAGATCTAATCATGTTACAATTGTATTAGATAGCTTAAATAAACAAAATAAAAAAGATGGGACAAAAAATTAATCCAATAGGTTTAAGATTAGGAATCATTAAAGGTTGGGAATCTAGCTGGTTCGGAGGAAAAAATTTCTCTGAAAAAATCGTTGAAGATCATAAGATAAGAAACTATATAAGTCTCAGAATACCTAGAGGTGGTATTTCTAAAGTTGTTATTGAGCGAACAATGAAAATGCTAGAAATTACCATTCATACTGCTAGACCTGGTATTATTATTGGTAAAGGAGGCTCTGAAGTTGATAAACTTAAAAATGAGCTAAAAAAAATTACTGGAAAAGATATCCAAATCAATATTTTTGAAATAAAGAGACCAGAAATAGATGCAAAACTAATTGGTGATTCAATTGCTCAGCAGTTGAGAGCTAGAATATCACATAGAAGAGCTATGAAGCAAGCCATAGCATCTGCAATGAGAGTAGGAGCTAAAGGAATTAAAGTTAAAGTCTCAGGTAGAATTGGAGGAGCTGAGATGGCTAGATCCGAACAATACAAAGAGGGACAAACTCCATTACACACAATTAGAGCTGATATTGATTACGCAATTTGTGAGTCTCAGACTATTTACGGTAAAATTGGTGTTAAGGTATGGGTATATAAGGGTGAAGTTGTTGGGAAAAGAAGCCTATCCTTAAATGTTGGAAGTAAAAATACTTTTAAAGCTTAATTAAAGAAAAATGTTACAACCAAAAAGAACAAAATTTAGGAAAAAGCAGAAAGGTCGAGTAAAAGGTATTGCTCAGAGAGGTCATACTATAAGTTTTGGGTCTTTTGGAACAAAATCTTTAGAGGCTGGCTGGATTACTTCAAGACAAATAGAAGCTGCTAGAATTGCTGTAACTAGAAAAATGAAACGTGAAGGTCAAGTGTGGATAAGAATTTTTCCTGATAAGCCAATCACAAAAAAACCTGCAGAGGTAAGGATGGGTAAGGGTAAAGGTGCTCCTGAGTATTGGGTTGCCGTAGTTAAACCTGGAACAATAATGTTCGAGGTTGGTGGTGTAACTATTGCTGAAGCTAAAGAGGCCTTGAGATTAGCTGCACAGAAATTACCAGTTAGAACAAAATTTGTAACTAGAAGAGATTACGCAGAATAATATGAAAAATTCGGAATTAAGAGCTTTATCGGTTGAAGAACTTCAAAAGAAGTTAGTTGTTGAGAAAGAAAATCTTGAAAAGTTAATTTTCTCACATGCAGCTACTCCTATTGAAAATCCTATGAGAATTAAAGTTGCAAGAAGATTTGTAGCAAGAATTAAAACAGAAATAAATAATAAGGCATTAAAAGCTTAATGATATGGAAAGAAACTTAAGAAAACAGAGAGAGGGAATAGTTACTAGTAATAAAATGGATAAGACTATTACAGTTGAAGTACAGAGAAGAGTTAAGCACCCTATTTATGGTAAATTTGTTAAGAAATCATCAAAACTTACTGCTCATGACGAAAAAAACCAATGTGATATTGGTGATTTGGTTAGGGTAATGGAGACTAGACCTATAAGTAAGAATAAGAGGTGGAGATTAACTAAAATAGTTGAAAAAGTAAAATAGTTATGATACAACAAGAAAGTAGATTAAAAGTTGCTGATAATAGTGGTGCTAAGGAGGTACTTTGTATCAGAGTGCTTGGTGGTACAAAGAAAAGATATGCCTCAGTTGGAGATAAGATTGTTGTCTCTGTAAAACATGCTATACCTTCAAGTTCTGTCAAAAAGGGAGCAGTTACAAGGGCTGTTGTTGTGAGAACAAAAAAAGAAGTTAGAAGAAGAGATGGTTCTTATATAAGATTTGAAGATAATGCAGCAATTTTATTAAATGAAAATGATGAATTAAAAGGTACTAGGGTATTTGGTCCTGTTGCAAGAGAGCTTAGAGAAAAAAACTTTATGAAAATACTTTCACTAGCACCTGAGGTACTATAAATATATATATATGAAAATACATATTAAAAAAGGAGATACAGTTCATATTTTATCTGGGAATGATAAAGGTAAGTCTGCAAAAGTTCTTACTGTATTTCCATCTAAGTATAAAGCAATTGTTGAGGGTCTTAATCTTTCAACTAAACATATAAAACCTTCAGCTGATAACCCAAAAGGAGGTATTGAAAAACAAGAATCACCAATCCATATAAGTAATCTCATGTTAGTCGATCCTGCTGATGGTAAACCAACAAAGATTTACAGGAAAAGAAACAAAGAAGGTAAAATCGATAGATTATCGAAAAAAACTAATAAAATAATATAATAATGGGATTTCCAAGATTAAAGAAAAAATATATTGATGAAATTTCTCCAGCTCTAATGGAAAAACTTCAATATAAATCTATTATGCAGGTTCCAAAGATTAAAAAGATTTCAATTAACCAAGGATTAGGTGCTGCAGTGAATGATAAAAAATTAATTCAAGCTGGTGTTGATGAACTTACATTAATAACTGGACAGAAGGCTGTAGCTACAAAAGCTAAGAAGTCCATATCAAACTTTAAGTTGAGAGAGGATCTTCCAATTGGAGTAAAAGTTACTTTAAGAGGGGATATGATGTATGAATTTTTGGATAGATTAATATCTGTATCTCTTCCTAGAGTACGAGATTTCAGAGGTCTAAATAATAAGGGTTTTGATGGAAATGGTAACTACACATTAGGAGTAAAAGAGCAGATTATCTTTCCGGAGATAAGTATAGATAAAATAAATAAGGTAACAGGAATGAATATCACAATAGTTATTGATTCAAATACTGATAAAGAAAGTTATGAGTTGTTAAAGGCTTTTGGTATGCCTTTCATCTCAAAAAATTAAATTTAAATTATGGCAAAAAACGCAGTTAAAGTTAGAGATCTAAAAAGAAGAAAGCTTGTTGAAAAGCTCGCTGCCAAAAGGGCGGAGCTTAAAGCTAAAGGTGACTGGGAAGGACTTGATAAACTCCCAAGAAACTCATCTTCTGTTAGACTACATAATAGGTGTAGCTTATCCGGTAGGCCAAAAGGTTATATGAGAAAGTTTGGTATATCTAGACTAGAATTTAGAAAGATGGCTTCTGAGGGTAAGATACCTGGTATAACTAAAGCTAGTTGGTAACTTTTACTTTAAATGATTAAATTTGCAAGCTTTTTAAAAAAAAAAAATGAATACTGATACAATTGCAGACTTTTTAACAAGAATAAGAAACGCTATAACAGCAAATAAAAGGATTGTTGAGATTCCTGCATCAAATATTAAAAAAGAAATTACAAAGGTCCTTCATGATAAGGGTTTTATAACTAATTATAAGTTAGAGGATAAAGGTCCACAAGGAACTATTAAAATTGCTCTAAAATATAATCCAAGAACAAATCTATCAGCTATTGAGAAAATTTCAAGAGTCAGCAAGCCTGGTTTAAGAAAGTATGTCAACTCTGAAAATTTACCTAGGGTAATTAATGGGCTTGGAATAGCAATTTTATCTACCTCTAAAGGTGTTATAACTGATAAAGAGGCTAAGAAATTAAAAATAGGTGGAGAAGTTTTATGTTATGTTTATTAATTAAATGATATGTCTAGAATAGGTTTAAATCCAATTTCAATTCCAGAAGGTGTGACAGTAAATGTTAATGGCTCCGTCGTTAATGTTAAAGGTCCAAAAGGTGAACTTAATCAGAATTTTGATCCTGATTTTAAGATAAAAGTCGAAGATAATGTATTGACAGTGAGTAGGCCATCTGAACAGAAAAGACATAAGTCACTTCATGGTCTTTACAGATCTTTAATCAATAATGCTATTAATGGTGTGTCAGAAGGGTATGAACATAAACTAGAATTAGTTGGTGTAGGTTACAAGGCTTCTAATCAAGGTAATTTATTAAATTTAAGCCTTGGTTATTCTCACAATATATATTTTCAGATACCTGAAGAGTTAAAAGTAGCTACTGAAACCCAGAAAGGAAAACCTCCTGTGATTATTTTAAATGGTATTGATAAACAGCTTATTGGCCAAATTTCTGCAAAATTGAAATCTTTAAGACCAGTTGAGCCATATAAAGGTAAAGGAGTTAAGTTCGTTGGTGAATATGTGAGAAGAAAAGTTGGTAAAACTGCTGCTGCTGCCTAAATTTTAAAATTATGAGTATAAATAAGGAAAAAAGAAGACTTAAAATAAGAAAGAGTATTAGATCTAAAATATCAGGGACAAAGGAAAGACCTAGAGTCTCAGTATTTAAGAGTAATAAAGCAATTTACTCTCAGATTATTGATGATCTAAGTGGAAGTACATTAGTTTCTTGTTCATCTGTAGACATAAAGAAATTTGGTAAAAACAATATAGAATCTTCAAAAGAGGTAGGAGTTAAACTAGCTGAAAAAGCTAAGAAAAAAGGAATCAAAAAAGTGCTTTTTGACAGAGGAGGTTACGTATATCATGGTAAAATAAAATCTTTTGCTGAAGGAGCAAGAGAAGGAGGATTAATTTTTTAATAATATGAAAAACATTAAAGCAAGTGATTTAGAATTAAAGGAAAAAGTTGTCTCAATTCAAAGAGTAGCTAAGGTTGTAAAGGGAGGTAGAAGGTTTAGTTTTTCTGCTATTGTAGTGGTTGGAAATGAAAATGGCGTTGTTGGTTATGGATTAGGTAAAGCTAACGAAGTCACTAATGCTATAATTAAAGGAACTGATGATGCTAAGAAAAATCTAATTAATGTTCCTGTATATAAGAATACTATTCCGCATGAAATTCTTGGTAAATATGGTGGAGGATTTGTCCTTATGAAGCCAGCTTCACCGGGTACTGGTGTAATAGCAGGTGGTGCCATGAGAGCTGTAATGGAAAGTGCTGGAATTAAAGATGTTTTAGCAAAATCTAAAGGTTCTTCAAACCCTCATAATGTTGTGAAAGCAACTTTTGATGGGTTAATTAGGTTGCGAGATCCACTTGCAATTGCTAAGCAGAGAGGTGTAAGTTTAAAAAAGGTATTCAATGGCTAAAGAAAAAAAAATAAAGGTTTCTATTACTCAAGTTAAGAGTACAATATCTCAAACTTCCAGACAGAAGAAGACAATTTCTGCATTAGGTTTAGGTAAAATTAATAGAACTGTAGAAAAGATAATGACACCTCAATTGAGAGGTATGATTAATAAAGTAAATCATTTAATTGAAGTAAAAGAATTAAAATAATGAAACTACATACTTTAAAACCAGCAGAGGGATCAACAAAATCAGGTAAGAGGATAGCTAGAGGTCAAGGTTCTGGAAGAGGAGGAACATCTACTAGAGGTCATAATGGTGCTCAATCAAGATCAGGTTATTCAAGAAAAGCCGGATTTGAGGGTGGGCAAATGCCATTATATAGGAGAGTTCCAAAGTTTGGTTTTAGATCTCCAAATAGGATAGAAACCAAACCTATTAACTTAGATACTATTCAGACTCTATGTGAAGCATCTAAGGTAAAAGAAATTAATCCTGAATTTTTAATTAAGAACGGTTATGCTAAAAAGTCTGATCTTATTAAAGTTCTTGGTAGAGGTAAACTAAAAGCTAAAGTCAATGTTACTTCACACTATTTTTCATCTTCTGCAGTTAAGGAGATTGAGAAATTAGGTGGAAAAATTAAGAAATTAATTAATGATTAAACTGATTGATACAATAAAAAATATCTTCTCAATAGAAGAGCTAAGAGATAGAATTATCAATACTGTATTCTTTTTGATAATCTTTCGATTAGGTTCTTTTGTTGTGCTTCCTGGAATAGATCCTTCAAAGCTACAACAAAGTGCAGGTGGTATTTTTGGTCTTTTAGATACTTTCTTAGGTGGTGCATTTAGTAATGCATCTATTTTTGCTTTAGGTATAATGCCTTATATTTCCGCCTCAATTGTAGTACAGCTTCTTGGTGTGGCTTTACCATATTTTCAAAAACTTCAGAAAGAGGGAGATAGCGGAAGAAAAAAAATGACTCAAATAACCAGGTACTTGACAATAGTAATATGTTTATTTCAAAGTACAGCTTATATATCAGGAACTATACCTGCAGAGGCTATTCTTGTACAAAATAAGTTTTTATTTACGATTTCTAGTTTAGTGATTTTAACCTCTGGGACAATATTCTGTATGTGGCTTGGAGAAAAGATAACTGATAAGGGTATAGGAAACGGTATTTCAATGCTTATAATGATAGGTATAATCTCAAGATTCCCTGGAAGTATTGTTGCCGAAGCTTTATCTAGAGGTATGAGCCAGGCTCTCTTCTTTTTAATAGAAATTGGAGTGCTGTTTTTAGTAGTTATGTTTACTGTAATGCTTGTTCAAGCAATAAGAAGAATTCCAGTTCAATACGCAAAACAAGTCGTAGGTAGTAGCCTTTATGGTGGTAAAAGACAATATCTTCCTTTAAAGGTTAATTCTTCAGGAGTTATGCCTATAATTTTTGCACAGGCTTTGATGTTTTTACCTGCTATAATTGGCCTTCAGTTTGCTGAAAATTCAGATTTTTTTCAATATATTGCAACCTCTTTTTCAAACATGCAGTCTTGGTTGTATAATGTAACCTTTGCAGTATTGATAATTGCGTTTACATTTTTTTATACCGCAATTACAGTCAATCCTAATAAAATGGCTGATGATATGAAAAGAAATAACGGATTTATTCCGGGAATTAAACCTGGTCCTGAAACATCGGATTTTATATCTAATGTCATGGATAGGATAACTCTTCCTGGTTCTATTCTTTTAGCTGTAGTAGCAATACTACCTGCTTTTGCAATGATGTTTGGTGTAAACCAGAGTTTTGCTCAGTTTTATGGTGGAACATCTTTGCTAATTATGGTCGGAGTAATATTGGATACCTTGCAGCAAATAGAAAGTTATTTACTGATGAGACATTATGATGGTATGATGAAATCAGGTAAAATAAAAGGAAGAAGTGTTTAATTATGGCTAAACAGAAAGCAATAGAACAAGATGGTATAGTGACTGAAGCACTGTCTAACGCAATGTTTAGAGTTAAATTAGACAATGGGCATATTGTGACGGCTCATATTTCTGGTAAGATGAGAATGTTTTACATCAGACTCTTACCTGGAGATAAGGTAAAACTTGAGATGTCACCATATGATTTAACAAAAGCTAGAATAACATTTAGATATAAGTAAAATGAAAGTTAAAGCATCAGTTAAGAAAAGAAGTAATGACTGTAAGGTCATAAGGAGGAAGGGTAAGGTTTATGTAATTAATAAAAAAAATCCTCGATTTAAACAGAGGCAAGGATAGATTATGAGAATTGCAGGTATAGATATTCCAGATAATAAAAGAGGAGAGGTTGCATTGACCTACATATATGGTCTTGGCAGAAGCTCTGCTATAAAAATATTAAATGAGGCAGGAGTCGGTTTGGAGAAAAAGGTTTCTGATTGGACTGAAGATGAATCAAATAAAATTAGAAATATTATTTCTAATCAATTTAAGACTGAAGGAGATCTTAAGTCTGAAGTAAGACTAAATATCAAAAGATTATTAGATATTGGATGCTACAGAGGTTTGAGACATAGAAGAGGTCTCCCCGTTAGAGGTCAGAAGACAAAAAATAACTCTAGAACAAGAAAAGGGAAAAGAAAAACAGTTGCAAATAAAAAGAAAGCAGTTAAATAATGAATAAGAAGAAAGATAAGTCTAAAAAGAGAGTTGTTGTTGTTAAAAGTAATGGACAAGCTCATATAAAGTGTTCTTTTAACAATATCATCATTTCTATTACTAATGAAACAGGTCAGGTTATATCATGGTCTTCTGCTGGTAAAATGGGTTTTAGAGGTTCTAAGAAGAATACACCATTTGCAGCTCAAATAGCTACAGAAGATGCTGTAAAAACCGCATTTGAACTTGGTCTAAGAAAAGTAGATATTTTTATTAAAGGTCCTGGTGCCGGAAGAGATTCTGCAATCAGAGCCATGCAAAATGCTGGTTTAGATGTTATGTCTATTAATGATGTAACTCCATTACCACATAATGGATGTAGACCACCTAAAAGAAGAAGAGTTTAAATTATTAAATAATGGCAAGATATACTGGACCTAAATCTAAGATTTCAAGAAAATATGGGGAGCCCATATTTGGTGATACAAAGGCATTAGAAAAAAAACCACACCCTCCAGGTCAGCATGGGAGAGGGAGGAGAAGAAAAAAATCGGAATACGCTATACAGCTTGCTGAGAAGCAAAAAGCAAAGTACTTGTATGGTATTTTAGAGAAACAATTTAGAAATATGTTTGACAAGGCAACTAGAAAAGATGGTATAACTGGTGAAAATCTATTACAACTACTAGAAGCTAGGCTTGATAATGTTGTTTATAGATTAGGAATTGCACCAACAAGACGATCAGCTAGACAACTTGTTGTTCATAAACATATTACTGTCAATGGAAACCTTGTAAATATACCTTCATATACTCTTAAAGAAGGTGATATGGTAGCTGTAAGAGAACGATCTAAATCTCTAGTTGCAATATCTGATAGTGTATCTAATAAAACTGCTAATAAGTATAAGTGGTTAGAGTGGGATGATAAATCTCTTCTTGGAAAACTTGTAACTTATCCTGAAAGAGAATCAATTCCAGAAAATATTAATGAACAATTAATTGTTGAATTGTATTCAAAATAAAAAATATTGTATAAATAAACTTTAAAAATTATGTCACTACTTTCATTTCAATTACCAGATAAGATAGTAATGGAAAAAGCCGATGATTTCCACGGTATTTTTACATTCTCTCCACTACAACCAGGTTACGCACTAACTATTGGTAATGCTGTAAGAAGAGTATTATTATCCTCATTAGAAGGATATGCTATTACTGGAATTAAAATTCCAGGTATACAACATGAGTTTTCAACTATAGATGGTATAGTAGAAGATGTTTCTGAAATAATTTTAAACTTAAAAACTATAAGGTTTAAGTCTTTAACAGAAAATCCAGAGAAAAGTGTAGTAGTATCATTTCATAAAAAAGGTACATTCACTGGTGGAGATATTACTAAAAGCACAAGCTCTTATGAGGTGCTTAATCCTGATCAAGAGATATGTACACTTAGTAAAAAAGTTAAATTTTCTATTGAACTTAAAATAGAGAAGGGAAGAGGATACGTTTCATCTGAAGAAAATGACTCTAGCTCATCTGATGTTGACTTTATTTCTATTGATTCTGTATTTACCCCAATCATAAATGTAAAGTATAGTATTGAAAATACTAGAGTTGAACAAAAAACTGATTTTGAAAAACTGATTTTAGATATTCAAACTGATGGTTCTATTCATCCAGAAGATGCGTTGAAAGGTTCTGCTCAGTTGCTAATTAAACATTTCTATTTATTCTCTGATAAGGATATGGAGTTTGCTGAAGATAATTCAGATGAAATAGAGGTTGTTGACGAAGAATTACTTCATATGAGAAAACTTCTTAAAACTTCATTAAATGATCTTGATTTATCAGTTAGAGCATATAACTGTCTTAAAGCTGCTGATATTAAAACTTTAGGTGATCTTGTAAGCATAGAGATATCAGATATGATGAAATTTAGAAATTTCGGAAAAAAATCTTTAACTGAACTTGAGGAGCTTGTTGATAACAAAGGCCTTAATTTTGGTATGGATTTAGCTAAATATAATTTGGATTAATGAGACACGGCAAAAGATTTAACCATTTAAGTAGGAAAGCTCCACATAGAAAGTCTATGCTTTCTAATATGGCGTCATCTTTGATTTTACATAAAAAGATTGAGACAACTTTGGCAAAAGCTAAAGCTCTAAGAAAGTTTATTGAGCCTTTGTTAACTAAATCTAAATCTGATACAACACATTCCAGAAGGTCTGTCTTTTCTCTTTTACAAGATAAAGACGCAGTAAATGAATTATTTAATAAGGTAGCAGAAAAGATTGCTTTAAGACCAGGTGGATATACTAGAATTATTAAAACGGGATTTAGATTAGGAGATAATGCTGAGATGTCTATAATTGAATTGGTTGATTACAATACTTTATTGTTAGGGGGAGAAGAGAGTGATAAAGGCACTAAATCTAGAAGAAGAAGAAGAAAGAAGACTAAGGCAGAAGTTGGTTCTGGAGAAGAGCCTAAAACTACCAAAAAAGAAAACAAAGTAGTTAAAAAAGACTCTAAAGATTCAAAAGATAAAAAGTCGAAATAGTATCTTTATTAAAATTGATAATTTAAAGGGATTAAATTTATTTAATCCCTTTTTTATTATATATTTTTGAAACAAAAATGGAATTGAAATCTAGAAAACCGGCAGTTCTATTACTTGAAGATGGATCAATCTTCGAAGGAATATCTCTTGGTAAAATTGGAATTGCTACTGGTGAAATATGTTTCAATACAGGAATGACTGGGTATCAAGAGATTTATACTGATCCATCATATTTCGGTCAAATCATAATTAATACCTCATCACATATTGGAAATTATGGGACTATTGAAGAAGAACAAGAAAGTAATTTTCCTCAGATCAATGGAGTCATAATTAATGAGTATTCGGAAATTTATAGTAGATCTAATTCTGATGAAAGTCTAGAAGAATATTTTATAAAAAATAATACTGTAGCAATATATGATATTGATACTAGAAAATTAGTGAAACATATAAGAGATAAAGGTGCAATGAATGCAGTTATTTCTAGTGAGATTCTTGAGGTGAAAAAACTTCAAACAATTTTAAATGATGTTCCTCCAATGAAAAATTTAGAGTTATCTTCTCATGTTACAACTAAAAAGGAATATATATATGGAGATGAAAAATCTAATATTAAAGTTGCTGTTTTAGATCTTGGTTGTAAAAGATCTATACTTAAAAATTTTAGTGATAGGGGAGTTTTATGCAAAATTTTTTCTGCTAAGACATCTTTTGAAGAGATGCAGCAATGGAAACCTGATGGCTATTTTATTTCTAATGGACCAGGAGATCCAGCTTCTATGGATTATGCTGTAAATACTGTAAAAGAAATTATGAAAAAAGATAAACCAGTATTTGGCATATGTCTTGGACATCAGATTTTAGCTAGAGCATGTGATGTATCTACTTATAAATTACATAATGGTCACAGAGGAATTAATCACCCAGTTAAGAATTTGTCATCCGGAAAATCTGAGGTTACCTCCCAAAATCATGGTTTTGGTGTTTCTATGGATGAAATAAAAAAATCAACAACTTTAGAATTAACTCACATTAACCTTAATGATAACACTGTGGAAGGAATAAAAGTTAAGGGGAAAAAGGCGTTCTCAGTTCAATACCATCCTGAATCATCACCAGGTCCTCACGATTCAAGATATTTATTTGATGACTTCATAAAAATGATCAAGAGTGAATAAAATAACAAAAATCATCGGAAGACAAATTTTAGATTCTCGAGGAAATCCGACAGTTGAGGTTGATGTTTATTCTGAGTGTAATACTATGGGAAGAGCAGCTGTTCCATCGGGTGCCTCTACAGGGGAGAATGAGGCTGTTGAGTTAAGAGACGGTGGAAAAGAATATTTAGGAAAAGCTGTTAATAAAGCTGTAAGTAATGTTAATAATATCATTTCTAATGAGTTAATTGGTAAAAGTTTTGAAAATCAAAAAGAAATAGATAAGCTTTTAATTGATCTTGACGGATCCTATAATAAATCTAATCTTGGTGCCAATGCCATCTTGGGTGTTTCTCTAGCCTGTGCACGACTTTCATCTAAGGTTAACAAACAGCCTCTTTATAAATATTTAGGTGGTGAAAAAGCAAATTTATTGCCTGTTCCTATGATGAATATAATTAATGGAGGTTCGCACTCTGATGCTCCTATTGCTTTTCAAGAGTTTATGATAAGGCCAGTTGGTGCAAATTCATTTAGTGATGCACTTAGGTATGGAGCTGAAATATTTCATACTTTAAAGTCAATTATAAAAGAAAAAAACTTAAGTACTGCTGTTGGAGATGAAGGTGGATTTGCGCCAAATTTTTTAGGAGGTACAGAGGAAGCTATTGAAACTATATTAAATTCAATTGAGAAGGCAGGTTTTATATCTGGAAAAGATATTACTTTAGCTATGGACTGTGCTGCTTCTGAATTCTTCAAAGATGGTTTATATGATTACCGTTTATTTGAGGGTAAAAAAGGAGATGTTAGAAATTCTCATGAGCAAGTAGAATATTTGAAAAGTTTAGTTGATAATTATCCTATTGACAGTATTGAGGATGGCTGTGATGAAAATGATTGGGAGGGATGGGGTTTATTAACTGATTCTATCGGAGATAGGTGCCAGTTAGTTGGTGATGACTTATTAGTTACTAATCTGAAATATTTACAAAGAGCTATAAAAGAAAAAAGAGCTAATTCTATTCTAATTAAACCCAATCAGATCGGAACATTAACAGAGACCATTGACGCAATAAATTTAGCTAAAGATTCAGGATGGACTGCTGTTGTATCTCATCGATCTGGTGAGACAGAGGATACCACTATATCAGATATTGCTGTTGGATTAAATGTTGGTCAAATTAAGACAGGTTCTTTATCGAGATCGGATAGAATTGCAAAATATAATCAGCTTCTTAGAATTGAAGAGGATTTAGGAGATAAAGCAAAATTTCCTTCTAAATAAATATTTATATTTGGAATATGGTTGTTCAAAAGTTTAGATATCTTTTAAAAAATTTTTATTTTATTTTTTTTATTTCCTTTCTTATTTGGATGATAATAATAGATTCTAATGGCTTTTTAAATAGGTTTAGGTTATCACAGAAACTAGATGAATTAAGAACAGAAAAAGAATTTTATGTTCAAGAAATTGATAAAGTCACAATAGATAAAGAAAAGTTTGAAAGTAATGAAGAGATTCTTGAGAAGTATGCTAGGGAAGAATACTTAATGAAAAAAGAATCTGAAGACATTTTTTATGTAAAACAAGAATAATGGATAAACATAGTAAAGATTTTTTATTTAAGTATTTGAATAACCATTCACCGACTGGTTTTGAATCATCTGGTCAAAGAATTTGGCTAGACTATATTACACCTTATATAGATGAATATATATCTGACACATATGGTACTGTTGTTGGAGTTATAAATCCTGAATCAAAATATAAAGTTGTAATTGAAGCCCATGCAGATGAGATTTCATGGTTTGTAAATTATATTACTGATGATGGTTATATATATGTAATTAGAAATGGGGGATCTGATCACCAAATTGCGCCGTCTAAAAGAGTTAATATCCAAACAGAAAAAGGTATTATTAAAGGAGTTTTTGGATGGCCTGCTATTCATGTTAGAGACCCAAAGACTGAGCAAACCCCATCATTAAAAAATATCTTTATTGATGTCGGTTGTTCATCAAAAAAAGAAGTTGAAGCATTAGGAATTCATGTAGGGTGTGTTATTACTTTTGAAGATGAACTCATGGTCTTAAATAAAAATTATTATACTGGTAGAGCTCTTGATAATAGAATGGGAGGATTTATGATTGCTGAGGTTGCTAAAAGACTTTATCAAAATAAAAAGAAACTAGATTTTGGATTATATATTGTGAATTCTGTTCAAGAAGAAATTGGATTAAGAGGAGCTCAAATGATAGCTGAAAGAATAAACCCTGATGTTGCTATAGTTACTGATGTTACTCATGATACTAACTCACCAATGTATGATAAGAAAAAAAGTGGAGATATTAAATCAGGAGATGGTCCTGCTTTAACTTTTGGCCCTGCTGTACAGAATAATTTATTAAAGTTACTTATTGATACGGCTAAGAAAAATAAAATTTCTCATCAGCTTATGGCAGCATCTAGATTCACAGGAACTGATACTGATGCATTTGCATATTCAAATGATGGGGTTGCATCTGCGCTAATATCACTACCTTTAAAATACATGCATACTACAGTTGAGACAGTCCATAAAGATGATGTGGAAAGCTGTATATGTCTAATGTATGAATCCGTATTGGCCATCAAAAAAGGACAAGATTTCAGATATATTAAGTAATACTATATCCGACTTTTTTCATATCATCCCAGAACATAGGGTAAGATTTTTTTACTACTTCAGGATTATTTATTGTTATGTCTATTTCAGATGCAAGTGGTGCAAATGCCATTGCCATTCTATGGTCTTTATATGTGTCTATGGATACTGACTTAGGAAAGTCTTTTTTTCTTTTATCAAGTATCCAAAAATTTTCTTTTTTATAAAAACTCACTCCAATTTTATGAAGCTCATTTTTCATTGCAGTTAGTCTATCAGTTTCTTTTATTTTTAAGCTTTCAACTCCATAAATCTTCAGTTTTATTTTATGGTATGAAGCTACTATAAGAACTGTTTGAGCTAAATCTGGACAATCTTTAAAATCTAATTCTAGATAGTCACATACTGAATTATTCTTACGTATTTCAATGCCACTATCATTAAAATTTGTAACTATACCCATTAATGACATTATCTTTGCTATGATTTGATCTCCTTGTAAAGACTTATTCCTTAAACCTATTAGGTTAATTTTATCTATATCTTTATTTATAGATAGTATGCTATACCAATAACTTGCTGCAGACCAATCTGACTCAACTGTATAACTACCTCCTTTATAATCCTGACTTTTAATTATAATTTGGTTTTCAGAAAATAAATATTTGATACCAAAAACTTCCATTAGACTAAGAGTCATTTTTACATATGACTTACTATAAAAGGGGTTAATTATATTGATTCCTAATCCGTTTTCAAGCTTTGGCGCAATCATTAGTATAGAAGATATGTATTGACTACTTACATCTCCTCTTATATCGATATTATTAATTTTTTGAACAATTTTTCTTTTTATATTTATTGGTGGATACCCTTCTTCTTCTTTATATAAAATATTGGCTCCTATTTCTCTTAATGCTTCTACTAAAATTTTAATTGGTCTTTTCTTCATTCTATCTGTTCCAGTTAATAATGCTCCGTTTTTTGTTAGTGATAGATATGAAGTGAGAAATCTCATGCTTGTTCCTGCGTCTTCTGCATTCCAAGTATTAGTTGAATTAAAATTTATAAGATTATTAAGGAGTGAAGTATCATTTGCATTTGATAAGTTTTTTATTTCTATTTTTTCTTTAGATAGAGCTTTTATAATTATTAGTCTATTGCTTTCACTCTTTGAGGAGTTTAATTTTATAGATATATCTTTTGGAGGGGATAAAAATTTAATAGTGTAACTACCCATTACACTTTAGATTATAGTAATCAAGACTTTCAATTATTATACTTTCTTTAATTTCAATATCATATTCACAATTTCCAATATCATTAAGAATGCACGTCCTTATGTTTTGAGATAGATTTTTTTTATCAAAATACGCATTTTTAATGATTTCGTCGAAGAATTTAACTTTTGATAAATTAAATACACTATTGATATATTGAGTTATCTTTTCAAGATCATCATTTCTTAGTTTATTAAAATGGTTTGATATATAAGACTCACAAATCATTCCTATAGCTATAGCTTCACCATGATAAAACTTATTTGATTTATTAAGGTAAGTTGTCTCAATAGCATGACCAATTGTATGACCAAAATTTAATATTTTTCTTAAGCCATTCTCTTTTGAATCTTTTTTAACTACATCAGATTTTATTTTAATTGAGTGATTAATAATATAATCCCAGTCACTATCTTTCCATAGTTTATTTTGAATTTGGTCGAACATACTTTTATCTCTGATAAGACAGTGTTTTATAACTTCAGCATAACCTGATTTTAGTTCTCTTTCTGGTAATGTATTAAGGAAATCTGTATCAATTATTACTTTATTAGGCTCTTTAAATATCCCAATTATATTTTTTAAGTTTTTATGATCTATCCCCAATTTCCCTCCAACACTTGCATCCACCTGAGATAAAAGAGTAGTTGGAATATTTATGAAGTGAATTCCTCTCATAAAAGTTGATGCAACAAATCCACCTAAATCACAAATTACTCCTCCACCTAAATTTATTAGAATTGATTTTCTGTCAAATTTAAAATCAATTAGCTTCTCCCAAACTTTTTTTGAAGTTTCTAGGTTTTTATTTTCTTCTCCTTCATCAATTATGATTTTTTCATAATTGAAATTAATATGATTAGATAATTTAGTGAAACAATGATTAAAAGTATTTTTAT
The DNA here is from genome assembly GCA_002457315.1 of Rhodothermaeota bacterium MED-G19. Classification (GTDB taxonomy): domain Bacteria; phylum Bacteroidota; class Bacteroidia; order Cytophagales; family MED-G16; genus MED-G16. Next base: position 143,562 of record NTKI01000001.1, read on the forward strand.
CAAGTAGGAAGGCAACTTTTGAATAATTTCCAGATTTTATAATCTCGGATAAATTATTTTCTATCTTACTAATAACAATATGATCTGGAATCATATTTTAAAATTAGCCTTTTTTTTATTTATAATTTTATTTTGAACATTGATTGATCCCAGGTGAATAACTTTATAAAGATCCTCTATAAAATCTTTTTCTAAACCTTTTTCTATTGCCCAATCAATTCTAGATTTAAATATTTCATTCCATCTATCAACTTGAAAGGTTGTCAGGTCTTGTTCCTTTTTAAATTCACCAATTTTTTCAACAAGACCAATTCTTTTTGATATAATATCAATTATTTCTTTGTCTACATCATCAATATTTTCTCGGATTTCATTTAAAAGGTGCTGGTATGATTTTTCTTTTTCTTTAGTACTTTTTACTTTCAAATCTTTTTTCATCTTGGATAAGGTTTTTGGAGTAATCTGTTGTTTTGCATCGCTCCAAGCATTATCTGGATCAATATGTGACTCTATAATTAAACCATCATATCCAAGATCTAAAGCTTTTTGTGATGTTTCAAAAATCATATCTCTATTTCCACATATGTGAGAAGGGTCACAGATGACAGGAAGATTTGGTAAATTACTTTTTAGGTCAATTGCAATTTTCCACATAGGAACATATCTATATTTAGACTTTCCAGTCATAGAAAAGCCTCTGTGTATTGCACCAAGCTTATTTATTCCTGCCTTGTTTATTCTTTCTAAAGCTCCCATCCAAAGAGATAAGTCTGGATTTATTGGGTTTTTTATTAGAATTGGAGTATCTGTTCCTTTTAATGAATCAGCAATCTCTTGAACTGAAAAAGGATTTACAGTAGTTCTTGCTCCAATCCACAATATATCAATACCATATTTTAATGCTAATTCTATGTGGTTAGTATTTGCCACCTCAACAGTAAATTGAACATCTAACTCTTTTTTAATATCTGATATCCATTTAAGAGCTTCTTCACCATTTCCTTCAAATGTCCCTGGTCTAGTTCTGGGTTTCCATACACCGGCTCTCATGAGGTTTATTCCATGGGATTTTAATTGCTTGCATGTTTCAAAAAGTTGATCATAAGTTTCAGCACTACATGGTCCTGAGATTATTAATGGATCTTTTTCGTTATTTATCCATGTATTAATTGGGTCTATATTTAACTTTTTGGTCATTTCTATTATATTTTTGCTTTTTGTAATAAATCCTACAAATTGCGTAAGTGGACAAAAATATAGAAAACTTATTTAATAACACAGAATTAGCGTTTACTAATAAATCAAACTTTGAACTAAGGAAAGCTTATTTTTTATTTTCTGTTCTTGATTACCCTTTCCTTACAAAAATAGGTAATGCATTTCTTCTTCTTGTACTTAAGTTAAGGCTCCCTCTAAAGGGTATAATTAAAAATACAATTTTTAACCATTTCTGTGGTGGAGAAACTATAGGTGATTGTAAAGAAACCTTTAATTCATTAAAAAAATATAATATTAATGCGATGCCAGAATATTCAATTGAGGCTGAGTCTTCAGTTCAAGGTTTCGAAAATTATAAAAAAGACTCAATAGAAATCATTAATTTTTTAGGAAAACAAGGTCTTCCTTTTATTGCAATAAAATGTACTGGGTTACTAGATATAGATTCATTAGAAAAAATATCAAGTGGAGAATATAGCTATGATTCTATGGAGTATACATCATTTAAGCAAAGACTTGTTGAACTTTGTGATTCAGCTGTAGAAAATAATGTACAAGTTTTGATAGATGCAGAAGAAACTTGGATTCAAGATGCAATTGACAAAGTAGCTGTTGAGCTTATGGGAATATATAATAAGAAATCTACAATTATCTTTTTAACTCATCAATGTTATAGGACAGGAACACTTTCAAAAATCAAAAAGAACATGAAGGTTTCTGCACAAAAAAAGTACTATTATGGGATTAAACTTGTTAGGGGTGCTTACATGGAAAAAGAAAGAAAAAGAGCTCTGCAAAACGGCTATAAAAGTCCTATTCAACCATCTAAAGAAAGAACAGATAATGAATACAACGAATCTCTAAAGTATAGTATTAAAAGTATACACAGTGCTTCTCTCTGGGTTGGGAGTCATAATGAAGAGTCAAGTTTATATTTGATGAATTTGATGCAAGAAAATAATTTAAAACCACAAGACAAAAGAGTTTGGTTCTCTCAGCTATATGGAATGAGTGATAATATATCCTATGCTTTATCAAGTTTAGGTTATAATATTGTCAAATTAATACCATTTGGACCTATTGAAAAAACTATTCCGTATCTGATTAGAAGAGCTAATGAAAATAGTTCTGTAAAAGGACAAAGCAATAGACAATTTACATTAATAAAAAATGAAATAAATAGAAGAAAAAACTTAAATTGAAACTATGATTTTAAGCGAACAGGAAGAACAAAGGCGTAAGTCAAGAGAAGAAATAATTGAACTAGGAATTGACCCATATCCTTCAGAAGTTTACGAGGTTAATTCTTTCTCTAATGATATAATAAATAATTTTGATGAGAAGAAGAAAAACTTTTCTGATGTTTCATTAGCGGGAAGGCTTATGTCAAGAAGAGTGATGGGTTCAGCGTCTTTTGCAGAGATTCAAGATTCAAAGGGTAAAATCCAGATTTATGTTAGAAGAGATGATGTATGTAATTCAGAAGATAAAAGTCTTTATAACAATATTTTTAAGAAAAAATTAGACTTAGGAGATATAATAGGAATCAAAGGTTTTGTTTTCAAAACACAGATGGGAGAAATTTCTGTACATGTTAAGGAGTTAAAAGTTTTATCTAAATCAGTAAGACCACTTCCGGTAGTAAAAGAGTCAAAAGATGATGAGGGAGAGTCAAAGAAACATGATGAATTCAGCAATAAAGAATTAAAATATAGGAGGAGATACATTGATCTTATTGTTAATCCTGAGTCAAGAGATATTTTTGTTAAACGTTCTCTCATTGTTAATGAAATCAGAAATGTTTTAAATGAAAATAGTTTTCTTGAAGTTGAAACCCCAATACTTCAACCAATATATGGAGGAGCAGCAGCAAGGCCATTTAAAACATATCATAATACATTAGACATGCCACTTTACTTGAGAATTGCTAACGAATTATATCTAAAAAGACTTATTGTTGGTGGGTTTGATGGAGTCTTTGAGTTTGCTAAAGATTTTAGAAATGAGGGTATGTCAAGATTCCACAATCCTGAGTTTACTCAATGTGAATTTTATGTTGCCTATAAAGACTACATATGGATGATGGATTTTGTTGAGGATATGTTTAAAAGAATTGTAAAAAAAGTAAATAATAATAACACAAAAATTAAATGTAGTGGGAACACAATTGACTTTGGAAAGAAATGGCAGAGATATTCAATGTATGATGCAATTGAAAAATTCACATCAGTTGACGTATCGAAGATGGATGAAAAAGAACTTAGAAATGTCTGTAAAGAATTAAAGATAAAGACAGACAAAACAATGGGTAGAGGTAAATTAATAGATGAAATTTTTGGTGAGAAATGTGAGCCAAATCTTATTCAACCAACTTACATAACTGATTACCCAATAGAAATGTCTCCTCTAGCAAAAAAACATAGATCTAAAGAGGGTCTTGTAGAGAGGTTTGAACTAATATGTAATGGAAAGGAAATTTGTAATGCATTTTCTGAGGTTAATGACCCTCTTGATCAGAGAAAAAGATTTGAAGAACAAGTCAAATTAGGTATCAAAGGCGATGAGGAAGCTATGGTATTAGATGAAGATTATCTTACAGCTTTGGAGTATGGTATGCCACCAACAGCAGGTATAGGTATAGGAATTGATAGATTAACTATGATAATGACAGACTCTGACTCAATACAAGATGTATTATTCTTTCCGCAGATGAAACCAGAAAATTCTTAGAGGTTGTCAAAAAATCTACTTCTTTTCTCAAGTTTTAAATCTTGAAGAAGTGCAGAAACTGCATTAATAGTTAGATTGTATGACTGAAATCTTCCAAATGGAACCCAGCTAAAGCTTATTCTCCAACAGTGAAGATCTCTCGTAGCATTAATGCTGGTTTGAGTTAACATCTTATATTTAAAATCATAACCTGACCTGAACGACAATTTTGTTTTTTCTGTTATACTTACATCACCTGAAAATGTAAGAGTTTGAGTTATTGTTGGATCTCTAAAACCGATTTTCCTTCTATTTAAATTATAACTTGCATTTATAGACCATGGTATATTAAAGTCAATATATTCTGCAATATTGGAGTTAATGTAATCTATTTCCTCTCTTGTCCCAAATTTAGATTCTTTATCATCATCATCTTTATTTTGGAAGTCTTTAGCAGAAAATCTAACACCTAGAGACATATTAACATATGCCAGAGAGCCTATACCTTGATTATTTTTATATGCCATCTCGTTTATTCTTCTTTGATATACTGTTCTTGATCCAGAAGAGGACTCGCTTACACTATCTAGCTTGAAAGCATAAGGGTCAATATTTCCAGATACACTCAGATTTATTAGTCTTCTAAAAAAGGAAGTTCTTGTACTAAATCTTATGGGTGTCAAATTGAAAGAGTCGGCCAGGAAATTATAACTACTTGAAAAAGATAAGTTATCAAAAATTTTTATTTTTTTGGTACCACTTATTGTATCATTTTTATCTAATACTTTCATCTCAAGATTATTACCAATATAAAAATTCATTGATGCGGAACTTCCAATTCTTGGAGTACCATATAAAAAGTTTTCATATTTACTTAATAGTTTTGTGTCTCCCTCATTATTAATTTGAACATTCTCATAGTATCCGTACCTAGGTCTTGTAAAATCAGGACTGAATGACATAGATATTTCAGGAGAAATTACATGCCTTATTGCTTTTATTTTCCCTTTTTTGAAGAATACTGTTCCATAAATCCTTGTAGATAATGAGAGTGCGGTTGAGTATGACCAAGCTCTTGAAAATGAGTTTGTTGTATCTATTTCTATCCCATTCTCTAACTCATTAAAATTATAACTTAGTTTTTTAAAATACCAAAGTTCATCATAATTGAGACTTGGACTCATAGTAAAATATTTAAGTAAGTTGAAAGAAGTTGAGATCGGAATAGTATGTTTTCCTCCAATTTTTGATCTGTCTATAATAGAGTTTATATTATCTACATTAAAATCAATTTGTTCATTGAAATTGTTACCAGAATTGATAATATTTAATCCACTTAATGAATTGCCCACAGAACCATTAGTTAGATCAATCCTTCCAGTAAATCTATGACTAATACTTAGTTTACCAAGTGCAGTCTTTCCAAGTTTACCTACGTTTTTAAATGGATATATTCTACTCATATTATAACTGATGTCAGGAAGAGTAAGGTTTACTTTTTTTGTTTGGACATTTTGAGAATGCCTGAGGTTAGCTGATAAATTAAAGGGAGTTCCCGTGAATGTCTTAGAATATGATATATTAGAGTTGAATTGGGCGTTAATACTTTCATTAAAATTAGAATAGACAAGATTTTTATTTTGATTGTATGAGTTTGTTTGAAAATTTACTGAAGATGAAAATCTACTTGACTTTCCTCTTGAATCCGGAGTGTGTGACCATGATAAAGAGAAATCATTTGAAGTAGCAGGATTTTCAAAGTCTCCTAATTTACTCTTATTAAAATTAAATCTTAGATTACCACTATATGAATATCTTTTTTTATAATTAGTACCTAATGTCATACCATAACTACCTTTTGAATACACATCTCCAGTAAGTCTAACATCAAGATTATCACTTACTGCAAAATAATACCCTCCGTCTCTTAGATAAAAACCTCTTCTCTTTTCTTCTCCATAATTTGGCATAATTAAACCCGATATCTTTTTCTTAGGTTGTGGAAACATTCCGAATATAAAACCAAGAGGGGTTGGTACTTCTCCAAACTTTAAATGGAAAGGTCCTGATATCACTTTTTTACCTGGCAACACTTTTATTTTACTCGATGATATATGGAAATGAGGTTCCTCAAGATTACATGTTGTATATTTTGCTTTACTTATAAAAAGTTCATCTTCTTCATTTTTCTTAACGTCTTCTCCTTGCATATATGCGTCATCAAGTTGAGTGATAATTCCTTTTATAATAGCTTTTTTAGTTTCAAAATTATAAGTTATTTTATCGGTTTCGTAAGATTGATTTCCTTCAGAAAAAACTGGTTTTCCAATTTTTTTACCTGTTGAGTCAGTCTTATAATTAGCATCTAATGTCTTGTCATTCCAATCTACCAGTATCTCTTGAGCCTCTAAGTTAATTTCACCGTAGTCAATTTGAGAATTTCCATATAACATTATCTTTTGATTTTTTAAATCATATAATATTGAGTCTTTGGCCTTATAATTGATTGTTGTTTCAATCTCTCTTGATATTTCTGTTGTATCATTTTGATTTAAACTAGTACTATCTCCGTTCATCAGGGATACTAGGGAATCAGATTCCATTTGTGAAAGGGAGATATAAGGGGTAATTAAAAAAAAGATTATTACTATATTTCTCAATTTTATAAATTTATCGCTTTTATGTAAATTTACACACTAGCAAAGTTATCATCTGCTGACTAAATAAGTGTTAATGAGAAATATTAATATATCATTTTTATTAGGATTATTACTTATTTTAACTTCTTTTAACTCTGTTAATCCTCCTCAGTATAAGCTTAGGACAATTGTTATTGATCCGGGACATGGCGGTAAAGATCCAGGGTCTATTGGAAAAAATTCTTTTGAAAAGGATATTGCTCTTTCAATCTCATTAGAATTAGGTAGAATAATTAATGAAAATCTTCCTGGTATAAAAGTGATTTATACCAGGAAGGATGATAGTTTTCCATCATTGTATAAAAGAGCTGAAATAGCAAATAGAAATAATGCAGATTTATTTCTTTCAATTCACTGTGATTCGTTCTCGAATAAGTCTGTTTATGGGTCAACTTCTTACCTAATGGGATTAAGCAAAAATTCAGCTAATATGAATGTTGCAAAAAGAGAAAACGCAGTAATATTTTTAGAAGAAAATTATCAAGAAACATATAAAGATTTTGATCCAAATTCCTCGGAATCAGTAATGCTTCTTAGTCTTACTCAGAAAGCTAAAGTAGATAATAGTACAATTCTAGCTAATCTTATTCAGGATCAATTTAAGAATAGGGTTGGTATCAAGTCAAGAGGAGTTAAACAGGCTCCATTTCAGGTCTTATGGAATACAACCATGCCTAGTGTCCTTATAGAAACAGGTTATATTTCTAATTCTGCCGAAGAAAAAAAATTAAATAATAAAACACATCAAGTTTATCTCGCCTCTGCTATTTTTAGAGCAATTCGTGATTATAAGAAATATTTAGAATCAAATTAACTAATTTTGATTTATGAATAAAGAAGTAAAAGTTGGTATTATAGGTGTTGTAGGTCTAGTGTTTTTTTATCTTGGATCAAATTTTTTAAAAGGAATTGATTTTTTCTCTCCTATAAATAGGTATTATGCACTATATGAGAATGTTGATGGCTTGATTGTAGCAAACCCAGTAATTGTGAATGGTTACAATGTTGGAAGAGTAAGCAAAATTAAAATTTTGCAGGACAGAGAAAATAAGATTTTAGTTACTATGGATATTGACGAAGATCTTGTAATAGGTAAAAATTCTAAAGCAACCTTAAGTAGTAATGACTTCCTAGGTAGTAAAGCTATTATACTTAGTATTGGAGATATCTCTGATCCTCTAGTTGATGGAGATACTGTCAGTTCCGAAATTGATGGGGGTCTTTCTGAATTACTTGAAAAAGCTACTCCTATAACAGATAATCTTGGTGTTACAATTAGTAGGCTTAATGAAATATTAGATGGTCTGAGAGGAAGTGGGGATATGATTACAAATACTTTAGATAATCTTAACAATGTGCTATCAAATACCAATAACCTTATTGATTCAAATGAAGAAACTATTACAAATACTCTTAATAATTTAAATGATCTTACTACAGATTTAACAAAGAAGCTAAACGATATAGATCCAATTATTGAGGGAGCAAGTAGTATGATAAACAATTTTAATAAAGTTGATTTTGAAACTACCTTTGATCAAATTGACATATTGTTGACATCAGTTAATGGTGTTTTTGATGATATAGAATCTGGAAATGGGGGAACTTTATCTTTATTATTATCCGATGATTCTTTATATAATAATTTAAACAATACCGCTTATGATCTTGATAAATTATTAAAGCATATTAACGAAAACCCAAAACATTTTTTTGCTCCTTTAGGTAAGAATAGAAAAAAAATTGAGAGAGACTTAAGGAAGCAGAAGGAGGGTTAAGTTGTATAGCTTAGTATATGATTATCAATTTCTTTTGTTGATATTTCAAAATCCTTTTCATTTACTAAACAAGCATAGAGATTTTCAGATTTATTTTTTATAGTTATATTTTTTAGTGGGATTGTACTTCCATCTATTTTGTATAAAGTCTCTTTTATTGACCAGTACTCAATAATTTTTTTTAAATTTTCTCCCACATCTTTTTCTTCCTCTTCATTTAAAAACTTAGATTTTATTCTTTTTACTTTTTCATCTATTTTCTCAATATCAATGCCACATTGTTTTTGATCTATAATAGCTGTTACGTAAGGAAATTTATGAGAAATAGAAATATGATGATTGGAATTAATTAGAAAAGGCTTGCCATTACTATCTTTTTTTATTCCTTTGAATTTTATATTGAAAACTTCACACATTTTTTCAACTAAAACTCTTGAGGCAAGAAATTCTTTTTGCTTTATTCTATTTTTAATATTTATGTTTTCTTTAGTTAGAAGAGTTAATTCATCGTATGTCTCAGTTATTTTCCAAACACATACTAACGACTTATTATTACTAGAAAACTTTTTTATTAAACCCATATACTATCTAATTAGTATAAAATTATATAATAATTGATTGATTTTATTTAAATTCATATTTCAATGAATCAAATCAACTCAAGAGATCTTTTAAATAAAAAATTTAGCTCTGGATTTCGTGGATATGACAAATCTCAAGTAGAAAGTTATATGCAGACTTTATCTAGAGAGTTTGAAATCTTAGAAAATAAAATTACAGATTTAGAAAATAAAATTACAGAGCAAAAAACTGAGAATGATAAATTCAAGAGTGTTGAATCCTCTTTAATTAGTACGCTTAAAACTGCTGAAGATACAGCCAAAAAAATTATAGAGAAAGCTAAGGAAGATGCTAAGGGTATTCTTGATGATGCTAGAGAAGAGTTAAGTGGTATAAAGGATGAATATGATAAAATAATATTACTAAGAGATTCAACAATTAAAGATATAGGTGATCTTAAAGAAAAGATAAATCTAGGTTTAGATGAGATAGGTGCTGAAGCTAATTTTAATGAGATTGAAAAAAGTATAGATGCTGTAGAGAAAAATATTGATTCAGATGACATTAACGAGGAAACTCTTAGAGATGAAGAGAATATTTCAAATGATGAACCTAAAATAGATTTAGAGGAGGAGTTATTTACTGAAGAAAGTTTGGACTTAGATTTAGAAGAAGATAAGGTAGATAAGAATACCGAAGAAATAATTTCAGAAAGTGATGAAAGTGAAAGGTTAGATGAAAAAAATAATGAAGAAGAACATAATGATGATCAATATGAGTTGGTAACTGAAAGTGAAGAGAAAGATAATCAAGAAGGTAATCAAGAAGTTATATCTGATAAAAAGGATATGTCTGCAGATGATATCTTTGGGGGGGAAAACTTAGAAGAGACTGTAAAAGAAGTAGAATCTAGTGAAGAAATAGAAAAGCCCAAAGAAAGCATAGAAGAAGAAATTCAAGATGAAAAATCAGATTCCGAAGAGGAAGATGTTTCTCCTAAAAAAAAGAAATCCGATAATGTTCAGAAATCATTTTTTGACACCTTCGATGAAAATCAATAAATCAACAATATCACTTAATGGCTTAGAATTTAAATCAAAAATTGGTCTTTTTGATTTTGAAAAAGAAGAAGGCAATACTTTTATTATTAATATATCAGTTGAAGTTGAAGCAGATAAAATTAATTATGATGATTCAATTGAAGGGACAGTTGATTATTCTAATCTTTTTTCAATTATAGAAGGTGAGATGTCGAAAGAATACAATCTCATAGAAACAGTAGCTCATAAAATTTCAACTGATATTCATTCTCAAATAAAAAATATTAAATTGTGTAAGCTTGAAATAATAAAAAAAAATCCACCTATAGATGGTAATGTAAATAACTCAAGTTTTATTTTAGAAACAACTTCATAATAATGAATAAAGACAACACAATAAAGGATTATATATCAAAAGCTAAAATTATTATAAATGATGATAGAAAGCTTAAAAAGCTTATTGAAGATGTATTAAACAAACTTAAAGATTTATCAAATGATGATAAGGCAACATCAAAATTAAATGATTCTTTAAGGATATTTATCAGAATAATAAATGCTTATACTTCTAAAGAGTATACATATGTTCCATGGAAGACTATATGTCTTCTTGTCGCAGGTTTAATATATTTTATTTATCCTGTTGATCTTATACCTGACTTTATTCCAGTTACGGGTTTGATAGATGATATAGCTCTTATAGCATGGATATATGATTCTATAAAAGAAGATATTGATAATTTTTTGGAATGGGAGAAAAGTAGCAAGTAGTATGGTATGTTATTAAAAATTATTTTATGTTTGGAAAGAGCAACCAATTACTATATCCCATATGAGAGGAAGGTTATTTAGAGACCTTGTTAATAATAAACAACCATTATCCATTTTAGGTACAGTAAACGCATATTCATCAGTTCTTGCTAAAAAGAATGGAGTTAAGTCAATATATCTATCAGGAAGTGGAGTTGCTGCTTCATCATTTGGCCTTCCGGATCTTGGCTTTACTAAACTTGAAGATGTTGTTGAAGATGCAAGAAGAATTACCTCAGCTTGTGATTTACCACTACTCGTCGATATAGATACTGGATTTGGTTCAACTAAATCTATTCAGAACACTATTCGATCTCTTGAAAATGAAAATGTTGCGGCTGTACATATTGAAGATCAAGTTGATCAGAAAAGATGTGGTCATAGACCCAATAAAAAATTAGTTTCAATCGGTGAGATGCAGGATAGGATTAAGGCAGCTGTTGATGCTAGAACTGATGATAATTTTGTAATTATGGCAAGGTCTGATGCATTAGCAGTAGAAAGTGAGGAGAGATTGTTAGAAAGAATTCAATGTTATATAGAGGCTGGAGCAGATATGATTTTTCCTGAGGCCCTAATGTCACTAGAGGGGTATAAAAAAATTACAGATGTATCATCAGTTCCAATACTAGCAAATATTACAGAATTTGGCAGAACCCCTTTATTTACAAAAAAAGATCTGCACGATGTTGGCGTGTCAATGATATTATATCCTCTAACCGCTTTTAGGGCGATGAGTAAAGCTGCTGAAAAGATTTATAAAGAACTATCAAATGCTGAATCTCAAGAACATATACTTAGTGATATGCAGACTAGAGATGAGTTATACGATTACCTTTCCTACCATAAATATGAGAAGGAGATGGATGATATTTTAAATAAAAAAGATGAGTAAAGGGTTAAGAGGTATTGAGGCAGGAACAACTTCAATCTGTACTGTTGGAGAGACTGGTGATGATCTCCATTACAGAGGTTATGACGTAGTTGAATTAAGTGAGCACTGCATTTTTGAAGAAGTTTGTTATCTATTGCTCCACGGAAAACTTCCTAATAATGATGAGCTTAAAAGTTTTACAGATGATATTATTTCTAAGAGATCTCTTCCAAATTCTTTAAAATCAGTTTTGGGGAAAATCCCTAAAGACACTAATCCTATGGATGTGTTAAGGACATCGTGTTCTTTTCTTGGAAATATTGAGCCAGAGAAATCTTTTGATAATCAGATGCACTGCTCTGAGAGGTTACTCGGAATATTTCCTTCTGCATTAAATTACTGGTATCATTTCTCGCATTTTGGCAAGAAGATTTCTGAAGAAAATGATTCTGAAACTATAGCAGGTCATTTTCTTTCTACTCTCCACGGGAGAAAACCTACAGAGACAGAAGAGAAGGTTATGAATATTTCTCTTATTCTCTACGCAGAGCACGAATTTAATGCTTCTACATTTGCCGCAAGAGTATGTGCCGCTACTTTATCAGACTTTTATTCTTGTGTTACCGGTGCAATAGGAACGTTGAGAGGTCCTCTTCATGGCGGGGCAAATGAGAAAGCAATGGAGCTCATTTCAAGATTTGAAGATGAGGAATCAGCCGCAAAATCTATTTACTCTATGCTTGAAAATAAAGAGCTAATTATGGGCTTTGGTCATGCCGTGTACAAAAAACAAGACCCAAGAAATGATATAATCAAGAAGTGGTCAAAGAAACTATCAGTAGGGAGACCTAACGAGAAACTTTATGATATATCATCTAGAATTGAGAACATTATGAAAGAAGAGAAAGGTCTTTTTGCCAATGCCGACTTTTTCCATGCTTCAGCTTATAACTTTATGGATATACCAACTAAGCTTTTTACTCCAATTTTTGTATGTTCCAGAGTATCGGGGTGGGCAGCTCATATTATTGAGCAGAGATCAGATAATAAACTAATAAGGCCAGGAGCAAAATATGTTGGTAGTGATCCACTTGATTTTGTTCCAATAAACGAAAGAAATTAATATGAAAAATGAGGTTTCAGAAAATTTTATTTCTGATTACGATAAAGAGATAAAAGAGATAGCAGACTATACTGTAAACTTCTCAAATTTTTCAGACCTATCAAGGCAAACAGCATACTACGTGCTTTTAGATAGTATCGCTTGTGGGATACTAGCCCTAAAAAACGAATCATGTAAAAACTTATTAGGTCCAGTCTTTGGGGGCTCTAATATAGATGGTGGGGCAAGAGTTTTTGGAACAAATTTTACATTGGACCCGATAAGAGCTGCTTGGAATACAGGCTGTATAATTAGATGGCTAGATTTTAATGACACGTGGTTAGCCGAGGAGTGGGGTCATCCCTCAGATAACTTGGGTGCAATTCTTCCACTTACTGATTTTTTAAGTTTAAAGAGAGTTAGTAAAGGTCAGGATCCAATCAAAGTATCAGAGTTAATAGAATATACAATTAAAGCTCATGAAATTCAGGGAGTCTTGGCTCTTGATAATAGCTTTAATAAAGTAGGACTTGATCACGTATTACTTGTGAGGGTAGCATCAAGCGCTCTCTCCTCATACCTACTTGGTGGTGATTTTGAAGATGTATGTAATACCGTATCTCACGCGTGGGTTGATGGAAGTAGTCTAAGAACTTATAGACATGCACCAAATACTGGAAGCAGAAAGTCATGGGCAGCAGGCGATGCAACATCGAGAGCAGTTCATTTGGCATGGCTTACAACAAAGGGTGAGGGTGGATACAGAGGTGCTCTTTCAGCTAAGACATGGGGATTTAGTGATGTTAGTTTTAAAAGTAAACCAATTAAAAGAAGTCAAGAGTACCGTTCTTATGTAATGGAAAACATTTTATTTAAAATTTCATTTCCTGCAGAGTTTCATGCACAGACTGCTGTTGAGGCTGGAATATCTTTACATGAAAAGTATGGGGACAAGCTTGACAAAATATCAAGTATTGAGGTGGAGACTCAAGAGCCTGCAGTTAGAATTATATCTAAGACTGGACCACTACATAATTATGCTGACAGAGACCACTGCCTACAGTACATGATTGCTATAGCATTGATATATGGTAAGGTTGAAGCTAAACATTATCAAGACGAAATTGCAAGTAACCCTATGATTGATTCATTAAGAGAAAAGATGATAATCAGTGAAAATCCAAAATTTTCTAGGGACTACCTGGATCCGAGTAAAAGATCAATTGCTAACAGTATTACTTTAGTTTTTGATGATGGGGCTAAGTCAGAAAAAATAACAGTTGAGTACCCAGTTGGACACAGGAATAGGAGAGAAGAGGGAATACCACTTCTTATTAACAAATTTAAGGATGCAATAAAAAGCTATTACCCTGGTAATCAATCAGATGATATATTGAATTCCTTTTTAGATATGGAAAATTTATCAAATATGTCAGTGAATGAGATGATGGATAAATTAATTATAAAATGAGGGTAGTTGTTCAGAGGGTAAGTCAGTCTAATGTCAAGGTCTCAGGAGAGGTAATTGGTGAAATTAAGGAGGGTCTCATGGTTCTTGTAAGCTTTGTTGATGAGGATAATGACATTGATCTTGACTGGATGTCCAATAAAATTATTAATCTTAGAATTTTTAATGATGAAGAGGGAAAAATGAATAAGAGTCTGCTTGATGTCGGTGGAGACATACTTCTTATCAGTCAGTTTACTCTTCATGGGTCAACTAAGAAAGGAAATCGACCCTCTTTCATAAAAGCAGCAAAGCCTGATCTCGCTAATATTATGTATGAAAAGTTTATAAAAATTCTAGAGGAGTCTCTGGGGAAGGGAATTCAGAAAGGAGAGTTTGGTGGTGACATGAAAGTTAGTCTAGTTAATGACGGGCCTACTACTATTATAATTGACTCAAAGAATAAGGAGTAAATTATTTTAATTTATCAATTTCTTCAAACTCATATCGATAAAAATTAACACTATTCTTACCTCTTGAAGTAAAGATTAGCTTAAAAGCATTATTGTCCATAATAGTAATTTGATAATCCCACCCTTCGTACTCATCTCCCTCGCTGTAACATGTACTTTTAAGGCTTAAATGTCTTCCATTAGTAGATTTTTCCCCATAAAGTTTGCAGTATACTCCGTCAGTTAATGAACTAGAATATGAAAATTCACCTTTGACATCATCTCCATCTATGGTAAAATTTACTTTTTCTTCTATCTCTTTCATCCAATCTTCGACAACTATAGATGCAGAATATTTTCCGTCTTTGAAACTATTATTTTGGAACCTGTGAACTAATGTGTGGTAAATCCAATGTTCTCTATCATTGTTTTCTCGAATACTGTAACCCTTCTCATCTAAATTGAAAAGACTATCTCTAACCACATCCCAGTCACCCCAATTACTTAGTTCAGAATTCTCTTCTTTTGTCAATTCTGCTCCTTTGATTTTATACCATTTATTTCCATCTGCAATGGCAGAGTCAGTTATATCTACAGGTGTAGCAGGGTTACTTAACCAATCTGTTTGAAGATAATCTGATTCACTTCCAAAGTTTAAAGCGTCTTTATACCATACCACCTTATTTAATTGAAATAATACCTTGCTCTCACTTACATTTGGTTTATTTCTTATGTTAACATTTGTTGCAATTATATATGCTATATTTTTTGAACTATTACAATACTGATTGAGAGCTTCTATTGCCGGGGTGACATCATCTTCTACGTCATATCCGTAGTATTCATAGAGATCTTCATTATTAAACGTGTTACAGTCATATCCATACTCGCTAAAAAAATTTTCTATAGATTGATTTTGAGAGAAAATATTTATACTAAAGAATAGAAAAAATATTGATAAAAAATATTTCACACTAATTGCTTTTTATAATACTCTGCATTGTTAATCCTTGAACAAGGATAGTAAATAATACAACAGCGTAAGTAAGTATTAAAATTAAGGACTTTGCATCACCCATAGTCTCTGGTAAGTTAAGAGCTAGTGCAATACTGAGTCCACCCCTTAGTCCTCCCCATGTTATAATTTTCGCAGTATTTTTTTCAAATTTTTGGAATTTTGATAGAATCACCACTGGTATTGAGACACCAATATATCTTGCCCCAACCACCATAACTATTGTTATTATGGAAAGCAATAAATAAATTAAATTAAAGCTCTCGTAAAGTAAGATGATTTCAAGGCCAATGAGGATAAATAATATAGCATTTAGCGTTTCATCAAGTAGGTGCCAGAATTTATAAACATAATCACCCATGGCTAACTCAGACTGACCATTTCCACTATCCTCTTTGACATGTTTGTTGAGATAAAGTCCAAGAATAACAACACCTAAAGGACCGGAAAGGTGATATTTATTAGCAATTACCGATACTAGAAGTACCATTGAGAGAGTAATTAGAACTTCTAACTCTACATGTTCATTTTCAATATCTTTAACAAGTTTTAGGCCAAGGTATCCAACAAGTGCTCCGAGAAAAATTCCTCCACCAACTTCGGTGAAAAATAAACTTCCTATAGCCTGAATAGATACTTCTGTGCCAGTAGTTTTCATACCTAAAAGGGTTAGGAAAACAACAACTCCAATCCCATCATTAAATAATGATTCTCCAGCAATTCTAGTTTCAGTCATTGGTGAAAGATTCATTTTTTTTATTATAGATAGTACAGCAATAGGATCTGTTGGCGCAATTAATGCACCAAAAAGTAGACAGTCTATATAACTCACATTTAATGACGCAAGACCAAAAATTGGTAAATTGATCAAATAGAAGGTTAGGGTTCCAACTACATATGTTGAAAATAATACTCCAAACGAAGCTAAAACAAGAATAGTAATTTTATCTTTTTTTAGTAGGTGTACATTAATTGACATTGCCCCTGCAAAAAGTAAGAATGGTAGCATCACATTGAGAAGCACAAAATTGAAGTCAAAGCTTACTGTTATAGAGTAGGCAAGTTCCATAAAAGTTGGAAAGAAAAACCCAAGAATTAGGACTACTATTGACAGGGCAATTGCCATTATCATTAGACCTATTGTCATAGGGAGTTTTAAGACTCTTAAATTTATTATAGAAAAGAAGGAAGCTAGAATTAGAAGCAAAGCACTCAATTCTAAAATATCCAATTTTTGAGTTTCTACTAAAGAATATGTCTGGGTTGCTTCTTCCACAAAAAAAAATTTATAAATAATAAATTAAGTGAAATTAAATATAAATTTAAACATGACTATAAAAGAAGCACAAAAACTTGTAGATGTATGGATTAAAGAAAAGGGTGTAAGATATTTTGATGAGCTAACAAATACTACGATCTTAATGGAGGAAGTAGGTGAGCTGGCAAGAGTCATATCTAGGAAATATGGAGAGCAATCAATTAAAAAAGGAGAGGAAAATCTAGATCTGGCAGATGAGCTTGCAGATGTGTTATGGGTTTTAGTATGTATAGCTAATCAAACTGGAGTAGACCTTACTGATGCTCTTAAAAAAAATTTAGAGAAAAAAGATAGGAGAGACTCTGAAAGACATTTAAATAATAAGAAGCTACAGTAACCTAATTTTCTCTTTGTCAAAGAAAGGTAATATTTCTTGTGTGTCAACTTGTGAACAAAACTCAATATCTTTTACATTGTCATAACCTGATAATCTTTTTGCATGAGAGGATTTTTGCATGAGAGAAAGTATATCACCTTTAGATTGTTCATATAATTTTTTTGCAATTATTACAGTATCTGAATCATATTCAAAATTTTGTAATCCTGCCACTATTGCTCCAGCACATAAAGTGTCTTCTAGATTTGTACTTCCTTTCCATCCCGAACATACTAATAGAACATCATTATTGCTATTATTAATGTATTCTATGATTTTTGATAGATTAAGAAATGATCCTATAAGAGTTATATGAGAGCCTTTCGTTTTGACAATGGCTTTTGTTCCATTACTTGTAGCTATTCCTACATCTTTTCCTTCAAATTCACTCTTTTTAATTTTAGTAGGAGAGTTTCCGAAGTCAAATCCTTCAACTTTCTTACCCATTCTCTCGGCCATGATGATATATCCCTGATCTCTAAGCTTCATACATTCATCTAGAGTTTCTACAGGCATTACAGATTTAGCTCCAGAAAAGAGAATAGTATTAATAGTGCTCGTTGCTCTTAATACATCAATCACCACAACATTTTTGTCTTTATGCTGATAATTCTCAAGTTGTTCGTGAGTTAAACAAATTTCTATGGAACTCATATAAAAGGTCTTTTTACAATTACTGCTTCAATTTTTTTTGATCTTATCTCTATAAAAATTTTTTCAGAAAGAGTATCTTCTTTATAACTAATATATCCCATTCCAATAGCCTTTTTAGTGTAAGGAGAAATTGATCCACTCGTAACTTCACCAATAAGTTCTTTTTCCTTATTTAAAATTTTGTATCCTTTCCTCGGTATACCTTTATCTTTTAACTCAAATCCAACAAGAATTTTAGATGGGTTATTATTTTTATCTCTATCAACTATTTCTTTACCAATAAAATCTATTTCTTTCTTACATATCCATTCAAGTCCAGCTTCAATTGGATTTATGGAATCATCAATATCATTTCCATGGAGACAAAAACCCATCTCTAGTCTTAAGGTATCTCTAGCTCCTAGACCTATAGGTTTAATTCCAAATTCTTTACCCTTTGAAATCATATTGTTCCAAAGAGATTCTGCAAATTCATTTCTCACATATAGTTCAAAACCTCCAGCGCCAGTGTATCCAGTAGCCGAAATAATTACATTTCCAAAGTCACCAGTTTCTCTCTCAATAAATGTATAGTATTTAATTCCAGATAAATCTTCACCAAATACATTACTACAAACTTTTTCAGCATTTGGCCCCTGAACTGCAAATAGTGAATAATCATCTGAACTATTTTTTATATCAACATCTAGATTATTATTTTCATTAAGCCAGTTCAAGTCTTTCTCCATGTTTGACGCATTAACAACAAGCATATACTTGTTTTCTCCGATATCATAGACTAGAAGATCATCGATAATACCACCTGATCTATTAAGAATTGAAGAGTAATGAATTTTTCCTTTAGTCAATTTATTTATATCATTTGTAGTTACCATCTGTAAAAAATCTTTTGCCATATCTCCCGTAACAAAAAATTCTCCCATATGAGACACATCAAAAATTCCAACATGATCTCTTACTGTATTGTGTTCATCTGCAATAGTAGAATACCACATTGGCATACTATAACCAGCGAATGGAACCATTTTAGCATTAGATTTTAAATGAAATTGTTCGTTTTGAAGGCTTTTGATTTTCATGCCTCAAAGATAAGTTTTAAAGATTAATTTATAGAAGTTTAAATGATTTCCTATGATACTCAGTAACTCCATGTTTTTTTATAGAATTTCTATGTTTTTTTGTTGGGTATCCGAAATTAGATTCCCATGAATATTTATCGAATTTTTGAGATAAATTTTTCATAAGATCATCTCTATAATTTTTTGCAATTATTGAGGCTGCAGCTATATTTTGAAATTTGTTATCTCCTTTGATTATGCACTCATGTTTAACATTTTTATAGGGCTTGAATTTATTTCCATCAACTATAATAAACTCTGGTCTTACTTTTAACTTATCTAGTGCTCTGTGCATCGCTAGTATAGATCCGTTTAGTATATTTATTTTATCAATTGTATTATTACTTACTTCTGATACACTCCAAGCTATTGCATTACCAATTATTTCTTTTCCAAGCTTTTCTCTTTTTTTTGGACTAAGTTTTTTTGAGTCAATAATACTATTATTAAAATATTCTGTTGGCAGAATAACAGCTGCTGCAACTACTGGGCCAGCAATGCATCCTCTTCCTACCTCGTCACATCCAGCTTCAATAAGATTTTTCTGAAATTGTTTTTTTAACATTTTTTAATAAATAATATCTAATTAAAGAACAATATTAATCGTAATATGTCGTCTAATATTTGAACAAGTAAAACAATAAAATAAAATTTATGAAAAAAACAATTTCTTTAATAGTTATTCTCTTTGCCTCATATGTTTCATATTCACAGATGCAGAGAAATAATAACTTCCAACAAAGAGGTATGATGGATAGAGATCAAATTAAGAAAATGCTAGAGATGAGAAATGAGTCTCTTCAAAATAAAAATAATCAAGATAACCCACTTAGTTTTCTTAATTTATCAGATGAGCAGAAGAAAAAGTTTAAAGAAATTAATTCAAGACACAATATTTCTTCAAAATCATTAAAAAAAGAGGTCATGAGAAAAAAATTGGAGATGCAGTTAGAAAAAATTGAAGATAATATAGATATTAATTCAGTTAATAAATTGATTGATGATATGTCTGATTTAGTAGCAGAATTAAAAAAATCTGAGTTTAAAAAAACCTTAGAGCTTAGTTCAATACTTGATGATGAACAAAAAATAAGATTTCAAAGACTTATGATTAGAAAGAGGCAGATGGAAAAATCAAGATTAATTAATAGAAATTTAAGAATATGATTCAAAAACAAGATTCATACTAGGTAAAGTTTAACAACAATTCATACCAAAAGCCCGAGACATCGGGCTTTTTTTTATATTTGCCAACATGAAATTACGTCATCATATAAGAGATAACCTTCACCTCTCTTTTCCTATCATGATTAGCCAGTTAGGACACATCACTGTTGGTGTTGTTGATAGTCTTATGATAGGAAATATTTCTGTTACTCAGCTTGCGGCAGTATCTCTGTCATCTTCAATTTTTGGGTTTATCCTCTTGTTTTGCATTGGTTTATCCTATGGGATCACTCCACTTATTTCATCAAAAAAATCTGATGAAAGTTACATCTCAAATATTTTTTATAATGGCATGTATCTCAATCTTTTTTTTACAATAGTTCTTGTGCTAATAACTGTTTACTTAAAGTTCTTTCTTAAGTATTTTATTCAGGATCAAGAGGTATTATCATTTACCTACAGGTACTTAGATATAATATGTATCTCTCTTATTCCTTTAATGTTATTTCAAACCTTTAAGCAATTTATTGAGGGATTAGGGTATACTAAACCACCTATGTATATATCAATTTTTTCAAATATTATAAATATCGTACTTAATGCAATTTTAATTTTTGGTTTATTTGGATTTCCTAGGTTAGAAATAATTGGTGCAGCCTATGCAACTTTAATTAGTAGAGTTTTAATGTTTTTTTTCATTTTAGTCTACTGCCTTAATAGCAAAAAATTTAATAGTATTATCCTTGCACTTAATACATCTATAAATTACCATTCGCTAAGGTCAATTTTTGGGATTGGGTTTACTTCTGGCCTGCAGTATATTTTTGAGGTTGGAGCTTTTAGTGTTGCTACAATAATAATTGGGTCGATGGGTGCAATACAGTTAGCTTCACATCAGATTGCATTAAATTTAGCTAGCATTTCATATATGGTTGCGTCTGGCATAGGTTCTGCTTCAATGATATCATTAGGACATTATTATGGAATAGGAGATAAAACCGAAATTCGAAAATCTGGATATTCTAATTTTATTTTGGTATTTATTCTTATGTGTTTTTCTGCAGTTATATTCATTTATTTCAGAGATGTCCTTCCAACATTCTATGTAGATGATTTTGAAGTAATTTCGTTAGCATCATCTCTTTTAATTATTGCTGGTTTATTTCAGTTATCAGATGGGCTTCAGGCTGTAGGACTTGGTGTCCTAAGGGGAATAAGAGACACTAAAATTCCAACAATACTTACATTTATATCATACTGGATCATTTCAATTCCACTATCTTATTTCCTAGGAGTTACTTCTGGATATGGGGTATTTGGCGTCTGGATTGGGTTAAGTGTAGGATTAACTATTGCCGCAGTTTTCCATGTTATTCGTTTTCATTATCTTACGATCACCAAATAAATATGAAAATTTTTACAGTTTTATATTCCTTGTATGGGTTACTAGTTTTCTCATCATTATTCATTTTTTTTTCTATTCCGTTACTATTAGGAATATGGTTTAAAAAATTAAAGAAGATGGCCTACTGGGCTCATCATAAAATAGCTAGAACATTTTTCACTTTAATTTTTATTCCAATGAAAATTAGATGTGAGGAAGGAGTTGATTTAAAAAGTCAATACGTCATAATAGCTAATCATTTTTCTTATATTGATATTCCAGCATTAGCAGCTCTTAATATCCCTTTTAAATTTATTGGTAAGATGCAAGTAAATAATATTCCTGTTCTAGGATACATCTTTAAAAATCTCCATATAATGGTAGACAGAGACAGTAAAAATAGCCGTAAACAGACGTATATTGATTCATTTAAGTCTATAGATGAAGGGTATAGTATAGGTCTTTTTCCAGAAGGTGGAATAAAGACGGAGAAGGTGCCTACTATGGCACCATTTAAAAACGGAGCTTTTGCTATGGCCCTAGAAAAACAAATTCCTATTCTTCCTGTATCTCTCCTTGGTGCATACAAGATAATGAAAGGCTCATTCTTCATTAGTTGGAGTCCTTGTGAAATCATATGTCACAAACCTATCTCAACCGATGGGTTTACCACAAAGGATATTGATAAATTCAGAGATAAATGTTATGATATTCTTCAGGCTGAGTTAGATAAATCATACAAGGAATAAGATATTTTTTTGATAAATTAATTCCTGTAAAAAAACTAACTTTATTGTAATGTCAACTAATAAATTTAATTACGGAGAAGATAAGATGTCTTATCAGATTGCAATTGATATTGCTGTGGGCAAATTGCCGGGCATAATATCTTCAAAGCAAAAATCAAAAATTTCCTTTTCAAGAGAGAGGATTGAGAATGCTTTAACATCTAATGAAGTTATTTATGGTATAAATACTGGTTTTGGCGCGTTATGCAATACTGTTATTTCTCAAAATGATGCTAATGTCCTTCAAGAAAATCTTCTAAAGAGTCACGCTGTTGGAGTTGGCTCTAATATTCCAAAAATAGTTTCAAAACTTATGATGATTTTAAAAGTACATTCCTTATCAATGGGGTATTCTGGAGTATCGTTAAATTTAATTGATAGAATTTGTTGGCATATAGACAATGACATTATTCCTGTAGTTCCTTCAAAAGGTTCAGTTGGTGCGTCGGGAGATCTTGCGCCTTTGGCTCATTTATTTTTGCCTTTAATAGGTCATGGAAAAGTTTACTATAAGAAAAAGAAAATAAAATCGTTGGACTTTCTTTCACTAGAGAACAAAAAACCTATTGAAATAAAAGAAAAAGAAGGTTTAGCATTAATTAATGGAACTCAATTCATAGCAGCTTATGCTTGCTATTCTTTAAGTAGATTTCATAATTGTCTGCAGAATGCAGATATAATATCTGCTATTTCAGTGGAAGGAACTTTGAGTTCAGTTATTCCATTTAGTAAAGAAATTACAGACCTAAGACCATTTAAAGGATCAATAGAAGTCTCTAAAAGAATAAGGAGCTTGTTAAATAATTCTGAAGTTGTAAAATTTCATGAAGACTGTCAAAAGGTTCAAGATCCATATTCAGTTAGGTGTATCCCACAGGTCCATGGAGCAAGTTGGGATGCTTTTTATTATTTAGAGAGTATGGTAAATACCGAATTAAATTCTGTTACTGATAATCCAATAGTTTTAGAAAATGGAAAGGTAGTGAGTGGAGGTAATTTTCATGGTCAACCTCTTGCTATACCCATTGATTATAATGTAATTGCTGCCTCAGAATTAGGAAATATTTCTGATAGAAGAATTTATCTTTTGCTTAAAGGAAATGATAAGGTCCCTAAACTACTTTTAAAAAACACAGGGTTAAACTCTGGGTTTATGATACTTCAATATACTTCTGCTGCTCTGGTTAGTGAAAACAAAAACCTTTGTTTCCCATCAAGTGCAGACTCTATAACAACTTCTTTAGGTCAAGAAGATCATGTGAGTATGGGTTCTATAGGATCAGTAAAACTTTTAAGAGTTTTAAAGAATTTAGAAAAGATCCTAGCTATTGAACTTTTGTGTTCATCCCAAGCATTTGATTTTTTAAAACCTCTTAAATCTGGTAAAAAAGTCAATAAATGTCATGATTTCATTAGAACAAAAATTAGTCATTGTGAGAGTGATAAAGTTTTTATAGAAGATATAATTGAGGCAACTAAAATTATTAAATCAAAAAAATTAGTTCAATTAATTTCATAAAATGAATACAGTAAGTTTTATAGAAAAATACGCAAAACATCCTAATTATAAGGCCCCAACAGGAGATAGATTAAATGCTAAGAGTTGGCAGACAGAGGCACCCCTGAGAATGTTTCTCAATAATCTTAACTCTGAAGTTGCAGAGGATCCATCAAATCTTATTGTATATGGTGGTTCTGGTCAGGCTGCAAGAGATATTAAATCAGTTAAAAAAATTATTGATATCCTTCTAAATCTTAAGAATGATGAGAGTTTACTTATCCAGTCTGGGAAACCTGTTGGTGTGGTAAGAACTCATGAGCAAGCACCACGAGTTTTAATAGCAAATTCTAATTTAGTCCCAGAGTGGGCAAATTGGGAACACTTTGAGAAGTTAAAAAAAGATGGGCTTATGATGTATGGTCAGATGACTGCTGGGAGTTGGATTTACATTGGAACACAAGGTATTCTCCAAGGCACATATGAGACGTTTGCTGCTTGCGCTAATAAACATTTTGGAGGAAGTTTAAAAGGAAAGTTGTTAGTGTCTGGAGGTCTTGGTGGAATGGGTGGGGCACAACCCTTAGCAGCAACAATGGCCGGGGCAACATTTTTAGGTGCAGATATTGATCCAAAAAGAATAGAGAAAAGAATAAAAACAAGATATATTGATAAAATGACTGACTCTTACGTGGAGGCAAGAGACTGGGCACTTGAAGCAAAGAAAAAAAATAAAAATATTTCAATAGGTTTAGTGAGTGATATTGGTGATATGCTAGAAAATTTAATAAATGATGGTATTGTCCCTGAAGTATTGACTGATCAGACTTCTGCTCATGATCCTGTTTTTGGATATGTGCCCAATAGTATAACTCTAGATAAAGCTGAGAAGTTAAGAGAGGAAGATCAAAAAAAATATAAGGATTTATCCTTAAAGAGTATGGCAAGACATGTTTCTCTTATGCTAAAAATGCAGAAAATGGGATCAATTACATTTGACTATGGAAATAATTTAAGAGAATTTGCAAAACAAGGAGGGGAAAAAGATTCCTTTAATTTTAATGGTTTTGTTCCAGACTACATAAGACCACTATTTTGTGAGGGTAAGGGGCCATTTAGATGGGCAGCTTTATCAGGAGACCCTGAGGATATTTACACTACTGATAGGGCTCTTATTGAAGCCTTTCCTGAAAATACAGACATGATAAACTGGCTTAAACAGGCTCAAGATAAAATTCAATTTCAGGGATTGCCCTGCAGGATTTGTTGGTTAGGTATGGGTGAGAGAGAGAAAGCAGGTGTTATATTCAATGATCTAGTTAAAAGTGGTAAGGTGTCAGCGCCTATAGCTATTGGAAGAGATCACTTAGATTGTGGCTCAGTTGCATCTCCTAATCGTGAGACTGAAGGCATGATTGATGGCTCAGATGCTGTATCTGATTGGCCTTTGTTAAACTTGATGTCAAATACAGCGGGTGGTGCTACTTGGGTTTCTTTTCATCATGGGGGTGGTGTAGGGATGGGATATTCACAACATGCTGGAATGGTTGTTCTTGTAGATGGAACAGAAAGAGCAGAGCAGTGTATAAGAAGGGTTTTACATAATGACCCAGCCATGGGTGTTTTTAGGCACAATGATGCCGGATATGATATTGCTAATAAATATTTAAAGAAGTTTAATTTAGATTTATAATATTGAGAAAACTTATTGGTCCGTTTACACAAATTATTACAATGGCAAATCTTCCTGAAAGGGGAGCAATAGACGATAATAGTCTACATATAATTGATGATGGAGGTGTTATTATTGAAGGTGAAAAAATTTCAGATATTGGGTCTTTTTCTGAATTAAATAAGAATATTTCTAATGTGAAAGAAATCGAATTCCCTTCCATTCTTTTACCTGGATTTATTGATTCTCATACACATGTATGCCATTATGGAAGTAGATCAGATGAGTATTCTAAAAGAAACTCTGGAGTATCATACCAGCAGATTCTTGAAGAGGGAGGAGGTATTCATAACACAATGAATTCTACTTCTAATTCTACTGATGATCAACTTAAACAAGATACATTAAGAAGACTAAAAAGACATTTTCTTGATGGAGTTTTAACTTGTGAGGTTAAAAGTGGGTATGCTCCCAATTTAGATGATGAAATTAGAATGCTTCAAATCATTAATGAAATTGATAATAAAAATGAGATTGATCTAATCCCTACTTGTCTTGCTGCTCACGTAACACCAAAAAGCTTTGAGTCATCTAAAAGCTACCTAGACTCTATTTTAAATGAGTTATTACCTAAAATTAAAGAAGATAATTTGTCAAATAGAGTGGATATATTTATTGAAGAAAATGCATTTTCTGTTAGTGAAGCATCAACTTTTTTGGATAAGGTTAAAAATAACTTTTCAATTACTGCTCATGCAAATCAATTTACATCAGGAGGTGTAAAGGTCGGGGTTGATAATGGAGCTGTGAGCGTTGACCATCTAGAGGTAATAACTGATAAAGAAATAAATTATTTATCAAAATCTGAAACAACGGGAGTTGTTTTGCCTGGATGTAGTTTAGGTTTGGGTATTCCATTTGCTCCTGCAAGAAAACTTTTAGACAATAATTGTAAGGTATCTATAGCTTCAGATTGGAACCCCGGTTCTGCACCTATGGGTGATTTACTGATTCAGGCGGCTCTTCTTGGGTCTTTAGAAAAATTATCAAATGCAGAAGTTCTAGCAGGAATTACATGTAGATCTGCTAATGCATTATCTTTAGAAGATAGAGGATCTCTAGAAAAAGGAAAAATTGCAGATATGATAGGTTTTGAGACAAATAATTTTAAAGATATTCTTTATAATCAAGGGAAGCTGAAGCCTTCCTTTATTTGTAAAAGAGGTAAAATCTATAATTAATATTTAATTTTAAATCGTGAATCAAATAATTGAGTGTGTACCTAATTTCTCCGAAGGCAGAAATCAAGATATAATAAAAGAAATATCTGAAGCTATTTCTAATACAAAAGGAGTACACCTTCTTAATGTAGACCCAGGAAAAGCAACAAATAGAACTGTGATGACATTTGTTGGTGATCCAGATTCAGTGATAAATGCAGCATTTGATGCGATTAAAGTTGCAAGTGAAAAAATTGATATGTCTAAACATAGAGGAGAGCATCCAAGGTTTGGTGCTACTGATGTTTGTCCTTTAATTCCAGTTTCTAATATAAGCTTTGATGAACTTATTCCATATGCTGAAAAATTAGCAAGATTAGTATCTGAAGAATTAAATATCCCAATTTACTTGTATGAGTATGCTGCAAAGGAAGAAAAAAGAAGAAATTTAGCAAATGTTAGGTCAGGTGAGTATGAAGGTCTTAATAAAAAAATAAATAGTGATGATTGGAAACCAGATTTTGGAAAAAATTTTAATAAAAAATCAGGAGCAACAGCTATTGGAGTTAGAGATTTTCTCATAGCATATAATATTAACCTCAATACTAAATCCACTAGACTTGCAAATGCTATTGCTTTTGATGTAAGAGAGAAGGGAAGGATTAAAAGAAAAGGTCATCCAGTAATTGGTGAGATAGTTTATGATAAAGATGGCAATGCAGAAACTATTCCTGGATCACTTAAATATGTTAAAGCAATCGGATGGTATATAGAAGAATTTGGTATTGCTCAGATATCAATGAATCTAACTAATATTACAGAAACTCCTATTCATACTGTTTTTGAAGAGGTTGTGAAAAAAGCAAATGCAAGAGGAGCCAGTGTAACAGGATCAGAATTAGTAGGTCTTATCCCATTAAAATCAATGATTGATGCAGGAAAATATTTTTTAAAGAAACAAAATAGATCAGATGGGATTCCTGAAGGAGATATTATAAAAATTGCAATAGAATCTCTAGGTCTAAATCAAGTAAAGAATTTTGATCCAAATAAAAATATAATTGAATATTATCTTGAGAAAATAACTAATAAAAATGGCAATCTAATTGATCTCTCAGCGAGGAGTTTTTCAGATGAAGTATCTAGAGAAACACCTGCTCCAGGTGGAGGTTCTGTGTCTTCATATGTTGGTGCACTTGGAACATCTTTAGCTGGAATGGTCGCTAACCTTTCTTGTAATACAAGAGGTTGGGAGAATAAAGTTGAAATATTTAGTGAAAAGGCTCATGAAGTAAATAAAATAAGAGAAAAATTATTATCTCTTGTTGATGAAGATGCCCATTCATTTAATAGTATAATGGAAGCTTATAAATTACCTAAGGATACGGATAAAAATAAAAAAAATAGATCTAAAGCAATTAAAGATGCTACACTGTATGCCGCTCAGATACCATTAAATATTATGATTGAATCATATAATTCTTATGATTTGATTGAATTTTTAGCAAAAGAAGGTAATCAAAATTCATTATCAGATTCTGGTGTAGCTTGTTTGTGTGTTTATACTGCTATTCGTGGAGCTTATCTAAATGTTAGAATTAATTTAAAAGATGTTAGTGGGGGGGAAGATATAATGAAAAAAGCAGAGAAAATTATCAAGGAGTCTCATTTGAGAAAAGAAAAAATAATGAATTTGGTAGAAGAAAAAATATAATTTCTACTTTTATTAAAATATAATGATATGCAGGAATTTAATGAATTTTTAATTTTTATTGATCAGTACTTAGGGAGCTCTTCTTGGTTTGTACCTTTATTATTAGGTACAGGTGTTTTCTTTACGATTTATTTAAAATTTCCGCAAATAAGATATTTTAGTTTTGCTCTTCGTGTAGTAAGAGGTAAATATGACAAAAAGGATGATCAAGGTGATACCTCTCATTTTCAAGCTCTGACTACTGCTCTTTCTGGTACCGTTGGAACTGGTAATATTGCAGGGGTAGCCTTTGCAATTCATTTAGGGGGCCCTGCTGCATTATTTTGGATGTTGGTAACCGCAATTGTTGGGATGACAACAAAGTTTGTTGAAGTTACTTTATCCCACAAGTACAGAGAAAAAATTTCAGATGGTACGATGTCTGGGGGACCAATGTATTTCATGAAAAATGCTGACTTTAGACTTTTTGGAAAAAAAGTAAACCTTAAATGGGTAGGTATAATGTTTGCCTTTGCAACCGTCTTATCTTCTTTTGGGACCGGTAGTTTACCTCAAATAAATAGTATATCTAACTCAATGTTTGCATCCTTTGGTATTGATAAAATGATAACTGGTGGGATTCTGGCAGTTTTATTAGGTACAGTTATTATAGGGGGGATAAAAAGAATTGCAAGTATAACTGAAAAACTTGTTCCTTTTATGGCTCTAGTTTATGTTGTTGGAGCTTTTTCTGTAATTTTATTTAACTATCAAAATATAATTCCATCTTTTATATCAATTTTTGCAGAAGTTTTTTCTGGTAGTGCAGCTGTAGGTGGTTTTTTAGGTGCATCTATCTCTTTTGCTATTTCTAGAGGTGTAAATAGAGGTCTTTATTCTAATGAAGCTGGACAGGGATCTGCACCCATTGCTCATGCCTCAGCAAAAACTAATGAACCTGTATCAGAGGGTCTTGTCGCAATATTAGAACCGTTTATTGATACTATTATAATATGTACTATAACAGGCCTTGTACTTCTATCATCTGGAGTATGGAATGAAAAACATGAAAATACTTTTGCTCAAGCTGACTTATTATTTTTAGATAAAGTTTATTCTGAGGATAACCAAGAAGATGTTAATATATTATTTAACTATCTAAACGGCAATAATAGTTCTTTAAGTTTTTATGATGGTGAACTTAATGTGTCTGAAGGCACTTTTGATCAAAATATTTCTGTCATCCACGCTAGATCTATCGCTGAAGAAATATTAATTTTTGATAAAGATGATAAATTATTTAATGGTAATTTAAAAATTGAAGAAGGTAAATTGCAGGGAGATTTTATTGTAAAAGGTAAGTCTTTAGTACACAGTGCTCCTCTTACTGCGATAGCATTTGATAGAGGTTTCTTTGGAAATTATGGAAATTACATAGTTAGCATAGGCCTTCTATTATTTGCATTTAGTACTGCTATCTCTTGGTCATACTATGGAGATAGAGCAATGACATTTTTATTTGGTGCTGGTTCAGTAATATATTATAGAGTTGTATATGTTATAGGCTTCTTTGTAGCGTCATTTGCAGATACTACTGTTATTTGGAATGTATCATTAATTACTATTGCTCTTATGACAGTTCCAAATTTGATTGGTCTATTATGGTTAAGAAAAGAAGTTAAATCTACAATAAAAAAATATTGGGTTGATTTTAAGAAAGAATGGCCTAATGAGGATACACCAGAATAATTTATTTTATTTTATTATCAATCTCACTTATTATATTTTCAATTTTATTAAAAGCATCTTTATTTTCATTTGATGCTCCTTTGATATCTTCAATTTCAACGGATAATTTAAATGCAATCATTGCTAGTACATCTTGAAGATCATCTATATTCATTTGGCTCTTTATTTCAGAAATTTTTTTATTTAATTCCTTGCCAATATTTCTTATCTTTTGTTCATCTTCCATTGGTACCTTCATAGGGTAAGACCTGTTACCAATAACTAATTTTATAGAAAGATTTCCCAATTTATTTTTTAAGGTTATGTATTAAATTATCTATCTCATTTATTGTTGAGTCAATTTCTTCTTTTATATGATTGGTCTCTGTTAGAGGGTCTTTTATCCCATTTTGATTTTTAATCTGATACTTTTTAATTATTATATCTATTTCTTTTTCTGTGATTTCCTGATTTAGATCTCGATTTTCAATTTTTAGGTTGTTATACTTTTTAATTAAGAGTGAAAATTTACTCTCAAGTTCAATTATTTTTTCATTTAAACCTTCAGACATAATTATTTTCTAATTTCGGCTCCTAGTATTTTTTCAAAATTTACCATTAAATTTTCCATTGTGCTATTAATTGTTTTTTCTTCAAGCGTTTTATTAACGTCTTGAAGAACAAATCTTAAGGCGTATGCTATTTTTTTATCTCCTAAATTTTCACCTTCATATATGTCATATAGAGAATAATTTTTTATAATATTTCTTCTGTTTTTATCAATGATGTGAGATATCTCTGAAAACTTTTTATCTTTTGAGAGAACTAAAGAAAGATCTCTTTTCACTTCAGGAAATTTCGAAATAGAACTAAATGAGAATTCGTGATTAAAACTTTTTATATAATTTTTCCATTCTATCTCACAGAAGTACACTTCTTGATCTATATCATAATTTGAGGATATGTTTTTATTTACATTGCCAATTTTACAAATAGATTTTTTATTATGTTTTATTTCGAAACACTTAGAAAGTGTTTTTGATTTACTTTCTTCTATAGAGTAGTTTTTAATATCTGCAATTACTAATAGTTTGTTCACTAGATTTAATAGATCAAAAAATTTAATTTTATTAGGGCTTGAATTAAAGTGTTCCTCTTTTAATAAACCTGTTAGATATATGCCAATTTTTTTTGTTTCAGTATGTGATTTATTCTTCTTATTATAAATTTTATCAAATTCAAAAAATTTTAAATTATTCTGTTTTCTATTAAGATTGTGTTTTATACACTCAAGACCAGTATATAAGAGGTCTTGCTTTAGTACAGCATGTTCATCACTAAGTTTATTAACCATTTCAATGGTTCCTGATCTGTCCCACTCCTTACTTGTGCTATACTTTAAAGATGTGAGCGAATTAGTAGTAATTTCATATAAACCACTAGAAACAAGTAAGTCCATAACTCTAGATAAAATAATATTTTCATGTGAACCCGATCGTTCTTCTGATAAATAATCGCTTCCGTTTTTTGACGATAATTTTATGTTATTATATCCGTAGATTCTAAGAATTTCTTCGACAATATCCGCTTCTCTTAGTACATCAACTCTGTAAGGAGGGACATCTGCAATAGTAATTTTATTATTACTTGATACATTTATGTCAAGTTTTTTTAAAATATTATTAATTTCTACTTCACCAATTTTTTGACCAATTAATTTGTTTATTCTATCATAACAAATTTCTATTTTATTGTTTTCAATTTTTTTCGGATAAATATCATAAACTAAAGACACTACTTTTCCTTTACAATATTTTTTAATTAAAACACATGCGAGTTTTAATGCATATACAGTAATATTAGGGTCAATTCCTCTCTCAAATCTATATGATGCATCAGTCTTTAACATATGATTTTGACTGGATTTCCTTACATCTGATGGATTGAAATAGGCACTTTCTAAAAAAATAGATTTTGTTTTTGAAGATACCCCTGAGGTTTTGCCTCCGAAAACTCCTGCTATACACATTGGCTTCTCATCTCCATCACATATCACTAAATCATCACTTTTTAGTTTTCTTTCAATATCATCAAGAGATAAAAACTTTTCATTTTCTTTAGCATATTTAACTACAATTTTATTTTTTGAAATTTTATCTAAATCAAATGCATGTAGTGGTTGACCTAAGCTATGGAGAATATAATTAGTTATATCTACAACATTATTGATTGGATTAATTCCAATTGAAGTTAAAAGATTTTTGATTTCATTGGATGATTCTCCTACATCAACATTATCAATTATACAACCAGCATACCTTGGGCAAGCAGTTTTTTCTTTAATTTCAATATCAATATTTTTTGTTTCTGTATTTGTAAAACTTTTTATTTCTGGTATGTTTATTTCTCTATTAAAAACGGCTTT
Source organism: Rhodothermaeota bacterium MED-G19 (assembly GCA_002457315.1). Taxonomy (GTDB): domain Bacteria; phylum Bacteroidota; class Bacteroidia; order Cytophagales; family MED-G16; genus MED-G16. Next base: position 176,308 of record NTKI01000001.1, read on the forward strand.
AATATCTCTTGCGACTCCTAGGTGAGATGTTGCATCAGCTCTGTTTGGAGTTAGAGAGATGTCATAAACGGTATCTGAGATTATATTTAGATAATCTATTGCACTTTTACCAGTTACTGAATTTTTGGGAAGAATAATAATGCCATCATGAGCATTTCCTATGCCAATTTCATCTTCAGCACATATCATTCCATCAGATTCTATGCCTCTTATTTTTGTTTTCTTTATTTCTAAAGTTTTTTGATTAGTATTTTTAATTTTTGTGCCGGATTTAGCAATAACAACTTTTTGACCAACACTGATGTTTCTTGCTCCACAAATTATTCGTGATTTTTTGTCTCCTAAATCAACAGATGTTAAACTTAATCTATCAGCATGGGGATGTTTTTCTATAGATAATATTTCACCAACTACTAGACTTCTTAGAAGTTTTTTGTCTGGTGCTATGGAAAAAACTTCATCAACTTCTAATCCTACCTCAGTTAGAATAGATTCTAAATCCTCAGGAGTTTCGTTGATTTCTATAAATTTTTTTAACCAATTAAGAGAAATTTTCATAACACATAAAGTTAGTAAATAATATTTGTGAAAACATGTGCTTAATTATATAAGAATTAAATTATATAGATAATTTTTCTCCTGCTCTTATTTCCATATTAATGTAATTTTTTTTTGGTGGGATAGGGCAGCTAAATTGTTCATCATACACACAGTAGGGGTTATATGATTTATTGAAATCAAGTTCTATTCTCTTAGCATTCTCAAATTCAATATCTATATATCTTCCTCCAGGGTAAGTTGATTCATTATTTGTTTTGTCTAGAAAACAAAAGAAGAGGTCTCCTTTGTTTATACCCTCAAGATATTTATAAACTGGTAAAGAAAATTTAGATCTTCCAAGTTTAAAATTTAAGGTTGCAAAATCTGTAAATCTTTCAGAATTTCCTGTTGATGTTGCTAGCGTTATTGTGTCTACCTTCTCTCTTTCAATTACTGATGCAATTACCTTATAATTAACATTTGGATCATAATATGACAGCTTATAATTTGAATTCTTAAGAGGTGACGAAGAGGAGTTGTTAAGAAAATTATTTCTCTCTTCTCTATACTCATTTAATTTAACAGTATAAGTCTCATATTCTTCATTTGAGTTATAAAGATAATATGCGATTGATAAAAAGATTGATATTATTATAAGTGGAAGCGCTCCCCTCATAAATCAAGATCTTTATTTAAGAGAATTAACTCTCTTTGTAATTTTGGACTTTAAATGAGCAGCTTTTTTCTTATGAATGATATTGTTTTTAGATAGTTTATCAATCATTGAAACTGCCTCAGGTAGCTTTTTTGAAGCTGCAGCTTTTTTTGTTTCTTGCTCAAGTTTCTTTATAACAGTCCTGGTAGACTTGTGTTGGTACTTATTTCTAAGTTTCTTTGTCTCACTTGACCTAATTCTCTTAATTGCAGATTTGTGATTTGCCATAATTATAATTTCGTTTGCAAATCTATATTTTTATTTAACATACTCAAATAATCTTACGCAAATTTATTCTTATAAAAATTTCATTTATATGATATATGTCCTTCGTTGTTAATTAATAATTTAGACTCCGGAAAGTCTAATTTTGTTAATTTGTATATTTCATTTACTGCTTTGTTTTCAATATCCAAAACAGGAGTTCCTAATCCAATTTGTTTTGCAGAAATAATTCTACCATCAATAAATTTTCCATTATTGTCAACATTTACTTGAATTATTGGAGCAATCCCTCTTATACCTTTTAAATTAAAACGTGCGTATGTTGCGAAATTACCAAGACTAAAAGCTATGAACCTATCTTTATATATATCAACAGATCTTACTACATGTGGTCCGTGACCAAAAACTATGTCAGCCCCATTATCTATTACCAATCTTGAAAATTCATATGGATTACCTCTGTCTTCTCCAAGAAAGTATTCTCTTGTTCTAGTAACCCTATTATAATCTGTGCCTTCTGCTCCCCCATGAAATGATACTATTACTATGTCGCAAATAGAGTCTAAATAGCTGATAATTTCTTTTGCTTGTTTATAATTATTTATTTGAATAGTTCCTTTATTGGGAGAAAATGATGCAAAACCATATTTGACACTATCTTTTGTGAAAATAGTGTAAGGCTTTTCTATAGTCCCTGAAAAATAGATTCCATTTTCTTTTAGAACTCTTTGAGTATTCTTTCTCCCAATTTCTCCAAAGTCATTAATGTGATTATTTGCAATGCTAAATATGTCAAATCCAGCATTTTTATAATTTTCTACATAATTGTCTGGACTTTTAAAAGCATAGCATTTTTTTGGATCACTACACTTTTTAATTTCCCCTTTTCCTGTCAATAGAGTGCCCTCTAAATTACCAAAAGCTATATCTGCTTTACTTATTATTTTTGAGACACCTTTAAATATATCTCTTCCATTATTTTTTGGCAGATACCTATCAGATGGATAATTTGTTCCTATCATCATATCCCCAACACCTAAAACCATTATTTTCTTTTCATATGAAGTTTCTTTGATGGATATATCAATTAATGTCGTTATAAGAAGAAATAAAACTATTTGCATAATTATTTAGAAGATATGGCAATATAAATATCAATTTTTATTAATTTCTTCACGATAATAAAAAAAAATCCAATTTTATTTGATTTTTTAAATATAAAATTATTCTTTTTGCGGATAACAAAAAACTATAAAGATGTATTGGACTCTAGAACTTGTTAATCATTTAGAAGATGCGCCATGGCCTGCAACAAAGGATGAGTTAATTGAGTTTTCTATTAGAACTGGTACTCCAGCTGAAGTTACTGAAAATTTACAAGAACTTGAAGATGACGGTGCTCCGTATGAAAGTATTGAAGAAATTTGGCCCGATTACCCCACAAAAGATGATTTCTTTTTTAATGAAGATGAATACTAATTCTTTAAAAAGAATCTTAAATCTCTCTTGGTTGTTATTTTGATATTTTGTTCCTCTCCTAAGACTAAATTAATTTTTATTCCTTCTGTTTCAATCAAACTTGATTCGTCAGAGTAATTAATACCATCAACCTTGTTAAATATTTTTACAAGTTTATTTATTTGAAATACTTGAGGTGTTTGAATTTGAACATAATTTGATCTGTCAACGGAGGTTGATTCATTTGTTTTTTTATCAACTTTTCTCAAAGAATTTATTGAGTTTGTATAAGGAATTGCATTACCCCGTTTTTCTGCTTCATTAAATAATTTTTCAATTAGTGCTTTACTGAAAAAAGGTCTTACCCCGTCGTGTATTCCAACATATCCATCATCATTTATGGATTTAATTCCGTTTCTCACAGAAATATTTCTTGTTTTGCCTCCTCTAACTAATATAGTTTCTTCTTCAATAAAATTTGAGATGTACTTTTTCCATTTAGAATAATTTTTTTCAGGAAGCACAATAAGAATCTTTAGGTTTTGAATATTCTTTAGTCTATTGTAAGTGTGAGCAATTATTGGAATACCATTTATTTCAATAAACTGTTTTGGAATATCAGAATCCATTCTCTCTCCGGTTCCAGCACCCATCAAGATTATAGTTCTTGTCATGATTTAAATTATAAGTAGAGCATCACCATACGTGTGAAACATGTATTTTTCTTTAACAGCTAATTTATATGCTTTCATAATAGTATCAAAGCCACCAAATGCAGTAGCCATCATAAGTAATGTTGATTTTGGTGAGTGGAAATTTGTTATCATTCCACTACATATTTTGAATTCGTAAGGTGGAAAAATAAATTTATCGGTCCATCCTGATTTTGCTTTTAATGTATCATTAGCATTAACAGCAGTTTCTAATGTTTTCATACTCGATGTTCCCACGGCAAAGATTCTGTTATTATTTTTAAGTGCATTATTTACTGCTATTTCAGTCTCTATTGGAATAGAAAAATTTTCTGAATCCATTTTATGTTTAGTTAGATCCTCAACATCAATATCTTTAAATGTTCCAAGGCCAGTGTGTGATGTGATATTAACAATTTTGACACCTTTTAATTCAAGCTTTTTAAGTAAGATTTCAGTAAAATGAAGTCCTGCTGCTGGTGCTGCCACGGCACCTAAATTTTTTGCGTATACAGTTTGAAATCTCTTCTCATCTTTTTTATCTACTTTTCTCTTTATTTCTTTAGGTAATGGTGTTTCACCATATTCATGAATTATATCAAAGAAATCTCTTTCACTATCTTCTGGTATAAACCTAATAGTTCTTCCACGTGAGGTTGTGTTATCAATTACTTCTGCTACTAACTCTCCATCACCAAAGTAAAGTTTATTTCCAACTCTTATTTTTCTAGCAGGATCAACTAGCACATCCCATAAGTTTAATTCTGGGTTTAGTTCTCTTAGCAAAAAGACTTCAATTTTTGCTCCTGTTTTTTCTTTTTGCCCATATAATCTTGCAGGAAAGACTCTAGTATCGTTTAGAACTAATACATCATCTTCCTTGAAATATTTTATTATATCTTTAAATTGTTTGTGTTCAATTTTTCCAGTCTTTTTGTGGAGTACCATTAACCTTGACTCATCTCTATTTTCTGAAGGGTGGATCGCAGTTCTAGTTGAAGCTAACTTAAAATCAAATTGAGAAAGTTTCATATTATTTGTTTAATAAAATTACCTTAGTTTTGAGGTTTGCAAAACTAATTAATTAGTTTAACATACGTTTAATATATGAAATTATTTTTAAGGCTTTTAAAAGAAAGCTTAATTTTCTCCTTCAATTCATTAATAGCGAATCCAGTAAGAACTTTACTTTCCCTTTTGGGTGTTACTATAGGAATTTTCACAATAATTGCTGTGCTATCTACTGTTGATTCCCTTGAGAGAAGTATTAAGGATAATTTGAGCTTTTTAGGGACAGATAATTTAAGGGTTGAGAAGTGGCCATGGGATTTCACTAATCCAGGTTATGAGTGGTGGAAATTCTGGAAAAGACCAGAACCTATATATAAAGAGTATGAGTTTCTTATAGACAATCTGAGTAGTGCAGAATCAGTTGAAATTATAAGTAGTAGAGGAGGCATAAATGTTAAGTATTTAAATAATAGTTCTGTCATTGAAAACTTAAATGGTGTAGTCTTTGAAAATAAATTTTTCTTTGATTGGGAATTTGTCTCAGGAAGATTCTTCACTCAGAATGAGACACTTACTGGAGCTAATGCTGCGATAATAGGGCATAAAATAATGAAGGATTTATTTAAGACACCAGAAAATGCAATTGGAAAGCAATTGAAGATTAAAGGAAGATCTTATACAATTATTGGAGTCCAAAAAGAGCAGGGTGAAGCTTTTGGAGGTGGAGATTCTTTTGATAGACAGATGTCAATTCCTTTTAATAGTTTTAAAAAAATATACAAGGTAGGAAAAAAAGGGTCTAATGCAGTTATAAGGATTAAAGGCATTTCAGATAATGATCCTGGGCTAGTGAATCTAGAGTATGAGTTGAAAGGTCTTTTGAGAGCTAAAAGAGGTTTAAAGCCTATTGAAGAAGATAATTTTGCAATTAATAGACCAGAGTACTTAGCATCTTTCGTTTCTACAATTTTCACAACAATTAGTATTGCTGGTTGGGTTATAGGAAGTTTTTCTATTCTTGTAGGAGGTTTTGGTATTGCGAATATTATGTTTGTTTCCGTTAAGGAAAGAGTTCCTATTATAGGACTCCAGAAATCTCTAGGAGCAAAAAAATACTTTATATTGATGCAGTTTCTATTTGAGTCATCTTTCTTGAGTATTTTCGGCGGTCTATGTGGCATTTTCTTTGTTTTCCTGTTGACGCTACCAGACCTTGGATCTTTTGATCTGGTAATCTCATTAAAAAATATCATAATTGGAGTTACTATTTCCTCTCTTATAGGAATATTAGCAGGGTTCTTCCCAGCTTTATTTGCTTCTAATCTTGATCCGGTTGAAGCTATACGTTCTAATTAGCTAATTTTTCTTTAATTAACTCTTCAAGTTCAGAAGTTAATTCTGGGTTATCTTCTATTATTGTCTTAACAGAATCTCTTCCTTGCCCTAGTTTCTCACCTTTATATGAGAACCATGAACCTGATTTTTGTATGAGTTCAAGTTCAACCCCGAGATCTAATATTTCGCCTGATTTTGATATTCCTTTTCCGTACATAATATCAAATTCTACTACCTTAAATGGAGGGGCAACTTTATTTTTAACAACTTTAACCTTTGTCCTGTTACCCATTATGCTATCTGGACTATCTTTAATTTGTCCTATTCTTCTTATGTCTAATCTAACTGATGAATAGAACTTTAAAGCGTTACCACCTGTAGTTGTTTCCGGATTCCCAAACATTACACCTATTTTTTGCCGTAATTGATTAATGAATACACACACACATCCTGATTTATGTATTGCTCCGGTTAGTTTTCTCAAGGCTTGAGACATTAGTCTTGCCTGGAGTCCCATCATACTATCGCCCATTTCACCTTCTATTTCACCTTTTGGAACTAAGGCAGCAACTGAATCAATAACTATGATATCAATTGCGTTAGATCTAATTAACTGCTCTGTTATCTCAAGTGCTTGCTCTCCGTTGTCTGGCTGGGAAATTAACAAATTTTCAGTGTCTATTCCTAGGTTTTCAGCATATGTCTTGTCAAATGCGTGCTCTGCATCTATGAATGCTGCTATTCCTCCCTTTTTTTGTGCCTCAGCTATACAGTGCATTGATAAAGTTGTTTTACCTGATGATTCTGGCCCGTATATTTCAACTACTCTTCCTTTTGGAAGTCCTCCAATTCCTAATGCTATATCTAGACTTAATGATCCTGTAGGAATACTTGGAATTTTAACTATATTTTCATCACTAAGTTTCATTATGGTGCCTTGACCGTAAGTCTTCTCAAGTTTTTCGATTGCTAAACCGAGAGCTTTTGATTTTTCTTTTATTTCTTTCATTGTATCTATTTTTTGCTAAAATAAATAGTAAATTTTTTAAATGCTAATATTTTTAGTAAAAATTAATAAAAATTAACTTAAAGATCTTCAAATATACGTACTTAGATTATCTTATTTTAATATTTTTGCGAGTATAAGCTTCTTTTTCAATTGAAACATATAATACTATTATTCTTACTGTTTTTTTCTCATCTCCATTCAAGTGGTCAAGAGTTCAATCCTGTTCCAGGAGAAAAAATTGATTTCCTAGTCTCATTTGGAATATTTAATGCTGGAGAAGCTTCGATGGTAACTGATAGCTCTACTTATATCCTATCTGATAGGACATCATATAAGATTGATGTGTTTGGTAGGTCTGTTGGAATATTTGATTTCTTCACAAGGGTAAGAGATAATTGGGGTGTTTATATTTCGTCACCTGATCTACAACCAAAAAAGTTTTATAAATATCTAGAAGAGGGAAAATATAGAAAAAATGAAATATTAAATTTTATAGATGATTCAGATAGTGTCCAAATTGAAATTTTAGATAAAGAAACTAAAGAATTTGTAGAATTTAAATATCTGCATTTTGAAGACGATATTAAAAAAATAATTCGCTCCTATTTTATGAATTATTGGATTGCAAGTCTTGCATATCTGAGATCCTTGGATTACTCTGAGACTTTATCTAAAGAATTAGTTGAAATTCCTTACTTTGAAAATAATGAGAAATTTAGTTATCAGATGAAGTTTTTAAGGAGAGATACAATAGAGACAAAAATAGGTAACTATAATTCTTTAGTCTTTGCACCAATAATTCCTAAAAACAAATTGTTTGAAGAAGAAGATGCAGTTAAATTTTGGTTGACTGATGATAATTTGAAAATACCTTTAAAATTGGAAGCCAAAATGAATTTTGGAAGTTTTCTTATTGAAGTTTCTGACTACTCTAATGTTAAATAAAAATTAAGAGTATTTAATCTTTAAATTAATTATTTAAAATTCGATTAAATTTTAATATTAAATACCTTAAATCAAGTTAAATTACAATATGTCAAAAACAGAATTTAAAGTACTTGCTATTGATGATGAGAAAGACATACTATTACTTCTTAAGTATAATTTAGAGTCCGAAGGTTATCATGTTAAAACAGCTTCATCTGGGAAAGAAGGTATTGAGATAGCTGAAGAATTTAA
>NTKI01000010.1 GCA_002457315.1 Rhodothermaeota bacterium MED-G19
TCTTTAATAGGTCTTTGTATCTCAGTCCCTCTCTTAATATTTACATATAAGTTTGGTGAAAATATTAATGAAGCCTCAAGATGGATAAAAGTCCCAATTATAAATATGGCTTTTCAACCATCTGATTTAGCAAAGCTTTCTCTCATAATATATCTTTCAAGTTTTCTAGCCAAAAAACAATATGATCTAGATAATATCAAGACTTTATTTATCCCTTTCTTATGGATTGGTTTAATATGTTTATGTATTGCTCTTACAAATTTATCCACTGCATTAATATTGGGTGCAACTTCTATTTTACTAATGTTTATTTCAAGGGTTAAGATATCACATCTTTCTTTACTTATTTTATTTATTTTCTTTAGTGGTAGTGTAGCACTCTTAACTGGGCAGAGAGGTTATACAGCTATTAGTAGAGTTGAAGATTTTGTTAATAAAAAAAATATTCCTTATCAATTAGAACAAGCTTACATTGCGGTATCAACTGGAGGATTGTTTGGAAAAGGACCTGGAAATAGTAATCAAAAAAACTTTCTCCCTCAATCATCTTCTGATTTTATATATGCAATTATTATTGAAGAGTATGGATTTATTATGGGCTTATCTATTCTTATACTTTATCTAATTTTATTATACAGAGGTTTAAAGATATTTATAGATTCTGAAAGACCTTTTGGTGGTTTATTAAGTGCTGGTCTTAGTTTTGCTTTGGTTATTCAAGCTATAACTAATATGTGTGTAGTAGTTGGTCTTTTGCCAGTTACTGGCGTTACATTACCTTTAATTAGTATGGGAGGCACATCACAATTATTTACTGGAATCACATTAGGAATTATATTAAGTGTTAGTAGACAAAATAATTTAGAAACAAGTTATGTATAATAAGGTTAAAGTTATTTTATGTGGAGGAGGAACAGGGGGTCATATTTTTCCTATGATATCTGTTGCTGATGAAATAAAAAAAAGAAATTCAAAAAATGAGGTATTATTTGTTGGCTCTAGTGACAGAATGGAAATGGAAATAATACCTAAATACAATTATCCAATCATTGGACTATGGATTTCTGGTATTAAAAGGTCTTCACTTTTATTGAATATATTATTTGTAGGGGTTCCATTTATTTTAAAAAACTTTTTACTTCCATTTAAATTATTATTTTCTGTAATAAAATCAATGTATATTTTATTAAAATTTAAACCAGATATGGTAGTAGGTTTTGGAGGATATTCTTCAGGCCCTTTTTTATTAACTTCATATTTTTTAAATTTTAAAACTGCAATTCAAGAACAAAATTCTTTTCCTGGATATACCAATCGTTTATTATCAAAGAGAGTAAAACTTATTTTTGTTGCTTATAACAATTTGACCAAATTTTTTAGTCAAAATAATGTCTTTAATTATGGTAATCCAATTAGGAAAATTGACCTGAATACAAATGAAGATCCATATGATTATTTTAAATTAGATAGGAATAAAAAAACCATTTTAGTTTTAGGCGGTTCTCTTGGTGCTAAAAGTATAAATGACGGCATACTAAATAATCTTTCACTTATACGTGAGTCATCTTTTCAGGTATTATGGCAGACTGGAGGTTATTATTATGATAAAATTTTATCAAAAAAAATTAAAGAAAAAAATTTGATGGTTAAGTCATTTATTAAAAGAATGGACTTAGCATATAAATCTGCAGATGTAATTATTTCTAGAGCTGGTGCGATAGCTATATCAGAGTTGAGTTATGTATCTAAACCATTAATTCTTATCCCTTCCCCTAATGTTGTTGATGACCATCAAAGAAAGAATGCTAATGAAATCTTTAGAAATGAAGGCTGCTTATTGATCGAAGACCAAGATGCAAAGGATAAGATGTTAAAAGAGGCGATTAACCTATTAGGAGATAAGAATTTAAAATCAAAAATGAAAAAAGCATTGTCTAATTTAGCTAGACCTGATGCTGCAAAAGATATTGTTTCTAAAATTTATGAAGAGATATGATAAAAAAAATTTTTAAAGTTTCAATTCTTGTTCTTGCTTTTTTCTTAATGTATTCATTAACTCTTTTATTTAAAAATAATGGTATAGGGTCAAAGAATTTTATTGTTAGAGTAGACAGCACATTTCTTAATAAAACAATAGTTGAGGATTTTTTACAAGGTGAGATCAATTCAGATTCTCTTATAGATAACTTCAATGATTTAGAAAATAAAATGAATTCTAATCCTCATGTTAAGAATATAAAAGTATTTAAGGATTTAATTGGAAATATTAATGTAGAAGTGGAACAATTTCAACCAATTGCTAGAATAGTATCTGGAATTAATGCAAAAAATTATATTGATTCTGAAGGTAATTTATTTCCAATATCTTCTAACCACTCTGAAAGAGTGATACTAATACACACAACAAGTGATATAGATATTAGTGATAAAAAATTAAAATTCACAAAAGATTTTCTTCAAATGATTGATTTTATTAAAAGTGATGATTTTCTTTCAAAAATAATTTCTGAGATTGAAATAAAAACAAATAAAAATATTGTTATTCATCCACAATTCTCAAAACAAAAATTTATTTTTGGTTATCCAGATGAGTTGGATGATAAATTTGAAAAAATATTATTATTCTATAAAAATATTGGTCCAACTAAAGGATGGAATACTTATAAAACAGTGAATGTTAAATTTAGGAATCAAATTATTTGTGATAAAAAGGCCTGATAATGAATAAACCTATAAAGAAATATTTTACAGCCTTAGATATTGGTACTTCAAAAATTTGTGCAATAATTGCTGAGCAAACTGAGAAAAATAAATTAAATATTATTGGTTTTTCTGAAACAGATTCTGAAGGTGTCTCTGAAGGGATGATTCAAAATTTAATAAAAGCAACATCAAAGATTAAAGAAGTAATTAAAGAAGCTGGTGAAATGGCAAAAGTTCCTATTGAGTTTGTTAATGTTGGAATTGCTGGGAAACATATAAGGAGTTTTAGCACCCATCACTCAATTGGATTACAAAATAATGAAAATGAACCCATTGAGATTAATCAATCTCATGTAAAAAAGCTAGAGCAAAGATCTAAGATGGCCGTAATACCTACAAACCATAAGATCATTCATAGTATGCATCAGAAATTTACTATTGATGAAGACCATGATTCTGTAGATCCTATTGGAGAATATGGTAAAAAGTTAGAGGCTGATTTTCATATAATAAGTGCAAATAAAGTAGACATTAAGATAATGGAAGAGTCTATTAGGAGGTCTCAAGTGAAATGTAGAAATTTAATTCTTGAACCTATCGCTTCCAGTCTAGCACTTTTAGATGAGAACGATAAAGAAGATGGTATATGCCTTGTTGATATTGGAGGTGGGACAACTGACATCTCAATATTTCATGATAATATAATTAGACATACTGCTGTAATTCCATTGGGTGGTGATATTGTCACTCAAGACATAAAAGAAGGGTTAGGTTTACCTAGACACCATGCTGAAGCTTTAAAAATAAAGTTTGGTAAGGCGTTGTATGTCAAGAGACCAATAAAAGAATATGTAAAAATTAAGGGAGAAGGTCAGAGGGAAGATAAAAAAATATTGTTAGATAATTTATATAAAATCATTGAAGCTAGAATGGAAGAAATTTTTGAAAAAGTGCATCAAGAAATTTTAAATAGTGGTATTAGTGAAAAGTTATCTGCTGGCATTGTAATAACTGGTGGAGGTTCTCAGCTTCTAAACTTAAAGCAACAAGTAAAATATATTACAGGTTTAGATGTTAGAAAGGGATACCCATCCTCTTATTTAACAAATTCTGATATAGTAAATCTTGAATACCCAAAATATTCAACAGCAGTCGGATTACTATTATGGGATTATGTAAATACACTCGGGATTAAAAATAATCAAGAAATGAGATCATTTGATAGATCATCACTTCCCAAAGTAAATAATTTTGGTAAACTTGTTACAGAAAGAATTAAGGGTTTTCTTAAAGATGATGATCTTACTGAATTTAAAGATGAAAATTTATAATTATTATGCCATTTGAATTTGACATACCTTCTCATCATAAATCAATAATTAAAGTTATTGGTGTAGGTGGAGGTGGCAGTAATGCAGTTAATTATATGAATTCAGTTGGTATAAGAAATGTTGAATTTATCATTTGTAATACAGATATACAGGCTTTACATTCTTCTAATGTAAATAACCAACTTCAAATAGGCATGGAATTGACTAAGGGGTTAGGAGCAGGAGCAAACCCTAGTAAGGGTAGAGAGGCTGCTTTAGAAAGTAGTCATGAAATAAGAGAATTGCTTAGAAATGATGGGACTAGAATGTTATTTATAACTGCTGGGATGGGAGGTGGTACTGGTACCGGAGCAGCTCCTATAATTGCTCAGATAGCAAATGAATTAGATATTTTAACAGTTGGGATTGTAACGTTACCTTTTGAGTTTGAAGGTAAAGCAAAAATGGAAAAGGCGTTAAGTGGAGTTGAAGAATTAAAGAAAGGTTGTGACAGTGTTATTACAATTCTAAATCAAAGATTGATAGAAATTTATGGTGATTTAAGTCAATCAAAAGCATTTGAAAAGGCTGATGATATTATAGCTACTAGTGCAAAGTGTATTGCAGAGATAGTAACTGTTCCTGGACAGATTAATGTTGATTTTGAGGACGTTAAAACAGTTATGAAAGATGCTGGAACATCAGTACTAGGTTCTGCAGAAGCTTCAGGAGATAATAGAGCGCAAGAAGCTATTGAAAACGCAATAAATTCTCCTTTATTGAACGACAGAAATATAGAAGGAGCAAAAAGGATACTATTAAATATTGTTTCTGGTGGGGGAGATAATGAATTATCAACTATAGAATTAAATACCATTACTAAATTAGTAAATGAATCTTCATCTGAAAATGTAGAAATAATTTTTGGTACTGCAATAGATGGTGAATTAGATGATAAGGTAAGAGTTACAATTATTGCAACTGGATTTAATAAAAAGGAGTTGAAAAAAGATGAGATAAACTTCATTAGTGATGAAAAAGATTCACAAACTAATTTATTTGAGGGAGATTCTATAGAGTTTGAGAAAAGAGAAGAACAAACACAAGATGAAGTTATTCATAATATAGAAGATGATTATGAGGAGTATGAAGATAATTTTGATGGCGTTAGTGAAGAAATACAAACAAATGATAAGTCAGAGGAAGTTATTATTGAGGAATTAGATAATTCAGATGTTCTTGAAAATTATGATTCTTCAAATAAAAAAAATGAATATATTTTAAGAAGAAAAAAAAGAGTTAGTAATCATAACAACCAAATATACGGTGATGATTCTATTGAACAGAAATTAGCAATACCAGCTTATAAAAGAAAAAATATAAATCTTGATGATGATTGTGACTCTGATGGCAGAGCTAAAACTCTCGATTTTAGTGAGGAAGATTAATATTTATTTATAAATTTACTTTCACAAAAATTTTATAAAAATGAATTTTATTGTCTCATCTTCTTATTTACTTAAAAATTTAAATGCAATTAGTGGTGTTATAACTTCAAATCCTGTTGTTCCTATTCTAGAAAATGTTTTGTTTGAAATAGAAAGTGGTAATTTACTTATAACTGCTTCAGACTTACAGACATCTATTATGGTAGAACTTCAAGTTGAATCAAAAGAAGATGGAAGTGTAGCTATTCCTGCTAAAATTTTAATAGAAACATTAAAAAATTTACCTGAGCAACCGGTTACTTTTTCAATTGATGATCAAAATTATAATATAGAAATTAATTCTGATAATGGGAGATATAAGTTAGCAGGTGAAAATTCAGCTGATTTTCCAAAGGTGCCTGAAGTTACTGATGGTTATAATACAATGGTCAACTCAAAAGTATTAAATTCTGCAATTTCAAATACGATTTTCTCTACAAGTACTGATGAGTTAAGACCAGCAATGACAGGTGTATTTTTCAGATTATCTGAAAATAGTTGTACTTATGTTTCAACTGACGGACATAGATTAGTTAAATATATTAGAAGTGATATAAAGGGTGATGAAGTTGATCATGATATGATTTTACCAAGAAAATCTTTAAATCTTCTTAGGTCTATTTTGCCTTTAGAAAAATCTTCAGAAATCAAATTAGAATTTAATGCATCTAATGCATATTTCTCTTTTGAGAATGTACAAATGGTTTGTAGACTTATAGATGAGAGATATCCAGATTATGACAATGTAATACCAAGTGATAACACAAACCTCGTTACACTTAGTAAATCAGAAATTTTAGGTTCTTTGAAGAGAATTTCTATTTATGCCAATAAAACTACTAATCAGGTCAGATTTAAAATTACTGGTTCTGAAATTTTAATATCTGCTGAGGATCTTGACTTTTCTAATGAAGCTAATGAGAGAATATCTTGTGATCATGACGGTGATGATATTGAAATTGGATTTAATGCTAAATTTCTAATTGAATTACTTATGAATATAGATTCTGATAAAGTTATATTAAAACTATCTGAGCCAAATAAAGCAGGTTTGATTATTCCAGAAAGCATGGGTGAAAATGAGGAAATAACCATGTTAGTAATGCCAGTAATGTTAAATGACAATGTTTAATTTTTTATTTCTTTTTATTTTAAATATTTCTAGTCTTAATTATGGAATTTCAGATTCATCTTATATGATGAATACATCTTGGTATTACCAATATCCCAATGGTAATATTGAAACTAGAATTTATACTGATAAATATTTTGTGGTTTCAATTTATAATATAAAGGATAAAAACTTTGCAAGTACTAAAGGTGGTATTTATTCTGCTGATAATGGATATTATGAAGTACTAGAATTCAATTCTTTAGACTCCACATCTGTAGGGGATACAATTTTTTACTCTGATTTTGATATTGATATAGATGATGAAATATATGTCGCTACTGGAATTAGAATTGATGAAATAGAATTCAGTGCAAATTATCTGGATCATGCTAATCCATTAAATGGATCCTGGTTAATGAGTGGTATTGAAAGGAGAGGGGAGATGAGAATGAGAGATGTAAATAGGCCAAGAAAGACCTTGAAAATGCTTGCAGGAGGAAGATTTCAGTGGATTGCTTATGATACTTCAAAGAAAGGCTTTTATGGTACAGGTGGAGGTACCTTTACTGCAGTAGACGGAAAATATATTGAAAATATTGAATTTTTCTCAAGAGATTCTAATACGGTTGGTAAATCACTTGAATTTGATTATGAAATAAAAGAAGGGGATTGGCATCATAAAGGATTTAGCTCGAAAGGGGATCCTAAATATGAAATCTGGACAAAAAGAAAACAATAATTTTTCTTGCGCATGTGGCGGAATTGGTAGACGCGCTAGGTTGAGGGCCTAGTGACTAGATTTAGTCGTGGAAGTTCGACTCTTCTCATGCGCACTTTTTATTTAACCAAATATAGATGATAACTTCATGGCTACTGTCATCTCCCCATCTATCTTCATTTTTCCAGTCATAAAAGCCTGCATTGAATCAATTTCTTTATCTAATAATTTTTTGAAATTTTCATTATTTATTGTAATTGTGCAATCTGCCTCACTATTATCATTGCTTATATTAGGTGGACTTACTGTGTCATCAATATAGATACATCCATCATCTAGGACAAATTTAAATTTAGATTCTATTTTACCAGAGTTCTTTTCTGACATATTTTTAATTTTTTCAGTTATTTGCTTTAAGTCCATTTTAATTTATTTTTAGTTCGTACATACTTGGCCACCATTTTCCGGTTACAATAATAGAATTATTATCCTTATTATAAGCTATACCATTTAAGACGTCAATTTTATCATTATAGTTTTCTCTTTTAAATAAATTGTTAAGATTAATTCTGCTCTCTACTAGTCCTGTTTCTGGATCAATAATTAATATTATATCTTTTGCATAAATGTTACAATAAATTTTACCATTAATAGACTCTAATTCATTTATGTTTTCAACTTTACCATTATGGTCATATACTTCTATGATTTTTTTTATATTAAAAGTATTAGGATCTCTAAAATATAATTTTTCAGTTCCATCGCTCATTATTAAATTGTCTTTATAAGTTGTTAATCCCCATCCTTCCGTATTATATTTTATCTCGCCAATAATTTTAAAATTATTTTTATTTAAAATAATCCCTTTATTACTTTTCCATGAGAGCATATAGAGTTTATTGCCATATGTCGTAATGCCTTCGGCAAATAAATTTTCATCAATCTTTTTCTCATTAATAACTTTCCCGGTTTCAGAATTAATTCTTCTAATATATGATTTTCCATATTGACCAGAGCTCTCTAAAAAATCTTTTTGATCTATAAGAAGTCCTTGAGTATATGTATTTTGGTCATGAGGTAATATTTTAACTATAGTGTAATTTTTTTCTGTCGGCTTATTTTTAGGGTATAATAGAAATGATTTGTTTATTTTTTCAGTTGACCCGTCATCAAATTTAGATATTATAGAAAAGTTGTGTCTTCCATATCTTGTTAACTCATTTGAAGATATATTTAGTCTAGATAAAAATTTAGTAGTATCATTTTCTATATACAAAATTGATTCTATAATTTTATTTGTCTGAGAATTTGAAGTGACTTTAATATTGATACTATCACCTTTTTTAAAGACCTCATTATAATTTGGAGAATCAATTTTTAACTTAGATTTAATTCTTGGTGAATTATAATTTTTATTTTCTTTATTATCACATGATAAAAGAATAAAAACAATAAATATTATTTTTATTTTATAGTTCATTTATTGCGTTTTTACCATCTTTTGTAAGATTATATCCTAATCCTATCTCTTTATTATTAAAATCCACTATCAAAATTTTTCTTATTAATTCTTTTGATACTAAGCTAGATATAGATCTGCTTAACGATGCTTTTGATTTTTTTAAAAATTTACATTCCCCTCTAATAACTCCTCTTTTATGATTTCCACTTCTTCTTATATATTTTCTTTTTTTTACTTCAAACCTTTTCCTTTTCTCGCTAATATTAATAGGTATATTGATCTTTTCATCTATGAATTTATCTTTTGGTTTAATGCCAAAAAAATATATGATAGGTTCATAAAAATACATATGTGCATGTGTATTGGAATCAAGCTCTATTTGACCTAGTTTAATAACGGGAACTTTTTGATAATTAGATTTTGATTTTTCTTTTAGTTCTAATAATTGGTCTATTGAAGTATTAATTATGTCTATTTTTTTTTCTTTCTTTTCTTTAGGAGTTAGAAACTTATGAATGGCATCGGATTCTAGATCTAAATTTTCTTTAGATAAGTTTTTAAAAGATCTTTTTAAAATAAATTTTTGCAGTTTGGATAAATACAACTTTATATTGTTATCGTATAAATGTATCTATTTTAATTTAAATATCAAAAGATTGCATCTCCTCCTTCAAAACCGGATGAATCATAACTTCTATCGCCTCCTCTTCTTTTGTTTTGGTTTATTCTGTATTGAAATGATATTCTAAATTCTTGATTTCTTCTCCAAGCAAATTCCCCAACTGTAAAGAAATTATCTCCCTCTTTACCACCCCTTTCATATCTTCTTTTTCGAGATTTTGTAATATCTCTTGCTGTAAAGCTTATAGTCCCCTTTTTATTTTTGAAGATATCTTTTGATAGTCCTAAATCAATTCCGTATGAGGATAAGTTTTTACCTTGAGTTGATTCGGATGGGCCACGATAGTCGAATGTAATTTGTCCTTCAAGTTTTTCATTAAACATTTTAATGTTGTTATTTAATCTAGTTCGCCAGCTATATGATTTAACATAGAAGTTTTGATCATTATAGTCACCTTCTGTTTCAGACTGGAAGAAATTAAAGGATCCTGTAGTTCTAAGCCATTTATTGTAATCGATTGAACCATTTAGCTCAATCCCATATGCATTTGTGAAGCCCAAATTAATTGGTTTGAATACTGAATATCCATCATCATTAACATCTAAAATTCTTTCTATGTTATCAGTTGTATATCTATAATAAGTTCCAACATAGAAATTTCCAGAATTAAATTCTTTTAAGAATCCTATTTCATAAGAATCAGTAATTTCAGGTTCAAGAAAAGGATTCCCTGTATATGTTGATCTGCTATCTCCTAATCCGTAGAATGGATTTAAATCCCAAAATCTAGGCCTTCTTAGTCTATTGCTATAGCTTAATTGAATAGATTCTTTATCAGAAAATTCATATGTTAGAAATGCTGTAGGAAAGAAATTAGAATATTTTAACTCTGTAATTTCATTAGTTTCAGTTAACTCAGCAAAGAAATTTGTATCTTCAAATCTTAAACCAAGTTGGTAAGATAATTTTCCTGATTGATTTCCAATCTGGAAGTAAAGAGCATTCACGTCTTGAAAGTATTCGTAAGAATTAGAGGGGGGTATTTTCCTCCATTCTTCAGATGATGTTCCATTATTAAAAAGTTGTTCAACTAAGTAGTTACTATTCATTTTATCATAGTCTCTCTTATACCCAATCTCTAATTTACCTTTATTTTCATTGAAAGGGTAGGTGTAGTCCATTCTTATATTTTGGTCATATCTGTCACCATCTTCTTTAGTTCTTTGCTCTAATATTCTATTAGTTCTAGGCAAAGTTTGAATATAATTACCTTCATTATCACTTACATTATCACTCCAAGAAAAATTTAATTTAAGATTATGACCTCTTTTTGAAAAGTTTTTGGTGTAGGATAAATTATAATTGTAGTTATCATAATCCCTTGTGGAATTTTCAGATCTATTACTTGTTCCAATTTGGGTTCCTATAGAATTGTAATCAATATAATCATTATTATTGTCTCCATTCCTACTACTAATTCTTGTTCCAAAAGACAAACTAAAAATATTATTCTTGTTTGGGAAAAATGAAAATCCAAATCTTCCTCCAAATGATAGACTATTATTAACTGATTCTCTATCAACTCTTGATGAGTAGGTAGTATCAGATAAGAAAAAGTCTGAATTGGTGAATCCTCCTCCTTTGGTTTCTCTTTGACTCGCATTTATACTTGCATTTACTGAGAATTTATTTTTTCTATAATTTAAACTTGTTGAAACTCCATTTTGAGTTGGGAAACCAGTATTAATATTAACTGAGCCATTTAATCCTTTTAATCTGTCTTTTTTAAGAATTATATTCAAAATTCCAGCAGATCCCTCAGCGCTATATCTTGAAGATGGATTTGTAATTATTTCAACCTTATCAATCTCATTTCCCTGCAATTGTTTAAAAGCATTTGGCCCATCAAACCCCATCATACTTGCTGGCTTCCCATCAATTAATATTCTAACGCTCTGTGAACCTCTTAAACTTATATTACCTTCTATATCAAGGTCAAGAGAAGGTATATTCTCAAGAATCTCTTCAGCAGTACCACCCTTATTACTTAAGTCTTTACCTACATTAAACACTCGCTTATCTAATTTTAATTCTAAACTGCTCTTTTCAGCTCTAACTGTAACCTCATCTAATGCCGTAGCGTCTGTATCTAAAGAAATATTTTTTAAGTCAACTTGTCTATTTTCATTATCAAATGGAATTTTAATTTTTTTTGATTTGTATCCGACATAAGTGATTTCTGCAAATAAATCTCTCCCAACATTTCTGTTTTTTCTTTCACTTCTGATTTTTTGCATCATTTTTTGTGGATTAATTTCAACTTGAAATTTTCCATTTTCATCTGTAATTCCACCTGAGATAAGAATTGAATCTTCAGTAACTATAGAAATAGTTGCATAAGATAAGCCTTCATTTGAGTCTGTGTCTACAAGTTTGCCTTTTACTAACATGTTTGGCATTTGAAAACTGTTACCTGAGCCTCTACTCCATTGGGATCTATCTTGAGATACCGATAGGTGACTTATAAGTAAAAAGAATATAATTAAATATCTCATAAATTAAATTTGTTTTTTACCTGCATTGGTATACGCAGTTAGATGTCAATAGTTGTTAAAACTTGCTAACTATGAAAATATGGTTAAGAGAATGAAAATAAATAATAATGTACCTGTACTTTGTAAAATTGTCATAACTGAAAAGTATTTTAACCCTTTTTTTAGATTAAGACTTGTCTGTTTAGTTACAATCCAAAAGTAAGAATCATTTACATGGGAAATCATCATTGAACCAGCTCCAATTGATAGAATAATCATTGATATATCAAATATGTTAAAATTAATATCAGATATTATTGGGAAAATTATAGAGCTAACTATTATCATAGAAGATGTACTTGAACCTTGACTTGTTTTAAGTATAAAACTTAATATATATGACATTGCACATAAGTATATGATATTACTCTCTTGTATATTTATAAAGTTGGGAATGACTTCAGATATATTTGAATTTTTAATAATATTTCCAAATGCTGCTCCCATAGATGTCAAAAGAATAATAGGGAGAAAATCTTTAATAGTAGAGATAAATATTTTATTTACTTTGATTTTTTTATACGGAATAAAAAATGATAAAATCATACCTACAAAAAGTGCAAAGTTTGGATTCCCAATAAATTTAATTGACCTATAAATTGTAGTTTCATTTATATTATCAAATAAATTTGAGATAGTATTTAAGCTTATTAATAGTAAGGGGATTACAATACTTAAATAGGCCATTAATGATGCATTATCTTTAGAATTTAAATTTTTCTTTATTTTAATTTTATTTTTTTTAATAAAACTTCTTGAGAAAAGAAATGCTATAAGAGATGACGGAATTGATACAAGTATTCCTAGTATCATTATAGTTCCTATATTATCTATTACATTAAAATTATTAATTGCAGCTATTGGACCAGGAGTAGGAGGAATTAGTGTATGAGAAGAGTAAAGGCCTCCAGATAAGGATAGATTTAGACTTGTAAGTGAAATAGAGCTTGAAGATGCTATGGACCTTGATATTCCATTTAGTATTAAAAAAGCAGAATCACAGAAAACAACTGTTCCTATAAAAAGACCAAGCATATTGATTGATAGGAGAGTTTGTTTCTGAAAATTATTTAAAAGTAAATTACCAAACTTTTCAATAGATCTAGTTTCTTTAAGATATTGTCCAATCACACAGCTAAAAAATATAATTAGACCAATATTTTTTATTGATAAAAAAAAACCAGTTACTTGATGATTGAATATTTCAGATATTGTCATCTCAAGTAGTATTCCTAGGATTATTGATCCAATAAAAAGACTAAGTATAGGATTTAATTTTAATTTACTATTTAATATAATAACACTTAAGACGGATAATGATAAATGAATTAAAATTATCATCTGTTTTTATTAAGAGAAAGCAAATACATTACTGCCATCCTTATTGCAACTCCATTTTCTACTTGATCTAAAATAATTGAATTTTTTGAGTCCGCAACATCACTACTTATTTCAACGCCTCTATTTATAGGACCTGGATGCATTATTGTTATGTTTCTATTAATGCTATCTAATAGTCTTTTATTTATTCCATAATATAAACTGTACTCTCTTAGAGAAGGGAAGAATTTATTTTTTTGTCTTTCTAATTGTATTCTCAAGACATTAGCAACATCACACCATTCTAAAGCTTTTTTGATATCATTTTCAACTTTAACATTTAGATTGGATATATGTTTTGGTATAAGCGTAGAAGGTCCACATAACATTACCTCTGCTCCTAACTTTTGAAGAGAATAAATATTTGATAATGCAACTCTTGAGTGAGTGATATCACCTATAATTGCAATCCTTTTACCTTTTACTTTACCAGTTTTTTCTCTGATTGTATAAGAATCTAATAGAGCTTGTGTAGGATGTTCATGAGTGCCATCTCCAGCATTAATTACAGAAGCATCTATGTTTTTAGATATGAAGTGTGGAGCACCAGGATTAGGATGTCTCATAACAATCATATCCACCTTCATAACTAATATATTATTTATTGTATCTAATAAAGACTCTCCTTTTTTTACTGAACTCACTGAGGAAGAAAAATTCACTACATCAGCTGAAAGTCTTTTTTGAGCTAATTCAAAAGATAATTTTGTTCTTGTACTATTTTCAAAAAAAACATTAGCTATTGTCAAATGTCTTAATGATGGAACTTTTTTAATAGGTCTAGATAGCACTTCTTTAAACTTATCAGCTGTCTCAAAAATTAAATTAATTTCCTCTAATGATAAATTTTTAATTCCCAAAAGGTCTTTTGATTTTAATTTATTCATTTGATATCCATATATTATCTTCTTTGAAACCTTGTTCTACTAAATTTACTTCAACTCTATCTGAGGTAATTGTATTTATTTTTATTCCACAATATGTTGGTTCAACTGGTATGTCTCTACTGTATTTTCTATCAACTAAAACTAAAAGTTCAACTTTTTTTGGTCTCCCAAAATTCATAATGCCTTCCATTGCTGACCTTACTGTTCTACCAGTAAAAAGTACATCATCAATTATTACTACTTTTTTTTCATCAACTAAAAAGGGTATAAGAGTTTCTTTCGCTTTAGGAATTTCTTTAGATCTAAAATCATCTCTGTAAAAAGTTGTGTCTAGAATTCCTGAATCTATTTTTTTTCCTAAAATTCTATTAAGATTTTTTTCAATTCTATTTAAGAAATAAATTCCTCTTGGCTGAAGTCCTATTAGTACAGTATTTTCAAAATTTTTATGTTTTTCAATTAACTGGTGACAGAGGCGATTGATTGTTATATCTAGTCTTTTCTTATTAAACAATCGAGATTTATTCGTCATTTATTTACAAATATAAATTCATTTTCACAATTAGTTTAATTCTTATTCCGAATTTCAAAATTTGTTATATAAAAAACTCTTTTATTTTTCTTTTCTATAGCTTTTTTATTTTTAATTTTTTGTACTCCTATTGTATAATAATTATTTAAATACCAATGGAATGTGCCTTCTGGATTTGTCTCATTACTTATTTTTATATCTTCTGCATCAATCATATTTAAATCAATTTTAAAAGTCTTATTTTCACCACTAAATGAAAACTCTTTAAATGATATTTCTCCCTTGTTAATATAAAAGCTCATGAGTTCATTTTCCTTTAAGATATAATTATTATAAGCTCTATTAGAAAATGTATTAAAACTGTTCATTTTTGAAATTGAACTCCAGATTAATTTCCCATCAAGATTAAATTTCATAAACAGGTTTATATCATGAGAGTATCCTCCAAAATTTGGATTAATTTTCCTGTCATATGTCCCTGAATATGTATTATAAAATGGGATATATGAATAGTTACTAAAACCATCATTGCTGTAGTCTGCTTTAATACTTTCAATTGAAAAGTTAATATTATCATTATCTATAAAAATAGTATCAAGATGTAGCTCATAACCAAATTTTAAATTTGAAATATTTTTATTGTTTAATTTTCTGATCACATTCTTCTTTTCTATGTTCATAAAATCTATAATTGGATTAATTTCCAGAAAATATTTTCTTTCACTTGATATTAGTGAATCGTATATAAATTTATCAAATTGTACTCCTATTGCCTCATTCGAGTTTTTATTTCCAAAAAGTGAAATTGAATAAGAAATATTCTTATAATCTATAATTTTAGTATCAACTATTGAATGACTAGTAGAGTTGATTTGAAAAGCATATATCTTTTCTCCTTCTAGATTATAAACTTCTCTTTCAATTTTTTTTAAATTATTTTTTGTTCTCTCAGAAGTTAAAACTGAGAAATAATTAGAATTAATTTTTTTTAATTTTAAAATAATTTTATCACGATATAGGTATTCATAAACATTAAATAGCTGGTTTTTATCTAGGTTATAAATACTTAGAAGATTTTTCCCATTTTTCATCTTACTACTAAATACTATTTTGTTTTCATGAGTGAAGATATTGGTGATATCTAAGCTTAAGGGAAGTTGAATTTCTTTAATTTTAATTGAGTTTTTATTTGGCAAATAATTAATTAAGAGATAGGTTTTTTCATTTGAATAATTTTTTTTGTAAAACAATTTAAAGTTTGATTCTTCTGAAATAATTTTGGTCAAAGAAAAAGATCTATCTAACTGAAATGTTGTATCTTTCAAGTTTTCTAATAACCTATTATAGGTACTTATTTTCCAATTTAATTTTTTTCCTGTCTCTTGATCTTGAACTAAAATTAAATTATACTTATTTGAACTAGTCCAAAAACTTCTGTCTAAATATTTTATTTCAAATTCAATTCTTTTTTTTTGGTAGATAATACTTTCTAAATTGCTTTGGGATTTTAAATTTTGAATAGATAAAATAAATACAAATAATAGAGTGAAAATTTTAATTATTAGGTTTTCTTCAATGGGAGATGTTGTCTTAACTACACCTGTCCCAAGAATTTTAAAAAAAGAATTTCCTAAATCAGTAATACACTTCATAACGAAAGAGGAATATAGTTACATTTATAATAACAATATTAATATTGATAAGGTTATAAGTTTTAAAAATAATCTTTTAGAAATATTATCTAACCTAAGAGATGAAAAGTATGATTTAATAATAGATCTTCATAATAATTTAAGATCAAATTTTTTAAAACTCTTCTTATTTAAACGCTCAATTACATACAACAAATATTTTATTAAAAGATGGTTATTCACCAACCTTAAAGTAAATTTTAAGGTTAAACATATTGCTATCTCATATATTGAAACTTTACTGAAAATCAATGTTTTAGATGACGGCAAAGGATTAGATTTTTATTTTAGTAATAAAGCTGATAAAATCAAATTACCCTCATCATTCAAAGTTGGATTTAGTTCAGTTGTTGTTGGAGCAAAACATAAAACAAAGAGATTAACTGATAATAAATTAATTGAATTATGTGACAAAATAAATGGCCCTATAATATTATTAGGAGGCAAAGATGAGGTTTCAACATCAAAAAAAATTGAAAACTTTTTTAAATATTCTGAGACCTTTATTAGAGAAAAACTAAATAAAAAAACTGTAATCTATAACTTATGTGGAAAGCTAAGTATTGAAGGATCTGCTTTTGTAATTAATTTATCAGATAAAGTTTATACCCATGACACAGGCCTTATGCATATAGCTTCTGCTTTAAAAAAGAAAATTATATTAATTTTTGGTTCTACACATTCTGACCTAGGTTTTTATCCTTTTAGATCTAAATTCTCAGTTATTGAAAATAAAAATTTATCATGTAGACCATGTACCAAAATCGGATACTCTAACTGTCCCCTTGGTCATTTCAAATGTATGAAAGATATAAAAATTGAGATAAGTAATTAAAATGAAAAAACTGATTATTCTAAGACATTCTAAATCTAGTTGGAATAACCCAGAATTATCAGATTTTGATAGACCTCTAAATAATAGAGGTAATAAAAATGCTAAGATGATGTCCATGAAGTTATCAGATAAAATAGATCAAGTAGATATGTTAATATCAAGCTCATCTGAAAGAACAAAATCAACTTCTTATTATTTTAAAAAGAAAATAAAATTTAGTAATGAACTGTTTACTGATGAATTATATCATGCCTCTTCTGAAAGAATTATATCCATAATTGAGAAAATTAAGTCTAATATTAATTCTTTATTAATATTAGGTCACAATCCAGGGCTAACAGAAATTATAAATGTTTTGACAAATTATAGATTATATAATTTGCCAACAACTGGAATTGTTATAATTAAACTTAATATTAAGTTATGGAACCAAATTTCAGAATTAAACTATCCGGGAGAGGTTGAATGGATTAAGTTTCCAAAAGACTATAAGTTATAGGATATACTCACTAAGATCTTTATTCTCAGTAATGGAATTAAGTTTATCACCTACCATTTTTTTTGTAATTACAATTTTAGCGTTAGGTCCGATTTTTTCAGGTATGTCAAAGAGAATTTCATTTAATAATTTACTCATTACTGTGTGAAGTCTTCTAGCTCCTATATTTTCAATTTCTGAATTAATCACAAATGCTTTGTGTGAGATTTCTTCAAGTGCATCTTCATTAAAAATAATTTCTACATTTTCTGATTTAATCAATGCTTTATATTGTTTAGTTAAAGAATTTTTAGGTTCACATAAAATTTTAAGGAAATCTTCTTGAGTTAAAGTATCTAGCTCAACTCTTATTGGAAATCTTCCCTGAAGCTCAGGAATTAAATCTGAAGGTTTAGAAAGATGAAATGCGCCTGCTGCTATAAATAGAATATGATCAGTTTTAATAACACCATATTTCGTTGTAACTGCTGTACCCTCAACAATTGGAAGTAAATCTCTCTGTACTCCTTCTCTACTTACATCTGGACCACCTCCTTTATTTGAGTTTCCACTTATTTTATCAATTTCATCTATGAAAATAATTCCAGTGTTTTCTGCTTTTGCTATAGCTTCTTCCTTTACTTCATCCATATCAATAAGTTTAGATACTTCAGCCTCTAAAAGTATTTTTTTTGCCTCTCCAATTGTAACTTTTCTTTTCTTATTTCTTTTTGGCATCATGTTGCTAATCATATCTTGAAGATTTATCATTGATGATTCATCCATCATTCCTCCCCCTACCATTCCAATACCTGAATTAGAAGGTTTTTGAACCATGATTTCAATTTTTCTGTCATCTAACTCTCCACTTTTTATTTTTTCTTTGAATTTATCTCTTGTTTTCTCATTAATTTCCTTATCATCATTATTACTGTTTTTTTCTAAACTTAAGTTAATGTTAGACTGGACTTTATTTACTGGAGGAATTAATACATCTAAAATTAATTTATTTACACTTTCCTCAGCTCTTAATTTCACTTCTTCTTTTTTTAGAGTTTTAACAAGATTTACAGATTGTTCAACGAGATCTCTAACCATACTCTCAACATCTCTTCCGACATAGCCTACTTCAGTAAATTTTGAGGCTTCAACTTTTGTGAAAGGAGCATCAGATAATTTTGCAAGTCTTCTAGCTATCTCTGTTTTACCAACTCCAGTTGCCCCAATCATTAATATATTATTTGGTATAATTTCATTTTTGATTTCATCATGAACATTTAGTCTCCTCCATCTATTTCTTAGAGCTATTGCCACATTTCTTTTTGCATCCCTTTGTCCAATTATGTATTTGTCAAGTTCATTGACAATTTGTTGGGGAGTCATATTCTTAATTTTTTCCATATTTCAAGTTTAATTTTTTTTCAAATTATAATTAATTGAGATATTATTTGAATTACTTATAGAATTCAAAATTAATCTAGAATAATTTAAATTAATTCTTTTTAATGTTAATTCTAATCCGTAAGATAATCCTCTTAATTTATCATTATTTAGTTTGAAACTTTTATTATTTCTATGATTATAACCCACCAAAATATTAAAATACTTAGAAAATAAAACCTCTATTCCTAATGAAATATTTTGACTTATAAAATTATTTTTTTGTGGTTGATAAAATGTAAATGAAAACCTTAGAGGCATATATTCAGGCTTAAAAGTTAGTCCAATTTTAATATTTGAGGGTAAATCGGTATGATTATTAGTTAATAAAAACCCATAATTAGATAGCACTAAAGCTAATGTTAAATTATTTATTTTTTCAGGAATATAAATCATTCCAACATCTACAAGAAATCCTGAATAAGACTCATCATATAATTTAGAATTAAAAAATTTAATATTTGTCCCAATTGTTATATTTGAAACTCTGTAAGATTTTCCAAAGTTTATTAAATATTCTTTAGGAAAAAAGTCGCCTGTATAATTACCTTGGTTATCAAATCCTCTGAATTTTCCATGAGAAAAATATTTAATACCAACTCCAAATTTTCCGATATATTTTATGCTATCAGAATATAATATGCTAGAGGAATTGATATCTAATATATATTTTAAATAATTGATAGATATTTTTTTTTCACCAACAAATGAAGGATTTAAAAAAAAATAAGGATTATTATTATATGATGAAATATTATTACCCCCTAATGCATTAATTCTTGCATCATCGTGTATTTCTAAAAATCTTAAATTTTGTTCTTGAGAGTACGCGCTAAGAGACGATAATATTAAAATTAAAAGAAAAATTCGTTGAAATATATATATCAACTTATCATATAAATAATTTATAAATATCATTTAGAATAACATATGACATTAAACCAAGTAATATAATAACTCCAAATCTTGTAGAATATTCTAAAAACTTTTCAGTTGGTTTTTTTCCTGATACCATCTCATATAAAATAAAAGTGGCATGTCCTCCATCAAGAGCAGGTATAGGGAGCAAATTCATAAATGCTAAAACCATCGAGAGTAACCCAACAATTCTCCAGAAATTTCCCCAATCCCATTCTGAGCCAAATATCTGAGCAATACCTATAGGTCCGCTTAAATTCTTTGATGGGTCTATATCACCAGAAAACATTTTGCCAAATGCTCTAATATTTAGAAATACAATACCAAAAGCTTTATTGGTTCCTATTACAAAGGATTCTGATAAGTTATATTTTTTTTCACTGAAAATTAGAGTCTCATTTACAGCTAATATTCCAATGGTTGCATCTTTTGATATTTCAACAACTTTTTCAATAATTTTATCCTCTCTCTTAATAGTTACTTGTATTATTGAACTTTTATTTTTTTCTAAAATAGATTTTAATTCATATAAATCAACAATATAATTTTCTTCAACTTTTATTATTCTGTCACCTTTAGTAATTCCAGCTTTAAGTGCATTATTATATACACTATCAATAAAAAAAGGTGTTCTTGCTTTTAAGAATGAAGATAAAGCTTCCCTGTTATTCATTTTATTAATGAAATTATCTGGTATTCTTATGTCTAATTCTTTACCTTCTCTTTCAACTCTAAAAGTTGTATTATCATCAAAAAATAAATTTGGATTAAACAATTCAGCATCTCTTTCCCAATCTCTTCCATTAATTAATAAAATTTTATCACCAGTCATAAATCCAGCCTCTTCACCTAATTCTAGTGCTAATACTCCATTTTTATTAATTTCATTTTTTGATAAATATATATCTCCATTATAGAATGTTATAGAAGTGAAAATTATTAATCCAGTAATTACATTAAATATTATTCCACCCAACATTACAATTAACCTTTGCCATGCAGGTTTAGATCGGAATTCCCATTCATCAGGTTCTTTTTTTAGGTGAGAAGTATCCATAGATTCATCTATTATACCAGAAATTTTTACAAATCCGCCTAATGGTATTGAGCCTAACCCGTATTCAGTTCCTTTATACTTGAAACTAAAAATTTTTGGTGGAAAACCAATAAAATATTTTTCAACTTTCATTCCAAAAAGTTTTGCTGCAATTAGATGACCAAATTCATGTATTCCTACAATAATTGATAGTGCAAGAATCATCTGAGCCGCCATTATAATTCCATCCATATCTATAGAGATTTAATTTTTTTGTTAATAAAACTTCTTGTCTTTAAATCTGTTTCAATTAATTGTTCCAGATTTGGAGTCGCAATATATGATATTTTATTCAAAGATTCTTCAATTAATTTTGTCATATCTAAATAAGAAATTTTGTCTTTGAGGAAAGCTTCAACTACAACTTCATTTGATGAATTAAGTATACATGGGCTGTTTCCTCCTTTTTTCCCTGCTTGAAAAGCTAATTTAAGGTTATTAAATGTTTTAAGGCATGGCTTTTCGAAGGTTAACTTATTATTTTTTAAAAAATTAAATCTTTTAAAGTTATTTCTTAACCTATCTGGATAACCTAATGCAAACTGAATAGGTAATTTCATGTCAGGGTCACCTAATTGTGCTTTTATAGACCCATCTTTAAATTCAACCATTGAATGAATTATAGATTGAGGATGAATAACAACTTCTATTGAATCTATATCTATATTAAATAAATATTTTGCTTCTATAACCTCTAAACCTTTATTCATTAAAGTAGAGGAGTCAATACTAATCTTATTACCCATATCCCAATTAGGATGATTTAGGGCATCTTCTTTTTTTATATATTTGAGATCACCTATACTTTTTCCTCTAAATGGTCCTCCAGATGCTGTTAATATAATTTTATCAATATTTTTTTGTTTTTCACCAAGTAAACACTGATATATAGCTGAGTGTTCTGAATCTACAGGGAATATATTAACCTTATTATTTTCACATAATTTTTTTATAATATCTCCAGCTATAACAAGAGTTTCTTTATTTGCTAATGCTATGTTAATATTATTGTTAATTGCATTTATAGTAGGAATTAATCCGGATTTTCCAACAAGTGCAGTTAATACAATATCTACTTCGGAATATTTAAAGAAATTGTTTAAGGCATCTTCTCCATATATAATATTAACTTTTTCTTGTTTTAAATTTTTTTCTAAAATTTTTGATTTACTGTTATCTCCAAATATTATAGTTTTTGGTTTAAATTTTTTTACTTGCTGGGATAATAAATCAAAATTAGAATAAGCAGATAATAACTCTACCTTGAAGTCGTCCTTTAAGTGTGATATAACTTCTAAAGCTTGTGTGCCAATAGAGCCTGTAGAACCTAAAATAGCTATTTTTTTCACCTATTTTATATTTAGTATACCTTTAATTAATTCTCTATCATTTGAGATTCTAGGAACCTTATTTTGGCCACCAAGTTTTCCAATTGATTTCATAAAATTAATAAATGATTTCTTTTTCATAACTCTAATTTTAAGAGTAGTTAGAACCCCATCTTTTATCAAATCTTTATAATAAGAATTTAGATTTTGTAAATTTTTATCTATTTCTTTTTCAAAGAGATTTAAATTTTTAGGTGGATTCTTAAATTCTATTAACCATTCGTGATGAGATTTCCCCTTTTTATTAATGATATTAGGTCCAACAGTATATTCTACAACCTCAATTTTTCTAAATTTTTTACATGCTTTATTCAAAGCTTTATCTACTTCTTCGATGATTATATGTTCACCAAAAGTTGATAGATAATGCTTAGTTCTACCAGTGACTCTAATTTTTAATGGATTTAAACTTGTAAATTTTATAGTATCTCCAATAGAATAAGACCATAATCCAGCATTTGTGGTAATTATCATAGCGTAATTTTTATTTGTTTCAACATCACCTACAGTTACTCTCTTTGGATTTTTTTTATCTAATTCATCTAACTCAATAAACTCATAAAAAATACCTGAGTTAACTTGAAGAATTAAATCTTGTGAATCTAATGAGTTTTGATACGCAAAGAAACCTTCTGATGCTGGGAAAGTTTCTAATGTATCTACTACTTTTCCAATTGAGTTAAATAAATTATTTTTATATGGATCAAAATTAACACCACCATGACATATGAGTTCTAAATTAGGAAAAATATCTTTTATTTTTTTACCTGTTTTGTTTTCTAAAACATCAAAATACATTTGTATCCAAGGTGGTATTCCACCAAGAATTCTCAGGTCTTGACCAATAGTCTCATCTGCAATTCTATCAATTTTTTTTTCCCAGTTTTCTATTCTATTAGTCTCTTTTGATGGTAAAATCATAGGCTTTAAAAAAATAGGTTCATGGTAATTTACTATTCCTGATAGTCTGCCAACTTTGATATTATTTATGGATTTAAGTTTAGGTGATCCAGTAATAAACATAATTTTTCCTTTTACCGTATTTAATTTTTTTTTATTAATTAAATAATTTAATAGTAGATAGCTTGCTGAATTTATTTGGTTTTTAAGAGATTCTTTAGTCAGTGGAATATACTTAATTCCTGATGTTGTTCCTGATGTTTTGGCAAAGTATAATGGCTTTCCAGGCCACAATACATTTTGTTCACCCTTTATAATTTTATCTATATATTTCTTTATTCCTTCATAATCTCTTATTGGCACATTTTTTTTAAAATAATCATAGTTATTGATAGTCTGAAAATTATGTTCTATACCAAAAACAGTTTTGGATGATTTTTTAATTAATTTTTCTAATAGACTTTTTTGGACATTATCGGCTTCCTTTTGATTTAAATTCTTTATTGAATAAGATTTATCAAAGGACTTGAATATTTTTAATAGATATATTATCAGTTTTGAAAACATAATTTTGCATCTCAAATATGTAAGAAATATAAATAATGTTTTTAAGAAATTAATGAATAGATATTCTTCTATTAATTTCTTTAATACTTTTTCTGAAAATGGAATCAGTATCAATCATATCATTTACAGATTGAACTGCATGAATAACAGTACTATGATCTCTGCCACCAAAATGAAAGCCAATTGATTTTAGAGAGTTATTAGTAAAACCTTTTGAAAAGTACATTGCAACTTGCCTTGCTATTACAATTTCTTTTTTTCTAGCCTTATCTTTCATCTCCTCAATACTAATTTGAAAGTACTTGGAGACAACATCTTGTATGTATTTGATATCAATTTCTCTTTTTGTATCCTTAACAATTTTATTGATAACTGATTTTGCTAAGTCCAAATCAATACTCTTTTTTGTTATTGTAGAATGTGCTAATAAAGAAATTAAAACACCTTCAAGTTCTCTGATATTAGTATCAACCTGTAATGCAATAAACTGTACTATCTCCTTCTCAATGTTAATTCCCTCTTCTTTGATTTTATGATTTAGTATATCTAATCTAGTCTCATAATCTGGTTTTTCGAGTTCAACAGTTAATCCTGATTTAAACCTACTTATTAATCTGTTGGTCAGACCATCTAGTTCTACGGGCGATTTATCAGCAGCTAGTATAATTTGTTTTCTGTTGAGATTCAATTGATTGAAAATATGAAAAAAGACCTCTTGTGTTTTGACTTTTCCTTTGAAGAACTGAACATCATCAATTATAAGACATTCAATATTTGAATAAAAATTAGTAAATTCTTTTAGTTTATTTTCTTTTAGAGCATCAACGAATTGCCTCGCAAATTTTTCTGAAGTAACATAATAAACTGAAAGGTTACTTTTATTCGATATTTTATTTCCTATTGATTGTAATAAGTGAGTTTTACCAAGTCCAACTCCCCCATATATCATAAGAGGATTAAATGGGCTATCTCCAGGGCTTTTTGAGATTCTTTTTCCAGCAGCTTTAGCAACACTATTGCATTTTCCAGAAATAAAAGATTTAAAATTAAATTTTCTATTAAGGTTGTCAAATTTAGATTTTTTCTTTTTTTCTTTTGTTTTAATTTCAACTAATTTATTATCACTAGAATTGTTTTTTTCATCTTCTGATATTTGATATTCAATTTTACCCTCTTTACCAAGAACTTTCATAATCACCTCATTTAATAAATCTAAATAATGTTCTTCGATCCATTCATAAAAAAACTTATTGGGTACTTGAAGTGTGAGAATATTGTTTTTGAATTCTATTGCCTGGATTGGCTTGAACCATGTAATATAACTCTGTATACTTATTTTACTTTTAATTAAGGACAAACAGTTTTCCCAATGCTTATTTTGCATTAATTTAGAATTTGTGGTTTATAAAAATTAGCTATTTGTTAAATAGGGAATCAAATATTAATGATTTTTATTAATTAAAAAAATATTTTTAACTATTGATTTTTTAAAACATTGATTTATTGAATAATTAAAGACATTAATATTAAAAAATCTTTGAAAAGTACAATAAGTTTTTTTTCTAATATTTAGGAATTAAATTTGTTTTTCATTTTAAAAAAATGTGGTTAGATTCAACACTTATCTCTATAGTAAAAGAAACAAAAAATACGTGGAAATTTGTGATTAAAGTTCATTCAGATTTTAATTATAATCCTGGCCAATTTGTGCAGATTAAGTTCAACGATCTAATAAGAAGTTATTCTATTTCATCCTATGGTTTAGAGGGTAATGTTTTTGAACTTTTGATAGTTAAGCTTGAAGGTGGAAAAATGACTCGTTATTTATTTGAAAATACTAAAGAGGGAGATAAACTTGAGATAAAAGGTCCATTAGGTAAATTTATTTTACCTGAAACTATAACTGGGGATATTATTTTTGTTTGTACAGGTACAGGTATTGCTCCTTTTAGAAGTATTCTTCAGAGGTTAATGGATAATAAAATTAATCATAAAAATATTTATTTGATATTCGGAACTAGAGAAAAGAAAGATATTTTATATTTTGATGAAATGAATAATTTAGAAAATTTGATTAATGGATTTAAGTATATTCCTGTTTTATCAAGAGAAAAATTGGAAGGTAAGTCAGGGTACGTTCATAATCAATACCTAGATTTAATAAAAGGAAATAAATTAAAAGACCCAATATTTTACTTATGTGGATGGAGAGATATGATAAAAGAGGCTAGAGTTAATCTAAAAGAATGCGGATTTGATTCTAAAAAAATAAAATTAGAAATTTACGGATGAAGTATAAAATTAAACATGAGTGTGGTATTGCATTCATTCGCCTTCGTAAACCACTTCAATATTTCATAGATAAGTATGGTACCCCCTCATATGCTATAAATAAAATGTTTTTGATGATGCATAAACAAAGAAATAGAGGACAGGATGGCGCTGGATTAGCTTGTTTAAAACTAAACACAAAACCTGGAAAACGATATATAAGTAGGTATCGTTCAGTAAAGAAAGACTCTATACAAGATATTTTTAATAAGATCAATAAAAAGTTTATTAAGGCAAAAGAAAGTCCAAATTATCAATTAAATGAAGATTGGGTTAAAGAGAATATTGCTTTCACAGGTGAACAATGTCTTGGACACCTTAGGTATGGTACTTTTGGAGGTAATTCTATTGAGAATTGTGCTCCTACGTTAAGACAAAATAATTGGAAGTCTAAAAATTTAATATTTGCTGGAAATTTTAATATGACTAATCTTGATGAACTATTTAATGTTTTAGTTGATCTTGGACAAAGTCCAAAAGAAAAATCAGATACAGTAACAATTTTAGAAAAAGTAGGACACTTTTTGGACGAAGAAAACAATAGAATTTATAATAAGTATTCTGATAAACTATCTAAGAAAGAAATTTCTAAAAAAATAGAAGAGGAGATAAGTGTAAATAATATTTTAAAAAATTCATTTAAAGATTTTGATGGAGGATATGTGTTGGCAGGTATGATTGGTCATGGCTCTTCTTTTATAGCTAGAGACCCAAATGGTATTAGACCATTATATTATTATTTAAATGATGAAGTTATTGTAGCTACGAGTGAGAGACCTCCTATAAAAACTGCTTTTGGTTGTAGTTTTGATGAAATTAAAGAGGTTGAGCGGGGACATGCATTAATTGTCAATAAAGATGCAAGCTATTCTATTGAAAAATTTGTTGACCAAAAAGAAGACAGAGCATGTTCTTTTGAAAGAATATATTTTTCACGAGGTAATGACCCTGAAATTTACGAGGAAAGAAAGACCCTGGGCAGACTACTAATACCCCAAATATTAGAATCAATAGATAATAATTTAAAGAATACAATATTTTCATATATCCCAAATACATCTGAGACCTGTTTCTATGGTATGATAGATGGCTTGAAAAATCATATTAACTTATTAAAAAATGATGTTTTTATTAAAGGAAAACCCTATAATGGATCTAAAGATGATCTTATTTTATTAAAAATTAGAATGGAAAAGTTAGTCAGTAAAGATGTTAAGATGAGAACTTTCATTACTGATGATAACAGTAGAAATGAATTGGTTTCAAATATTTATGATACTACTAGCGGAGTTGTTAAACCAAATAAAGACACAATTGTAGTAATAGATGACTCTATTGTAAGAGGAACAACTCTAGAAAAAAGTATATTGACATTACTCTCCTCTCTTGACGCTAAAAAAGTTATTTTTGTTTCTTCCTCTCCTCAGATTAGGTATCCAGATTGTTATGGTATTGATATGAGTAAGATGCATCAATTCGTTGCTTTTAGAGGTCTTATGAGACTTTTAAAAATCAATAAAGCTGATAAAAAAATTAAAGAAATTTACAGTAAGTGCAAAAAAAGTATATCATCAAAGAAAGCAAATAACCATGTAAAAGAATTATATGATATGTTTTCATATGATGAATTATCAAAATCAATATCAGAAATTGTTAAACCAAATAATTTTAACTCCGATCTTGAAATTATTTATCAAAAAATTGATGATTTAAATAAAGCTTGTCCTAAGAATTTAGGAGATTGGTACTTTACTGGTAATTATCCTACTCATGGTGGTAATAAAGTTGCAAATAGAGCTTTTATGAATTATTGTGAGGGTGTCAAAGGAAGAGCTTATTAAACAGAAAAACTTTCACCACATCCACAAGTTCTTGTAGCATTTGGATTTTTAAATTGGAATCCTTTGCCATTTAATCCATCACTGAAATCTAATTCTGTTCCAAGTACATAAAATAAACTTTTTTTGTCAACCACAATTTTCATCCCATTATCCTCAAAAAATTCATCCTTATCTGATATTTGACTATCAAAATTTAAATCATAAAGTAAGCCAGAGCATCCTCCTCCCTTGACTTTAACTCTTATGTTATGGTCTGATGAATGATTTTCTGATTCTCTTAATTCTTTAAGTTTTTTTACAGCCTTGTTAGTAATTTTAATCATATTGTTTAATTGTTTACAAAACTAAATATTAAATTATATTTTTTAAAATAAATTAATATGAATACAACTGACTTAAATAAAATAGGAGAATTTGGAATAGTTGATTTTATAAACTCAAAATTCAAAAATACACGTAGTTCATCAATAGTTGGTATTGGTGATGATGCAGCTATTATAAATTCTAATAAAGAAAATTTAATTATATCTTCAGATATGCTGATAGAAGGTGTTCATTTTGATTTATCATATACACCACTTAAACATTTAGGTTATAAATCAGTAGTTGTCAATTTATCTGATATATATGCAATGAATTCTTATCCTACTCAAATTCTTTTAAATATTGCTTTAAGTAGTAAATTTTCTATGGAAGCTATAGAAGAGTTTTATGATGGAGTTAAGTATGCATGTGATGATTATAAAATTGATTTAGTTGGTGGAGATACTACTTCTTCTTCCTCAGGATTAATCATTTCAGGTACAGCTTTAGGTTATAATTCGAAAGACAATATTGTTACAAGAGATAATGCTAAACCTGACGATATTATATGTGTCTCTGGTGATTTAGGTAGGGCATATGTTGGCTTATTAGTATTACAAAGAGAAAAAGAAAATTTCATTAAAAACCCTAAAATTCAACCATCGTTAGATAATTATAAAAAATTAGTAGAAAAGCAGTTAAAACCTAATGCAAGAAAAGATATTATTGATTTTTTTTATAAAAATAATATAAAACCAAATTCAATGATTGATATTTCAGATGGGCTTTCATCTGAATTAATTCACCTTTCCAAGTCTTCTGGTTTAGGTTTTAAAATTTATGAAGAAAAACTCCCTATGTCTTTAGATGTTATCTCAACTATGAATGAATTTAATCTTAAACCTATATCTGCTGTATTAGATGGAGGAGAGGAATATGAGTTATTATTTTCTATTCCTATTAAGATTTTTGAGAAATTGAATTCATTAGATATTGATATTACTCCAATAGGTCATTTTACTAAGCAAAAAAAGAATCTATTTATTTTAAAAAACAATCAAGAAATTGATATAAAATCCCAAGGTTGGAATCATTTTATTCAATAATTTTTACTTTGAATGATTTATATGGAAAGTCATATTGATTAATATCATGGTTATTATATATGCCATAAATACAAGAACCACTTCCAGATAGGCTAACGAAGTCTGCACCTAATTTTAATAAAAGTGACTTTATTTTTTTTAATTCTCTAACTTTTTTAAATGCAAAAGCTTCAAAATCATTTTTTATATATTTTGACCAATTTTCTATGTTTTCATTTTCTAGTATATGCTTTAATTGATATTTAGATTTATTTGGTAAAATATTTTGGTATGCTTCTGCAGTATTTATTGGTTGCTCTGGGTCAATAATTATAATTGATTTATTATTAATATCTATATCTATATTATCCATCTTCTTCCCGGTACCAGTAACATATTTCTTTTTATTTTCTATGAAGAATGAACAATCACTTCCTACCTCGTTTGCAATTTTTAGTAGATTATCATCTGAGATAATTTTATTAGAAATAAACTTTAAGAAATTTAAAAGAAATGCAGCATCAGATGATCCACCACCCAGACCTGCACCAATTGGTATTATCTTATGTAAATGAATTCTGAATTTTTTATTTGAATTGAATTTATCTAAACATTTATATAATATATTATCTGATATGTCAGAATTAATTTTATTTCCAGAGGTTGTTAAATGGTTTATATCAGAGGTCTTAACTTCAATTATATCATATAAAGAAATAGGGCAGAAACAGGATTCTATTTCATGATACCCAGATTCAAGTTTATTAATGACATTTAATCCTATATTTATTTTTGCATTAGGGTAAAGGAGCATTTTTAACTGAATTGATCAATAATATCTTCAGATATTCCTGTGCTTGAAAAACCTCCATCATGAAACAAATTTTGCATTGTTATCTTTTTGCTTAAGTCAGAGAATAGGAAAATACAATAATTTGCACATTCTTCAGCGGTTGCATTTCCTAAAGGAGACATTTTTTCCGCATAATTATAAAATGCATTAAATCCTTCTATCCCAGCTCCAGCAGTTGTAATAGTTGGAGATTGAGATATTGTATTTACTCTTGTTTTTGAAATTTTGCCCAACCGATACCCATAACTTCTAGTTATTGATTCAAGTAATGATTTTGCCTCTGCCATATCTGAATAAAACGGGAAAGTTCTTTGTGCTGCTATATAAGATAGACCAACAACAGAAGACCAGTCTTTCAGAAATTTTTTCTTTTCAGCAACTTGCATCATTTTATGAAAAGATATAGCTGAAACATCTAAAGTCTTATTTAACCAATCATAATTAAGGTCACCATACTCTTTATTTTTTCTTACATTAGGAGACATCCCAACTGAATGTAAGATAAAATCAACTTTATCCCCCAATAGGTTACTAGATTCATTATATAAATTTTCTATATCTTCAATTGAAGTAAGATCAGCAGGAATAACTTTCGAAGAGCATTTATCAGCAAGTTCATTTATTTTACCCATTCTGAGTGCAATGGGGGCATTAGTTAATGTAATTTTTGCACCATTTTCAAAACATTTTTCAGCAACTTTCCAAGCGATTGAGTTCTCATCTAAAGCACCAGATATAATTCCTTTTTTTCCTTCAAGTAACATAATCTAAAAATTAAAAATTCCTTTTAAAGCAAAATAAGGAATTATTATATAAAGTATTGAATCTCTTATCAAATAATATAAAAAAATTATGGCAAATAATTTCCAACCAAATTTTTTTACTGTTTTTCTAAACCCATTTTCAAGGTAATAATCGATGTATTTTCTTAGAAATTTGGGTATTAACTTTTGTTTAAACGACATCTACTCTAAGATTTTGTTGAATAAATCACTATTTGATGGAGATAGCTCCATCATCACATTATACACATTTCTTTTATCACTTAATTTTGCTTCTTTGAACATATTTGTTATTTCATCAGATTTCGCATTTATGAATAAATTAAGAATACTTGAGTTAAAATTTTTGGTGTTTACATCATTAATTTTTTTCAGATTATCCAATATAATTTTTCTTGATTCTTCAGGGTTTGAATGAAAAGTATCAAGCCCATTTAAGTGATAATTATATATTGCTTCTCTAACAGGCGTAAACTTTGGATTAATAAAATTTTCACATATCCAATATCTATTTTGTTTGGACCCAAATTGATCCCAACCCTTATAACCTGAATTTTGAGATTCATTCAAAATCTTCCATGCTTTTTGAAAACTACCATCCCCACCTAGTTTTTCAAATGAATCATAATCAATACCAATAATAATGTAGGCATAAAATGCAATAAGTGAGGTTAAATTGTCATTAAAGCCATTTTCAGTGAATTCTATATTCTGAGAGGGAAGATATTCAAATATCCATTCCCTATCACCATGATTAAATAATATACTTTCATATGATGAATTATAAATAGGTCTAGAGGAAACTATTTGAACTGTTGCTTCATATATGTTTGACGAAGGTTCATTTAAAATATTGATAATAAAATTACAATTAATTTTTTCTTCATTTTGAAATCTATCATCAGTCCAAATCTTATTATTTAAGAACTGTTCTATTGAATTTTGCATTTCTTCAAAAATTAAGATTTCGGAAGATTGAAGTTTTTCAGTATTTATCAGAACCTTAGAATTAAGTTCTTGAGATAATATTGAATTGGGAGTTAGAAGAATAAATAATAAAGAGAATACTCTTAACATTAAGACATTGAAAATTTAATCTAATTTAGGGTTTTCTTCTTCTTCTTCAGGATTTCTATAAAATAATTCATCATTAACAAGTTCCTCAGAAGCAACTGTTGTTGATTTTGGCAATCTTTCAAAATATCTAGAAATTTCAATTTGCTCTCTATTTTCGAAAACTTCTTCCAGATTATCTATATCAGAAGCAAACTCAGCTAATTTTTCATTTAATTCTTCTTTCTGAGCAGCAGAGAGCTGTCTTGCTCTTTTACCAATCACCCTAACAGATTTATATATATTCCCGGTTTTTGAAGCTATTTCATCAACATTTAAATGAGTTATTTTAGATTTAAATTTCATATAATTATTTTTTTTGTTCTGCAAACTTAGTCAATAAATTTAAACTTTCAACATACATTTTTTCTGCTTCAGATTGAAAAGAACTTTTGGGATATTTATCAATAAAATTGAGATAAAAATTTATTGTTTCTTTAAATCTTTCCTCTTGAAGGTTTTCAAAACTATTTATTGAGATGAGATATTGTGAAAGAATTTTTAAATATCCTCCTTCCTCATTGAATGAAGAGTCAGGGAAATCATTTTCAAAATTTTTGATAGCAATTATTGCTGATTTATAATTTCTGGTTTTATAATATTGTTTTGCATTTTCAAAGTTTTTTGTCTCTAATTTAATTTGTAATTCGGCTATTATTTTATTTGCTTCAATAGAGTATTCTGAGTAAGGGTATTTATTAATAAAATTTTGAACTGCAGATATTGCTTCTACAGTACTAGACTGATCTAAATTTGAATTTGGAGATGTTTTGTATAAAGATATTGCATATAGGTATTCAGCCTCTACTACTTTCTCACTTCTAGAAAAAAGTTCAATAAAACCTTTAAAATATTTAGCACTCTTATCAAATTGTTTAAGGTTATATAATGAAGAAGCAAAATAAAAATCTACTGTTTCAGATTCTTCACTGCCTTTTACTAAGGGTTTAATATCATTAAATAATGTGCTTGCTTTGAAAAATTCATCATTTTCATAAAATTCAATAGCAGCTTTTAATTTTTTTTCATACCCTTCTGTTTTTAAAATCTTCCTATAATCACTACAAGAGGAAATTAAAATGAATAATAGAGTAATAAAATTAATTTTCAGTTTTTGAATCATCTCGCAAATATATCTTTTTTCTAAAATAATAAACTACATCACTAATTTTTGGTTTATCTTCTTCTCTCCAATGAAAGGATTTAATGTATAAATCTTCTTCTTTTATCTCATGAGGAGGTATCATTTTAGCAATTGGATTTTTATAAAAAATAATATTATTTAAATCATTGTTTTTAAAATTTAATTTTAAATCACTACAAACTATATAGTTTAATCCTAAAATTGAATTTGATTCCTCATTAAGTCCAAAATAAATTGTTTCTCCATTCCCATTAACATTTATACTATTTAAATAATTATCATCTAAAAATGTTGCAAGCATATTTCTTCCTTTTATCTGATTAAAGTTCCCTAAAGAATCTTTAGAAATAATAAATGAGTTTTTTAATAAATTCATTTCCTCAACTTTATTAGATATTAATTTGAAAGTTATTGTGTCTGAAGTCATCTGATTGTTTAGATTCCAAACAATGGGATCATTAAACATTTTTATTAATGAATCATTTATGTTAAATAAAATAGAGTCAGATTTTCCAATAAAATTTTCTTTGTAAAACTGGACATTATTATAAGCATAAAGATTTTTGATTTCATTGTTTTCATCAACAGCTAAAATTGTATCTGATGACAGATAGAATGTGTCATTTTCAATAATTTTTTTTAGTAATGTATTACCAAAGATTTTGGTTTTGTTACTCTCCTTGAAATATATTCCTTCATCTCCAAAAACATAATAATCAGATTCTTTTATTTTTAATTTTACATTTTTACTTGCATAATAGATTGAATTTTCTTCGTCATAGTTTATAATATCTCCTTCTAAAATATACTGATCAGTTTCAATTTTACTAGAACTTAATTTCGAATAATTACTTTCTTGTTTAAATACACCTCCCATTGACTCAATCATGACACTATCTTCAGATTTAATTTCAGTAAATCCAAATGTAATTGCTTCTTTTGAAACAGAATTATATGTCATAGAATCGGATTTTAAAATATAATTCTCTCCAATTAACTTAACGTCATTATAAAAGATTGAGAGATCTTTATCTCCATAAAAAACACCATTTTGACTTGATAATATATTTATTTCATCTTTTAGCTCCCCATTTTCAAAGAAGATTCCCATTTTTATATCTATATAATAATCTAAATTATTTGTCTTGACTTGTTCATTGCCTTTTTTGTAAATTACGTTATCTCTTAACTTAGCAGTCTTACTTTCTCCGTCATATATTAGTTTTTCTGCAACTATTGTTGAGGAGTCCGAATTAGTTATTAATATTTTCCCGAAAGCCTCTAGAATATTCCTTTTATTATAAAAATTAGCTGAATCACACTTGATTTCTGTCCCTCCTTGATTGAATATAACATTGTTTTTAAGCTTCCTTACTGGCTCTTTATTGATTCTTTTAAACTTTAGCTCATCAGCTTTATAGCTAACTTTTTCTTTTTTTTGACTAAAAAGATTAGCTGATATAAAGGTTAATAGGATGAAACTAAAAAATATTTTTTTCATTGTGTAAAAATAGATAGATAATTATTTTATGTGATGCAATTTTCAAATACTTATTTTTGTAGAATGAAAACGAAAGATACAGAAGTATATTTTAAAGATTTTTTTAGAAAAGAAAAGATAGATACAAGTAAAAAGTACTTATTAGCGGTGAGTGGTGGTGTTGATTCAATCGTACTATTAAATTTATTTAAAGTATTAAAATTCAAGTTTTCAGTTTGTTCTTGCAATTTCTTACTTAGATCTAAAGAGTCAGACCAAGACATATTATTTGTAAAATCAATTTGTGATAAGAATAAAATCAAATTTTATCATAAAAGTTTTGAAACAGAGATTTATTCAGATGAAAATAAAATCTCAGTACAGATGGCATCGAGAGACTTAAGGTATCAATGGTTTAATGAACTTCTAAAAAAAAATAATTATGACTTTTTAGTGACAGCTCATCACAGAGATGATAATATTGAGACAATCTTATTTAATTTTATTAAAACTACAGGATATAAGGGGATATCTGGTATTGAAAAAAAAACAAAAAATATTATAAGGCCATTATTAGAAATAGGTAAAACAGATTTAATTAAATACGCTAAAAATAATAATTTGAGATGGAGAGAAGATAAATCTAATTATGAAAATAAATATTCAAGAAATAAAATTAGAAATAAAGTCATCCCTATATTATCTGAAATAAATGAATCTTTAGGGAAATCTATTTTAGAATCATCTAAAAGAATTAATAAAGTGGAAGAGTTTATTGGCTATCACCTTAAAAAATTTAGAGAAAAATATGTTAGTCATTCAACAAATTTTACTGAGGTAAGTAAAACATTTCTAAATGAGAGCAATAATTCATTATTAATATATGATTTCTTGAGAGGTTATGGGTTTCATTATGACCAGATTTCACAATTTATTAAAACTATTAAAATAAATAATAATCAAAAGTTTTACTCAAATAAATATACTTTATGTAACGACAGACATTCGTTCTTTATTATTGACTCAAATTTTAAAAGTAAGGTTAATATCAAAATAAAATCATTAGGAGAAATTTCAATTGGAGATATTAAATTATCAGTTACTAAATACAAAAAACAAAATTTCTCACTAAATAAGAATAGATCAAATGCTCAATTAGATTATGAAAAAATTTTGTTTCCTTTAACTTTTAGGAATTATAAAGAAGGTGAAAAATTTATTCCTCTTGGCATGAGTAAAAATAAAAAAGTTTCAAGTTTTTTATCAGATGCAAAGGTTTCTTGGTATGATAAAAGGCATCAATTAGTGGTAGAAGACTCTAATAATAAAATAATATGGTTGGTTGGTCATCAGATTAATAATGAGTTCAGAGTTAATAATAAAACAAAAACTGTTTTAGATATTGAAATAATTTAAATTAAAATCAAAAGTTTATGACTCATTATCTAATTTTACATAAAAAATTAA
Source organism: Rhodothermaeota bacterium MED-G19 (assembly GCA_002457315.1). Taxonomy (GTDB): domain Bacteria; phylum Bacteroidota; class Bacteroidia; order Cytophagales; family MED-G16; genus MED-G16. The sequence continues at coordinate 36,522 of NTKI01000010.1, forward strand.
TATTATGAAAGTAACAGTAGTAGGGGCTGGAAATGTAGGTGCTACGTGTGCCGATGTTCTAGCTTATAAAGAAGTATGTAATGAAGTAGTTTTAGTTGATATTAAAGATGGATTATCTGAAGGGAAGTCATTGGATATTTTTCAAAAAGCTCCAATTAATTTATATGACACAAAAACTATTGGCTCAACTAATGACTATACAAAAACAAAGGATTCAGATGTTGTTGTAATTACTTCAGGTCTTCCTAGAAAACCAGGTATGTCTCGAGATGACCTAATTGGCACCAATGCTAAAATTGTAAAGTCGGTAACGGAAAATATCATTAAACATTCACCAAATTCAATCATTATCATTGTATCAAATCCTCTAGATGTGATGACTTATCAGGCTCATCTTACCTCAAATTTTGATAGGAATAGAGTTATGGGAATGGCGGGAATATTAGATACTGCTAGATTTAGAGCTTTTATTTCTGATGAGTTAAATGTATCTCCTAAAGATATTCAAGCATTACTTTTAGGAGGTCATGGTGATACTATGGTGCCTTTACCTAGATATACTACTGTGTCTGGTATCCCAATTTCTGAACTTATAGAAGAAGATAAACTCAATGAAATTATTGAAAGAACAAAATTTGGAGGTGGAGAATTAGTTAAGTTAATGGGAACCTCTGCTTGGTACGCCCCAGGTGCAGCTGCTGCACAAATGGTAGAATCTATAATAAGGGATCAAAAAAGAATTTTTCCTGTTTGTATTAAATTGGAGGGAGAATATAATATTGATGATTGTTATTTAGGAGTTCCTGTAGTACTTGGGTCTAAGGGAATTGAAAAAGTTATTGAATTAAAATTAAATTCTGATGAGAGAGAACTACTTGAGGAATCAAGAAATCATGTTAAAGAAGTAATGTCTGTTCTTGAAAATCTTTAATGGATTTAAATCAAATAGATAAAAGCAATTTAATTAGTAGAGACTTAAGTTGGTTGAATTTCAACTACAGAGTTTTGGACTTAGTTAAGAATAATAGTAGAGGTATTCTTGATAGATTAAAGTTCCTATCAATAGTTGCATCTAATTTTGATGAATTTTTTGAAGTTAGGGTAGGGAGTTTATATAATTATATAGATAATAATAAGAAAAGAATAGACTACTCTGGGATGAGAGAGAATCCTTTTAGAGAGTATCTTCTAAATCAATCAAAAAAATTTTTTAAGGATTTCAACGAACACTTTTCTAATCAAATAGTCCCAGATCTCAGAAAAGAAAAAATCATTATAGGTAATATTGATATTTTGGATGATGAAGGAAGGAAAAGAGTAAAAAAATATTTTAAGAAGACTATTTTCCCAATGTTAACCCCAATGGTTTTTGATAATTTACATTCTTTTCCCATATTAATGAATAAGGTATTAATTTTTGGAGTTGTAACTAAGTCAAATGATTCATCTAAAAAAAGGAAGATTTCATTTATCCAAATCCCTATCAATCTACCTAGATTTTTTGAATATAAAGTTGGAGAAAATATCTGCTTCATACCAATAGAAAAAATTATTGAAAAATATATTAATAAATTTTTCAGGAATGTAATTATTGAGAGTATAAGCTTATTTAGAATTATTAGAAATGGAGACTTTACTTTAGAGGAGTCAGAAGATATTGAAACTAATTTCTTAGAGGAGTTAAAACAAAAATTAAAAGATAGAAAGTTTAGTAGAGTTGTTAGAATTGAAATTAGCAATTCATTTGATGAATACTTATTAGATTCTTTGAAGGAAAGATTTAAAATTGATGAGTTTAATATTATGAGGTTATCTTCAGATACTATAATTGATTTGACCTCTATTAATCAAATTATTGACTTTAATGAATTTTCAGAGCTTCTTCCAGAATATCCTTCCCCGATAAATCCAATTGATCTGGATAAAAATATTGATAAAAGTATTTTCGAACTTTTATCTGAAAAAGATGTCTTTCTACATCATCCATATAATTCTTTTGATCCAGTTATTAAACTTTTAAATGAAGCTGCAGATGATCCAAATGTATTGTCGATTAAAATAACATTATATAGAACTGCTAAAAATTCAAGAGTTATTGACGCACTTCTTAAAGCAGCTGAAAATGGGAAACATGTTTCTGTATTATTTGAGGTAAAGGCAAGATTTGACGAGGAAAATAATTTAAAAAATGGGTATAAGTTAGAGAGAGCAGGTTGTTATGTTATATATGGTATTGGTTCTTTAAAAACTCACACAAAGTTGCTTTTAATTGTTAAAAGAGAAGGTAAAAAAATAAAAAATTATGCTCATATGGGAACTGGTAATTATAATGAGACAACTTCTAGATTATATACAGACATTAGTTTAATGACTTCAAATCAAAAATACACTAAAGATGCCTTAGAATTTTTTAATGTAATTACAGGTCATTCTGTTCCTGATGACTATGAAAATTTAATTACTGCTCCTAATTATATGAGAGATAAGATTATTGATCTAATACAGAGTGAAATTGAAAACTCTAAATTAGGGCATGAAGCAAAAATTTGTATAAAAATAAATTCTCTTCAAGATAAGGAGGTAATTAATAAACTTTATGAAGCTAGTAATTCTGGGGTTAAAGTTTGCCTAGTTGTTAGAGGTATATGTTGTTTGAGACCTAACAGAAAAGACTTAAGTCAAAATATTGAAGTTATTTCAATAGTTGGTGATTATCTAGAACATAGCAGGATATATTATTTTCATAATTCTGGTAACCCGATTATCTATTCAGGAAGTGCTGATGTAATGATTAGAAGCTTTAGGAGAAGAATTGAATCTTTATTTAGGATTAACGAAGAGCCAATAAAAAAACAGGCGATAACTATATTAAACTATAATTTAAGAGATAATTGTAACTCTTATATTTTAAAAGAGGATGGTACCTATACTAAAAAGAAATCAAATGGTAATCACTTTGATATTTTTAAAGATTTTTACAAAATAGATTCTTCTAAAGTTGAAGATTCAATTATTCTTTAATTCATTACCATCATTAAGAAAATATTATTAATTTCTAAAAAAATATAAAAATGAAAAAGTTAAAAATGGGTATGATTGGTGGTGGATTAGGCTCATTTATCGGAGCAATTCATAGGAATGCTGCATTTTTGGATAATTGTATTGAACTTGTTTGTGGTTCTTTCAGCTCAGACTTTAAAAACTCTATTGAGACTGGAAAGAATTTGTATTTAAATCCTGATAGAGTTTATGAATCTTATGAGCAGATGATAAAAGAAGAATCTAAATTAGATTCTGGTAAAAGAATGGATATAGTTTCAATAGTGACTCCAAATCATCTTCATTTTGACCCAGCATTAAAAGCCTTGGAACATGGATTTCCAGTAATAATAGACAAACCTTTAACTTTTGATTCATTACAAGCAAAAACCTTAGTAGATAAAGTGAATGAAACTGGGCTACCTTTTGCTGTAACTCATACATATACTGGATATCCTATGGTAAAAGAGGCTAAGAACTTGATATCATCTGGAAAAATTGGCGATCTTAGAAAAGTTGCAGTAGAATATCCTCAAGGTTGGTTAACTTCTAGTTTAGAAAAAACAGATAATAAACAGGCTTCTTGGAGAACTGACCCTAAGAAATCAGGTAAAGGAGGTAGTATGGGTGATATTGGAACACATGCAGCAAACATGGTTGAGTACATTACCGGAAAAAAAATAATCAAATTATTAGCTAAGGTTAATGTTTTTGGTGAGGGTAGACTCCTAGAAGATGATGGCAACGTACTAATTACTTTAGAAGACAGCATTGAAGGAAATCTAATGACAAGCCAGATTGCAACTGGTGAAGAAAATGATTTAAAAATTAGAGTTTGGGGAGATAATGGTGGAATTGAGTGGAAGCACTCCTCACCAAATACTTTATTATTAAAATTAGATGGTAAACCAAATCAAATTTATAGATCTGGAGTTGATAATTCCTACTTATCTGAGTTTTCAAGATCAAATTGCAGAACACCTTCAGGACACCCAGAAGGATTCATTGAAGCTTTTGCAAATATTTATAGAAATTTTTCATATTCAGTAAATAATTATCGTAATTCTAAAATTGATAATCCTTTGTTTGATTATCCTAAGGTTGAAGAAGGATACAGAGGAATGAAATTTATTGATGCTGTTATAGAATCATCAAAATCTTCTACTTGGATAAATATATAAATTATGAAAACAATTAAGGGACCTGCAATATTTTTAGCTCAATTTATGGATGATGTACATCCATTCAACAATATTGATTCTATATGTAAGTGGGCATCTGATCTTGGTTATAAAGGAGTTCAAATACCTACTTGGGATAGTAGATGTATTGATCTTAATAAAGTAGCAACAGATAAGGTATATGCAAAAGATTACAAGGACAAAATTAATTCTTATGGTATTGAAATCACTGAACTCAGTACCCATCTTCAAGGACAACTAGTTGCTGTAAATCCAGCATATGATAAAATGTTTGATGGTTTTGCTCCTAAAGATTTAAGAAATAATCCTAAAGAGAGAACTAAATGGGCTGTTGATCAATTATATCTTGCAGCTAAAGCGAGTAAAAATTTAGGTATAAAGGCTCATGTTACTTTCTCTGGAGCATTAATTTGGCCTTACGTATATCCATGGCCTCAAAGACCTAAAGGACTTGTAAGTTTAGGTTTTAAAGAGCTTTCTGAAAGATGGCTACCTATTCTAAATGAATTTGATAATAATGGAGTAGATCTTTGTTACGAGATTCATCCTGGAGAGGACCTACATGATGGAATAACTTTTGAAAAATTTCTTGAGTCTACTAATAATCATAGTAGGCTAAAAATGTTATACGATCCAAGTCATTATCTATTGCAGCAGATGGATTATCTAAGTCACATTGATATCTACCATGAATATATTAAAATGTTTCATGTGAAAGATGCTGAATTTAATCCTACAGGAAGGGCTGGAGTTTATGGGGGTTATGCTGATTGGAAAGAAAGACCAGGCAGATTTAGATCTTTAGGTGATGGACAGATTGATTTTAAATCTATTTTTTCCAAATTAACTCAATTTGGTTTTGATGGATGGGCTGTTTTAGAATGGGAATGTTGTCTTAAAAGTAATGAACAGGGAGCAGTAGAAGGTGCTAAATTTATATCTGATCATATAATCCAGGTCACAGATAAAACTTTTGATGATTTTGCTGATTCGGGATCAGATGATAAAGGAATTAAAGATATTTTAGGAATAGATTAAATCTTAGTTTTAAGTTCAATCAATTTTTTCTTTATACTTTCAAGTTCAGATATTATTTTATTTTCTTCATTTAATACCTTTGACTTAAAATGCTTTTTTGCCCCCTCAATAGTGAAACCGTCATTTTTCAATAATGAATGTATTTTCTTTAAGGTTTCTATGTCTTTATCTTTATATTTTCTTAGTCCTTTTTTGTTTTTTTTGGGGTTTAAAACTTCAAATTCTGATTCCCAGTATCTAATCAATGAAGTATTTAAATTTAGTTGATCAGAAACCTCACCTATTGAATAGTATTTTTTTTTGATTTCTCTTTCTTTGTAAGGCATAATACTAAAAAGTAGAACCTAAGGCCTGATTTTCTACAGAAGATAATTTAATTACTTCTTCATATTGATTAGGTGTCAAATCATTGAAAAAGAAATTAACTGGGTTTAATTTCTTGCCATTTTTATGTACTTCATAGTGTAGATGAGGAGCGGTTGATCTACCTGAATTACCACTGTAGGCAATTAGTTCGCCTCTTTTTACTTTTTGACCTTTTCTCACATTGAATTTATTTAAATGACCGTAAACTGTCCTATAGCCATTACCATGATCTAGATAAATATACTTCCCAAGTCCGCCAAATGAGGATTTTATTATTACAACTCTTCCATCAGCTGTTGCATAAATTGGAGTGCCTTTTTTTACTGAGAAATCTAAACCATAATGCATTCTTTTAACTTTAAGAAAAGGGTCTATTCTAGTCCCAAAACCAGATGCTACCCTCTTTAAATCTTTATTAGATACTGGTTGGATTGCTGGAATTGTGGCAACAAGCTCTTCTTTATTATTTGCCATATCTAGTAGTTCATCATAAGATTTTGTCTGTATATATAGTTTTCTTTTTAATTCATCAATTTTTGCGTAGTTATCGACTATTAAATCTGCTCTCTCCAAATTACCATCTATTAACTCTTTGTATCTGTTTATTCCTCCAATTCCTGCTTGCCTGATAGTCGATGGAATAGGTTCTGCCTCAAAAATTATTCTATATACATTATCATCTCTTTCTTCTAAATTATCTAACATCTTATATGCTACATTTATTTCCTTATTTAATATTTCATAATGAGTCTGAAGTTCCTGATTCTCTTTTTTTAGAGTTACTATCTTAGGGGACTCAAAATACGTATCATATATATTTATAAGAATGAAACTGGAAAATAATACTGTTAATGAGTAAATAGATAACCTTAAAAAAATATCTTTTTTAGATTTTTTAATTTTTTCGTACCTGCACGTTTCTGGATTATAATAATATTTATGTTTGCTCATAATTAGATTAAAATAGCATAATTTTGTTAAATAGTTATGCAAAAATAAAAATATTCATTGACTTTAGTTTAAATGGACTCTAAAAAAATAAGAAATATATTTTTTGATTATTTTGAAAGTAAGGAACACAAAATAATAGAATCAGCTCCAATCACAGTAAAAGACGACCCAACTTTAATGTTTACAAATGCTGGAATGAATCAATTTAAGAATATTTTTTTGGGTGATGAGACCCCAAAAAATAAAAGAATTGCTAATACGCAGAAGTGTTTAAGGGTAAGTGGAAAACATAATGATTTAGAGGAAGTAGGCATTGATAAATATCATCATACAATGTTTGAAATGTTGGGGAATTGGTCTTTTGGAGATTATTTCAAAAGAGATGCCATTCACTGGGCTTGGGATTTATTAGTAAATTATTACAAGCTCGATAAAAAAAGACTTTATGTAACTGTCTTTGGAGGAGATAAGAATGAAAAACTGGAAAAAGATATTGAAGCTGTTGAAATTTGGAGAGAAATAGTAGATGATAATAAAATAGTTGATGGGTCTAAAAATGATAACTTTTGGGAAATGGGTGATACCGGACCATGTGGACCTTGTTCTGAAATTCATATCGATTTAAGAAGTGAAAAAGAAATTAAAAAAACTCCAACACATAAACTTATTAATAGAGATCATCCAGAGGTTATTGAAATCTGGAATTTAGTTTTTATTGAGTTTAATAGAAAAGCTAGTGGTTCTCTTGTGACTCTTCCAAATAAACATGTTGATACAGGGATGGGTCTAGAAAGATTATCGATGGCAATAAAAGCTCTTAATTCAACATATGATACTGATTTATTTAAATCAATAATTAATTCAATCTCTAAACTATCAAATTTGAAATATGGGCTTAATGAAAAACATGATGTTGCCTTTAGAGTAATTTCCGATCATATAAGAGCAATAGTTTTTACTATTTCTGACGGTGCAATTCCTTCAAATAATAAATCAGGTTATGTTATAAGAAGAATATTAAGAAGAGCTGTTAGGTATGGTTTCTCCTCTTTAGAAATTAAGTCTCCTTTTCTTCATAAACTAGCTAGATCTGTTATAGATGAGTATAAGGATGTCTTTACCAACTTACAAAGTCAAGAGAATTTTATTATAAATGTAATCTTAGAAGAGGAAAAAACATTTTTGAAAACATTAGATAATGGACTGAAAAAAATTAATCTAATTAAAAAAAATTTAGATGGGAAGAATAAAACCTTACCTGGCAAAGTGGTCTTTGAGTTATATGATACCTATGGATTTCCATATGATTTGACGGAACTTATAGCAAAGGAAAATAGTCTTAAAATTGATAAAAAATCTTTTGATTCTTTTCTTGAAGAGCAAAGAGATAGATCAAGAAAGAGTTCTAATGTATCTTCAGAAGATTGGGAAATTGTAAATGATAATTTTGAGTCAAATTTCAAAGGTTATGACGAACTTAATTTAAAATCCAAGATAATTAAGTACAGAGAGGTTAGTCTTGATAATAAAAAAAAATATCATGTAGTTTTTTCTGCTACTCCTTTCTATGCTGAGTCTGGAGGGCAAGTAGGGGATATTGGTTATATGATTTTTGGTGATGAAAAGTTAAAAATTGAAAACACTTTCAAAGAAAATGATTTAATTATCCATCAAATTGATAAAATCCCAAATGATTTAAATTCTGAATTTGAACTTTCTGTAAATATAATTAGAAGAAGACTTATCTCTAGAAACCATTCGGCGACTCATCTTCTCCATTCAGCATTAAGAGAGGTCTTAGGAGATCATGTTACTCAGAAAGGCTCACTTGTAAATGATAAAGTTTTAAGATTTGATTTTTCTCATTTTACAAAAATTTCTGAAGATGATTTAAAAAAAATAAGTGACATCGTCAATAATAAGATATTAGATAGTATAAAAGTTGAAATTTTAAATGATCTATCAATAGAAAAAGCAAAAAAGATGGGAGCAATGGCTTTATTTGGAGAAAAGTATGGCGATAAAGTTAGGGTAGTCATAATTGATAAAAGTTTTTCTACTGAGTTATGTGGTGGAACTCACGTTTCAAATACTTCTGAAATTGGTCTCTTTAAAATTATTTCTGAAGGTTCTATCTCATCTGGAATAAGAAGAATTGAAGCTTTAACTTCTAAAGAATTAAACTTATTTTTAGAGAAGCAGTCAAAAGAAGTTATTACTTTAAAAGAAATATTAAAATCTAATAATTTAGTTGATTCAGTTTCTGGTTTAATATCTAAAAATAAACAATTAGAAGACCAAATCGGCAAATTTGACACCTTCAGAAAAAAATCCATAAAAGATGAAATCAAAGAAAAAATTAAGAAGGTTAATGACATAAGTTTAGTGATACATCATTTCGAAGATGAAAAGTTGGATTTTATTAAACAAATTGGTTTTGAATTTGAAAAAGAATATAAAAATATTGTATTCCTTGCTACTTCTAAATTCAACCAGAAACCATCTATATTACTTTTAATCTCTAGATCTATTATTGCAAAAACCAAACTTGATGCTAGAATTATAATTAAAGATTTATCTAAACATATTGGAGGATCTGGAGGAGGTCAAGTTTTTTTATCAACGGCTGGAGGTAAGAACTCTGAAGGGCTTAAAAGTGTTTTAATTGAAGGTGAGTCGTATTTCAAAAAAGTTTTAAACAATTAATACAATTTAACGTTTCCTATTATTAGAAAATGATTTCTAATATTTTCTTTGTAGAAAAAATATTAATATGGTGAAAAATTTAATTAAATCTCTTTTCATAATCTTTATCTATTCTTGTGGTTCAAGTGACTCTGCAAAAAATGAATTAAATATATCTATTCAAATAGAGGGAGGTGATAACTCAGGTGAAGTTAGACTCCAGAAAGTTAATTCTGATTATTCAATTGAGTTAATCCAATCAGGGAATTTTGTTAATAATAATATTGAATTTGATGTTTATAATGAAGAATCGGCTCTATATAGAATCGATATATTAGGCAAAAGAAGTGTCGATGTTATTTTAAATGATACAGACATTAGCATCAGTATAGATGATAGTAATTCAACTTTTACAACTAATATTATTGGTTCACCTGACACAGATATATTAATTGGTATTGGTGATAAAATATCTAGCTACAGATCGGAGATAAGAGAATTAAATATGGCATTTATTGATGCTAATAATGAAAAAGATACACAAAAAATTAATAGTATAAGAGAGGAAGTCTCATTTAAAAGAAATCAATTTGAATTATCACTAAAAGACTATCTAAATGATCTAGATAATACCTTAGCTGTATTGATAACAGCTGGTTATTTGCCAATTAGTGAGAATATTTCTTTTTGGGAAAAAATATATCAAAGATATCTCCCGGAATTTAAGTCTAATTCATATTTCATAAAATTTGAATCTGATCTAATTAAATTAAGGGCAGTCTCTGTAGGAAGTATTGCCCCTGAAATCATATTAAATGACACAACAGGTAATCCTGTTTCTCTTTCCTCATATAGAGGGAAATATGTCCTCCTAGATTTTTGGGCTGCTTGGTGTAGACCTTGTATAGAAGAAAATCCAAATATTTTGAAAAATTATGAGATATTTAAAGATAGAGGTTTTGAAGTTTTTCAAGTTTCTTTAGATAGAAGTAGAAAAGATTGGGTAAGGGGAATAAAACAAGGTATGCTGCCTTGGATTAATGTTTCAGATTTAAGATATTATCAGTCGGAAGCTGCTCAATTATATAACATTAATAAAATACCAAGCGCATTCTTATTAGATCCAGATGGTAAAATTATTGCTAAAGATACCCAGTTAAGAGGAATCAATTTATATAATAAGCTCCAAGAAGTATTTAATTAAATATAGATTTTAGTTCATCTGCTTCCTCTGGTTTCATTTTTCCTGCTAAAATCAACCTTAATTGTCTCCTCCTAAGCGCACCATCATATAGTTTTTTTTCTTCTTCAGATTTGGGTTTAACTTCAATAGATTTCACAGGTTTACCTTTATCATCCAATGTAACAAAAGTAAAAAAAGCATTATTGCTAATTATTGACTTTTTTATCTTCGCATTCTGTGCAAGAACTTCTATATATATTTCCATAGAAGATTTAAATACTCTAGTAATAAAGGCATTTATAGTGACTATATCGCCCTTGTAGATTGGAGACTTAAATGTGATATTATCACATGATGCAGTTATTGCAACCTTTTTAGTATTTTGATGAGCACATATCGCCGCTGCCATATCCATCCAATACATCAACTTTCCACCAAATAAAGTATTAAGGTTATTTGTGTGGTTGGGTAAAACCATTTCACTTATACTGATTTTTGTTTTTTCGCAAGGAATGTTTTTATCTTTCATCAATTTATTTTATCTGACAAATTTAACTTTTACTTTTGCAAAGTAATATTATATTGAGGAATGTTTACTGGAATAATTGAATCTGTAGGAGAAATAAAATCAATAGTTCAAAATAAGAAGAATATTGATATGGAAATTTTAAGTTCTGTTAGTAATGAGCTTACAGTTGATGAAAGTGTCAGTCACAATGGTGTATGCTTAACAGTAACAGAATATAATTCTGAATCTCACAAAGTAACTTTGGTTGATGAGACACTTAAAAGGTCTAACTTCTCAGAGATTAAAGTAGGTTCTCTTCTAAATTTAGAAAGGAGTATGAGAGTTAATGGTAGGCTGGATGGTCATATAGTGCAGGGACATGTTGATGATACTGCTACATGTATTAATAAAGTAGATCAATCAAATAGCTGGCTATACACATTTAAAATATCTGACAATTTTTCAAATTATATTATTGAAAAAGGAAGTATATGTGTAAATGGAGTTAGTTTAACTTGTTTTGATATAAAAGAAGATCAATTTACGGTTGCAATTATTCCTCATACATTTAAGTTTACTAATTTTAACTTAATTAATGTTGGAGATTTGGTTAATATAGAATTTGATATTTTAGGTAAGTATATAAATAAAATTCTCAAGAAATAGATTCTAATAGAATCTCTATATCCCGTATAAGCCTTGACATCTCTGACTTACTAGTTCCATCATAAATTCCCCTAATATTTTTGTTTGTATCTACAAGTAGGAAAGTGCCACTATGCAAGAAACCTCCAGGTTCATTTTCATCTTCTAGTGCGCTTACCATGTAACTATCTTTTGCAATTTTATAGATATCTTCTATTTCCCCTGTTACAAAGTGCCATGTCTCTGAGCTTACACCCAATGATTGGGCATATTTATTTAGTATTTCAATGTTGTCATATTCTGGATTAATAGTATGAGATAAATACTTTACATTTTTGTTTTCAGAAAATTCATTATACACTATTAATAAGTTGTTTTTCATTACTGGGCAAATGGTTGGACATGTTGTGAAAAAAAAGTCTGCAACATAAATCGAATTATTAAATGTATCGCTAGTAACTTCAATACTATCTTGATTATAAAAAGAGAATTTTTTTACTGAATGATCTATTGTATCTATAATAACATGACCATTTATTACTTGTTCAGTTATTTCTTTCCTTCCATAAATTGGCAATTTTTTAATTTCTTTAGTGCAAGAGACTACTGAGAAAATTAAGATTAGATATATATATTTATTCAAAATCAATGAATTTTTTTAGATATACGATAAATAATAATTGATGTTAATAGACCCACTATAAAACCAAAAATAACATCCATAAAAAAGTGAACTCCAAGGTATATTCTGCTATAACCAATAATGATACTCCATAAAAAGAGATATTTAATTTTTTTATCGGAAATTAAGTAGATTATAGTTGCCAGAGAAAACGTAGTAGATGCATGAGAAGATGCAAAACTAAAATTTTTTCCACATCCAGACACAACATTTATAAACTCTGATAAATATATGTCATTACATGGTCTAAGCCTCTCAAAATAAGGTTTCATTACAGAACTTGTCATAAAGTCTGAAATAAGAACAGCTGAAATACATAAGATTATATTTCTAAAAAAAATCTTATCATTAAGATTCCATAACCATATTATTAAGAATAAGTAAAGAGGTATCCATACAAACTTATTGCTGAGAGTCATCATTATGATGTCAAGGTAATCGTGAGATAAATTATTTATAAAAATTGTTATATCTCTATCTAAAGCTTTAATGTATTCAAACAATATGACTAAATTTATTTTAAATTCAAGATTATGTTATCTAAATCCAAACTCAAATTAATTAAATCACTTAAGAATAAGAAGAGCAGAGAAAGTTTAAATCTTTTTGTTGTTGAGGGATTAAAAGGAATAGTAGAAGTTAACAATTCATCATTTGATATTTTATTTACAGTAGTTTCCAATAAAACATTTAATGATAATAAATCTTATCTGCCCTCTGAAAATATTGTAATACTAGAAGAAGAAGAAATTAAAAAAATAAGTAATCTTAAAAAAAATAAGGTTGGTTTATCTGTTGTTAAATCAAAGACTAATATTTATTCGAATGTTAAAATTAACGGCATATTATTAGCTTTAGATTCTATCAATGACCCGGGGAATTTTGGAACTATAATAAGAAATGCAGATTGGTTTGGTGTAAAAAATATCATATGTTCAAAAAATACTGTCGATTTATATAATCCAAAAACAATTCAATCTAGCATGGGTTCTTTTACAAGAGTTAATGTGTTCTATGAAAATTTATCTAGCATTTTTGAGGATAGTCCATTAAAAATTTATGGCACTTCATCTAAAATAAAAGAAAGTTTAAATCCAAGATCTATTAAAGAAGGGATTATTTTGTTTGGCAGTGAGTCTAATGGTATTAGAGATAATCTAAAAAAACATGTTGATGGTTGGCTCTGTGTTGATGGAAATGGAGGAGCTGAGTCTTTAAATGTATCTGTGTCCAGTGGAATAATTTTGGACAAAATCATGAATGATTAGCTTTCTTTTCTTCTAAACCAGGGTATTTGGAATGCTATCAAATATGAAAAAAGTAAAGATGCAAAAATAGGAATTAGACTTTTTTCATACCTATTCTGAGTTATTCCAGACTCATCAAGAAATGATTTTGTATTATTCTCAATAGCTATAGTCTCTATAAAAACAAATAGCGTTCCTAATAAAAAGAATAGAAGTAGGAATCCTGAAATTTTATATATAATTATGAAAGCACTTCTCATTTTGCAAATATAAAAATTAAAATTTTAATCTTTTGAGGCTAGTTCTTTAGCTTTATAAGCTAAATCTTTTCCTAGATAATAATCAATTATAAAATGTGATAAATATATAAGTGGAGTTATAAGAATAGCCACAAAAAATTTAAATGTATAATTATCAAAACCAACCACAAATACTTGATTAATTGACCATTCTTTACCATCAGGAGCTAAAAAATAAAATGCTATAATCAATACAACGAAACTATCAATCAATTGTGATATTAAAGTTGATCCAGTTGCTCTTAGCCATATGAACTTGCCTTTAGTTATTTTTTTAATTTTTTGGAAAATAAAAACATCAAGAAGTTGAGCTATTAAGAAAGCGAATACTGAACCTATAATTATTCCAGTACTTTGAAGAAAAATGGTGTTATATGCATAATTTATATCAAATGGATTTCCTGATGGATCAGTGTTATTTATATTAATCCAATAATCATTTGGAGTTAGTTTTGTTGAAAGAAAAACAATCAAAAATACATATAGAATAAGTGTGATTGTAAAATATGATATTTTTTTTACACCTTGTTTTCCAAAGTACTCATTAATTATATCTGTGGTAATAAAAACTACTGGCCATATAAGGACTCCAACAGATAGATTGAAATTCTTAAAGAATGAAAACTCAAAAATCTTAGTTCCTAGTATTTCTGCGATTATTGCGTTGGTAATAAAAATCCCAGAAAGGATTATAAAAATATTATTTAGCTTATTTTTTTCTTCTATTTTGAGGAGACTCATTATTAATTCATACCTTTTTCTATTTCATCAAGTTGGATTGAGTCTATTGCCTCTTGAAGTGATGGTAAAATATCTAGAACTGTATCTAACTTTGAAATTTGTAGTACTTTTTCAATGTGACTATTTATATTACAGATTACAAAAGAACAATTCTTTTCCCTAAAGGTTCTGTTGCCAACTAACATTGCACTAAGACCAGAAGAATCCATAAATTTTACATTTTTAAGATCCATTATAATGTTTTTTGCACCTTCAACTTCATAGGTAATTAGGTCTGCTTTTAAAGTTGGGGCAAGAACAGAATCTATTTTCTCTTCTTTAGGTGTCAGCACATAATACAAATCGTTTTTTTCTATTTCATATTTCATAATGCAATTTTAATATTCGATTCAATATCTTTCATCATATTTTCAGTTTTTCTTCTTAAAAAATTTTCTCCAGTTATATTTTCATATAACTCGATGTATCTCTTAGATATAGAATTAACAATCTCATCAGTCATCATAGGTACCACCTGATTGTCTTTTCCTTGAAAACCATTCTCTATTAACCACTGTCTTACAAATTCTTTTGACAGTTGTCTTTGCTTTTTATTCTGATTTTGTAATTCTTGGTATGTATCTGAGTAAAAGTATCTCGATGAGTCAGGGGTATGAATCTCATCTATTAAAATGATCTCATTTTTATATTTTCCAAATTCGTACTTAGTATCAACTAATAATAAATTTTTTGAATGGGCATACTCAGTTCCTTTGCTAAATAATTTATAAGTGTAATTTTCAAGTTTTTCATATTCAACTTTACTTACTATTCCTGATGAAATAATCTCTTCCTTAGAAATATCAATGTCATGTCCAACTTGAGCTTTTGTTGTTGGGGTGATTATAGGATTTGGAAATTTATCATTCTCCTTCATTCCATCTGGCATAGCTACACCACATAATAATCTTTTGCCTAGTTTATACTCTCTCCAAGCATGTCCAGTCAGATAACCTCTTATTACCATTTCAACTGGAAATGTATCACATTTTTTTCCAATAGTAACATTTGGGTC
>NTKI01000011.1 GCA_002457315.1 Rhodothermaeota bacterium MED-G19
AAATTTTTTGATATGCCGCTTAAAACAAATTTCCCATCCACATCTGAGAATGAAACCCCTTTATTCTCATACACACCAATTATTTCTTGTTTATCCTTAGAAGAAATAATTTCAAGAGAATCAATCAAGTCTCTAGGTAGTGGGAGGTCAGATACTTCAGAGAACTCTCTGTTAAGAGAATGGTATAATAAATTAACGGCTAATCTTTTGTGTGTGCTTTTTAGATATTTGTTTATAAACTTCTTATAATTATCTGGAGTATTTAAGATACTATAGTACTTTAGGATCATGTACTCTACAGAATCCCTGTAAGGAGTAGTTGGATTGTTTTCTAAGAACAATTCGTAAGAAGAAAGCCTCATGTCTGCTGTCTTATCTAGAAATATCAATTCCTCGTACCTAGACTTAGCCATATTGTATTCTCTTGAATCTGGGAATGATTCCATAAACTTCTTGTAAGACATCCAAGTATTAATAAGAGATGAATTATTAAATTCTAGACTGTGCCAATTCTCCATTGCGGACACATAAAATTTAGAAGAACTGTGATCTTGCATGTACCTTCTATATTCCTCTATAGTATTCTCATCTAATACAAAATTATACTCTATAGAATCTATAATACTGAGGACAGAATCTAAAGATTCTCTTGTGATGTTTAACTCTTGTAATGTCTCCATCTCCTTTTCCGTAACTTCAGGGTAAGATTCTTTTGATTTATTTATGAAAAAAAAAGACGAGTCTACATTATCTCTAATTTGATTATCAATAAGGTAGAAGATGGAATATAAATAAAACTTACCTGCACTCTCAATGGCTTTCTCATCCATTTTCTCGAGCGATTCCCTAAACTTAATTACATCACCTTTCTCATATAGCTTATAAGCCTTCTTAACACTCTGAGAGTAAGATAAGGAAGGTGATATTATTAGCAGAATATATATGAGAGCCCTAGTCATTTAATTACTTACCTTTTGATATAAAAGGAACAGAATTTTCAATAATCAAATTATTAATTTGACTAATATTATTTATAACCTCATCAAATCCTTTCTTAATTTCTAACCACTTTTTATTTAAATCCTTGTATCTAGAAATCTCTCCATTGGTTACTGGAGGTATATTTCCATCAACAGTATTTAGAAGATCAAACATCTGTGCATCGAGTTGATTTCTGAAGTTAATAACATCTTGGAAAGTTTTTTGCTTAGGAGAGATTAGTAGTGTCTCAGTCTCATCAATTAACTTTATTGTCTCTCCAGCTAAATCCATTATATCAGAAAACTTTTCTGAATCTACTCTCTTACTTAGATCAGACAGTTGATTTCTAGCGTCCTGCATTTTATTTAGACTCGTATATATCTCTGCAATATCAGCATGAATCCCAACAAGTAACTCCTGCTTCCTCTCAAAATCATCTCTGGAAGTTGACTGTCTTGGGTCTGGCAGTATATTGAACTCACTTGATTTCTCGTAAGAACCATATGTGAACTTGACAGAATACTTTCCTGGGTTTACCCTATAAGAACTCATGTATCCGTCTGAGCCTCTAGGAGTCATTACCCCTTTAGGAGGAACAAAACCTTCTACATCTCCACCCCATTTTATTGATGCATACCCTTCCTTCAGATCAATCATATTACTTTTATGTTTTGCATCACTTGAGAACGAACGAAGAACATCTCCATTATCATTAGATATTTCTACATTAAGTTTTAACGAATCCTCATCATCTATATCTCTTATGAAATATTTTATCTCTGTGCCATAGTATGGGTTCTTTCCAAGCGGTCCTTGTCTTCTCATTGCCGAGAATAAAATTTTATGATTATCCTCAACATCAAACATATGAACACCTTTAGTATCTTCAATACTATGAAACTCATGCATTGGAGTTAGGTCATCATAAATCCAGAACCCTCTACCCTGAGTCGCAACTACAAGATCGTTCCCATGAACTTTTAAATCTGTAATCGGTACGATAGGGAGATTTCTTTGCCATTTAACCCAAGTACCACCGCCGTTGCTGGACATGTATATACCTCTCTCTGTCCCGGCGTATAGTAAACCTTCTACCTCTAGGTCTTCTCTCACCACCCTCACAAAACTATTTTCTTCAATACCATCGTTATATACTTTCCATGACTTACCATAGTTTGTAGACTTTAACACGTATGGTCTGAAATCATCAAATTTATACCTGTTAAATGCTATGTATACTGTAGCTGGATCATGAGGAGACACCTCGATCGCATTTATCATCCCTTCCTCCATGTCTGGAGTTACATTAGACCAAGACTGTCCTCCATTAGTTGTTATATGAACAAGACCATCATCTGCGCCTGCATATATTATGTTTTTATCATGAGGAGATTCTGCCACGTAGTAAATAGTATGGTACACCTCACCACCAGCTCCTTCGTTTGTTATTGGTCCCCCTCCTGGCCCAAGATTCTCCTGCTTGTTTCTTGTGAGATCAGGACTCATCTCTTCCCAGTTTATACCTCTGTCACTGGTCTTTAACAATTTATTTGCTGCATGATAGATTACATTAGGGTCATGCATTGACACTAATATTGGTGCGTTCCAATTAAATCTATATTTCTGCTCATCTGATGGTTCACCAAGACCCATTGACGGGTAAGCCATTATGTCTTTGGTATTATCCAACTCCAGGTTATACTCGTTAATAATTCCTTGATAACAACCCGCATACATCAGGACTGGATTATCTGGATCAAATGCCACGTACGCTGTCTCACAGCCCCCAACACCTGCTATCCAATCTTTCCAGCTAATCCCATTACTGAAGGTGCTACTCTTTATAGCAACAGAAGAGTTATCTTGCTGTCCACCATAAACCCAATAAGGAAACCTATTATCTACATTTACCCTATAAAATTGTGCTGTAGGCTGATTTTTTTGAGTAGACCACGACCTGCCAGAGTTAAACGAAATATTTGCCCCTCCGTCATTAGAGTTGATCATCACCTCAGAATTACTTGGGTTTATCCATAGGTAATGGTTATCGCCATGAGGCACTTGAATATTTGAAAAAGTTTTTCCTCCATCTATAGATCTCATCATCGGAGCATTAAGTACATACACTATATTTTCATCAGAAGGGTCTGCATAAATATGCATGTAGTACCAAGACCTTGTCCTCAATACTCTCTCATCATTTATTAACCTCCAGGAATTACCTCCATCATCTGACCTGTATAGTCCACCTTCTTCTGATTCAATGATGGCATATACAAGTTTTGGATTAGCTCGTGACACAGCAACTCCAATCTTTCCCATGACAGAATTTGGGAGACCTTCAGTTAATTTTTTCCAGGTGTCTCCTCCATCAACTGACTTCCAGATACCACTGCCTTTTCCACCGCTTCTTACATACCATGGCAACCTCTGGTGGTCCCAAAACGCTGCGTACAAAACTCTAGGGTTTGTGTAATCAATTGCTAAATCATTTGCACCTGAATTTGTGTCAACAAATAGTACTCTCTCCCAGCTATTACCTCCGTCTTTTGTCCTGTATATACCTCTCTCGTCTGTGCCAGAATAAGGACTACCCTGAGCAGAGACATACATTATATCTGGGTTGGTAGGATGAATTCTAACCTGAGAAATATGCTTTGTGTGTTCTAGTCCTATATGTTCCCAAGTCTCTCCAGCATCTGTAGACTTGTAAACACCGTCTCCAGAAGATGTCATCACACCTCTTACTGGTGACTCCCCCATTCCAACAACCACAATATTATTGTCACTCTCAGATACTGATACTGCTCCCACAGAACCTGTTTTAAAGTATCCATCAGAAATATTGTTCCAGCTAACACCTGCATCTTCTGTCTTCCAAACTCCACCTCCTGTTGTGCCCATGTAGTATATCTGATCATCTCCAGTTATGCCTGTCGAAGTGGTAGATCTTCCACCCCTAAAAGGACCTATATTTCGCCATTCACCTATATCAAAAACAAGTGAATCTACAGTTTTATTATCTTTTTTATCTATATCATTTATTGGCTTAAGAGCTGATAAAGTAAATATTAATGATAGTATTGTAAGGATGTATTTCATAATTTTATAATATTGTTTCATCAAATTTAATATGAAATTTAATGTTTAATAAATATTCAGTATCTATACTTTCCATAATTTTTCTGATATTAATATCAATAAAACCACTCGACAGGACTCCACTGGAAGAAACAGACTACTATAAAACAACGATCTCAAATATAGAAAAGTCATATAAAAACTATGAAGAAAACATAAACGGAGATACCATTAAGGTCGGCTGGGCAAAAGAGAATCTTGTACCTACATTTAGTACACCCATGGCTGGTTATGGAGCCAGGAAGGGAGCAGATTATGAGGGAATAAATGACTCTATATGGGTACGGTCTGTTGTATTTGATAATGGCATAAATAAGTCTGCATACGTCTCGATGGATCTTCTTATAGTCCCCCCTAACCTAGACAAAGAGAAAATTGCTGAGGGTTTAGGCATTAGCAGTGAAAATATTTTCTTTACTGCCAGCCACACGCACTCAAGTATTGGGGGTTATCTTGAAGGTTTAGCTGGAAATTTATTTGGAGGAGAATACAATAATAAAGTCATTGAATTTATTACTAAAAAGACAAAGAGCTCTATAAAGAATGCTATGGATGATCTAAAAAAAGCAAAAATAGGTTTTGGGTCAATATATGCATCTGACTACATAACTAATAGGTTAGTGGGTGACTCATTAGGAACATATGACCCATTCTTAAGGGTAATTAAAATAAACAGAGACGATGAAAAAAACGCAACAATTTTCTCATATTCTGCTCACGCTACGTGCTACGGCCATAACCAGAAAAACATAAGCGGGGACTACCCAGGAAAAGTAATAAGTTTGCTAGAAGAGACCCAAGACATAGATTTTGCTGTATACGGGGCAGGTGCTGTGGGGAGCATGAGCCCTAGGACAAGAGCAAAGAAAGGAGAGAGAAAAGTAAACGAAATAGCTAGCGGGTTATTTGAACATCTTATCCAAGGCTACAGATCTATAGGAGTAAAATACGAGACAAAACTAGGTAGTGAGAGAATAGATATAGAGCTTAGAGAACAATCATTTAAAATAAACTCCCAAATTATTGTAAGACCATGGCTGTTTAAGTTTTTAGTTGGTGACACACCAAAATATTTATCGTTTTTAAGACTAGGAGATTTACTTGTTGTAGGTACTCCGTGTGATTTCTCAGGTGAATTAGTTGAGCCCATAGAAAAATCAATATCAAATAAAAGTTTAAATTTGATGATTAATAGTTTTAATGGGGGCTATATTGGTTATGTGACAGATGACAAGTGGTATGATATGGAAGATATCAACACTTACGAAACATACACTATGAACTGGCATGGACCTTATAACGGAAAATATTTTAGTAATCTAATAAAAAAAATTATTCAAATAAATGAAAAAAATTAAGTCTATATCTCTATCATTTCTCTTTATTTCTATGTTTTTTAACATAGGGTATTCAAGCCATAGTCAGTACGACTCACTAAAAATAAAAATATCTCAAATGTTGGTTTTTGGAATTCAAGATGTACAGAAGGTGATGGAAGCAGACTCAATGCTTGATGCATACGCCAATACACATCTTGGTGGTGTCATCCTCTTTGAGAAAAATATATCAAAAAAAAGATCCGAACACCAACTGAAAGTTTTAATCGATGAAATTCAGAGAAGCTCACAGATACCATCTTTTATAGCAATTGATGAGGAAGGGGGGAAAGTTAATAGGTTAAAGCCTAAGTATGGTTTCCATCAGACAAGATCAGCAAAGTATCTTGGAGAAATAAATAATTTAGATTCAACCTATCACTACGCAAAACTTACTAGTGATCTCCTTAAACAACTTGGAATAAATGTGAATTTTGCCCCGGTTGTAGATCTTGCAATAAATAAATCAAACTTCATACACAAAGCGGAGAGAAGTTTTGGTAGAGATAGTGACAAAGTCTTTTTTCATTCTAGAAATTTTATAAAGGCACATGAAGAAAATAATATTATAACAGTACTTAAACATTTCCCAGGACATGGGAGTTCTGAGACCGACACGCATAAAGAGTTTACTGATGTTTCTGATACCTGGATTGTAGAGGAACTTTTTCCTTATCACAAACTTATACTTGAAGATAAAGCAGATGGGATTATGACCAGTCATGTTGTAAACAGTAAAATTGATGGCGACTTACTCCCTGCAACTCTATCAGATAAAAGTATTAACAAACTTCTAAGAGAGTTTCTTGACTACGAAGGAGTAGTATTCTCAGATGACATGCAGATGGGAGCAATAATAAGAAACTACGGTGTCAAAGAAGCAATTGTCCTTGCAATCAACGCTGGAGTTGACGTGTTGATTTTTTCAAATAATATGTTGTATAAGGACAGAGTAGAACCCAATGAAATTATATCTATTATCGAAGAAGGTGTGAGAGATGGAGAGATTTCATTACTAAGAATTAACGAATCATTTAGAAGAATTCAAAGTCTTAAAAAGAAAATAAAATTGATCAATTAGGATTATAGATCCTTACTGCCTCCTTGTATATCTTCACCTTGTCAAGAGTCATTTCTTTGGTATTCTTATTCACATACAAATCCATCTGATCAGTATAATGTGGACTAGCACTATTATTTGAGTTTCCATAAGGTATTACAGTCTCTACCTCTACGCCTAAGTCAGAATACTTAATTAGCATAATATAAGACTCCCCCGAAACTGATTTGAATCTACCATCTTCATGTCTAATAACATATGTAGGTGCAATCATATCTATTAGACCAGAGACAGGTAAGTTTACCCCTCCCCTTTCATGCCTCTGCAAGTCTCCTAAAACAATATCTACCTTACCAAAATATTTTATAAGGTGTCTTTTAGATTTTTTTAAAGCTTCAATATGTAAATCATTGGGAATTGAGTCTGTTAACTCAATTTTATTTTCGGAAAGTAATTGTAACATATTCCTGTAGTAAAGACTCCACTGGGCCGCACCTAAGTTGTCATCCTCTCCGCCTCTATCCCAGCCCTTAATTAATTCTAAAATATCGCCTAGGTATTCGTCTTCTAACTCAAGATGAAATATATATTTTAAGTTACCTATGTGAAGAATAGAGTCAGGATATTTCTGATCATATTTTATTTTTTTAAAATCCTCAAAACTTATCTTTTCATATTCTGAGATCAATTCCATAAAACGGTGACTTCTGTTGTTCTCCTTCTCTCTAAAACTAAAAGTGGAAGGGTAATTATTCTCATCTAAATTATATTCCTTAGAAGTAGAGTTGAATGGAGAGTTATTTGTATTGAATAAGTAACCACTTTTAGGATTTAAAATTTTTGGAAGGTCTTCATAGGGGTGATATCTGTCTAGTATTAATGAAGACATGTCACCAATAACTAATTTTCTCCAATTAATGGTAGTATCTCTAACAGAGAGACGAGCATTACTCATATAAAAAATATTATCATCGCGATCAGCATACACAATATTAAAACGTGGAATTCCTAATAATTTCAGCGACTCTTCGAACTCATTAAAGTTAGATGCTTTATTCATTTTAAGCCACTGCTCTATCGCACTAATATTATTTAATGACTGAGAGAAGAAAGCAAAATGTCCTCTCTTGTTTTTTATTACAGGCCCAAAAGCAGACCAGATAACTTCTCTTTTGATGTTTAATTTTATTCCAAACAATGACTTAACCTTAAGCTTAATCTTTCTGATTTCAAAATTCTTCCACTGTCCATCTAGCATGTATTGTGTCTTATCTTCTGGGTTAATATTCAGCTGAAATATGTCATTCATATCAGGATAATTATAGGTATGTGTCCAACCTAAATTTTGATTTGTTCCAATCACAGGTAGAGGAAGCCCCGGAAATAATCCACCAAGCATGTTCCATCCTTCTTCACTCACCATATGAGCTTCATACCAAGAGAACGGGCCCTCTAGTGGCTGGTGAGTGTTGATATTAAGGTATGTCTTAGAATCTTCAGTTATATTGCTATTAAACGCAAATCCATTAGAGCCAATAGTTGATCCTACATTATCTACCCCAGACATCTCCTCTATTGGGTCGATTGAATTACTTAGTAATTGACCAATAATATCTCCAGTATCAGAGAATAGATGGAGCATAAGATTAAGTCCAGTGAGATAGTCATAAATACTAAGAGGGAAAGAATTTTTTACTAAGATCTTATCTGGGAATTTTTCTGCGTACGCATTAAGACCCTCTAGGTACCCGTATATCACACTTAACCCTTCTGGTGGAAGGTTCTTCAATTCTCTCTCGGCAACCTCTCTCGACTTGAGCAACTCAACAGCAAAATCTAAGACTGCTCCTCTTACTCCTTCTAACCTCCCGAGCATTCCCTTTGCCGGAAGAAATGTTTTCTGTATTGTTGAAAAGTCATCTTCTGCGTGTGACCAAGCAAGACCATACGCAACCTCCCTATCAGTCTTTCCATAAATATGAGGTACTCCCCATTTATCTCTAACTATTTCAATATTAGAAGTGTTCACTTGAGCGCTTGCTGTCAAGCTTAAAAAAATAAAAACTAATAAGATTTTAAATTGGGACATTTACGTGTCTTTCAGCATGGTAAGAAGATCTCACTAAAGGACCTGATTCTACATACTTTAGGCCTCTCTTTAGACCTTCCTCTCTATACATATCAAAAATATCAGGGCTGATAAAATCATCTACCTCTAGATGCATTTTTGTTGGCTGGAGGTACTGACCAATGGTCAGTATGTGTAGTCCGTGCTCTACCATGTCGTCCATAGTTTTAAAGACCTCGTCTTTTTTCTCACCAATTCCAACCATTATCCCTGACTTTGTCCTCATCCCTCTATCTCTAGTTATTTTGATCTGTTCAAGACTCCTCTCATACTTTGCCTGAGGTCTTACCCTCCTATATAATCTCTCCACTGTCTCGATGTTATGAGAGACTACTTCCTGACCGGCATCAATCATCCTATAAAGAGCTTCCCAGTTACCTCTAACATCTGGAATTAAAGTCTCTATGGTCGTCTCTGGAGATAACTTTTTTGTCTTTGCGACAGTCTGATACCATATCTCAGCACCCCTATCTTTTAGCTCATCCCTATTAACAGATGTAATGACAGCGTGCTTTACTCCCATCTTCTTTATTGCTTTCGCAACTCTTAAGGGCTCCATTTTATCATACTCTGGAGGCCTACCAGTGGCCACAGCACAGAAGGTACAGCTCCTTGTGCAGACATTACCCAATATCATAAAAGTTGCTGTTCCTGCTCCCCAACACTCTCCCATGTTTGGGCAGTTTCCACTCTCACAAATTGTATGTAATTTATACTTATCTACTATATTTCTTACCTTTTTATACTCCTCTCCAACAGGTAGTTTTACCCTCAACCATTTAGGTTTCTTGAATCTTGGCAATTTTGATTTTATTTCTCCCATCTAGATGCAATTTTAGTCAAAGAATATCAAATTTTAATATTTTCTGCCATAGAATAAAGTAATGAAAGCTGTAGGATAAACACTATAGTTTTTCGCTGTAGGCATCATTACTACTTCTTTTGAAAAAATATCAGCTAAGAAACCTACTTCGATTGCAGTAGCTGACCTGGCACCACCAAATTCAAAGTTTAGAGCTGCCTTGAAATTTATCCCAGGCTTAATTTTCAATTCGTCAAGACCTTCAAGAAAACTTGCTGATCCAATAACATTATTAAATGTGTGTATTGTAGAATCAAAATTTTCAATCTCCATCTTATTGTTTCTACTGTATTTTATATAATATGGAATAAGTAATCCTAAAGAAGGTCCCACAGCAACTTGGGCATTTATCCTAATGCCTTGCGGATCTTTTTTATTTACTAGGATCATCTCTCTACCGTACTGACCTCTAATTGAAAAAAGATAATTTTTTTTGCCCCATACAAAAGTCCTACCATAACCTAGGGCAGAAGAGTATTTATTTTCTTTTGGGTGTTTGATATTAACTGCCTCCAAACCTATAGTTTGGTACATATTGTCAGACACCTTGTTAGAGAACTTTAAGACTCCTCCCCCGATGAGTCCACCCCAAGAATTTTTGTTAATACCCCAAAACACTTCCTTCTCAGTATCAAAATATTCTGAGTTCTGAGAAAAAGATACCTCAGTGGAAATAAAAAATAGAATAAGTATCAAAAAAGCTTTTATTTTCATAATATAAAATTAACAATATTCATTTAACGAAAAAATTAGACTTTAATTTAGAAATTTTTTAAAAAATTAATTTAAGTTTAATTAATGAACCACTCAATGGAAAATAATTATGTTGGAAAGCTAAGAACATCCTCTACACATCTTCCATCTGGAGAAACTATAATCACTGACGCACCTACTGACAATAACGGGAAAGGCGAGGCTTTTGCCCCTACTGACTTAGTAAGTTCAGCACTATGTAGCTGCATGACAACAGTAATGGGAATTTGTGCTGAGAAAGGAAATTTTGAACTACCTAACTCCACTGCAAAAATTACGAAAACCATGTCTTCTGAACCAAGAAAAATAAAGGAGATAAAAGTAGAGATAAATTTTGAAGAAAATTCCTTAACTGATACTCAAAAAAATAAGCTTATTTCTGTAGGTGAAAATTGTCCAGTCGCAAAAAGTTTAAACCCAGATATTAATCAGATTTTAGTTTTTAACTTTTAAAAATGAAAAATAATTTATTCTATCTAATTATTTTATTTCTTCCGTTTAAGGGACTATCACAAAGTAGTTTAACTGTAGAGATTAATGGGCTAGAAGACGGTGACTCAGCTAAAGTTAAACTTACAAAGGGCGTATCAGTTCTTTTAGTTAAAAAAGCAAAAGACCCAGTAGATAAAAAATCTCAAGTCGTATTTGAAAACTTAACAGCTGGTGAGAATTGGGTAATAGCAATCGATGCGCCTGGATATGCTTATCCTACTTCGAAGGTTATATCAATTCCTTCAGTATCCTCACTAAGTATTGACGTTACAAAATATTCAGGAAGCACTTTTGTTTATGAGTGGCAGGATGATAGTAGTTATGTCGGGCATGCTACTCAGACATATATTAATGAGCCATTTACTTTGGTTGTCTTAGACGACACCATCAGTATTCCAATTGATTATTCTTCAATTAAATTAAGAGAGGAATATGGCATTGTCCTATCAAATGATGTCAGAGAGTGGTCAGATGAACAATCATACAGGGTATATTCTAATATTGAAAGACTAGAAAATGCAGTTGGGAATAAATTAGATATTGTAGATTTTACTACTGGTGAGAACCTCAACTCAGTATGGTTTCTAACTAATGAAGAGATTGATAAAGATATTAAGGTTGAAACAGTTGGGGGCACAAAACATGTAACAGTCTCAGAATCTGCTCTAGTCCATGCTGAGCCTATGATTGTAAAATTAGATGGCCTCAGGGGCAAGTTTTATTCAAAGAGACTATATAAAGCGATGCTAAACTACTTTTCAGATTTTGGTACTAAAAAAGATGTTTTAGATAATTTAGCGCAAAATAGATTTGGGTTTAGGTGGATGTTACCAGATGCTGAGACAGCTAATCTAATGGGAGAACCTGCTGACAACTTTCAGGAATTCTTTGCCGAAGAAAAGATAGAGATATTATCCATGTTTGAAGAACTTCCTGATGGATTTCATGTTTTAGAATGTAATAAATTTCTTGTGCGAAGGGTTAATGGTCAATGCCATCCTATTCTTGGTTGTGACGTTCCAGCCATAGCATGGACTAGTGGTGTTATGGAGTGGCTTGAGAAAGGATTTAAAGATGTTTCTTTATCTTATCTTAGAAGACTAATTCTTCATGAAAAGGCTCACTACATATGGCAATGTTATCTAGATCAAGCCACTAAAGATGCTTGGGCAGAGGTTGGAGGATGGTACGAGGACCCCTTATCTGCTACAGGTTGGAGTACCTGGAAAACAACTGAGTTTGTGTCTGCCTATGCTCATCTAAAAAATCCCAATGAGGACTTTGCTGAATCAGTTGCTTATTACATCGATAATGTAGATGCGTTAAGATCTCGGTCTATGCAGAAGTATGAGTTTATTAGGGATAGGATAATGAGCGGTACTCGTTATATTGCCCAGATCAGAGATGATTTAACTTTTACAGTATATAACTTATTTCCAGATTATTTTTATCCCGGAAAAATTATTAGTACAAAGGTTGAAGTTCTTGGTGAATCTGATGAAGACAAAACTGTTAAGTTCACAATAAAACTTAAATCTGATTCGGTACAGTTAGATGGCGCCGCAAAGGCACAAGCAAGATTTAAATCTTCTATTGGTACTTTCTATGACGTATGGCTTTATCCAAAAAACGGTGGGCTAGATTCCATTCTCACAGGTGAATTTACTATAAATAAACACGCAAAAAGTGGGTATTGGAAACCATCACAAATTCAAGTTTGGGATAATGTTGGTAACGGAAGATTTGAAAACCTTAATACGGTTGGTGTTAAAGCATTTGTAAATAATCCTTTGGAAGACATTGTTGCTCCTGCTTATGTGTCTTATGAGCTTGATACCATTACTGACTATTTTAATGAAGCTGGTGAAATTCCTTATAGAGACCAAATTAATCCGTCTGATGATTCTGTAAAATATAAAGCTCTCACGCTTATGACGGAATGGTATGACGCTAGCCCTATGGGACGAGTGCTTGCTAGACTTCAGTTTAGAAATACTAGTGTATATTCAAAAGACGCTCAAATAAGTGCGCCAAATAAAAGTGAGAATGGATATGACTCAAATAAAAAATATAAGTTATACTGGGCAATTCCTGAATATTTTCCTTCTGACTACTACAGTGTGACATATATGGACGGAGAAGACATTGCTAAAAATGTTGGATCAGTCTTCATGACTACTGACACTGCAAACTTTAATGCAAAACCTTCTGAGGGTCTGTATAAAGCACTGAGAGATAGCATTCTAATTGAAACTTCTTATCCTGATACAATAGCTCCAGTTGTTGACATAAGAGTTGGAAAAATAACCATTGATGCTGAGCCTGTAAACCCAGTTGCACCTGACGGAGAGACAAAAGTTGAAATTAATTTATTTGCAAAAGATTCAAGTAACTACTTTGGAGAGGAGGCATCAATCACAGAAATTTGGTATTGGTTAAGAGATCCTCAGGGTGTTGATCATGAGTTTAGATTTTTTCCTGATGGTGGAAACGGAAGAAGAACCTTGACTCCAGATTCTGCAGCCTATGAATGGAAACGAATCACATTAAACGCTAGACTTCCTAAGGGATCTGCACCAGGTAAATGGGGTCTAAGTGAGATAAATATATGGGATAAGGCAGGAAATCAGAGAAGGTACAATTTTGTAGAATATATTAGATTCGATATAATTAAATCTGATATAGTACTTAATTCACCGTTATATGCAGAAATAACTGACAAGGTTGTTAATGCTTCTAATGTAGATTCTATAAGTGCATTTATAACGTGTTCACCCTGCTCCGATTTAAAATATAATTACACAATATATAGTCTTATGGGAGGAGTTGTGAAAACAGGAGAGAAAGTAATGGGTACAGACTCTGTCTATGTCACGGATTTGGATGTCAGTGGTATACCAGATGGTGTAATTAAATTGACTGTACAACTTAAAGATAGCTTAGACCAATTAGTTGCAACAACAACTACAGATTATACTAAGGATGTTATTCTACCCAACTCATACTATTTCCAAGCAAATCTCCAAAATGTTGGATCAAGTAATATAGATAGTCTTGAAATAACTATAAATACTGTAGAAGTAAATGGTGATTATGAGTTAATTATAGTAGGTGATTCAATAGTTGGAGGAAATTCCATAATTTCATTAGATGAGACTAAAGACCCAACTTACACAACCGGTCTAGGGGGTAATCTAGGTTTAAAATCTAAGAAAATAATAAGAGGAAAAATTACAAATGAAGCTTTGAAAATAGATGACTTAAATCTAAGTGGCTTTGGTGATGGATTTATTACTTTCGATCTTATTGTGACCGATAGTGCTCTAAATGTTGGTAATGAAATTTTTAAAGATTCAATCTTTAAAAACCTTCCTGATGCACCAGTTTCTCTTGACATTGATTCTCTAATGACAGACGAAGATATTACCTTAGATTTTGTTTTATCTGCATCTGATGCTGACGGTGATTCTCTCGAATTTATTATTGTAAGACAGCCCAATAATGGAACAGTTAGTATTTCAGATTCTATTGCGAGTTATACACCTAATAATAATTATTATGGTCTAGACTCATTATCATATAAGGCTAGTGATGGGTCTCTAGAAAGTGAATCATCTGAGGTTTCAATAAGCATAAACTCTATTTATGACCTCCCTTCAGTTTCATTATCTACTAATAATTTAGACCTAATAGAGGAATCTGGTTTTTCTGAAATTGTCCTTAAAGCAGAGGGAGTAGATGCTGGCGATAAAGAAATTAGTGTAACCTTAAGTCTCACTGGTTCCTCCTCCTCTTCAGACTTTAGTATCTCTTCAGACTCAGTCGTAATTAATGCTGGAGATACTGAAGGAAAAATAAATTTAAATGTAATAGATGACATTGAGTTTGAACAAGAAGAAACTGTAATTATTGATATAGATTCTGTATACAACGGTTTAGAAGACAGTATCCAACAAATAATAATTACCATATTAGAGAATGATAGACCACTAGGCAATGAAAGCAAATCTATAATTTATAAGATTTACCCAAATCCAGCAAAACATCATATTATCATTGAATTAAATGACAATTATCTTATAGAAGATATCAATGTGATTGACTTATCAGGAAGATTTACTAAAACTAATTTCTCTACTGAAAAGAATAAATCAAAAGTAGATATCTCCATGCTTACAGAAGGAATATTTATTTTAAATATTATCACAGATAAAGGCTCTACTAATTTCAGATTCAAGATTGAGAAATAGAAAAATAATTAATATTAATCTTGACATTGAGTTAATAATCTAAAACAAATTTAATTATTAGAATAAGATAATTAATGTAGTAAATAAAATAAATAATCCTGCAGATACCCTTAAAGAATTTGTGCTTTTCTCAAAAAAGGGCCATGTTATCTGATTGTTTCTCTCAACAATTATAATTATAATATTAAATATCAATAGTAGAACACACATATTACTCATAACATCAGCCTTTGTAACCACTTGGATTCCAGACATTGCAGAATCAACAAAATACCTGTTACCAATAGCTCCAAATATAGCCCCAAGATTTAATGATATCCTGGACTCAAACTCTTTAGGCGGTATAAAAAATGTTAACCATGATATCAGAAATGCCATGAAAGAACCACCAAATAATTTAAGAAAAAGATAGGACCCAGATCTGTCAATTGTGATCTCATAAGATAATCGTGTGCCTACTTCTTTCCTGATAACATCAGGAGCAAACTCTGCCTCGTACGGGGTCTCAAAATAACTTACTTTAGGTTCTATTGATAAAACCTTGTACCCATCTTTTAGGTTGTCCATGTCCTCATTAAAAGTAGGCGGAAAATTCTCTGAAGGAACAAGTCTCAGAAAAGATGTGTCTCGATACGACAAAAAATTTATTTCTAAGGTCTGTACATCAAAGGGGTATTCTCTAAGATTCCACTTATGATAAAAAGTGTTTTTTATGCTGTACTCGTAGGCAAACTTTTCATATTTTTCATCGTCATCATAACCCCAATAATACCAATTTGATGACTGTTTATCCATGTCTTCTTTGAGCTCTAACTCAATATAATCATATGGATAAAGCGGAATCACATCTTTATTTTTAGTTACAAAAACGGAGTCATAATCTGAGTAAGCACCAGCAATTATATAACTAGTAAAATAATTATTAGTTACTTCTAGATCATATATATCTGCAACATGGAGTTCAATTTCATAAGATACGGGAAAAGAGATAGAATCTTCATCGGAAAGAGGTACGTAAGGAAAATAATCTCCCGTTCTAGAATAATCTATCTGATCTTTAGGAGTAATATCTTGTGACATTACAGGACCTGATAAAAATAAAACTATTATTAATAACACTTCTCTCATAGATCTAAGCTAAGAATAATAAGCAACAAGTACAATTATAAAATTGGATAGAAAATAATAAAGTTTGAATTTATTTATTATTGTTTGACGAAATCAAATACCCAGTTCCCATCTTTAATCCCTCCTGAAACGGTAAACGAAGTCCTTAGAGTAGTCTCTGTGACAGATAAACTAATCACAACACCATCATTCCTTATGACTTTACTTTTATCCGAATTCTGGAAAGTCCATGAACCTGAATTAGGCCAGACCTCTGTACCACTATCTTCAGTATGACTAGTGGTGTAATTACCACCACTTTTAGTTCCGCCAGATAAATTAAGAGTCATGGTCGTAAAGACATCTACTATACTTCCGTCCTTTGTGACAGAATTAGCGTCCTTAACCTTCCAATTTCCATTAAGAAGATTTGCTTGTGTATCTAGTGGATCAGTTGGAGTTGGAGTTGGAGTAGATCCGTCATCATCACCACACGAGATGATTACTAATGAAAATAATATAGCTAAAAGATAATATTGTACGTAGTTTTTACTTTTCATAATTCTAATTTAAATAAATAAAACTTATAATTTAATAATTTAGTAAAATTTGAATTTTATTTTCTATTCTTCCCCCTGGCATATAGTTTTCTTCTAGTTCTCTCCTAAAAGGTATAGGGGTATCTAATCCACCTACCCTAATTATCGGTCCGTCAAGATATTTGAAACAATTCTCTGACACCCACGCAGATATCTCAGCTCCTATACCACCCGTGATGCTGTCCTCGTGAACAATAAGTAATTTATTAGTTTTCTCAACAGAATTTTTAACAGATTCTTTATCCCATGGCTGTAGTGTCCTAAGATCAATTATGTCCGCAGAATGATTTTTAAAGTTTTTCATAGCTTCAACCGCCCATTGCACTCCCATCCCATACGTTACAATAGTTAAATTTTTACCTTCACTAATAAATCGCGCCTTACCAACCTCTGTAGTAAAGTAGTCATCGAATACCTTCTCCTTGTGAGATCGGTACAGGGCCTTGTGCTCAAAGAAGAGGTACGGGTTAGGGTCTTCTATTGCGGCGTTTAGTAATCCTTTAGCATCAGATGCAGAAGAAGGATAAACAATCTTTAGCCCAGGGGTATGAAAAAACCATGCCTCATTTGACTGGGAGTGAAAAGGACCAGCAGAGACACCACCTCCAGTAGGCATTCTCACAACTACGTCTGCGTTCTGACCCCACCTGTAGTGAATCTTTGCAAGATTATTTATTATCTGGTTAAATCCACACGTTACAAAATCCGCAAATTGCATCTCTACAACAGACTTTATGCCCTCTATAGAAAGGCCTAAAGCTGTCCCGACAATTGCTGACTCACATAAAGGTGTATTTCTTACTCTTTCCCTACCAAACTCATCTACAAATCCTTCTGTGACCTTAAACACTCCGCCGTAGTCTGAGATGTCTTGGCCCATAATCACCATGTCTTTATACTTATTCATACTCTGCCTCAGCCCATCAGATATTGCGTCCACATACCTCATCTCCGAAATTGATTTTTCTTTAGGAAACACAACATTCTGTTCAAACGGGTAAAATACATCTGAAATTTCTAACTCCTGATCAACATGAAACTTTTGTTGGTCAAAAGATTCTTTGACAGCAGCATTAATTTCAACTTTCATTTCTTCTCTGATTTTTTTTATATCGACTTCTGTATATATTTTTTTCTTGATTAGATGTCTCTCATAATTTATAACAGGATCTTTTGCTGCCCAGTAATCCATTACCTCTTTTGGCACATATTTCGTTCCCGAGGCCTCCTCGTGTCCACGCATCCTGAACGTAAAACATTCCACTATTATTGGCCTAGGCTTTTTTCTTATATCTTCAACTTTTTCTTTTACAGTACTAAGTACTTCCAAAATATTATTTCCATCTATTGATAGTGACTCTATACCATATCCCTCTCCCCTTATCGCCAACGACTCACCCTTGAACTGCTCAGAGTTTGGAGTAGAAAGTCCATACCCATTATTTTCAATAACAAATAAGACTGGTAAGTCCCATACAGAAGCGACATTTAGTGCCTCATGAAAATCTCCTTCACTTGTACCTCCGTCTCCAGTAAAAACTATAGTAGCGTTTTTCTCTTTTTTCATCTTCTTCGCAAGTGCAATGCCATCAGCTATTCCCATCTGAGGACCCAAGTGAGATATCATACCAACTATGTTGTGTTTTTTTGAGCCAAAATGAAAAGATCTGTCTCTACCCTTTGTAAATCCATCAACTTTACCTTGGAACTGGTTAAATAACTGGACCATGGATATATTTCTACAAGTGAAAACTCCTAGGTTTCTGTGCATAGGTAATATATACTCTGACGAATTTGTGGCCATTGCCACTCCTACAGACGTAGCCTCCTGACCGATTCCTGAGAACCACTTGCTTATTCTATTTTGACGTAACAGAATCAACATCTTCTCCTCAATAAGCCTAGGCTTTAAAATTGAGAGGTAGATCTCCTTTAATTTATTGGGTGAAAAAGATTTGTCTTTAAACAACATAAAGGTAATGTTGGAAACTGGGGAATCTTTACTTTACACAAAGTGAAAAGTATAGTTTAGTTTACTACGGTAAATATATATAAATTTTAAATTCTACTAAGACTTTTTTGAGATTTGGTTATCAGCTGAAAATTTTCCAGGACCAAGTAAAAATATAGTGACATAAGAGGTTAAAAAGAGTAAACCCTTCTCCATCTTAGTGAATGGATCTTCCAAGTGCACATCAAATACAATTACCATGAACATATATATTATAGGAATAGTGAAAAGTCTTGTCCCAAGGCCAATAGCAACAAACATTGGACATATAAATTCGGTAAACACCACAAGAGCCATTGAGATTTCTTCATTAAAAAACAAGTGCGTTCTTCCCCATATATTTCCCTCCAATAATCTCATGAACTTACCATAGCCATGAGTCATCAGAGCACCACTTACTACCACTCGAAAAAATAAAAGAGCCATATGATTATAATGGCTCTTTATTGAACATAAGAAAAATAAATTTTTCATTCTAAACTATAAATACGTAGAAAATTAGGTTAATGTTCATAGTATTAGAAGACAATAATTTAATTTTCTTGCGATATCATATACTTTAATAATAAATTTGCTTTATGAATGGCTCTAATTATAGGATAGGACACGGATATGATGTCCACAAACTTGAGGAAGGTAATAAATTTATTATTGGTGGGATAGAGATAAAACACTCCAAGGGTGCTATCGGTCACTCAGACGCAGACGTAGTAATTCATGTAATATGTGACGCACTTCTAGGAGCAATGAGTTTAGGTGATATAGGGTCTCACTTCCCTGACACAGATATAAAATTCAAGGGAATAGACAGTAAAATTCTACTTGGAAACGTTGTAGACATTATGAAAGAAAAAAAGTTTGAAGTAGTAAATATTGATGTTACAGTGATGCTAGAAAAACCAAAGCTAAGAGATTACATTGATACCATGAGAAAAACTATATCTAGTATTTTGGGATCAGACATATCCTCTATTTCAGTTAAGGCAACAACAACAGAAGGACTCGGATTCGTTGGCAGAGAAGAAGGTGTGGCAGCTCACTGCGTGTGCCTAATAAAAAAATGAGTCTTAAAATCATAAACACATCAGACGGCTCTCACACTATATATAATTCAGAACTGAATGAGACTTATCACTCCATCAACGGATCAATTAAAGAGTCCATGCATGTATATGTAGAGGAAGGATTAAACTATTTTCAAAAGAAGGCAAAAAAAGAAGTATATAAAATATTTGAAGTTGGTTTTGGGACAGGTTTAAATTTTGTACTTTCTTATCTTTTCTCAGAAGAAAAAAAAATAAATATTGAATACCACTCTATTGAGCCATACCCTTTAACTGATGGAATTATTAAAAAATTAAACTACTTCAATACTGAATTAAAAGAAAGAGAAATTTACTTGAATTCTCACTCACAAAAATTTAATAGTAAAATAATATATTCAGACTTCTGTAGTCTAAGAAAAGAAAAAGAAACTCTGGAGGAAATAAGAATCAATAATTCTTTTGATATAATTTATTTCGATGCCTTTGCTCCAAGTAAACAACCAAGCATGTGGACACTGCAAAACTTAAATAAAATTTTTACCTGTATGTCAGATGGGTCAATACTTGTGACATACTGCTCTAGTGGAAAATTTAAGAGAGACCTAAAAGAAATTGGTTTTAACGTGGAGATTATCCCTGGTCCTATAGGAAAAAAGGAGATGGTGAGAGCAACTAAATAAGTTTACCATTCCCTATTGTACAATTCTATTTTCGCTATCTCATCTTCATCAAGTGTATTTCCTAAACCATGAACCGCCGAAACACAAAAGAATCCAACCACTGGATAATCAGTATCGTTTGTAACAAGTAAATTTGTTGGGACATTTGATAATGAGACTGCAAATAATTCACTGAAACCACCTGGTCTATTAATTTGTATCGAAGTCTTATTAAGGAAGTCAAAAGCCTCATATGTTACTGAGTGGATCTCAACATAAAGTGAGTCCCCTTTAACAAAAGGAGAAATAAAGTTATTGTCTTCATCTGAATCAAACTTTGTCACAGCCCTTCTTATAGGAGGTATAAACGGGATACCATCAATAACCGCACCTTCAGAAGAAGCTCCAGCATCGATACAAGTAATTATGTCCTGTAAACCAACTTGTTTCTCACCATTCTTAAAACTTTTTATCCAGTATGCGTCGCCTGGACCATCTTTTTCTCTAGACCAGAACTCAGCATAGTAAGAGCCTTCAGGGACTTGACCTCTTACAAAGTTTACACTATCTATTTTTGATGTTCTGTTGAGTCTTGATTCAGATGTAATTTGCTTTCCTTGGTAATTAATTTCCATATAATAGCTAGTACCGACAACACCAATATTTTTTTGAAGACTATCTGGGGCCCACACGTATTCACCATCATCTCTCTCAGAGAAAATAAAAATATTCCCTAGATCATCTGAAACTTTAACAGAAGCTCCGTCCGCAGGTTCAGGTGAAGAGCTTGAGAGGTAATTCTGCGTCTTTGATAGCTTGATTATCTGCTCTTTCTCTAAATTATTTATCCAGGCATCAACTACAAGAATAGGGTCATTGATTGGAAGATCAGGAATGATTATATCTTCACATGAGATTAATAAAATAAGAGATACAGATAAAATAATTTTTCTTATCATAACTTAAAATTATATGTAATTGATGGAACAAAAGATCCTATAATAGATAATCTAGTAACCTCCCCAGGCACAAAGGAATCTGTCACATTTCCCTTTCCCTGTGAGAAATAAATAGAGAAAGGATTTCTTCGATTATACACATTATAAACTCCTATTATCAGAGAACTTTTGTTTCTTCTTTCGTCTCCATTCTTTTTAAATTTCTTTCCGTTAATTGTGACAGATAAGTCAAGACGATGATATTCAGGTATTCTAAACTGATGCCTTGAGTTAGATGAGTTATGAGGTATTGCAAAACCTTGAATAACAAACTTAGAGGAAGGAAATGTTACAGGGGTACCAGTGAGGTACACAAAGTTTCCAGATAACTGCACCCTATCATTAATTTTATAAGTAGATGTTATTTTGAAGTTATGTGTCTGGTCATATCTTGTAGGATACCAGTTAAATTTGTTTATGCCCCTGATCTTAAGTTCCGATCTACCTGCAGTGTAGCTAACCCAGCCGTTAAACTTTCCTCTATTCTTTTTTAATAATAGCTCTACTCCGTATGCTCTACCTATACCTGAAAGCAGGTCTCCTTCTATATACTTATTAATCAAAAGATCTGCTCCGTCTATATAATCAATTTGATTTTTCAGATCTTTATAATATAATTCAACAGAGGCCTCAAATTTGTTATTGTTAAAATTTTTGAAGTATCCTAGCACATAAGAGTCAGCAAGTTCCGGTTTTATATTATTCGTGCTTGGTGTCCACACATCAAGTGAACTAGATGCAGCTGTATTAGAAAGTAAATGTATATACTGTGCCATTCTATTATAACTTGATTTAATAGATGAAGAATTTCCGAGCCTTATATTAAGAGATATTCTTGGCTCTATATTAGAATAGGATTTAATGTTTTCATTTCCTTCAACAGATTCCTCAGAGACAAGTGGTTTCCTTCCTCCACTTAATGTAGATGCTCCAAATTCATACACACTACCTGGGCCGTAGTAAGAGTAGACGGAGTACCTTAGGCCATATGCTAATGTTAAACTTGATATCTTCTGTTCGTTACCCACATAAAAGGCCCCCTCAAAAGCATACTTCATTGGGAGTGTGATGTCTGTCTTCTCACCATCACTTACACCAATTGCGTTTGCTGGTTCAAATCTATATTTTATTAATTCAGCTCCTATTGAAAGTTCATTATTAGCGTCAACAAAATATGTAAACTCAGGTTTAAAATTAAAAGTTTCCACATTTGAGTCCCACTCAAACTTATTTCTGTCGTCACTCCCAAAAGCTAACTGATAATCATAATTACTATATATGGCAGTAAAGTTTGAGAATAATCTGTCGTTAAACAGATGATTCCATCTTATAGTCCCTGTTTTATTACCCCAGTTAAAACCTTGTCTTGCATCAAACTTAAACACATCTCTACCCACATAACTTGAAACATATAACGTGTTATTTTCATTTAATTCAAAATTTGTTTTGGCAGTTAGATCATAGAAATTAAGGGCTGCCCCGTCTTCAAAAAAATTAGAGTTTTTAAGGAAAGGCTTTGCTAAGATGTCTGCGTATGACCTCCTAAGTGCTAATATAAAAGATGATTTATCTTTAACTATTGGTGACTCAAGAGTTAACCTACTAAAAATTGTTCCAATTCCTCCAGATAGGACTGTATTCTTCTTATTTCCGTCCTTCATCCTAATATCTAAAATAGAAGACACCCTGCCACCATACCTTGATGGGACTCCCCCCTTATATAATTTCAAGTCTTTCACTGCGTCTGGGTTAAACACCGAGAGAAAACCTAGAAGATGTGATGAGTTATACACTGGAGCTTCATCTAAAAGAACTAAGTTCTGACCAACAGATCCTCCCCTCACATTAAAACCTGAGGCACCTTCACCTACAGAACTTACTCCTGGAAGAAGCTGAATTGCCTTAATAATATCATTTTCACCTAAGAAAGTTGGAATCTCGGTAACTTTTGACATGTCTAGTTTAGAAGTACTCATTTCAATACTAGAGATATTATAATCTTCAGCTAAATCGCTTACGATAACTCCCTCCAACTCTATGTCCAAACTTGAAAGTTCAATATCTACTTTTGTGTTATCAGATAATTCTAGCTTTCTCGAAATGGTTTTATATCCGATATATCTGAAATCAACATTATAAGCACCTTCGCCTAATGTTATAGAATAAAATCCATAAGGATTAGTTATTGTACCCGAACTAATTTCATTAATATAAACTGTAGCCCCTATAAGACTCTCACCTGATTCAGCGTCTCTGACATATCCATTTAAAGTAAATTTATCCTGAGAAAATAATTGAGTTGATAAAAAGAAAAAGAAAGATAATAATCGTAAAGTATTCATCACCACGATTATAATACGATAATTTATATTAGGAGTTGTTTTTTTTTATTTCTTTGATAATAATTTTTGAGTGATCTCTAGAATTCTCAATAAACCACTTATTGGTTTTTAATCCTCCACATATTACTCCGGCAAGATAAACGCCGTCAACATTCGTCTCCATAGTATCAGGATTATGGAATGGTGTTGTATATTCATCTTCTCCTATTTCAATTCCAATTCTTTTCAGAAAAGAGAAGTCTGGCTGATATCCTGTCATTGCGAGAACAAAATCATTTTCAATCACCAACTCTCCTTCTGGTGTTGATATAGTTAAGCTTTTGTCATCTATTTTTTTAATATTTGAATTAAAATATGACTTGATAGATCCCTCATTTATTCTGTTTTCTACATCAGGCTTAACCCAGTACTTTACAGTCTCACTTAAATTTGGTTCTCTCACTATCATCGTAACTTCCTTAGCTCCCTTCCTGTATGTCTCAAGTGCAACATCAACTGCCGAGTTTGCAGCACCTACCACAGCAACCTTCATCCCAAAATATGGATGGGGTTCATCATAATAATGTTTTACTTTATCCAAAGTCTCTCCTGGAACATTTAATTTATAAGGAAGGTCATAGAAGCCTGTAGATATGATTACATTTTTAGATATGTATCTTCCTTTTGATGTAATAATTTCAAAGTTTTCTGTTTTTTTAATCTCACTTACTTCCTCATATAAATTCACTTTTAACTCCCATGAGCTGACAACTCTCCTGTAGTATTCTAGTGCCTCAGACTTAGTCGGCTTTGAGTTATGAGATATGAATGGAACATCTCCAATCTCGAGCTTATCAGATGTCGAAAAAAAGGTCATGTTTTTCGGATAGTTATATAAGGAATTCACAAGACAACCCCTATCAATAATAACGTAGTTAAGATTATTTTTTTTTGCCTCAATAGCACAACAAATCCCAATCGGCCCTGCACCTATAATACAAACATCAAAATCCATACTACACCTTTAAAATTTTGAAATTCAAATCTAGTGGGTCTAAATTTTTATATAATTCATCTACCAATGAAGAATTATAAAAAGTGATCATGCTTTCTTTTCTCTCTTGTATTGAGTTATCCGGATTTAGATTATCATATAAAAGTTTAATGTGAGAAATAGAATCAGCATTATTTTTTTTAAGAGCGTTTAGATATCTTCTCTCTACCTGATTCACAGTCTTCTCTATTTTTTTTCCTGTTGCCAGAACATGTGGCTTCATCGTCGAGTCAACATTGCCAAATTTTGATGACAAACTTGTGACTGCGTCTTTTATCTTTTGAACCTCGTCACTGAAGTTTTTTGTGTTATCATCAAAAGCATCAATAGATTTAGATTCCAAAAAATGTTTACTTTTAAATAATTCATGAGAACTAAAACCATATTTATCTATTATCTTCTGCATCTTCTCAGAAATAATTAGGCAGAAATCTCTTGGTATAAGTACAGGGTAATTGATATTATAATGTTCAAAAAATTTTTTAAAACTTAGCCAGTATACTATCTCAGCTGGGCCGCCAACATAAGATAAATTAGGTAATATAGACTGCTGAAAAAGGCAACGAGATATGACATTAGGACTAAAATTCTCTGGAGATGAGTGTACTAATTTTTTCATCTGATTTTCATCAAAAGACTTAGAGGTTGAAAGAATTTTATAATTTTTATCTTTCTCTATCCTATCTCTAAATTTTGAATCTTGAAAAAAGAAGTTAATTTTTCTTACTAGTACATCAGATTTATCTTCAGAAGAATTCTCAATATTAAATATTGAATTATTAATAATATCATCTTCTATAACATCAATAAAAGATTTCTTAAAATTTCGAGAGTTAGGGTCTAGCACGACAAGCCCCATTTCACCAAAAAGGAAATTCATATATTTCCTTACAGCATCTGACAAAGATTCACTAGAGTTATAAGCTTCTATAAAAAAACTAGGGACTGATGGTTCTTTTTCCAAAATCTTAGCAAAGGATTTAGGATTAATATCGCCCACTGGACCAGAAGTATCAATATCCCATTTATAGCTCTTTCCCAAACTAAAAAAAGA
The DNA here is from genome assembly GCA_002457315.1 of Rhodothermaeota bacterium MED-G19. GTDB lineage: Bacteria > Bacteroidota > Bacteroidia > Cytophagales > MED-G16 > MED-G16. Next base: position 25,893 of record NTKI01000011.1, read on the forward strand.
TTTGATCTCATCAAAATCATGATCTTCAGACGCCATCCAATAAACTGGAATAAAATTATGATCTGGATGTTTTTTAGATAGACTATCGGCTAACTTGATAGTGGATATTATTTTGTAAATGACATAAAGTGGACCAGCACATACATTTAACTGATGTCCAGTAGTTACAGTGTAAGAGTTATCTGATAAAAGTAGTTTTATATTGTTAGTGAGCTTATCACTCAGTTCTAGAGACCTATATTGAGAGGTTATTTCAGAGTGAAGTGTTTTTCTTTTATCTGTGCTAAAATTAATTTTTTCAATTCCACGTATAATGTTTTTTTCATCAGGAAAATAATCTTCTTTTTTCTTTCCTTGAATGAAATCCAGAAATTTTTTAGAAAAATTTCCCGTATCCTGAAAACTTATAGTCTCTTTCTTCATTTTATAACTTCTCCAATTAAATCGTAGTCACTTGCTGAGGTTATCTGAACATCATAAAACTCTCCAACTCTAAGATGAAAATCTTCTGCAGGGATTATTACTTCATTATCAACCTCGGGTGAATCAAACTCAGTCCTACCAAAATAATTATTTTTATCACCTCTATCAATTAATACTTTAAATGTTTTACCTATTTTATTATTATTTAATTCTTGAGAGATGTCCTGTTGTAGTGACATTATCTGATTATATCGCTTCCTCTTAAGTGTTTCAGGGACATCATCTTCATATGAGTGAGAATGAGTTCCTTCCTCATGCGAATAGGTAAATACTCCTAATCTATCAAACCTATTTCTCTCAACAAACTCATACATTTCTTGAAAGTGTCTTTCTCCCTCTCCAGGATGTCCAGCAATGAGCGTAGTCCTAATTGAAATTTCAGGGTTGATATCTCTAATATCTTTAATTAGAGCGTCTGTCTTCTCTCTAGTAATTCCCCTTCTCATAAGTTTTAATATTTCTGTTGACCCGTGCTGAAGGGGTATGTCCAAGTAGTTACATATATTTTCTCTGTCTCTCATGACTTTGATTATTTCGAGTGGGAATCCTGAAGGGTATGCGTAGTGCACTCTAATCCAATCTAGACCTTCTATATCAGAGAGTGTTTTTAATAACTCTGGAAGTTTTCTTTTCCCATATATATCTAATCCATAATACGTAGAGTCCTGAGCAATTACCATAATCTCTTTCACTCCATTTCTAACAAGGTTTTTGGTTTCTAAGACCAGATCCTCTATTGTCTTGGACCTGTGTTTTCCCCTCATGATAGGAATAGCACAGAAAGAACAAGGTCTATCACAGCCCTCAGAAATTTTAAGATACGCATAATGAGAATCCGTAGTAATTACCCTGTCTCCTAGGAGTTCATTTCTATATTTTGCTTGAAAATTCTTAAGGAGTTCAGGTAAATCTCTTGTCCCATAGAAGCCATCCACTTCAGGTATATCTTTTTCTAAGTTTTCTTTATACCTCTGAGATAAACAACCTGTTACAAAAAGTTTTTTAATACTTCCTGTCTCTTTCTTTTTTGCATAAGAAAGAATAGTGTCGATAGACTCTTGTTTTGCATGATCGATAAAACCACAAGTATTGACTATTACTATATCTGGGTTTATGTCATCTCTCTGATGATATGCCATCTTATCATTTCCCTTTAGTTGAGTAAGCAGAACCTCAGAGTCAACAATATTCTTTGCACAACCTAATGTTACAATATTAATTTTTTCTTTAGACTTAGTTTGCATTTGTTTAGATAGAATAAAATTAACGAATTATCGGTACTAATAGTTAAGGTAAATTGTTTAACTATCTATCTCTGACTTTTTATGATATTAAAAATTTTTCTCTTTCCGGTCTTATCTTCAATGACTTCAATGATATAAGATCCGTTGTTGTATTTTTTCATTTCTAAGGTAAGGTCAGAGAAAGGTAAGGTCTTTTGTTCAAGAACTCTCCCAAGCTTGTCTACTACTCTTACGTGGTAAGTTCCCACTGGATCACCACCCTCAAACATAACCTTATCATAAGTAGGATTAGGAAATGCCTTTATTTCAAGTAATAAATTTTTTTCGATAGAGGTAGGAATAACATCTACGATAAGAGGTTGGTGGAAACCTTGAGTTAACTCAGTTTCAGTAGATCCAACAGTGGATATAACACCCTCTCCAATAGTCCAACTCAAGATATATCCATCAGCTTCAGATGTGTTTCCTGCAGAAGAAATCACCTGTTGAGAGAAACTGCTATATGAAAAGCACATTAAAACTAAGATGAAAATTTTATTCATATTGTAAATTTAACGAATTATAGCAAACTAAGAGACATTAAACATTAGATCTAAAGATTTATTAAAACTAGTAGGGTTATACCCCAGGAATCTAATAGACCTTTCTAAATCAAATCCGGTTTTAAAAGGTCTCTCTGCCTTCTGATTTAAATCTTTTGTTTTAACATGTTTAATAAGGTTTTTATCTAATGAAAAATGGTCTGCAATCCTTTTTCCTATTTCTAGATAACTCATCTGCTCTGAGCCACACACATTAAAAATTCCAATAGCTTTATTTTCAGAAGCACTTATGCATGCTCTTGACAAATCATCTACATAAGTAGGCATTCTAATTTGGTCATCAACGAGACTAACTGCTCTACCTTCTTCTAAAGATTTCTTAATAAAAGTAACAATATTTAATTTTTCATGAATTCCATAAACCAATATTGTCCTAAGAATTGAATATTTAATACTAGAGGAGGTTATTATTTTCTCTCCTTCTAATTTACTTTTGGCATAATAACTTTGAGGACTGGGAGTATCAGATTCAAGATAAATTCCAGAATCTTTTTTTCCATCAAAAATATAATCTGTGGATATATGCGTCAAATGACAATTATATCTAGCACAGACATCAACTAAATTTCTAATTCCAGTTATGTTTACATCATCACATGATTTTTTTTCTAACTCACAGAGATCAACATTTGCCATTGCAGCACAATTAATTACCACGTCTGGATCAAATTTTGAAAAAAAAAGATCTAAATCATTTTTTAATGAAATATCAACTTTATGATCAGCAAATCCTTCAACTCTTCTTGATGATTTAAATACTTTGTGCTGAGTATTAAACAATAATTTTATAATTGAATTTCCAACTAACCCATTAACTCCTGTTACTAGAATCTTCATTATTTTGGGTAAGTGTAGCCGTAGTCCTTAGTTATCTTTGCCTTAGATATTTTCTTGATCTTAAATATCATAGGTATGTCTTCCAAAGGTTTATCAGCAGGACCCGTTTTAACAGCGGCAATCTTGTCAATAATATCAAGTCCCTCTACAATCCTACCAAACACAGTGTATGCGCCGTCCAAATGAGGAACACCTCCTACTGTAGTGTAAGCCTTTAATACATCTTCTGAAATATTTTTTCTTATTTGTATACCATACTTCTCCTCACAAACTTCACTTAAAGAAATAGCAAGTTTCTGAGTTTCTTCGGGATCATTTTGGGCATCGACAAACTTTTGTCTCATGTCTGAATACTCATCTTCTTGGAGCAATCTCCTGACTCCTCCATACAGTGCATTTATGTCAAGTGTCAATTCTTCCTCTTTATAAACCTTACCATGTACAATATAAAACTGGCATCCACTAGACTCTTTATCAGGGTTTACATCGTCTCCCATTCTAGCTGCTGCGATCTCACCTTTTCTGTGGAATAAGTTTTCATTAAATTCAGCAGGTATTGTGTAATCTATTTCATCGTCTCCAATTAGATTAACATCACCACCTTGAATCATAAAGTTTTCGATAACTCTATGAAAAATTGTAGAATCAAACTTTCCAGATTCACTTAATTCTATAAAATTTTTTTTATGTAGAGGGGTCTCATCATAAAGTATTGCTTTCATATCTCCATATGGAGTTGATATAGTTATTAGAACGTCTTTATCCATAGCACACGATTGAATTAATATTAAAATAATAAATGTAAGTTTTTTCATAACTTAAGTTTTAACCTTACTAGTAAATAGGTCTGAAATTTTGATAGACAAATCTAGGAATAAAATTTTTGGGTTGGCATTTCTATCTAAAAATCTTATGCTCTCATCCATGGATAATATAATTTTTTCAAAAGAAGGAATGTCTAATGTCAATTTGAATTTATCTATAAAACTTTTTTCGTCTTCTGAAATTTTCGATAGGTTATGATCAATATTTGATACTAATGCCTCACGCATAAGTTTTAGAGAATAAGTCATAAATGCTCTTTTTCTTATTTTAGACAATAAATTAAACCAATCAATTTGTTTATTAATCTCTGAGAAGTTTTTAGAATAACAAGCTCTCATCCATAATTTTAAATTTTCTAAATCATCTGCGTCTGATATATTAAGATATTTTTCCGCCTTGTTAATATCTCCATCTGATATATAAATAGACTGGTCAACTTCAACTTCAGAGATATCTTTATATTTAGTCAAATAACTTTTCATTTCAGCTTCACTAAATCTCCGAATTTTAAACATTTGTACTCGAGATTTGATAGTTTGAATAAGTTTTTGATGATTGTTCGTCACTAAAAAAAATAGAGTCTCCCCTGGTGGTTCCTCTAAAATTTTTAACATAGCGTTAGAGGTGCTTAGATGTAAATACTCTGGCAACCAAATAATATTAATTTTAAATCTGGCCTCAAATGGTTTAAGTGTCAATTTCTTAACTAAATTTCTTACTTCGTCTTTAGAGATATTTGGTTGTTTATTTTCAAAACCATACGATTCAAACCAATCATCAACACTTAAATATGGGGAATCAATTATTGAGGCTCTCCAAGCTTCAATAAACTTATCACTTACAACCTCTTTATATATTTTTGTAGTCGATGCAACGGGAAAAATATAGTTTACATCGGGATGTATTAATCTATCCATTTTAGAGCAGGAAGGACAACTCCCACATGAGTCATTTTCGTTTCTGTTTTTACAATTTATATATGATGCATATGCTAATGATAAAGAGAGATTTGCTGAACCTAATTGCCCATTAAACAAAATGGCATGATGAATTTCGTTAGACTTAAATGAATCAATTAGCCTTACTTTCTCTGACTCTAATCCTGGAATATCTGAAAACCTCATAATTTTATAAAACAAGTATAAAAAAAAAGTCTTCAAAGAAATGAAGACTTTTAATTTTTGTGCATATAAATACTAACTTTCTTTAGTTTCTTCTTCAGAATCATTTTTTTTATCTTCTTCATCTGGAGCTTCTTCCTTAACTTCCTCAGTGGCAGGTGCCTCTTCAGTAGCAGCAGGAGCTTCTTCCTTAACTTCCTCAGTAGCAGGTGCCTCTTCAGTAGCAGCAGGAGCTTCAGTTGCTGGAGTAGATTCTACTTTAGTTTCTTCAACAACAGGCTCTTCTTTGGGAGAAGACTTTTGTGCCTGTTTTGCCTTATATTTTTGATTAAATTTCTCAACTCTTCCAGCTGTATCGACAAATATTTTCTTACCTGTATAAAATGGGTGAGATGCAGAGCTAACTTCGATCTTAATTAATGGGTATTCTTTCCCATCTTCCCACTTTATTTTTTCTTCTGAGGTCATAGTAGACCTAGTCAAAAATTTAAAGTCACTCTGAACGTCTTGGAAGACAACTTCATTGTATTCTGGATGAATATCTTTCTTCATTTTATTATTTCTTTTTTATGTAAAGGTTTGCAAAGCTATCAAAATGTTATTTTTTTACAAAAAATGAGTGAAATATTATTCTTAATTTAGCCAAATGAATACTTACCTAAGAATTCTATCAGAAGCGAGTCCATTTGGGAAAATACTACCCTTATACCTTCTTTTAACGCTTTTATATATTCTTTTTAGCATGGTAAATTACTCAGTTTTAATACCACTTCTTGAAGTTTTATTTAATCAAGTAAAGATAGATAATATAGAAAAAGTGAGTGAAATGAAAAGTTTCGAGTTCTCAATAGAGTATGTTAGAAATATTTTTTATTCTCATTTCAATGAATTAATTATAAATAATGGTAGACAAGAAGCCTTAAAATTTGTCTGTTTTGTTATGTTATCATCTGTGTTTTTAGCTAATCTTTTCAGGTATTTTTCAGCCATAATGATTGCTAGAGTTAGAGTAAGAGTTGTTACTAATTTAAGGAATTCATTATATGACAAAATAATAAACTTTAAAATCAACTTTTTTACAGACAAAAAGAAAGGAGATGTCATATCTAGGCTAACCAGTGACATCCAACAGATTGAAAACTCAGTTATAAATTCTGTAACAGTACTTTTCAAAGAGCCAGCTTTTATTCTGGGTTTATTCTTTATTTTAAGTACTATATCAACTAAACTTACTTTTTACACTCTGGTACTTGTACCCATATCAGGATACTTAATATCAACAGTTGCAAGACACTTAAAAATTAAGGCAGCGTTTAGCCAGAAAGCTCTAGGAAAAATCAATAATATTATCAATGAGACATTAGATGGAATCAGAATAATTAAATTATTTACGGCAAATAACTTTATGAGAAATAGATTTAAACATGAAGTCAATGACTACGGAAAACAAAACCTTTCTATGTATAAAAGATTTGAACTATCTAACCCAATTACTGAATTCCTCGGAATAGCAACAGTTGCCTTACTACTTCTTATAGGTGGTGATATGGTTCTTAATAATTCCTCAACTATTAGTGCATCAGAATTCATCGCATTTATAATTATTTTTTCTCAAGTATTGCCACCAGCTAAAGCACTTACTACAACATTTAATACAGTTCAAAGAGGTTTAGCATCAGCTGAAAGAGTTTTTGAATATATTGACAAAGTTGAAATTAGAGAAGAAGATAAAGGGCTAGAAAAAATTAAGGATATAAAAAACTCTATATCTTTTGAAGGTGTTTACTTTGCTTATAAAAATGAGAATGTACTGAAAAACATTAGTTTTAAAATCAATAAAGGAGATAAAATTGCTATTGTAGGTCCATCAGGCAGTGGCAAATCAACTATCATAGATCTCCTCTCAAAATTCTATAAAGCAAAGTCTGGAGATATAAAGATAGATGGTAAAAATATTAATACTTATGATACATATGACATAAGAAAGTTAATAGGGATTGTTACCCAGGAGTCTTTGCTCTTTCATGATAGTATTAGAAATAATATAACTTTTGGTAGTGACAAAATAGACGAAAAGAAAATGATTGAATCTGCAAAGATTGCAAACGCATATAGTTTTATTGAGGATCTAGATGATAAATTTGAGACAGAAATTGGAGAGAGGGGTTTAAAATTATCTGGAGGTCAGAGACAGAGGATATGTATTGCAAGAGCAATCTATAAAGACCCTCCCATTTTAATTTTTGATGAGGCAACTTCTTCATTAGATTCTAAATCCGAGATATCAGTTCAAAAGGCTGTAGAAGAAGTCATGAAAGATAGAACATCAATAATTATAGCGCATAGATTAAGTACAATAAAAAATGTTGATAAAATAATAGTGATCGATCATGGGAAAATTATAGAGATGGGAAGTCATCAAGAACTTATTAAAAAAGATGATTTTTATTCTAAACTAAGTAAAATGCAAAATTTGAGTTAAATGGAAAAAATAAAAAGAGAATTACTTGAGGCTCATGACTTACTTAAAAAGTTTATGGATGATGAGTCTACCCTTGAGAAGATTAATGATGCAGCAAAAGAAATAAAAAAATCGATTAAAGCTGGCGGAAAGGTTATCTCTTGTGGCAATGGTGGTTCCATGTGTGATGCAATGCATTTTGCTGAAGAGCTAACAGGGAAATTTAGAGAAGAGAGAAAAGCTCTCCCAGCAGTCTCCATATCTGATCCTTCTCACATAACATGTGTTGGAAATGACTATGGCTTTGAACATATATTTTCTAAGTATATCGAAGGAGTTGGAAAAAAGGGAGATGTTTTATTAGCTATTAGTACTAGTGGAAACTCAAATAATATTATTAATGCTGCAAAATTTGCTAAAAATAATAATATAAAAGTGATTGCTCTAACAGGGAAAGATGGTGGAGAGTTAGGTAAAATTTCTGATATTGAAATAAGAGTTCCTCACTTTGGATATTCAGATAGAATTCAAGAGATTCACATTAAAATAATTCATATACTTATATTATTAATAGAAAAGAACATATGAGAAAAATTACATTTTTAATATTAACACTAATCATTTCTTGTGATATGAAAAAAAAAGAACTTATTGAACCTAAAGCAAAGAAAATTGAGAAGATTCTATCAATTCATGGAGATGATAGAATAGATGAATATTATTGGCTTAATCAAAGAGGCGATGAAGATGTGATCGATTATCTTAATGAAGAAAACGATTACCGAAATGAATTTATGAAAAGTTATAAGCCACTTGAAGATGAAATTTTTCAGGAGATAAAATCAAGAATTAAAGAAGATGACAGCAGTGTCCCATACTTTGACAATGGCTACTACTACTATACGAGATATGAAAAAGATAAGCAGTACCCAATATACTGTCGTAAAAAAGAATCATTAGAGGGGATAGAAGAAATTCTAATAGATGCTAATTTAATGTCTAAGGGTTACGATTATTTTAGAGTTGGAACTATTGAAATTAGCCCTGACAATAAGACAATGGCTTATAGTGTTGATACTATAAGTAGGAGAATATATACTATCTACTTTATGGATTTAGATTCAAGAATAATTTCAAAAAAGAATCTTCCAAATACCTCTGGCTCCATCACCTGGGCAAACGATAACAAAACAATTTTTTATAACAATAAAAACCTAGAGACACTAAGAAGTGATAGAATAATGAGGTTTGAATTAGGAGAAAATGGAACTAGCAATGAAGTTTACTTCGAGGAAGATGAGACCTTTAGTGTATTTTCATACAAGACAAAAACCGAAAAATATATTGTAATTGGATCAAGCGCAACACTATCACAAGAATACAGAGTTTTAAATGCTGATAATCCAAAGGGGGAATTTAAACTTTTCCAGGAAAGAGTTAATGGTTTAGAATATTCCATATCTCATTTCCAAGATAAATGGTTTATTACAACAAATAAGGATGATGCAATAAATTTCAAGGTAATGACTTGCTCAGAATCAAAAACAGGATCAGAAAACTGGGTAGATTACATTAAACACAGAGAAGATGTGCTTTTAGGAGAAATTGAAGTTTTTGATGATTTTCTTGTAGTCTCAGAAAGAGAGAATGGATTAAGAAGGATTGATATTAGACCATGGAATGAGAAGGGAAGACACTTCATAAATTTTGACGAAGAAACATACTCACTTTATTTAAGCTCAAATCCTCAAATAGAGACAAAAAAATTAAGATATAACTATTCCTCAATGACCACACCCAACTCTGTAATAGAATACGATATGGTAACAAAAGAGAGAAAAGTATTGAAAGAGGCTGAAGTTCTTGGAGGTAAATTTGATAAGACTAATTACCAAAGTAAAAGAGTTTGGGCCACAGCAAGAGATGGTAAAAAAGTACCTATTTCATTAGTTTATAGAAAAGATATGTTTAATGAAGGTCAAAACCCTCTACTTTTATATGGTTATGGTTCTTATGGAATAACAAATAGTGCTAGCTTTAGCTCAGTTAGATTGAGTCTATTAGACAGAGGTTTTGTATATGCTATAGCACACATAAGAGGCAGTCAGTATCTAGGAAGACCATGGTACGATGACGGAAAAATGTTCAAAAAGAAAAATACATTTTATGATTTTATTGATGCTGGAAAATTTCTTATCACACAAGGATATGTCAATGAAAATAAATTATTTGCCATGGGTGGAAGTGCTGGGGGATTATTAATGGGAGCTGTTTCAAATATAGAGCCAGGACTATTTCGAGGAATAGTTGCAGGTGTGCCTTTTGTGGATGTTATAACAACAATGCTAGATGAAGATATCCCTCTCACAACATTTGAGTATGATGAATGGGGTAACCCCAATAATAAAGATTCATATGATTATATGTTATCCTACTCACCTTATGATCAAGTGGAAAGAAAAGATTATCCCGCAATATTTATAACAACAGGTTATCACGATTCTCAGGTTCAATACTTTGAGCCTGCAAAATGGATTGCAAGGCTTAGAGACATGAGAACTAATAAAGAGCCGCTTTTAATGTATTGCAATATGGATGCGGGTCATGGTGGTGCTTCAGGAAGATTTGAAGCATATAAAGAAACGGCTATGGAGTACGCATTTTTTATATCTTTATTAGATGACAAATAATGAATAAATCCATTAGAATTTACCTACTAATAATCATCTGTTTTTCTTCATGTACAACTAAAGTTGAGCAACCAAATATCATATTTATAATGTCTGACGATCATGCTTTTCAGGCTGTAAGTGCATACGGACATAATTTAAATAACACACCTAACATAGATAGGATTGCTAAGGAGGGAGCAATATTTAATAAAGGTTTTGTAACTAATTCGATATGTGCACCTAGCAGAGCAGTCATGTTAACAGGGAAGCACAGTTTTATCAATGGTAAAGTTGATAATATTCAACCATACAACTGGAATCAGCCAAATTTTGCAAAAAGTCTCCAAAAGGGAGGTTATGAAACTGCACTAGTAGGTAAAATACACCTGAGGGGTGAACCTCAAGGTTTTGACTTCTGGTCGGTTCTTCCAGGACAAGGACACTACTACAATCCAGTATTTATTGAAAATGGAGATACCATTCAAATTGAAGGTCATGTCACACCTATAACCACTGAGAAAAGTTTAGATTGGTTAAAAAACAAAAGAGACCAAAACAAACCTTTTCTTTTACTATATCACCAAAAAGCTCCTCACAGAAACTGGATGACAGAAGAAAAATACTTAACATTATTTGACGATAAAACATTTGACCCACCTTCAAATTTTTTTGATAATTATGAAGGTAGAGGTCGAGCAGCAAAAGAACAAGAGATGAAGATAGATGGCCACGGATACTGGGGTCATGATTTTAAATTTTTATCAGATCCATTCACTGGTGAAAACACAAATTTTGATAGACAACTAAGCAGATTAACAGAAGAACAAAGAACTAAATGGCTTGATGCATATACACCTAAAAACAATTTATTTAGATCAATGAATCTTGAAGGAAAAGAATTAGCTGTTTGGAAATTTAATAGGTATATAAAAGATTATCTTAGGACTATCCAATCAATTGATGATGGTGTTGGAGAAATTTTAGATTATCTAGATTCTAATAACTTATCTGAGAACACAATAGTTATCTATACATCTGACCAAGGTTTTTATCTGGGTGAACACGGTTGGTATGATAAGAGATTTATGTATGAAGAATCTCTCAGGACTCCCATTCTAATGAGATACCCTAAAGAAATTATGAGAGGGACTGAAATAAATCAGTTAATTCAAAATTTGGATTTTGCTCCAACATTTTTAGACTATGCGGGAATTAAAATACCAAAAGATATACAAGGAAAATCTTTTAGGAAAATTGTAAATCAAACTCATTCCGAGTGGAGAGATGCCATTTACTATACTTACTATGAGTACCCTTCCGTTCACATGGTTAAGAGGCATTATGGAGTGAGGACAGATAGATATAAATTAATGCATTTCTATTATGATATTGACGAGTGGGAGATGTATGACCTTGAGAAAGATCCGTCTGAAATGAATAACGTCTATGGTGACCCTAAGTATGATAATATAAAAGAGATGATGCACAGAAGGCTGCAAGAAATGAGAGAACAATATGGAGATTCTGATGATTTAAATGAAATGCATCTAGAACGGTATTTATCTAAAATAAAAAATTAATTTAAAGAGAACCCTGGGCCTTTAACAAATCTTCCTGAATATTTATTGGTATGTTCTCCATTTAATAGAACAGGTACACCATTGACCAGCACATGATTAACCCCCTCTGCAAATTGAAGAGGTTCCTCAAATGTTGCATTATCTTTTACCTCATCTTTATTGAAAATAACAATGTCAGCAAAATAATTTTCTTTAAGCAGCCCTCTCTCTTTTAACTTTAAGTTACTTGCTGGAAAACCTGTTAACCTCCTTATACCTTCTTCAAGAGGAAAGAGATTTTCATCTCTTGAATATTTGCCAAGGACTCTTATAAAGCTACCAAAAGCTCTTGGATGAGTTCTAAAACTTTTACTTATATCACTGTAGATTCCAGCGTCAGAGCAGAAAGACACCCATGGTAAACTGATTTTTTTCCTAATATTTTCTTCAGACATACTAAAGTATATACACTGTATTCTGTTATCATCTTCTATTATCATATCAATAATTGCCTCCTCAGGGCTCTGACCTCTCATATCAGCTGCCTCTGCAACAGTTTTTGCTAAATATTTCTTAGACATAGAAGCGGTCCTAAACCCTACCATCAGAATTCCTTCTGGTGGTTGCTCTGATAATTCTTTTCTTATATCTTCCATCAATCTCTCTCTGACACTAGGATCTTTCATCCTATTAATCCATGCCCTGTGTCCTCCCTCTTGTACCCAGGTAGGTATAACCCCAGTTAAACCTGTAGAACTTGCGTTATATGTATATATATCTGCTGTAATTTTTAATCCTTCTTCTCTTACCTCTTCTACCCTTCTTATTACATCATCTATTTTTTTCCAGTTTGCTTTTCTAGAGCTTTTTAAGTGATATATTTCTGCGGGTATATCTGCATCTCTGGATATTGTTATTAATTCTTCTAGTGCCTCCATAACCTTATTGTCCTCATTTCTCATGTGAGAAATATACATACCTCCGTACTCTGAAGCAGTCTTGCAAATTTCAATTAACTCCTCAGTAGATGCATAGTCTCCAGGAGCATAAATAAGAGATGAGCCTATACCCATCGCACCTTCTTTCATAGATTTTTCTACTATTTTTTTCATTCTTTTCATCTCACCATCTGAAGCAGCTCTATTATCATACCCTACTTCTAAAATCCTTGTTGTCGCTGCACCAAGGAAAGAGGCAATATTTAATGACACTCCATTTTCCTCTAGTTTATTCATTGCATCACCAAATGAAATTAATTTGCCGTCTTTATAATAAGGTCCAGGTGACGTACCTTCTCCAAAAACTTCTAAAGTAACCCCTTGTTTTAAATCTGATAGTCCTCTTCCGTCATTCATTAGAGTCCCATAACCCCAACTTAACATATTAATAAAGCCAGGAGATACAGAAAGGCCAGTTGCGTCAATTGTAGTATCTGAAACAAAATTTGTGTTTTGCCCAACGTATATTATTTTATCATCTTTTATTCCAACAGACCCAATAAAAGGCTTATCTCCAGAGCCATCGTAAATAGTCCCATTGTAAATAACAAGGTCAGCTACAATTGGTTCAACGGGTTTTTTTGAACAAGAAAAAGAGAAAAACAAAAAGGTTAATATTAAAAAAGAGGAATAATTTTTCATAGATTTAAGAATTGATTTTATTAAACAAGTATATAATTTTTATGCTATCTCACATAAGAAAATTTACGTTAATTTTTTTCTTGCTTACATTATTGCCTTATCTCTCATTCTCTCAGAACAAACAGAATAGATATTACAACCCTTTTAGATTTTCGGTTTCTGGATTAACAAAATTTGTAGTAGGTCCCAATGATCACATTAATAGTAAGTATTTGTTTGACCATGGAATTGGTCTATTAGGAGAGTTAATTTATACATTAGATCAAAAAGCAAAATATGAGATCTCTATTGAAGCTGGAATCATGAGAACTTTTTCTAATCCAGACAATTCGTCAACAGAAAAACCTTTAATACCTATAAGTATCAATGCTTACTATTACTTTTTTGATGAAGAATTCTCACCTTTTATTGGGCTCGGTTTTGGAGCTGAATATTTACATAACTCTAATAAATATTTATTAGAACCTATATTTAAAACTGTGATAGGAATATCTAATAATAACTTAAAAGTATTTGGTAGGTGGGGTGTATTAAAGTCAGGTGATTATTCAATTGAAATTGGTATAGGTTATTCATTTAAGGAAAGACCTTGTGGGTGTTTTCCACAATCTAATTAGTTGTTTTACTTCTAGGGTAAGTTTTAAAGAAAATTATTAACCCTAAAATAATCATTGGAATACTTAGCCACTGCCCCATATTAAGCGGTATGTCTGATTCCCAATCAACTTGATTTTCTTTTAAGAGTTCATCAACAATTCTTAGTGTCCAAAGCACAATCATAAAAATTGAAAATATAAAACCATCATTTAGAGAGGACCTCCTGAAATACCATAAACTCAGTAGAGATATAAATAATAAAAGACAGTAAAACGCTTCGTACATCTGAGCAGGATGCCTAGGGATTCCTGTAGTGTAAATTTCGGCATAATACTTAGAGCCATTTTTAAATATTTTAAAGTCTAAATCTTTTCCTTGTTCCTCATAAATATGTTTTCTTATACCCTCATAACCTATTAAATAATTTTTTACATTAGTCCTATAATAATTATTTTCATACTCCTCATCTACACCTACACCTTCACCATACTCTAATCTAATTGTTAAAGGAATTCCATTTTCGGTTATGTCTCCATCCCTCTTATGAAATGTAATATTTTCAACTCTTCCATCAAACCTATATGATAATATGTCATTTACACTTCTTGCAAATACTACACCATTACCTGATTCTGTTGGTAGCCCAAGAATTTCTGAATTCATAAAATTTCCTGTTCTTATGAAAGCTCCGGCAAGACATACAACAATAACAATTCTATCCATTACCCAAAAGAAGGGTTCATGTACTTTTCTTGAATAAATAATCATCCCAAGTATAATAGAAATAGCAGCGCCATGACTTGCAAGTCCTCCTTCCCATATATATAAAATTTTTAAAGGATTAGAAAGGTAATAAACTGGATCGTAAAATAAACAATGACCAACTCTTGCTCCAACAATAGTTGCAATGACCATATATAAAGTTAATCTCTCAACTTCCTCAGGATCTCTTCCATCTAGCTTATACATCCAACGCATTATATATGAGCCTATCAAAAAACCTGAGGCAAATAGGAGACCGTACCATCTTGGTGGTAATCCAGATATTATTTCAGGGTTTGCGTTCCAAATTATGTAAAAAACGTATTCCATATTAATTATATTTCCAGAAAACTGGAGTTAATATCATTAAAAAGGTTAGTAGCTCCAATCTCCCAATAAACATTAACAAAGAGAGTAAATACTTTCCAGCATTAGGGATAGAACTATAATTACTTGCTGGGCCTACATCACCAATCCCTGGACCTATATTCCCAAGTGTTGCAGCAACTGCACCTATTGAAGTGATAAAGTCTACTCCCAAAATAGTCATTATTATCGAGCCCAAAGAAAAAATAACAACATACAACATCATAAAGGCAAGTATGTTTGTAACTACACTTTGAGGAACTTTATTATTATTAAACTTTAAAGTGAAGACAGCAGACTGATGAAGTTGTTTTTTAATTTCATTATAGCTGTTTTTAAGAAGTATAACATGTCTCACAATCTTAATCCCTCCAGAAGTAGAACCAGCGGAGGCACCAAAAAACATTAATATAAAAAATAGAATTGTGATGAATTCTGTCCAACCTGTAAAGTCAACAATAGTAAATCCAGTAGTAGTTAATATTGATACTACGCTAAAAAGAGCAGACCTAAAAGTTTCCTCAGCATAAGAACTATCTATTCCGAATAAAGTTAAAAAGATAATAAGGGTTAATATTACTGTGAAAAAGAAATAGATTCTAAACTCTTCATTATTAATAACTTTCTTAAAATTAAGATTAATGGCAAAATATGTTAAAGTAAAATTTGTAGCTGAAATAAACATAAATAGGATGATTGTATATTGAATCAGTGGAGATTCAAAATAACCAATACTAGCATTTTTTGTTGAAAAACCTCCAGTTGCAAAAGTAGTCATAGCATGATTAATTGCCTGGAAAGAATCCATTCCCTCAGCCCATAATATAAAAAAAAGAACCACTGTAAACGATATATATATTTGCCATAACCTCTGAGCAGTCTCTTTTATTCTAGGTTGTAATTTATCAACTGAGACACCCGGGGCTTCTGCAACAAATAACTGCATGCCACCAATGCCTAAGAATGGTAAAATAGCTACTGCTAGTACAATTATACCCATACCACCTATCCACTGAGTTAAACTTCTCCAGTATAGAATACCATGATCTAGTGATTCAATATCATTTAAAATAGATGCTCCAGTTGTTGTATACCCAGAAACAGTCTCAAAAAAAGCATTAGCAGTACCAGGTATTTGACCAGTTAATATATAAGGGAGCATACCAAAAAGACACATAAAAATCCAAGAAGATGTGACAATGAGATACCCATCTCTTTTTCTCAATTCTTTATTTTGATTATTTCTAGTAGTATAATAAAAGATAAAACCTATAGAAGAATTTATCAATGAAGAAAGTAATATTCCTTTCCAAGAACTTTCAATATGATATATACCAAACGGAACAGCAGTAAGCATAAGAAACCCATTAATCATTAATAGAATTCCAATAATATTCCCTATAACTTTTAAATTGAACCTCATTTAAACATTGACTCTATAGTATTCTTTGTTTCTTTTTTGGTAACTACAATAACCCTGTCTTCCGCCTCAAACTCAAATTCACCCCTTGGGAATAATGCTTTATCACCTCTGGTAAGGCCTCCTACTATACTATCTTTTGGAAAATTTAAATCTTTTAATTTTTTACCTAACAGTTCAGATCCTGGTTTCACTTCAACTTCTATTATTTCAGCATCAACACCTTGTAATGTAGAATAATCCAAGAACTTACTTTCACTTATATATTTTGTTATAAAATTTGCAGCCAAATACTTTATGTTAATTGTGGTATTTAATCCCATGTTTTGCGCTAGCGGTATAAAGTCAATATTTTCAACTTGAGATATGGTCTTCCTTACTCCAGATTCTTTTGCTGCAAGTGATGCTAAAATATTTTTTTCAGTTTCATATGAAAGAGCAAGAAAAGCATCCATATTATCTAGATCTTCTTCTTTCATCAAATCAATATTTGTAGCAGAACCATTAATAACCATAACATTTGGTAATTCATCCGCAAATCTTTCACACTTTATAATATCGTCACAAATTAATTTTATATTATATTTTTTAGAAAGATATTTTGCGGTCATATAAGCAAGTGGAGATCCTCCAAATATCATTATATTTTTGATGTCTAAACTCTCTTTCCCTGCTAAAGAAAGAACCTTATCAACACCTTTTTCAGACTCTGTGATAAAGTAAGCATGATCACCCTCCTTAAGAACATTGTGGGAGCGGGGAATGATAGTTTCATTGTGAATTACATCTTCAATATCTCTAACTATAGCAACCGGGGTATAATTAGTATCAGGGTTTAAATAGGTTGATTCAGCTAATGATTTATCTTTTAATTCAGATTTCTCATCAATCATAATCCCTATGAGATGTAGTTTACCTCCTTCAAACTCTAAAGAGTCTGTTGCAGCAGATTCTTTGAGAAGGTTTTTAATCTCACTTGCTCCTAATGCTTCTGGATAAATAACCTCATCAATACCTAAAGAAGCTAAATTAAAAGTATCCTTTCTGTGTAATAACTCAGTATTTGAAATTCTAGCTATACATTTTTTTGCACCAAAATTTTTACCAATTAAGCAAGATAAAATATTTACCTGTTGTGATGATGTTACAGCAATTAATAGGTCTGCTTTTTTTGCTCCTGCAGCTTCAAGAGTTCTAATAGATGTTGCATCACCCTTTATTATAGATACATCAAGGTTGTGTGAGGCTTTTTCGAGCGCTTTTTTATCATGGTCAACAATGACTATATTATGAGATTCCTGTGCAAGTAACTTAGAAAGGTAAAAACCAACTTCACCTGTTCCCGCAATAATTATATTCATATTTTGCTTTTATCGCAGTACAAATATAAAAATTTGTTGCCATATGAGTCAATTTAATTTTTTAAAATAATCTTTAGCCATTTTCTCAACTTTTGGTGCTAGAATTAGTGCAGAGATTAATGTTGGGAAGGCCATAATACCGTAGGAAAGATCAATTAAACTAATAACAAACTTTAGCGATGATACTGAGCCTATTAATATTAGGATTAAGTAGAACACTCTATAATGAGGACTGTGTTTTTCTCCAAATAAAAATGCTGTACACCTTTCTCCAAAAAAGGATAAACTAAAAAGAGTAGAAATTGCAAAGGTTAAAGTTGTAAACAAGAGTATATAAGGTCCAAAATTTGGCATTGAACTACTGAATGCATAATTAACCATTTCTATACCTGCATAATTATAGTTTGTCCAAGAACCGGTAACCAAGACACATAAGGCGGTAAGGGTACAAACAATTATGGTATCTACAAATGGACCAATCATTGAGACTAAACCCTCCTCTACTGGATTCTCAGTTTTACTTGAAGCATGAATTATAGGAGCTGTCCCAATTCCAGCTTCATTAGAGAAAGAAGCTCTTCTTGCCCCAATCAATATGATAGAGCCAATTGACCCTCCTAAAACTGAGTTTGCAGTGAATGCGTCTGTAATTATAAGGATAAGACTTGGCAACACCATATCATAATGGATTACCATAATATAAAATACCATAATCATATAAACTAGAACCATAATTGGAGCTATTTTACTTGCAACTTTTCCTATTCTCTTAATCCCACCTAAGATCACAGAGGAAACAAGAATTGCAATGAATACACCAATTATTAGATCATTATAAAACTTATCATCAAACAAAAAATTTTCTTTAATAATAACAGCATTTACTACTTCAACAATCTGATTTGATTGGAAAATTGGGGATACACCAAGCATCCCAAAAAAACAAAATATAATAGCCATTGGTTTCCATTTTTTACCTAGACCCTTAGAAATTACTATCATTGGTCCGCCATAAAATTTATTATCTACTTTTTTTCTATATAAAACAGATAAGGAACAAGTATAAAACTTTGTTACCATTCCAAACAATGCCGTGACCCACATCCAAAATATTGCTCCTGGACCACCAAGGGAAATAGCAATAGCAACACCACTAATATTTCCCATACCAACTATTCCCGCTATTTGACTTGAAGCACTTTCAAAGGAACTTAATCCTTTTTCAGAATTATCTTTCTTACTTATAAGTTTAAATGAATGTTTAAAATATAATAACGGAGCAAGTTTTGACCTAACAGAAAAATATAATCCAGCACCTATAAGTAATGAAATTAGAATAGGGCCATTCCAAAGAAAGTCAGCTGAAGTTATAATTAGGTCTGAAAAAAATGATATTAAGTCCATTAATCAAAAAAAGAATTAACAAATTCTCCTTTATGGAATAATTTTAAATCTCCGACTTTCTCACCAACTCCTATGTATTTAATAGGAATTTTAAATTGATCAGTAATGCCAATTACCACACCACCTTTAGCAGTACCATCAAGCTTGGTGATTGTTATAGAATTTACGTCAGTTACCTTAATAAATTCTTCAGCTTGAACAAATGCATTTTGACCAGTGCTTCCGTCTAAAATCAACATTACTTCATGGGGCGCGTCTGGTTTAAATTTTTGGACCACTCTCTTTATCTTTGATAGCTCATTCATTAAGTTAAGCTTAGTATGTAACCTACCTGCTGTGTCTATAATTACCACATCATATTTTTCATCTACCGCCTTCTTAACAGTATCGTATGCTACTGAAGCTGGATCAGTATTCATACCATGTGATACAACCTCAACCCCAACTTTTTTACCCCACATTAATATTTGATCAACTGCCGCTGCCCTAAAAGTATCAGCCGCTCCAATTAAAACTTTTAAACCTCCTTCTTTAAACTGAGAAGCTAACTTACCGATAGTGGTAGTTTTTCCAACTCCATTTACACCAACAACTAAAATAACGTATGGGACAGAATCTTCTGAGACATCAAATGCGTCAAGATCTGAACTGTTCTCTGCCAATATTTTTACAATTTCATCTTTCAAAATAGTATTGAGTTCATTGACACTAGTATATTTTTCTTTTGATACCCTCTCCTCTATTTTTTCAATAATTTTTACTGTTGTTTCTACTCCAACATCTGACGTTATTAATACTTCTTCCAAATCATCCAAAACTTCATCATCAATCTTTGATTTCCCAAGTACTGCTGATTTTAATTTTGAGAAAAAGCTTTTTTTAGTTTTCTCTAAACCTTTTTTTAATGATTCATCATCTTCAGGTTCTGGTTCTGGCTCCTCCTCAACTTCAGGCTCAGGCTCAGGTTCGGCTCAGGCTCAGGCTCTGGCTCAGGCTCAGGTTCTGGTTCTGGATCAGGCTCTGGTTCTGGTTCTGGTTCTGGCTCTGGTTCTGGTTCTGGTTCAGGCTCTGGCTCTGGTTCTGGTTCTGGCTC
>NTKI01000012.1 GCA_002457315.1 Rhodothermaeota bacterium MED-G19
AGCTGAAGCCACAGGTGTTGATGCCATAGTAATACCTGACAAAGAATCAGCACTTATAACAAGTGAAGCTATAAAAGCTTCTGCTGGAGCCTTAAATTATGTTTCAATATGTAAAGAAAGAAACCTAAAAAGTGTTATAAATCAGCTCAAGGAAAGTGGATTAAAGATAATATCCTGTACAGAAAAAAGTGATGTGGATATTTATTCTGTAGACTTTTCATCTCCTGTCTGTATCATATTAGGTTCAGAGAAAGATGGAATTTCTAATAATTTACTAGAAATAAGTGATGTAAAAGCTAAAATTCCTATGAAAGGAAAAATTGATTCGTTAAATGTATCATCTAGTTCTTCAGTAATTCTTTATGAACTTATAAGGCAAAGAAATTAAATAGATTTCAAACCAGTAAGGTCTGAGCTACTTCTGATTTTTTTCCCCATTCCATCAAGTAATTCAATACCATGCTTTCTACAAACTAATGCCTCTGGTATTTCCTTATTATGTCTATCTCCTCCATTTGTAAATATATCTGGCTTTACTTTTTCTAGGCTTTTACATACAGTCTTATCTTTATCTATGGAAAGAAATACCTCATCCACATACTCCAGAGCCTCAACTATTTTAATTCTATCTTTCTCATCCATAAATGGTTTGCCTTTTTTAAGCTTGCACTGATGATTATTATTTACAATAACAATAAGATAATCACCTAATTTCTTAGAGAGCTCAATATATTCTAGATGTCCAACATGTATTGGATCAAAATAACCACTAACTGCCACTTTTTTCATTTACTCCAAATTAATCATATTTTTTTATAATTATATGATACTTTTGAGAATGAATATAATGATACTAGGATCAGGCGGAAGAGAGCACGCTCTTGCGTGGAAAATATCTAAAAGTAAATTGTGTGATAATCTATATATAGCTCCTGGTAATGGTGGGACTAGCCTTGAAGGAGAAAATATTTCTATAGATATTAATAATTTTAAAGAAATAAAAAACCACGTACTTATAAAAAATATTGATTTGGTTATAGTTGGCCCTGAGGAACCTCTGGTAAGAGGAATAGTAGATTATTTCAAACATGATAATGAATTAAAAAATATCAAGATATTTGGACCAGGAAGAAACGGAGCAAAATTGGAAGGGAGTAAAGACTTTTCTAAGGAATTTATGTTCAGGAATAATATTCCGTGTGGAAAATCAAAAACATTCAATAAAGATAATTTAGAAAATGGATACAAATTTCTTGAGAAAATAAAACCGCCTTATGTTCTCAAGGCTGACGGACTTGCCGCAGGAAAAGGAGTATTAATTTTAGACGATCTAGAAGAGGCTAAAAAAGAATTATCAAAAATGATTCTTGATGAAAAATTTGGAGATGCTAGTAAGAATGTTTTAGTTGAAGAGTATCTTGATGGAATTGAAGTTTCTGTTTTTGCAATTACAGATGGAAATAAGTATTTGATCCTTCCCGAAGCGAAAGATTACAAGAGGATTGGGGAGAAGGATACAGGTCCAAATACAGGTGGAATGGGCGCAGTCTCCCCTGTAAATTTTGCAGATGAAGAATTTATGAAAAAAGTAGAAGATCAAGTAATTAAAAGAACGGTCAACGGGATACAAAAGGAGAATTTGGATTATAAAGGCTTTATTTTTGCTGGTCTTATGAATGTAAAAGGGAATCCTTATGTTATTGAGTATAATGTTAGGATGGGTGACCCGGAGACCCAAGTAGTTATCCCTAGAATAAAAAATGATTTATTAGACATCATCAATAATTGCCTAGAAAATAATTTAGAAAAATTAAAGTTAGATTTTGATGAGAGATATGCCACAACAGTTATCCTTGCAGCTGATGGATACCCTAACAATTATAATAAAGGAGATAAAATAAATAATCTTTCAGAAGAAAATAACACTAAAATTTTTCACGCTGGCACTAAGCGTTTAGATAATGAAATTTTAAGTAATGGAGGAAGAGTTCTAGCTTGCACTGGGTTTGGGAAACAGATTAATGAGGCCCTATCAAATTCATATAATATGGCTAAAAAAATATCATGGAAAAACAAGTATTTTAGAAATGATATAGGAAAAGATTTAATTTAAAAAATGAAAAAAATTATTGCAATAATTTTTATTTCCCTTGTCTCTTCATCATGTTATAAGGAAAACATATACACAAATTATTATAGTTTTAAAGATCAAATATGGTATTCTGATTCTTCTATTGTCTTTAACTTTAATAGTAATGAGTCTACAAATATCAATTTGAATTTAGGCATCTCATATACTAATGATTATCCCTATCAAAACTTCTATACTTCATATTCTTTACTAGACTCATCCAAAAATATAATAAAATCAGAAATGCTAGAATTCCAACTCTTTGAAAAAAAGTATGGTTATCCAATTGGCTCAGGGATTTTCAAAAACTTTTTTCTAGATAGTCTAATAGCTAATATAGATCCTATAAATAAAAATTCAGAATACATACTTCTGGTTAAACATTCAATGAGAGACAAAGAACTAATTGGGATAAGTAGGTTAGCAGTAGATGTTACTTCAAAATAGTTTATTCTTCTATATCTTCTTCAATTTTATCGAAAATAAAAGCTATTGAAAATCTCATTGTTTCTGCTAGAGGATGATCATTTTGAATAGTAGACAGGTATGAAAAATCAATACCTAAATTATTGTATTTAATACCAGCCCCTAGGGTTAAAAATTTTCTCCCCCCTTTATCCATATTCTCTAAGAAATACCCACCTCTAAATGAGAATATTTCTCGGTACCAATACTCAGCACCTGTTGATATAGTAATTTCTTTAATTTCCTCATTAAATCCATCTGGCGCATCAGAAAAAGAGGAAAACATTCCACTCAACACCGATCTATTTGGGTTTTTACCCTTTAAAATTTTAGGTTCATTTGTTAGAGGGTCAATGATATAATTTCCATTTAAATCTATCTCATATATTGGTGGTGATGGCACCATCAATTTATTTAGATCCAGAGCAAATGTTAATGAATTATACTGATCTAAATACGTTTTTAGAGATGTTCCAATTCTTAAGTTAATTGGAATAAAGTCAAGGCTCTTTGAACTACCGTATGTGATTTTTCCACCTATATTAGATATATGAGAACCGAAAGACAACTCTGAAGTTCTATTTGCTAGACTAATTTCTTTATTATAATAAACTCCTAAGTCGACTGAGAAACTATTTCCAGCTTTTGCATCTGAATAATTAGAGATACTTCCAGTAAGATTAGACCATATGTATCTTGTTGTTCCACCTATTGACAAGTCATTAGTAAGCTTTCTAGAATATGTAAATGCAGTACTTAACTCTTTTGGGTTCTCAATGCCTAGGGAGAGTCCCTGATTATCTGTTAACTGAATCTCACCAAGGTCAAAATATTTCATCGATAATCCAATTGTCTGAACTCTATCTATTTTATAAAAACCAGTCAGATATGATACAGACATATCATCCACTATCTTTCCTAACCAAGGCACATAAGACATCCCAAACCCATATTTTTTATCAATAAATGCAAGTTTTGCATTATTCCAATGGACTGAGTTAACATCTGGAGAAGTTGCAACACCAGTCTCACCCATAGCTGAACCTCTTGAATCTGGAGAGATAAGAAGGAAAGGAACTGCTGTAACTATTGGTCTCCTAGTAGTATCTTGTCCATTTAGTATAGATACTTGTGAAAAAGAGTAGTTACAAAGTAAGAATAAAAATAAAGTGAATATTTTTTTCATATCTTTTTAAATAATTTATTGTGTAATATAATATTAGCTCCATTCAATAAATTATTGACCTGTAATTTATAGATATAGATGCCTTGAGGCAAAGGATAGTTGTTTAAATCTTTGCCATTCCACTGAATATCGTCAATAAGTTCAGGAGAAAATTCATATATCTTATTAAGAGAGAAGACAATGTTGCCTCTTAAATCATAAACTTCTAACTTAATTTCCAAGGGTTGATCTATCTCACCATTAGTAAATTTGAAATTTGTAATCTGATTAAATGGATTCGGGTAATTCACAAGGTTAGTTATATTTAATTTATTCTCTCTTCCAACAATGAATACAACTGAACTAGTAGACATATTATTATAATTATCTGAAACTTTTATTTCAACTTTATGTTTACCTCCAGAAAGGTTATTCAGTGGATATCTAATTAATCCTCTAGTATAATCATCCTTCGATGGAGAAAAATAATCATTTAGGTATACCTCTGTTGTGTCATCTATAATAGCAGACATCATATGAAATGTTTTAGTCTCAGTTATATTTAAACCACTTTTATCAAATAAATCAACGATGAGTAATGGACTTTTAGATACTGTTGAACCTGAAACAAAATCATAGTCATCTAAAAATATTTCAATTTCAGGACCTAAAACATCATTATCAAATTCATTAGATGTACCCCCTATAATCACAGTTTCATTATCAATTGCTTCTAAATAACTAATAGTATCGGCTGCAAATAATGATATTTTTCCAATCCCATAATGATATTCAATTGAGCTTGGGACAACAAACTCTATTGTAAAACTACCATCATTAATAGAAGAGATACCTTTAAATATTAGATCGTCCCATTCTCTATACTGATATGGCGTGCTTTCATCTCCTAAAGTTAATTTTGAAGATATCTTATCATATATTTCAGTAAATAACTCTCCATTAAAGTCTTCCATTTTAACATTATTATCATCGACAATTTCACCGGATAAATAAACTTTTCCTCCTGCCATTAGAGTATCAATTCCATTAATTTTAATATTAAATTTTGGATAACTAAGTTGTAGTGAAGGGTCTCCTAACAAAGCGAAATTTCTATTTATAGAACCACTTAAACTCCCATTTTTTGTTTCCTTAAAAATATCTCCTAATCTATAAAATTGATTGTCAACCTTTTTAAAAACATTTTTATAGAACTGACTATTTAATCGATAGTTTGTTTGAGAAAAAACTGGTCTAGTTGTAGTAAATAGAGCTATTGCCCCTCCATTTTCTTTATTTAATAATAACTCACCTCCAGATGTTATAAGTGGATCATCAAATTTTCCAAATTCACATGTAGCCGTTAAGAATAAAGGTAATTTTGTTCTATTATCCCAATTATAGATTGAATTTTCATCAAGTATTTTCTCTTCTGTCCATAAAAACTCATTGCCATGACCAATATAATTTATTATTAACGATCCATTTTCAACAGCTTTATCTAGTTTGTTCTTTGCCTGCTCAGACGTCTTAACTCCATTAGTTAATTTTTGGTCATAACTATCTAAATATATCTTTTTAATATTATAATCTTTACTTTCATTATCAAGTAGATCAAAATGATTTTCAGCATCATTCTGATGGACATTATTATCCCCATCATCAGCAACTAGATATATGTTTTTTTTCCAATCTCCTATAATTTTATTTTTAGAAGAGTATGTATAAAGCTTATCTACATATGATTTTGATTCGTTAAGGTTTTTACTTGGAATCCTACCTACTCCTACATTTAATTCATGATCACCTGATAAATTTTCAATCCATTCTCCTTCTCCCCCATCTAGAAATCCATAATAATCATCTGAAGAGTAACTGAAGATATTATTTGATGAATTATAGGATTGATAGATAGGAATATAATTTGTATTATTTGGAATTCTATCTTTATAATCATAAGAGCAATCTCCAAATAAGAGAACATATTTCAAGTTCTCATCACTAAAATTATAAATATATTTAATATAGTTCCTAATCGAGGTCACATCCTTATTACCTGATGAAAACTGATTATATATATCATCTACATCAACTAACTTCACTTTTAATCCCTCACTTTCTCTTAATTGTTTGATTCTTCGTGCGTCATCATAAAAGATTTCATGAGTGATAATTAATAAATTGGGATTTTGATGATCTAAAATGTCTGAATTTTGTATTTTTTTCTCATAAAATGGATAAGATAAATTATCAATATCAAATAAAATTTTTCTTGAAAAGATGCTATCATCATTAATAAAAAAATAATCTTCTCCATCTCTATTTACATCCATGCTTTTTACATTATATAAATAGGAAATATCCCATGTCCTAAGATTTAGAATGCCATCTAAATTTTCACCAAAAATTTTACTGCTTTTAATTTTATACTTTGTTAGAATATTTTCATATTCCGGTAAAATATAGAAATGGAACTGACTTCCATTATATCTTAATTCTACTCTACCTGTTATATTTATATTATCCAAATATGATATAGCAGAATTCACACCATTATATTTTAACTCTAAACTATTTGAAGAACTTAATTCAAATTTACTTTCAATGATTTTTTTCTTTTTAAGGACCTTATTGCCATATAAATTATCTTTAACAAGGTCCATATCTACATCTGAAACTAAGTTGTTATTTAAATAAAAATCAAAACTTGAGGGCACAGTAGACCTTGAAATTAAATTTATTTCTAATTTTAAGTCTGTATTACTTATAAAATTATCAAATGGAATAGAAAATGATTCTCCAGGAGAAAATATCTCACCATACCATTCTCTTCCTGACTGAATAATACTATACATATCATTCTCATAATTAAAAGTATGAAATGCACTTACATCTTCTCTATTATATGCGTTAGGAATATTTTCAACATGGACTAATCTTCTTGCTTCTCCACCTATATGAATAAAATAATATGCTGTATCTGTATATATGTTTTTTTCAACTTTAAGGTTATTTTCAAGAGAGTCAAAATATATTTTATCTGAAGATTGCAAGTAAAAATACAAAAATTCATTATCACTAAATTTTGAATCTTGATTTCCACTAAACAATGATTGAATTTGTTGGGGCCCTATTATTTCAGATTGAGAATTTAGTTGAGGAAGTGATCCATTATAACCAGTACCATAAATTTTAATTTTATCTGGACTAATGCCTTCTAATGGAATGTTATTTTCATCAAAAAAATTCTTGTCAAGTTTATATACTCCGGATTCAACAACTCCAATTTTAAACCATTCACCATCAGAAAGCATAGAGACTTGTGAAATTATATCTCCTACAGAAAATAAAAAAATAAAAAAAATTAAATGAAATCGCATTTATACATCTTAGTATTATACTTATAAACTATAAATAAGATCAATTATTTTAAAAATAATGTAGAAATTATTGATTTAATAACGCAATAAGAAACATAAATTAAAATCAATAAAAATATAGCAGAATGACCCTCAAAAGTTATTAAAATAAATCCTGTTAAAATTAACATCAATCTCTCAAGATTCTCAGTTATTATAAAATTAGAAAATTTCAGATTAATGAATTTTATTTTTGATACCATAAGCATAGAAAATAAAATAATAAAAAATACAATTACATACTCACTAAAATAGTGTTTAAGGCTTCCATTATAATAGATTAATGAAATAAAAAAAAGAGCATTTGCTGGAGTAGGCAAACCAATAAAAAAATTATTGTTTTCTTCTGATATATTAAATTTTGCAAGTCTTATTGATGATGATACAAGTATTAGTATCGATGAATATTTTAAAAATAAATTGAAACTATTAGAATCAAAATATTCATAGAGAATAATTGAAGGTAAAATACCAAATGAGACAAGGTCCGCCAAAGAATCTATTTGCTTACCAAATTCTGATGTTAAGTTTAATTTTCTTGCAGCAAAACCATCTAAAAAATCTAGTATGAGACATACATAAAAAATATAAATTATTTCAAAATCATTTTTGACAAAGACATTTAAAATACATATAAAACCTAATACCAGATTAGCTATAGTAAAAATATTTGGTATGTTTCTTATCACTGTAAAAAAGGATTATTGTTCATCTCATCATTTATTGTAGTACTTAGTCCATGTCCAGGGTAAATTATAACATCTTTATCTAATCTAAATAAACTATTCTTAATACTGCTAATTAATGTATCAAAATCACCTCCAGGTAAATCTGTTCTCCCAATAGAGTTTTTAAATAATACATCACCACTAAAACAAATCATTTCTCGCTCAAAATAATAACCTAAATGGCCTGGCGAATGACCTGGGAGAAATAAAGTTTTAATTTTTATATTCCCAAATACTATATCATTACCGTATTCTATTAATTTAATATTGTTATTATGTTTATAATTACTCATACCGAAAATAGGAGCATAAGATGGAATATTATTATAAATTTCTTTCTCAGAGGAAGGTATATATATATCTAATGAATATTCTTTTGATAGAAAATCTACTCCAAGTACATGGTCAATGTGGGCATGAGTAATTAAAATAAATTGTGGCTCAAGTGATTTTTCATCTATATACTTTTTAATAGCATCGTTTTCTTCATGGTAATAATTACCAGGATCAATGATAATACACTTATTGTCTGAAATAGCCAAATAGGTGTTTTCTTGATAATCATTAAAAGTAAATGACTTAACCTCGATCATTTTTTTATATTATATGCAAATTTGAGTTTTAAATAGTTATTAAAAAATAAATGAATAAAAAATATGATTATGTTATAATTGGTCAAGGCTTAGCAGGGTCAGCTTTAGCCTGGAGACTATATTTTAATAATAAATCATTTATTATTCTAGATTCAGAAGAAAAATTTTCGGCATCAAAAGCCGCTCTGGGAATATATAATCCAATAACTGGAAGAAAAAATATAAAAACATGGAATGCAGACATTCTTTTTAAAGAATTAAAAAGTTTTTATATAAAAGTAGAGAAGTTATTAAATAGTAAAATTTTATATAGGAAAAACATATTTAGACCATTTAACAATAATAGAGATATAAATGACTGGAATATTAGACTTGGTAACGAAAAATATAAAAAATATCTTAAGGAAATCAACGATAAAGGAATAACTACAAAGGGAAGTGGATACCTTGATGTCAAAAAATATTTACAGGAGACAAAAAAATATTTTAAACGTATGGGTCGTTATAAAGTACATAAGCTGAATAATAAAGAATTATTGAAAGAAAATAATACTATTAATATTGATGGATATGATTTTAATAAAATAGTCATGTGTATTGGAATAAATCAAAATAATATAAATTTTTTTTCGAAACTACAACTTATACCTGTAGCTGGAAACAGCATAAAAGCTGAATCAAAATTTTTTAGTGATCATATTCTAAATAAAAGAATTTCTGTATTTAATGTTACTAAAAATGAAATATATGCTGGATCTACTTACAATAATGGGAATATTAATAAAGGTATAAGTTCACTAAAAAATCAAATTAATAAGGTTATTAATAGCAACTTTAAAATTTTAAAATCATATTTTGGTATAAGACCTGCAAGTAAAGACAGAAGACCAATAGTAGGAAAACATAAAATAATAAATAACCTATTTATAATTAATGGTTTAGGATCTAAAGGGGTAAGTCAATCACCTTATTGTTCAAAACAATTATTTGATTATATTGAAAATAATAAAAAAATAAACATTGAAATAAACATAGATAGGATCAAAACGTAAGTTTTAAATATGGTAAGATTGTTTTATATACTTTTTATTTTAATATCTCAATTATCTTTCTCTCAAAGTAGTATCTACAATGAAGTAGGAAAAAATAGAATTCAGTTCAAATCATTTAAGTGGGAGGTATTATTTACGAATAATTTTGAAATCTACTATAATTCCGATAGCAGAAAAATAGCTGAAACTGCTTCCTCTCATCTGGAATCAAATTTTTCTCAACTTACCACTAACATAGGTCATCAGCCTTTTCAGAAAACTAAAGTTTTTATTTATAACTCAAATAAGGACCTAGATCAAAGCAACATAGGTATAAACGAGACTAATAGATATCTTAATTCAAATTCAAATTTTAATAATAGAACAATATTTAAAGTATCATATTCAGATAATTTAAAAAAATTTAAAGAAAAACTAAATTATGAATTCACTAAAGTTCTTATAAATGATCTAATGAATGGAAATATGACTTTTGCTAAAAGATTTGGAAAAGTTTCATTTATTAATATTCCAAATTGGTTTTCAGATGGAGCTGCTAGGTATACAGCATACGGATGGGATATAACAATGGATAATATTATTAGAGATTATTTCCTTACTGAAGATAAAAAAAGTATAAATAAAATAACTGAAAGGGAGTCAGGATTTATAGGACAGAGTATTTGGAATTATATTTCAATTGTTTATGGTAAAAACACTATATCAAACATAATTAATCTTGCTAAAATTATAAGAAATCCAGAAAGAGCCATATCCAGCTCTTTAGGAATTAGTTTCGAAAATTTTATAAATGAATGGTCTAAATATTATTTTCAGAGAATATCTTCAAATTTTAATAGAGATGACAATGATGTTTTCAGAATTGGTTTTAATAAAAAAAATATTGGAAGAATAATTGATTTAAAATATAATACAAGTAGAGATCAATTAGCTGTAACTACTCTTAAAAGAAATCTTAAAAAAATTTTAATCTATGATATAAATTCAGAGAAATTAAAAGTTGTAGATAGAATAAAAGATAATACTAATAAAGAGTCTTATTACATAACCTGGAAAAATAATGAGGAAATTGCTTATTTAAAATCTATAAAAGGTAAAAATTTTATAATTAGTAATAATACTAATTCAAATAAAAAAGAATATAAATCATTAGAAAAGTTTGATAGAGTAAACGGATTTTCATACAATTCCAATGAGAGCTTAATAGCAGTAAGTGGCAGTATTAAAAATCAAAAAGATATTTATCTTTTAAGTGCAAACAGCTCAAATATGAAAAAAATTACTGATGATATTTATGATGATATTTATCCTTCATTTTTTAAGAATTCTACTTCAATTGCATTCAGCTCAAACAGGTCTAATTCTAAACTTGATCAAGAAAACTCTTCTTCAGATAAAAATGATTCTTATAATTTATATATACATAATTTAGATACTACTTCTAATGAATTATTTCAATTAACCAATGAAATGAATGATAATATAAAAATTAAAACTTTGTCTAATAATGATGTGATATATATCAGTGATAAAAAAGGTATTTTTAATTTATATAATCATAACATCTATTCTAATTCATTGCAAATCACAGATTTCGATACAAATATTTTAAATTTTGATTATGATGAAAAAGAAAAAAAATTAATATTTAATTCTTTATATAATGGAGAGATCATAGTCAGAGAAATTAAAAACTTTAATATAAATCAATCTAAATTTGGGAATCAAACTGCTAGAGTTGACTATATACAGATACAAAAATCTTTGGAAAAAAATATAGCTATTAAAAGAAGAGATGAGAAGAAAGAAAATATAAATTTTGAGTCTACAGATAATTTTAATTTTGAAGATGAAAATTCAATAAAATCTTCTATTTTAAAAAATATTGAAAGAAATAAAAAACCATCAAATAATCTCGGATCAAAATATAGATATTCTTTTGTAAAAAATAACTTCAACAGTTTTTTAGAAATTGATCCCTTAGAAGGGCTAGGATCTATAATTGAAACTGATTTTATTGAACTCTTTGAGAATCATAAATTATATGCTAGATCATTCCTTCCTCTATCTAGTCTTAAGAGCACTGATATTTTTACAGAATATAGTTATCTAAAACACAGATTTGATTTTAGGGTTTCTTTTGATAGAAAAATATTGTATGCTGAAGATTCTGAGAGATATATATATCATAAATATTTATTTAATAGAATCAACTTAAACATTTCATATCCTATCTCTAAATTTTCTCGTTTTGAAATTTCTCCATTCATTGCAACTCATAAATTTAATGATCTTGATTATAGAATATTTAATAACACTCCTCCACCATTCACTTATTATGAGAAAGATAATTTTTATGGATACTTCTTCAATTTCAAATTTGATAATATAAAAAGTGTATCCTCAAACTTAGAAGAAGGAAGCCGAATAAATTTAAGTTTTAAAAACTATGTCTCAACAAACAATAAAGATAAAAGTTTTAAAAACTTGACTTTTAATGTCTCTCATCATCAAAGAATATCAGAAAATTTATTTTTTGCTTCAAAAATATTTTATGGAAATTCATTTGGGAATAATCCATTTAAATATTTTTTAGGGGGTGTTAAAAACTCTTTATCTAATACCTCAGAAGACAAGGGGATTAATGACCCATTAAGAGTTGTTAATGGAAACAATAATAATAATTTTATTTTTGGAGAATATATTAACCTAAGAGGTTATAACTTTAATAAATTTGACGGACACAAAGTCTTAACATTAAATTCTGAATTGAGAATACCGCTCTTAAAATTTATATCTGGTAAAAGTTTGTCTAGCAGTTTTTTAAATAGTTTACAACTTGTTGGCTTTTTTGATCTGGGATCATCTTGGAATGTAAATTCACCATTTAGCAAAAATAATGATGTAAATACATGGATAATTAAAGAACCGGGTTCAGTTTTTCAAGCAGAAATAGAAAACTCTAAAAACCCTTGGCTTGCAAGTTATGGGTTTGGATTAAGGTCATTCATCACTGACTATTATATTAAACTAGATATTGCAAAGCCAATTGAAGATTATCAAATTGGTAATACAAAATATCATATCTCATTCGGTTATAGTTTTTAATTTTATGATAAAATCAATGACAGGTTATGGCTATACTTCTATTTCAAAAAAGGCATATTCGATAGAAGTAGAAGTTAAATCCTTAAACTCAAAATATTTTGATCTAAACTATAGATGTACAGAAGATCTTGGGAAAGTAGAAAATGAAATCAGAAATCTTTCAAAGAAAATATTAGAAAGAGGAAAAGTTGATATAAATATTAACATTAATATTATATCTAATCAAAATGATAAAATTTTTAACAAAAAAAAATTTAATAGACTATACTCTGAAATAAAAAATCTTTCACAGAAGTCTATAAAAGTAGATGATAAAATTATTTTTGAAAATGTCTTAAAAAATATTGATTTATTTACTTCAGAGAAAAAAATTAATATTTCTGATAAAATATTAATTAGTCAAATAAAAAAAAGTCTTAATGTATGTTTATTATCTAGAAAAGAAGAAGGTAAATCTATATATAAGGATATAAATAAATTTTCTAAACTAATTAGTAATGAATTAATAAAAATTCAGAATATTGATAGTAAAAGAAAACAAAAGAAAAAAAATTCTTTGAGAAGTAAAATTGCTGATATAAATAATATAAAGTTTGATAAAAACAGATTAGAGCAAGAGGTTTTCTATTATTTAGAGAAGATAGATATAAATGAAGAATTGATTCGTTTAAAAAACCATATCCAACTTCTTAATAAGACTATTAATAGTCAAAAGTCTGTTGGCAAGAAATTAAATTTTATTAGTCAAGAAATTGGTAGGGAAATCAATACGATAGGTTCAAAATGCTCTGATTTTAAAATTCAAAAATCAGTAATTAGCATGAAAGAATATCTAGAAAAAATAAAAGAGAATAACTATAACGTTTTTTAGGTTTCTAACCTAATTTAAATGTGATAGGCAATATCATCCTAACCTTAACTGGTCTTCCCCTTTGTTTACCTGGAGACCATTTCTTTGCTTTTGCAATCACTCTCACTGCTTCTTCATCACAGCCTGCTCCAATACCCTTAATTGCTTGAACATTTGTTAAAGTACCATCTTTATCTACAACGAATTGGACAAAAACTTTCCCTTCTATTCCCATTCTTCTTGCCTGAGCTGGATATCTTAAATTAGTAGCGACGTATTTGTAAAAAGCACCCATTCCACCGGGAGGTGTTGGTTGATCTTCAACAATAGTAAATATTTCATCAACTTCTTCTTCCTCAGGAGCTTCCTCAAAAACAATTTCTTCAATAACTGTTTCTTCAGTTATTTCTACATCAATTACTATTTCTATCTCTTCCTCTATTTCTTCTTCATCAGGAACTTCAATAATTTCTGGCTGCTGTATAACAGGTGGTGGTGGTGGTGGTTGTTCAGTAGGTGGAATCTCCATTAGATCTTCAAAATCATCTTCAATAGAACCTAAATCCATTCCAGCTCCACGATCATAAAACTTCCATTCAAATGCTGTTATAACAAGTAAAAGGCTAACACAAAGCCCTATGTTGAGAAATAATCCGCTTCTTTTCTCAAGGTCAGCATTAGGGTTTTTCTTAATTTCCATATTTCAAGTTAATTAAATTATATTTTACTTTCTAAAAATAATACAAAAAATGCTCCAGATAATAAACCTATTATATTACTTGTAAGATCAAGTATTTCAAAGGATCTATACGGTATATAAATCTGAATGAATTCCACAGAAAAACAAAAAATCAATAAATAAAAAATAATTTTAGTCATCAATTTTTTTGAATTTAAGTTTCTAGAGATATATGTTTTAGTAATGAATGTTGATTGAATAAAAAATAAAGAAAAATGAACAAGTTTATCAAAATATGGAAACTCAATAATATCATTAGAATTACTCTTATAAAATATAGTAAGATATATGATAAGTAAAAACCATATAAATGAACACAAAAAATAAAAATAAAATTTTCTATTTTGTGAGAGAATCATAGGCTTCTAAGTCTAGTAAATCATCAAGTTGAGAAATATTATCGCATTTAATTTTAACCATCCATCCATCACCATAAGGATCGTTGTTAACAAGTTCAGGTTCAGATTCTAGCTTCTCATTAATCTCGATTATCTCACCAGAGATCGGCATAAATAAATCTGATACTGTTTTAACTGCTTCAACCGTACCGAAGACTTCACCCATTTCAATATTATCATTTAGAGTCTCTATTTCTACATAAACAATATCTCCTAACTCTCCTTGAGCAAAATCTGTTATACCTACATAAGCTATATCATCTTCGAGTTTTACCCATTCGTGATCATTAGTATATTTAAGATCTTTTAAATTCATTTGACGAATATAATAAATGATTTTATTTAATCTTAAAAAAATAAATTTTATTGATTTAGACTTAATCTAAGTCTAGCTCCAAATGATGAAGAGTACCTAGGGAAAGAGTTTGAAACAAGAGGTTTGTTAACTACTCTATCATAATAAACAATTAAATTAACTCTATTATTTACAGTGTAATTAATATTTGGTCTTAATTGAAAATTATAATTCCCATTAGTCAAAACACTTTCTTTATCTATCTTCCTTTGAATAGTTTTTGTATTTCTAATAATAAAATTTAATCTAAATTCAATTTCATTATCAAGAATAATGGTATTACCCAAATATTTAAATGGGAGTTTTAATTTTTCTTTCGTATAACCAAAATCTAAAGAAAAATCAGAATTTATCATTTCTGATACTTGTGAGTTGGATAGATTTAACATTATGTTCCTATCTTTTTTATAATCTAATCTGGCGTTTAAGTTGTTTTTTGTTCTAACATTTATTCCAATTAATGGAGAAAATCTTTCAGTGATTCTGACTTGATTAATTATGTAAAATGGTATTAATCCATTCTCTGTCTGTTCGGATGCTAATGGGTAATTCATTATTGAATTATTAAAATCAAGATTATCTATATAAAGAAGAGAATTTGAGAACTCACCAATTGAGTAGATACTCTGATAAGCATGTGAGATGGTAATATTAGTGAATATTTCACTTAAAGTTTTTATTTTGCTTAATCCTGAGAAATCAACTCTCCAATTAGGTATAGGAATTTTTGGAAATGGTTTTAGTGAAAATGCACTTGGATCAGAATCAGAATATGCAGATATAAAAGCTGGGATTAATACATCCTGAGAATTTAATCCATACTCACCTTGTGTATTTAAATTATTTAATCTATCTCTTATTATCTCTCTATTTTCAACAAATTGAGAGAAAGTTGGAGAGTTATTTAGTGCATCATCCTTAATAAATGATGTTTTTATAGCAAGAAATGATAACGAAAAATTTCCTCCCCTAGTAGGGGTCAAAGAGACATAAGAATCTTTCTGTGAGTCAAATCTAAAAGTCTCTTGAAAGTTTTCTGATATAATTCTCTTAGCATCTAATTGAATTCTAAAAGAACTTAAAGGTTGGATACTACTCCTAAATTGAAAATTCTTGCTTCTAGACTGAATGAAAGGTGAATTTAGATAATCATTTTTAACAAGCCATCCTCTTTCTGCTGCTATATTTCTTATATGTGAATCTTGAGAACCTAAAATAAAATTCCACCCTGGTGACTTTGAAAAATTATTCAAACCAAAAGCGCCTGGAGAATCAACTAAGCCTGCCATTCCTGTTCTCTCAGAAACATTATAAGTTACATTAATTGATCTAAGAGACATAATCAACTTCATAATACCATCAAAAGTTTTAGACTGAAAAATTGATTTAACTGAATCTCTTTCCTGATACTTTTTATTGAAATTTTTTAGAATAGGTATCTTATCATAAAATTTTGATATATCTAATTTTGAATTTAAAGAATACTCTCTATTATTCTCAATAATATTTCCAAGGGTATCTGACTGTTGATAAGATCCTGCTGACCACAGATATCTAGAAGAGTATTTAGCATTTGAGCTAACCCAATCAAGGAATGGAAGTTTATTAATTGGCAACTTATAGTTTACCGTAATGTTTTGATTGAAATTATTTGTTCTACCTAATCTCTTTAAATTATAGTACATACTATCTAACTTCTCTTGAGTATCTAACTCACCCTCTGGCTCATCAACCACTGAATTATTTATAACATTAATGTCAACATTCATACTATTGAAAATATTCCACCTTAATCCGTATGATTTGTTAATTGAAAAATATTTTTCATAAATAGCATCAACTCCCTCAATACTTAAGTCTGAATTTCTATATTGGGTTTTATTAAACCTTCTATTTAAATCACCTCTAATATTTATATTAGATGGCAATGGATTAATATTAAAGTCTTTAATTAATTTAAATATTTTTGAATCGAAAATTTTTAAATTTTTAAACGGTTCTAAACTTCTACTTTTCGGCGAAAAATTATATGAAATATTCCCCCGATGTTCTTTAGACTGTATAGATTGAGTAGTAACATTTGAACTATTTCTCTCACTATAAGAAAATCCTGTTGAAAAATTTTCAATATCCCATAAATCAACTCTTGAGTCAGGGTTTGTTCTATCTTTTCTTATATTATTTAAACTTATTGATTTTGATTCTATTCTCTCCTCGGTCATATTTTTATATTCTTGTTGTTGCTCCTTTGTGTCAAATGATTTTAGAGAAGCAGATAGTGGAATATCTTTGTCTAAAGGATCGTATTTTGGTGTAATTATAGAATTTGAAGTTGATATATATAAAGGAAGTTTAACTCCAGAATTTGATGGCAATAATTTATCTAAATTAAGATTAGCTGATGCATCATACTGCAATTTTTCCTCTCTAGATCTTTCAGATATCTTTTGTTGAATTGAGCCAAATCCAACTGAAGTATATCTAAGAGAAGATGAAACAGTCCCTATATCTGATAATTTAACATTTAGGCTTGCATTTGCTGCCCAGCCTTTTGTCTTGTCAAAATCTGTTAATCTCAATTCATTAAACCACAAGCAAGCTGATTTTGAAGCTCTATCTTCGGATAAAGGATTTTTAACACCTATCATAAAGTTTAATATAGATCCTAGAGATGGCCTACCTTTTATTTTAATCTTATATTTTCCATTATTAGAGAGTTTTGTATATGGAATATTTATATCAATTTTTTCTCTATTTCTCTCTGACTTTAAAGAAAGCAATTCATCAATAGAAAAATTAATTTCATTTTCTTGAGGCCATACTAATCGTGATAAGTTAGAACTAGACTGATTTAATAACTCAGGCCTTGTTATTTTTAAAGGAAGTTCTATCTCATAGTAATTATTTTCATAATCTGAGCCAAATCTAAGGAAAGCATTAATCTCATTATCACTTAAAATTTCACCATTTTTTGGTTCAGCGTGAATAAACATTTTAATTCTTCCATAATTAATTAAATCAAAATTTGATTCTTTAAAAATTGCTCTTCCGTCACCATCGGATAGATCATCAACACAAATTTGAAGTGATTGTTCATTAGTCCTTCTTTGAACAATTGTAGTATTGTCAATATCTCTAGGAATACCGGGAGGTACTACATAAGGTGACTTGCTTTCTGATCCAATACTATTTTCTTCTATGCTAACAACAGAAATTTGAATATCTGATTCTGAAGATTCTGAGACTTCGTTTAAGCCTGACTGAAATATTGACTCCTCATATTTCCTCCATTGACTGCCAACCAACTGAAGTTTAGCAAACCTTAATACTACCGGTTCCTCCCAGTTTGTAAGATATGTTCTTAAAAATCTAATTGTTTTAAAATCAGAAATAGTACCATGAACTCTATCTGGTGACCTTATTGGGATCCTAAACTGATACCAAGTTGCATTACCTGATTTATCAATTATCTTATCTACAATATTACTTTTTCCAACATCTAGTTCTCCAGGATTCAAATTGATTTCATATTCATAATAACTCTCTGTGTCAGACAGAGTATTATCATCATTTAAATCTTCATTCTCAGGATATGGAGAACCTTGAGCAGAAAAATTAGTACCTGAGTTTAATGGAGTATTACCTTCCATCCCGTTAATGTTTTTATATCTCTCTAATATTTTCAAATTAGATTCATCAAGATCACTACCTAAATAGTATCTAAAATTATCTGCAGACACATCTTGTTCAATTTTGGATTTACCTTCACTAGTTAAGCTCATTTTATCCAAAAAATTATCCTTAAAATAATTTATCTCGTCATCATTCTTCAAACCATCTAATCCTACATCTTGATTTTCTCTGGATGTACTATTGTTTTCAAAAAAATTAGTTAAATATTGTTTAGATGTAACTCTACCCCACTCATTAAATTTAATTCCTTCATTTGAGTAATCGTGAGACAAACCATTTTCAAATGCATGGACATTATCTTTCATTATATCTTCAGATACATTACCTAAGTTGAAAACAAGTTTACCTCCTGTGTCATTATTTTTATTAAAAACACCATCCAGAACTTTACCATTCTCTCCATCTATGAAAGGATCCATCAACCAAAATTCAATATATTGAATATTAGTTCTATCAAAGTCAGTATCATTTGATATACTTTTTGTAATTGCACCATAATTCGATTTAGGATCTCTCAATAGACCTGAAGGTAACAAATCAGTACTATAATTATATTGTCCTCTTTCATTTGGAAAATAAGCCACATCAAAAATTGATAAGTTTGTGTTTATTAATTGCCGGTCCTGTTTTCTGAAAATATCTTGTGGAGAAACTGCTTTAATATAATTGTTATCAAGATCTTCCAAACTTAAATTTTGAGGCTTCAGAGATCCTCCATTAAGATAAAATATATTATCTATAGAATACCAGGCAATCTTTGCTCTTTTAAATGCATAACCTAAATTATCAGTAGATACAGAACTTAAATCAAATCTATTATTTTTTGTTTCTGGAGTTGATCCTAATTTCCAAGATATTGGTGAACCTCCAATAGAAATTGGAATTACAGCACTCTCGAAATCATCAATATAAGTAATCCCTTCACCGTTAATAACATTTGATGTGCCAGGAATTATTTGGGCAAACTCTGTACTTAAATTAATATTTGATTTTTCAGTAGTAGCTAAAAATGGAATAGTATTTATTATTTTAGTTAAAAACTCACTGTCTTTATCTATATTAAAATCAAATCCATACTTAGTGTTTTTAACAGGCTCGTTTCCAACACTAAATCTTGTAATTCCACCAGGTCGTTCATTTAAATGAAATACTGTAAATCCAAGGTTTATATCCTCATCAACTTTATACTCTGCCCTTGCTCCAGATAACCATTTAGTCTGAAAATTAAAAAGATCAGCTTTCTCAAATGAAATAGTAACCTCTTGTCCGGATGATAAAATTGAAGGGTTCAGAATTCTTACACTTCCTAAATTATAATTTACTGTATAGTCAGTTCCCTCTATAAGTCTTATATTCCCAGCCATTACAACCACAGAATTTTCAGATATGTCTAAACCTGGGAGATTAATTTCACTTCCAGAACCAGAGGAGACTGTACCAACTATAAAAAATTTATTTTTTGATAAAATTTTCTGAGCTTCGTCTTGGGTTTGAGAATACAGCTCATCAAATACATATTTATCAGATAATGAAGTTTCATTATTATCTTCAAAATAGGAATTTAATTTAGACCCAAAAGGTTCAAGTACAGGAAAAATAATATTTCCTTTCTTTGAATTAATAGTAAAACCTTCAATAAAATCAAAATTTCCATCATATTGAGGATCATTAGAGGAGTTCAATCTATCTAGTCCTAGTAATCTAATTAAAGGTTTATCTCTTGTTAGAGTTCCTTCGTTTAAACTAGGATTATTGAAGCCAACCGCATCATCTCTATAATTAATTCGTAACTCAAAATTATTTTTTTCAATTTGAGTGGCATTTAAATTATAAATATTTTTCATCATTAAATCCCAAGTTGTAATTTCTGTATTAATATTAGATGGTCTTAAAAGCTTGAGAAATATCATTTCACTATCATCTCTATTTTGATAATCCTCAGTTAATTCTCCTACTTTATATCTATTACCATTATAAGTGTATTCATATGAGACAGCTAGAACTTCATCATTTTGTAACCTTCTAAGTAATGATACATATCCAAGTGATTTATTTATTTCGTATTCATCGGTATCTAACTTTCTAGCAGAAGTAACTTTCTCAAAATCAATTGTTTTTGAAAGATTAAATTGATTAATTAAAATATCATCAACAAGATCTAAAATTCTTAAACTATTATTAGAGCTTATATTGTCAAATAATAAATTTGAACTATTATCAGCAGGGTTTGAATTTCCAAATCCAATATTTGGGTTATTAGGTTTTAAAATATTATTTCCTTCAGCTAAATCTGTAAATGCAACAAAATTTCTTAATGACTCTGAATTATTTGTTCTATTTAAGATATATACTTCGACCCTGTTGACATTTATACCTGAGCTAACAAGCGGGAGAGATTTTAACCATCTCTCATAATTTTCTCTAAAGAAGTGTCCCAAAAAAAAATGTCTATTTCTGTCATAATTTGAGCCTAAAATTTCAAATTCTCTGCCCTGAAAACCATTATCTATTTTAATAGATTCACTTTGACCTTGTTGTCTAGATAAAATTCCAGTAATACTTAGGTTTCCAAATTGCAATTGTGTTTTTAGTCCAAATAAACTTTGGGCTCCTCTCAGCAAGCTATTTTTTACTGGCATACTTACATTTCCAACCTCAATTTTTCTTATAATTTCTTCTTCAAAACCAGTATAATCAAGTTTTAAATTATTTTGAAAATCAAAAGTATTATTATTATCAAAATTTGCGGAAATTTTTAACTTCTCCCCAACCTTTCCATTAATATTTAAATTAATTTGTTGATCGTAATTAAACCCACCATTCCTTTGTTGTCTAATTGGAATTGAAGGATTTTCAACCTTTTGGAATTTTCCTCCAAAATCTAAATTCACAAAACCATTAACTTGAAGATCAATAAAATTACCTCCAAAAATTCTATCCAAAGACTCGGGTATATAAATCTTAGGTATCAACCTCCCACTTTCTAATACATTTTCTCCATCAAGACTTAATGATTTTTTTTTAAAATATTCTTTTATATTTCGATTTGTAGTGTATTTATCATAACTCGAAAATGGTATTGATATTGATGGTCTATAGTTTAGATTTCCAATCTTTTCAGATAAATAAAAAACTCCTGCAGTATCATATATTGATCCTAACTCAATTGAACTTGAGTTTAAATAAAAAGGATTATTAGAAAATAAACTTGAATAAGGATCAGAAAACCTATCTTTTAAAGAATAAGTAGTGAAACTTGTTGGTTCATAATTAGTAACCGAATCAATTTTTTGGGATGATGACTGTGAAAAAAGAGATAATCCATCCAGGAAAAAGAGTAATAAAATGAATAAAAATTTAAAAATTGAATTCAAAGTAACCCATTTATGATATTATGATCTTCTGAGTACCTCTTTGATCAAATCTTCTAGAGAAATATTTTCATTTCTCTTTAAAATATCATCAACATGTTTATAAACAATATTTTTTGAAATACCCAAAGAAGATAAAGCTGATAACGCTTCATCTTTAATAGTATTGTCAAAAGAATGAGAAAAATCATCACTAATGTCATCGATAGAAATTTTGTCCTTTAATTCTAGTATTATTCTTTCAGCAGTTTTTAAACCAATGCCTTTTACAGACTTTATTTTATTAACATCTGAACTTATAATTGCTTTATTAAATTCATCAGCTGATATAGAGGATAAAATCATTATAGCTGTACTTGGACCAACCCCATTAATGGATAATAAACTCAAAAATGTCTGTTTCTCACTTTTATTATTAAAACCATAAAGAGTGTGAGAATCCTCTTTGACATTTAAGTAAGTATGAATGTTTATTTCATCTTTATCTTTAATTTTTGAATACGTTCTAAGGGAAATATTTATCTCGTATCCTATCCCATTAACATCTAAAACTAATTTTGATGGAGCAACTTCAACTTTTTTTCCCCTTATAAAAGAAATCATATATCAAATGTCATTAATATAGAAGATATTTCTTGCATTAAGTTTCTTTTTTTTGATCCAGGAGCATAAACATATCCCTCTAAATAATACATTCTTTTCTTATTTGAATCATAAATAATTATACTCTTGAAAGGACCTCCTGCAGAAATATCACTAAGTTTCCATAAACCTTTAGATTCTACAGAAGAGTTTCCCTTAAAATTAATTTTTTGAGATTGTATAGGAAATACATCTTGAATACTCATAAATATTTTAGAATTTTCTGAATCTCTTAAATAAGATTTCGAGATTTTATTTCTAATACCTTTAATGCTTGGTTTTTCTGTATTAAATACTTCATAAAAGTTTTTCAATTGACTCTCCCCATAATCCTCATAATATAGAAAAATATTTTTTTCAAATTCAGGATCTAATTGTCTCAACCAAAAAAAATTCTTGCTATTTTTAGCTAAATCATAACCATATGGAATTTTTATTTTTATCCCATGGTCTTCATATAACTTCTTAGAAATATTTTTCTCTTGCTTTAAAAATATCTCTCTATCAACTCTTTTTTTCAACTCGTCTTCAAAATATTTTAAAATTGCAATCTTATTTTGACTTATATTATAATACAAATCCTCATCTGTTTTGCTAAATAAATATAACACAGTTTGACCTTTGGCATATTGATCTCTTTTTGAAAAATAAAAAAGTTCAGAATCACTTTTAATTTTGTCTAAAGATTCCGAATTAAAATTTTTTCTTAAAATTTGAGAGTCAAGACTTTTACCTTCAAGGGTAAAAGCTACTACAATATTTTTAGCATGCTTCAAAATACTATTAAACTTTCTTGGTTTTATATGTCTCAAATCAAACTTAGATTCTGGTTGCGGTAATCCTTTTACATACGCCCCATAAGTTTCAACTAGTACTCTTCCTATCTTTCCTTTAAATTTTGTAGAATCCATTACAATTAGCATCTCATTATTTTTACCCGAAGCTCTAGGTAAAAAAGATGAATTTTCTATATTAGATTGAGGATTATATGAGCATGAACATAGAAAAGATAAAATAATAAGATGTATTTTTAATTTTATTCTGTTTGACATTATTTAGTATTTATAAATATTAATATTATTTTTAAAAAATTAAAAAAATTAAAATGAGCAATGAACTTTTAAATAAAGCAATAACTTCATGCTTTGCAAAAATAGCAAGAGTTGACGGAAGTATTGGTAGTGAAGAAATGGATATTATAAATTCAAGTGAAATATTAAAGAAATATGGTCACGAGAACGTGGATACAATAGACACAAGAAACTTTTTCAATAAAATTCATTCTGAATATGGAGAAGTTATTAGAAAAAACCTTGAAGATGAAGAAAAAGAGACTTTTATAAGTGAGTTAGTTAGTTTAATTAAATCTGATAATAAAGTACATGATCATGAGTTCTTTCTACTTGGACATGTGGCTAATTCTATAGGATATAGTCCTGAAAAAGTAGCAGAAATAATAAGTGATAAAGGAATTTCCAGCTCTAAATCTTCAGGTTGGTTTTCTTGGTTGTTTGGATAGTAACTATTAAAAGTTATTATTTATTTTTTTCCGTATCAGTATTAGACTCCTTCTCTATTTCTTTCTTTATCTCCCTTGAAGCATCTTTAAACTCTCTAATTCCTTTACCAAATCCTTTAAAGATTTCTGGAATTTTATTAGCTCCAAAAAAAATCACAACAATAAGTCCAATTATTATCCATTCCCAACCTCCAGGCATACCAATTGCAAAAATTACATTCATAGTTTATAATTAATATGTAAATATAGCAAAATCATTTTTTGATAATCCATTTTTCTGGATTCAACTTTATATTATTTTTCCATATTTGAAATTGTAATTG
The DNA here is from genome assembly GCA_002457315.1 of Rhodothermaeota bacterium MED-G19. GTDB lineage: Bacteria > Bacteroidota > Bacteroidia > Cytophagales > MED-G16 > MED-G16. The sequence continues at coordinate 24,552 of NTKI01000012.1, forward strand.
AGTTATTCCGTCATTATTTGTAACTAGATCAGCCAAAACTTGACCTTCTTTAATTATATCTCCTTTTATAACTTTTAAGTTTTTAAGTTTTGCGTATAATGTATAATAATCTCCATGGTTTATAATTATCACATTATACATCCCAGGAATAAATGCTACAGTTGAAACTTTACCAGAATAGACAGAAAAAACTTGAGATGATTTACTTGTTTGAATATCAATACCATCATTTTTCACTTTTACAGTTTTAATAATAGGGTGTGGATGCTCTCCAAATTTATTAGATATAAAGCCAGAACTAACAGGCCAAGATAATTTTCCGATATTTGATTCAAACCCTTCTGTTAATTTAAGTAAATCAATGTTGGCATCACCCTTTAATAATAAATTTTCCTTTTCTCTTCTAATTATATCTCTTATCAATTTATCAAGCTTTTCAAGAGAGAGTTTTCTGTCATTTATTTCCTTTCTTAAGCTTCTTTGTTTTTTATTTAAGTCAGATATGATTCTTTTTTGTGTTCCTTTTAATTTTTGAAGCTTATTGTTTTCACTAACTTCTTCGCTCAGAAGAGAATTCTGTTTTTTATTAACTTCAATTAATCTATTTCCTTGATTAGTTAAGTCTAAAGAAACCTTTTCAATTTCATTAATTTGATTTTTTCTAAATTTTGAATATTGAAAAATATAATTGAATCTTCTAAACATTTGATTGTAGTTTTTTGAAGAAAAAATATAACTTAATTTATCAAGCGATGAACGAGACTTATATGAATGATATATCATCTCTGAGTATTCATCACTTAAAATCTTAAAATCACTTTTTAAAGAAGAGATTAGACTTCTAAGTGTGACTATTTCATTTTTCTGATTACTAACATCCTTTTTCAGATTTAAAATTAAATCTTGTCTGTTCTTAATTTGTTTATTTATAACATTTAACTTTCCAATAGTAATTTTTTTAGATTTTTCTGTTTGTATTATAATTTTTTCAGCCTCTTCTATTTTTGATAAATTAACATCTCTTTCTCTCTCTAGTGAATTTCTAGATTGTTGAGAGAATGATTGATGAAAAGAAAATACAAATATTAGTATGTAAATATTATATCTTCTTGACATCATATTTTGAAGGAACATTAAATGGAAATTTTAAAGGTTTATTGGTTCGTTCAACTTCCTTAAAATTAAAATTAATATTTGTAATAACAGGGACACTACTATTATCTAGATAACTAACAGAAGTGAAAAGATGTCTTCCAGGAAATAAAATTTTTCCGAGAGGTTTGAAATTTTCATAATCTACTGTAAGTAGATAGTTTGTTATTTCGTCAAATAAAATTAACTTTTCAATCTTTGAAGTTTTAATATTAACAAGATTTTGTGATTGAATTGATTCCTTTTGTTGAACAATTTTGAAATAACTCCCTTCCTTTAAGAGCTTATCAGAAGTCGATATGTCGTATAATAAATTTCCCGTAAGGATAGATTCTAGTTGCTCAAAATTAAGTTTAATTTTAAATTCCCTTTCAATAATATCAGGAGTAGAAATAATGACCTGCTTGCTAACTCTGTCTATTATTATAAATTCATCTTTTGTGATTAACCCTCTAGCAGCTTCAACACCTAATGCAACTCTTACAGAAAACCATATCTTACTATCTTTCTCTATCCTCATGTTTAGTGTAGCATTAATTAATTGATTATCATTTTTATATTGAAACTTAGATTTGGTTGATAAATACTTATAATCAATTTCTTCAACAAAAAAATCATCAATAGCTATTTTTGAAGACTCAATACTCACAAAATCTCTTTTACAAGATACCAATAGAAATATAGTAAGAATTGTATATATATATTTAAGAGACATTTTTGCAAAAGTAATAATAAATTTTTGACTCAGAATCTAATACCCTCTATTATTCACCTTTAAAGTCAGGACATCTTTTTTCTATGAAAGCTCTAACACCCTCCTCGAAGTCAGAAGTTGAACTGCATTCTGAAAATGAATTTATTTCTTCAAGAAATCCATTAGAACTTTTATCGTAAAAATTATTAACTGATTTAATAACATTTTTAATTGCAATGGGAGCTTTTCTCTTTAGAGTTTTTATAAACTCTTCACACTTAACCAATCCATCCTCATTATCATTTGCCAACTGATTTACTAATCCATAATCTAAAGCTTTATTAGAATTAATCATTTCTCCAGTTAACATCAACTCCAAAGCTCTTGATTTACCAATAATTTGTGTTAGCCTCTGAGTTCCTCCATAACCTGGAATGATTCCGAGATTTATTTCTGGTTGTGAAAAATATGCATTTTTAGTAGCAATTCTTATATGACAACTCAAAGCTAATTCACAACCTCCACCTAAAGCATAACCATTTACTAATGCTATTACTGGAATTGGCATATTCTCTATACTATTAAATAATTCATGACCATTTTTACAGAATTTAAGAGATGCTTTTTTATCTAGACCTGTAAATTCTTTGATGTCAGCACCAGCCACAAAAGATTTGTCTCCTTCGCCCGTTATTACTACTCCAAAAAATCCTTTATAATTTGTTTTAATAAAATCTACAGATTGTTTTAACTCTGCAATAGTATCCTGATTAAGAGCATTTAAATTCTTAGGTCTATTTACTTTTATTAAATAATAATTATCTCTTTTATCAAATATTATATTTTTGAAATTTTTCATTTGTTTATATTTTCTAATCTTCTTATCATCTCATTGATAGTTTTACCTAAATCATATTTAGCATGCCATCCCCAATCATTTTGTGAAGAAATATCATCTATAGAGTCCGGCCAAGAGTCAGCAATTTCTTGTCTATAATCAGGGTTATATTCTACAATAAAATTTTCTTTTATTTTCTTTAGTTTAATTTCAATCATTTTTGGAGTCATACTAAAACCCGCAAGATTATAACTTGATTTGATATTTAAACTATCTTTTTTAACTCCCATAATTTTATTAATTGATTCTATAGCATCATCAATATAAATCATGGGCAGCATTGTGTCCTGATTTAAAAAGCATTTATATTTTTCATCTTTCAAAAATGAATAAAAAATATCAACAGCATAATCCGTTGTGCCTCCACCTGGCAATGTGTTTGAACTTATTATCCCAGGAAATCTCACACTTCTTATATCGGTACCATATTTAATATTATAATATTCACACCATCTCTCTCCAGATAATTTACTTATTCCATATACTGTATTTGGTTCCTTAATAGAAAATTGATTTGTATTTATTTTGGGTGTATTATTACCAAATACGGAAATTGAACTAGGCCAAAAAACCTTTTTTATAGTTTTGTTTTTTGCAAGATTAAGTACGTTAAATAATGAATTCATATTAAGATCCCATGTGAGCATAGGTTCTACTTCACCTTTAGCAGATAGAATTGCTGCAAGATGATAGATATCATCAATTTTATAATCTTCAACCAAAGATTCAAGATCTTTAAAATTTAAAGCATTTAATTTTTTATAAGTTAAATCAGAAGAAGAGTTGTCTTTTATATCAGAGAGTATAATATCATCTATATTCTTTTTCTTTTTGAGAAAAGTAGACAATTCTGAACCAAGTTGTCCTTCAGATCCAATAATTAGTATTCTACTCATTATGGGTTATAATTTATAATTTTTAATTTACATTAAAATATGTAATCTAATTTAAATTTTAAAAATGTATAAAGATTTTAAAGTTCATCTTAAAAAAGAGATTAAAAACACAAAGAAGTCTGGTCTCTATAAAAATGAGAGGATAATTGTATCACCTCAAAGCTCTATTATTAGTACTGATGCTCAGAAAGATATAATTAATTTATGCTCAAATAATTACTTAGGACTTTCTTCTCACCCAAAAGTATTAGAGGCAGCAAAAAAATCCATTGATTCTCATGGTTTCGGAATGTCTTCTGTAAGATTTATTTGTGGAACTCAGAATATTCATAAAAACTTAGAAGAAAAAATAAGTGCTTTTCTTGGAACAGAAGACACCATATTATACGCAGCAGCTTTTGATGCTAATGGAGGTTTATTCGAACCTCTTTTTGGTCCAGAAGACGCAATAATATCGGATGAATTAAATCATGCATCAATTATTGATGGAATCAGACTATGTAAAGCAGAAAGACATAGATACAGTCATAATAATATGACTGATTTAGAAGAAAAGTTAAAAATTACTCAAAAATCTAGATCAAGAATAATTGTTACTGATGGAGTTTTTTCAATGGACGGTACTATTGCTCAACTAGATAAAATATCCTCTCTTGCAAAAAAGTATAATGCTTTAATCATGATAGATGAATGCCATTCAACTGGATTTATGGGAAATAGGGGAAGAGGAGTCCATGAATTAAAAAATGTTATGGGCAAAATTGATATTATAACAGGTACTTTAGGAAAAGCACTTGGAGGAGCTTCAGGAGGATTTACATCAGGAAGAAAAGAGGTAATTGAGATTCTTAGACAAAGGTCAAGGCCTTATTTGTTTTCTAATACTTTAGCACCATCAATAGTTGGAGCATCATTGAAAGTATTTGATTTATTAGAGAGAGACACTTCTTTAATAGAAAAATTACATGAAAATACTTCATACTTCAGAAAAAATATAAAAAATCTAGGATTTGATATTGTAGATGGCACACACCCAATAGTTCCCATAATGTTATATGATGCCGTGATTGCTAAAGAGATGTCAGAAAAATTATTAGAAAAGGGAATATATGTTGTAGGTTTTTATTTTCCGGTTGTTCCAAAAGATAAAGCTAGAATAAGAGTTCAATTATCAGCAGGTCACTCAATTAAAGAACTTGATAGAGCTATTAATGCGTTTAAAGAAGTAGGTAAGGAACTAAAAATTATTAGTTAAGATTTTTTTTCATAATCACTTTCTAGGTATTCAACAATATGAGACCTTAACTCTACTATTGTTAAATTCTTATTTATATCACCATTAATAAAAATAGAGATTGTATTATGTTCTTCAGATATAACAATTGCTAATGCATCTGTATCTTCAGAAATAGCATATGCAGCCCTGTGTCTCATACCAAAACTCATTGGAAGGTTTTGATTCTCTGAAACTGGTAATATGCATCTCGCAGCGATAATTTTTTCTCCATGAATTATTACTGCTCCATCATGAAGTGGGCTCTTCTTATTAAAAATTGAAAGTAACAATCTTCTTGAAATTTTTGCGTTTAAAATTTCTCCAGATTCTGAGTAAAATTTTAATTCTGAATCTTTTGAGATAACAATTAAACCACCATTTTTATTATCTAAAATTAATTTACTTGAGTCAACTAAAATATTTATCAAATTAGTCCATTTATTCTTTATTTGACTTGAAAAAAAAGGAGAAAAAACATCAAAAATTTTCTGATCTCTTATATAATTAGTTTTACCTAAAAAAAGTAAAAATCTTCTTATTTCCTTCTGGAAAAGAATTAATACTGCCAAAACACCAACTCCCATGAATTGGCCTAATATATTAGTTAATAACTCCATTTCAGAAGCCCTGACAATCAAATAAAAAAAATATAAAATAAGAAATCCAATAAAAATTCTAATTGCAACACTACCTCTTAGTAGTCTATAGATATTGTACAATAATAAGCTAACAAGAAAAATGTCAATTATATCAATTAACCTTAACTCTAAGAAACCTATATTAAAATTATATATCATTTTATTAATCTTATGTGTTCTTTTACATCATGTACCCTAATAATTTCAGCTCCATTTTCAATTGCTATCTTATTTAATTCTAGGGTGCCTTCTAAGGAATTTTCGATTCCATATTTTTTTTTAACAAATGATTTCCTAGAAAGACCAACAAGAATAGGTAAATCAAAGACATTGAAAGAATTTAAATTTCTTAAAATTTCAAAATTTTGATCAAAGTCTTTTGCAAACCCAAACCCGGGATCTAATATAATATCATTTATACCTAATGAGTTTAGCTTGTTAATTTTTTTTCTAAAATAATGTATTAAATCTAATATTAAATCCTCGTAATTAGCTTTAGTCATCATATCTTTCGGTGTACCTTTAAGATGCATGAGAATATAGGGACAATTATATTTAGATATAACATCAAACATTTTTTTATCATAGTTTCCTCCAGATACGTCATTTATAATATCTATCCCCTCTTCTAATGATCTTCTAGCTACTTCGGACCTAAATGTATCTACAGAAAATAAAATATCTTTAAATCTATTTGAGCATTCTTTAATTATTCCATTTACCCTTTGCCATTCTTCTTCAATTGAGATACTTTCCGAACCAGGCCTAGTAGAGCAACCTCCAATATCAATCATAGAAGCACCATCATTAATCATACCCTCAACCCTACTTATTGCACTATCTAAAGAATTATATTTTCCTCCATCATAAAATGAATCTGGAGTCATATTTAAGATACCCATTACCTGAGGTTTATCATACTCAAATAAATAACCATTAATATTAAATGATTTTTTGCTAGATAATTGATTTATATTTAATGACGATTTCATATTTTTGAAAAAATTAATAATAATTTGGAAACATCAACAATAAATGATTATAAAAAAGTAATTAATATCTGTAAAGATATCTATTTAAAAAAATCTGAAGATTATGGTTCTGCTTGGAGAATACTTAGGACTCCATCTCTTACAGACCAAATTTTTATTAAAGCTCAGAGAATAAGATCAATTCAAGAAAAAAAGAAGATGAAAGTACAAGAAAAAATTGAAAATGAATTTATAGGTATAATTAATTATTGCATAATGGCAATTATTCAGATGGAATATAAGAGCAAGGAAATAGAAATTAAAATTGATAAACTTGAAAAATTATATGATAAATATACTATTGAGGTAATGGAATTACTTTCAAATAAAAATCATGACTATGATGAAGCATGGAAAGAGATGAGGATTAGCTCAATGACAGATATTATTTTAATGAAACTTTACAGAACTAAACAAATTGAAAGTAATAATGGGAAAACTTTAATATCTGAAGGTATTAAAGCAAATTATCAAGACATTGTTAATTATTCAATTTTTTGCCTAATAAAACTTTTAATTTATAATAAATGAGAATCTTATATACTTTATCAAGATATTTTGTGGGAACATTATTCATATTTTCAGGTGCAATTAAAATAAATGATCCCGTTGGAACTCAAATAAAACTCCAAGAATACTTTGAAGTTTTTAGTTCAGACTTCCATCCATTTTTTGAAATGTTTGTTCCATTTACCTTAATTCTTTCTGTTATTTTATGTAGCATGGAGATAATAATAGGAGTAGCCTTATTAATGAATTACAAGATGAAACTTGTTAAAAGAGTGACACTTAATCTAATAATTTTCTTTACCTTTCTAACTTTCTATTCAGCATATTTTAATAAAGTCACAGACTGTGGTTGCTTTGGTGATGCCATAAAATTAACTCCTTGGGAGTCTTTCTACAAAGACATAATTCTTCTGTTTTTTTCTTTAATTATTTATTTTCTACACTCAAAATTAAAAAACCAAGTTGGCTTCTTTTATATAAAAATATTTGATGATAAAAACTTCAGAAATGGAGTTATAATCTTCTTAACTACAGTTTGTCTAATAGTAAGTTATACTGCAATTAATTTTCTTCCCTTTATTGATTTTAGATCATATAAAATTGGTAATTACATTCCTAATATGATGCAACCTAGTGAAGAACTTAAATATAGTTATATCATGGAAAAGGATGGTAAAACTTATGAATTTGATAGTTATCCACTAGATAACACTTTTATATTTAAGGAAATAAAGTTGTTAAACCCTGAGGCAGAACCAAAAATTACTGATTATAGCCTATGGAATAATGATGGGGACTTTACTAATGAAAGCTTTAGAGGAAATAAATTATTAATAATAATTCATGATGTAAACAAAATGGGTATTTCTGATAAGAATATAAATGAATTTATAGATAAAGTTAAAATTTTAGAAAACGGAATCAACTATTGGGTAGAGACAATAATTGTAACTTCAAGTGATGAAAAGTCCATAAAAGATTTTAATCAAAGATTTGATATAAACCTAAGAACAGTGTACGGAGATGCTACTGTATTGAAAACTATTATTAGATCTAATCCTGGTTTTTTTCTCATGAGAAATGGTGTGGTAAGAGGAAAATGGCATTTTAATAGCTTCCCTGTACCAAAGGAAATTCTGAAAGGGGTAAATATATCTTTATAGATGAAGAAATTTATTATTGTTGGTATGCCTGGATGTGGAAAATCTACAATGGCTAAATACTTGTGCAGTCAAACATCTTTAACCTTTTATGATCTAGATAAAGAAATTGAAAATAACGAAGGAAAAAAAATTAAAGAAATATTTAGAGATAAAGGTGAAAATTATTTCAGAAAAGTTGAGTCTATTGTACTAAAAAAAATAATCAAGGAAAAAGAAAATTTTATTCTAGCCACAGGAGGAGGCACCCCATGTTTTAATGATAACATGAAAATTATAAATAAATATGGGATATCTATATTCTTAAATACATCGATAGATGTTTTAGAAGAAAGAATTAGCAGGAATAAAAAAAGACCTTTATTTAATAATTCGATTAATCTTAAAACAGATCTGATTAATTTATTAGAAAAAAGAAATTCTTTTTTTAGTTCATCTAATTATATAATTGAAAATAATAACCGAGAAAAAACCTTATCTGTTATTAATTCTTATTCCTAAAGTAATTATCACAGCCCTATTTTTTGTAGAGAAATTAGCAATAGGCTCATTGAATGGTATTGGATAAGAAGATAATCTAGAATCTGAATTAAAACTTGTATAGGCAATATCTAAATTTATACCTTTTGATAAATACCCTATACCTAAACTTTTCTTTATTTTCTCATTGTTTATACTACCAGAAATTCTGTTTGGATCCGATAAATAATTATAACCAGCTCTTAAATAGAACTTTTCCAATCGAGCTTCAATACCAAATCTATAATTAATTGCTAGAGACTTATAAATATTGATTATCTCTTGATTATCAGGATAATGATTAAAATCATAAGATTGTATTCTTGCAGAAGAATAATTAATAAAATCAATATCAGCAGATATAAAACCATATTTCTTAATAAAGTATGAAGATGCAATAGTAAACTTTGATGGAGAAGAGAAGTTATATTGTGATACACTTAAAGCAGTACCTGAAATAGAATTTCCAAGGATAGTATCTTCTGGTTGAAAATAATAATCAAAATAATTTGTCTCAATTTCACTATCTAACTCTTCTTTTAAAAGATATTTTGTCTTTGACTCAAAATTTAATCCAATATTAAGTTCATTTATTGGTTTAAAAATTATTCCAATAGATGTTGACACCCCATTACCTTTTATCTTAAAAATATCTTTCAAGTTTATGAAATCAAGAATTCCTTCAAATTCCCATGCACCATCATCATTTAAAATTTCATATTGACTCTCATAAAACTCTCTTGTTTGTTCGTAATTGATAAAATAAATACTTGTTCCAAAACCAAGGAAAATTTTATCATTGATATTAGTTCCAGCAGATAATGAAAACTTATTTATACCTCCATCATTAATTATCCTTTCTTCTTGTAATGGAAACCCTCCCACAAAAGAAAAGTAGGAACCTGGAAGATCTAAATCTGGATTAATTAAATAATGGTCATAAGCCTCCTGAAGAAGACCAATTCCTTGAATAGGCTCTGAATTTGAGATCTGAGATAGAGGAACACCTTGAGCATCATAAAGAAAATAATCAATTATAGAATTGTTATCATTATATCCCCTGTAATACCTATCATTTGTAAAATCTTTAATACGAATATATGATATCCCGATATTTAATTTTGAACAATCTGGACATTCACTAACACCTGGACTAAAATAACCTGATCTATTTTTTACAGGCAATAATATGGATATATTATTAATCTGTTGAAAAGATTTTTCAGAAGATGATGACTCTCCAATAAATAAAGAAGTATTATTTATTTTATTAGAATTATAACCTAATGAAAAAACTTTTTTATTAAAAAAACCTAATCCAGCTGGATTTAATGAAATTGAACTTATATCTCCTCCAAGTGAATAAGAAGCACCACCAATTGCTTGAACTCTAGCTGAGCCCCCATTAAAAAAATGGCTAAATTTAAGAACATCCTTATAATAACCATAAGATTGCTGCTGAGAGAATAAATCACTATGTATAAATAATGCAAAAAATAAAGTTAATGAAAACTTAATATGCTTATTTGACAAGAAAATAAGATTTAATTATTACCTCGAGAAGATCCGCCACTACTTCCGCCACTTACGGTAGTACCGCTTGATCCTCCACTTGATCCTCCTGAGAAACCACTACTTGAACTACTATTTCCACTATAGTTACTTGAAGAATTACTACTTCTTGATCCTATTCCTGATGAAGTGTTTTTGTTAGAGCTGTAAGATGAAAATACACCAGACCTATTGCTACCATAATTTGATGGTGAAGAGTAAGAAGCTCTTCTTCCACTATCATTACTGTCATAAACAGAAACATTATTGTTTCTATTTGATCTTAATGAATTGAAAGTGTCATTTAGTGCATTAACTCTAGAGTTGAAATTTTTATCTTGATTCATAGATCTCCTATTAGAATTTTGTACAGCAGAGTTACTTCGTAATGATCTTGTTACGTAATTATTTTGATTAGATGATCTGTCCCTAAAATATGCATTTTGAGTTTGATCCATGGGATCTATGGGATCATTAGTACCTCTTTGAATATTTTTATTAGTAATTCCAGATTCTCTCCTGCCTAAATATCTATCTGCAGGCAGAATATTCCCTAAATTTTCTCCATTAAATGCTGACCCCCTACCTGATCTTGGACCTTTAACAACAGGCTCACTATTTTCATTATTTGAATAACCATTTGTATAGTGATGATAATTTGAAATGGTAGTTTGTAAACCTCCACCTGTTCCATTTGAAGTCCATATCCATGCTGGAGTATTAGCATTTAAACCATTGCAGCCATAAGTTGAGAAACTTGGATGATGAATATTCCACAAAGAAGGTGACATCATTGGATAATAAGAACTTAAGTATGGGTTTGAAAAAAACATCATCGGATCGTATGCGGCAAGATTTCTAATACCATGCAAAGATCTAGGCATCCACCTATAATTATATAAAGAAAATAGGTTATTACTAAACGGTGAGTAATAAGGATCATAAAAACTATAGTAATTAGGCTGAACCCTATTAAACAAAATTAATGTATTAAAATCAAGAAAATTTTTGTTAAAATAAGAGCTTCTAAACAATTCATCACGATTAAATTTTAATGAGCCTAAATTATTTATTTTTACATCTCTATTATTCTTGACTGAAGAGTTGTTGGTTTTGTATTTATTAATGACTACTGAACTAATCTTGTTATCAATATTTATCTCAGAAGAACCTGATCTATATTTAGATAATATAACATTAGCCGGAGTTATTTTCTTGACTTTTTTTATATTTCTATCCTTACTTGTAAAATACATGTCATCTATCTCCTGAGCAAAAATATACCCTGGGACAGATAAAAAGATTAAAATAACTGCTAATATGTTTCTCATAATAAATCAATATTTCATTTAAAATATACCTTTAAATTACATAATTCTAACGTAAAAAAATAATTTTATTGTTTTTTATAGTTGTCATTTAGAGTTAAGATTGTATAAATTTTTATAAAATGAGCAAAGGATTACCAAAGAGATTGGACGATTTTTCAGGTTGGTATAATGAATTAGTAAAAAAAGCTGATTTAGCAGAAAACTCATCAGTTAGAGGATGCATGGTAATTAAACCTTATGGCTTTTCATTATGGGAGAAAATGCAATCAAAATTAGATACAATGTTTAAAGAAACAGGTCATCAAAATGCATATTTTCCGTTATTTATTCCAAAATCTTACTTAAGTAAAGAAGCTGATCACGTAGAGGGATTTGCTAAGGAGTGTGCAGTAGTGACACATTATAGACTTAAATCAGATGAAAATGGTAAAGGTGTAATTGTAGATCCAGATGCAAAACTAGAGGAAGAATTAATAGTGAGGCCAACTTCTGAAACAGTTATTTGGAATACCTATAAAAATTGGATTCAATCATATAGAGACCTACCTGTTTTGGTGAACCAATGGGCAAATGTTGTCAGATGGGAAATGAGAACGAGACTTTTTTTGAGAACTTCTGAGTTTTTATGGCAAGAAGGACATACTGCACATGAAAATCAAAATGAAGCTGAAGAAGAAACTCTAAAAATATTAAATATATATTCGCAATTTTTAGAAAAAACAATGGCAATCCCTGTGTTAAAAGGTTTAAAATCAGAGAATGAAAAGTTTGCTGGTGCAGTAGATACATACTGCGTTGAAGCACTGATGCAAGACGGGAAAGCTCTTCAGGCAGGAACATCTCACTTCCTAGGTCAAAATTTTGCTAAGGCATTTGATGTCCAGTTCGCAACATCTGAAGGGAAAAAAGAGTTTGTCTGGGGTACATCATGGGGAGTATCAACTAGACTAGTTGGCGCTCTGATAATGACTCATTCAGATGATAAAGGTTTAGTCATACCACCAAACTTAGCTCCTATTCAAGTAGTTTTAATTCCAATATTTAATTCAGATGAAGAATATAAATCTGTCACTGAAAAAATTAAGTTTGTAGCTGATAGATTGAAATCTAACAACATATCTGTAAAAATAGATGATAGGAAAAACCATAAGCCTGGATGGAAATTTTCAGAATATGAATTAAAAGGGATTCCTGTCAGAATAGTTATAGGCCCAAAAGATTTAGAAAATAATACTGTAGAAGTAGCTAGAAGAGATAATTTATCTAAAGAAATCATTGACATAAAAAAGATAGATTCATTAATCCCAAAACTACTAAATGAAATACAAAATAATTTATTCAATAAAGCAAAGAAATTCAGAGATAAAAACACCCATCATGTTAAAGACTATAATGAGTTTAAAAAAATAATTCAAGATAAAGGTGGGTTTATCTATGCACATTGGGACGGGTCAACAGAAACAGAAAATATTATAAAAAAAGAAACTAAAGCTACAATAAGATGTATACCCATAGATAATGAAAGTAGTACTGGAAAATGTATCGTAACTGGAAAAGAATCAAAGGGACTAGTTGTTTTTGGAAAAGCATATTAAATTCATATGGAAATATTTATTCTAGGTTTATTATTAGTTATAGGTATTATATTAATTCTAATAGAAATACTTTTTATACCAGGAACTACTGTATTTGGTATTTTAGGGATTATAGCAATTTTTTCATCTGATTATCTAAGTTTTACATATTTTGGTTCAGATACTGCGATTATATATTCAGTAATAAATGCAATCTTAACTTTAGTAGTTATAATTTATGCTCTGAAATCAGATACATGGAAGAAAATTGCATTAAACAAAGTACACCTTGAACGTGTCAATAAAAATAAATATGATGAACTTAAGGAAGGAGAAATTGGAGTCTCAAGTTCATCTTTAAAGCCATATGGGAAGGCAGTTTTTGGTGGCAAAACTTATGAGGTTAAATCCCTAGAAAATTTCATAGAAGAGAATAAAAAAATAAAAATAATTAATATCTTACAAGATAAAATTTTAGTTAAAACTTATAAATAAATTATGGCACTAACTGCTCTATTGATTGTTGGAATATCTGTTTTAGTATTTATCTTCTTATACTTTGTCCCTGTTAATCTATGGATAACTGCTCAGTTTTCAGGTGTAAGAATTGGTTTATTGGAATTAGTCTTCATGAGAGTTAGAAGGGTACCTCCTTCTGTTGTTGTAAATTCTTTAATTACCGCGACTAAAGCAGGATTAGTAATTAAAGATGATATTGAATCTTCTGGAAGAGTATTAAATGGACCAGACTTAGAAACCCACTACCTTGCAGGTGGTAATATCCCTCAAGTAATTACTGCATTAATATCAGCAGAAAAAGCAAATATGGAACTAACATTTAAACAAGCAACAGCTATTGACTTAGCTGGTAGAGATGTATTTGAAGCTGTTACTATGTCAGTTACCCCTAAAGTTATTAACACGCCAAGTGTAGCTGCAGTGGCAGCTGACGGCATCCAACTAATAGCAAAGGCTAGAGTTACTGTAAGAGCTAATATTTCTCAACTAGTAGGTGGCGCTGGGGAAGAAACAATACTAGCTAGAGTAGGAGAAGGTATAGTGTCTTCTATTGGCTCATCGAGAACACATAAAGAAGTTCTTGAAAATCCTGATAAGATCTCTAAACTCGTATTAGGAAGAGGTCTAGATGCTGGAACTGCTTATGAAATTTTATCTATTGATATAGCAGATATAGACATTGGAAAAAATATTGGTGCAATTTTACAAACTGACCAGGCAGAAGCTGATTTAAAAGTAGCTGAAGCTAAAGCTGAAGAGAGAAGAGCAATGGCTGTTGCTGCTGAGCAAGAGATGATTGCAAAAGCGCAAGATGCAAGAGCAAAAGTAATTTTAGCTGAAGCTGAAGTGCCTAAGGCTATGGCAGATGCCTTCAAAAAAGGAAACTTAGGTATCTTAGACTATTATAAATTTCAAAACATACAAGCAGATACAGAGATGAGAGAAAGTATTGCTGATAATAAACCAAAAAGCACAGGAAAATCTAATAAGAATAAGCCTAGTGAATAATAATGTAATTATTTAGTGAGGAGTTGTTCATAAAATCCTCCAATCTTTTTTGATTTGTCAACAAAATGGATTTCTAGTATCCAATCTCTTTTGTTTCCCTGCTTATCAGGATTTCGCATGTTTACATGATTATCAGGATGGATGTAATTTGTTTTATCTTCCCTACCTAATTTTTCGTGAGGGAAATGACCTATTAAATGACCTGCTATTTCACCACCAAACTGCCATCCATACTTTTTAGCACAATCAACTGCATAAGTATATAGATCGGCACCAGTAATTATATCTTTAGAATTAAAATATTTTTCACAATCTTTCCATCCAAGTGAAATATCAGATTTGAGTTTAAGCTTATAGATATCATCTCCTAAGACAAATGTTCTTCCAAAATCTGCCTCCCACTCATCAAATATTGGGCCGAAATCAATAAAAACAATATCATCTTCATTAATAATTAGGTTTTCTGGGTTCTCTTTATAGGGCTTAAGAGTGTTCTCCCCAGCTCTTACTATCCTTTTGTGCCAGTACTTTTTAATACCGTACATCTCATAGGCAAGATCAAAAATTTCCTTATTTAATTCATTCTCAAACTTACCAGGTAATATTAAATTTCTAATCTCAATTTCAGCAAACAACTCACTAGCCTTATTTTCAGCTT
Organism: Rhodothermaeota bacterium MED-G19; assembly: GCA_002457315.1. Classification (GTDB taxonomy): domain Bacteria; phylum Bacteroidota; class Bacteroidia; order Cytophagales; family MED-G16; genus MED-G16. The sequence continues at coordinate 39,967 of NTKI01000012.1, forward strand.
CAATTAAATTTAAAATTGGGTCTTTCATAATTACATTCAATATAAAAAAAAAAGCCTCTAATTAAAGAGGCTTTTTAAAAATAAAAGTCTGGCAACGACCTACTCTCCCACCTGTTATAGTAGTACCATCGGCGCTAATGGGCTTAACTTCTCTGTTCGAAATGGGAAGAGGTGGACCCCAATGCTATAGTCACCATAAAATCTTAATATCGTAACATGTTGCGAATAATGTAGAATTTATAATTAAAACAGTTATGTGAGGAAGTTACGGGTAATTAGTACTGCTCAGCTTTGACATTTCTGTCTTTACACCTACAGCCTATCAACGTCCTAGTCTTGAACGTCCCTTAAAAGAAGCCTCATCTTGAGGTGAGCTTCGCACTTAGATGCTTTCAGTGCTTATCTCTTCCAAACGTAGCTACCCGGCGGTGCAGTTGGCACTACAACCGGTACACTAGAGGTTTGTCCAACTCGGTCCTCTCGTACTAGAGTCAGGTCCTCTCAAGCTTCTAACGATCACAACAGATAGGGACCGAACT
>NTKI01000013.1 GCA_002457315.1 Rhodothermaeota bacterium MED-G19
GAATAAACATTTACTCTTACAATTTTCCCATCTTTAAATTGTACATCATGTACGTTATATTCAAAGACATCATTACCATCAGCATCAACATCATAGAAGTCGTTTCCAGTAGTAAGCCATTGCTCTATCTCTCCATCTTCATTTTCTGCCGAGTTAGCAATCATCCACCTTACTTCCCACCTAGGACTTGCGTTTTTAAACCAGTCATCTAAGATTGCTATATGAGTATCACTATTTTTAGCAACACTTCCGTCTGCAGTATATCCTTCCCAATTTTCAGCATTAATTTCTGCTATTTTTTCTAAATCTTTTTCATTATGAGCTTTGATGTAATCGCGCCAAATTTGTTGATTAGTTACCTCACCGACAGTAATAGGCACTACTTTTCCAGCATCATTTTTGAAAGTTCCTATTACTACGGGATCATTTGATTCAGTTGATGAATTATCACAAGAAAATAGTAAAAGTGATAATACTGATAGTATATATATATTTTTCATAGTTATTTTTAAGAATTTATTGAACTTAAATATAAGTTAATCAAAATCTAACTTATAATCTGGTTTTGAGAAACGGTTAGGTTGATCTAGGTTTTTTATTGGGTATTCACTTTCAGACATTCTAATTTCCCCCTTTATATATGATTTATTAATAAATGTTATCTCAACAGTATTTGGAAAATTATATTGTGGAATAATATTACTATAGTTATTTCCGTGAATATGTACAATATGATAATGTTTTAAAATTTCATTTATTATTTCGTTAAACTCATTAGAATTTTTATCTATATCGTGAAATTCTACAGCAATCCCACTAATAGATTTTCCTGGATTATATAAGGAGTTAAAAACCTTATACTCAGTGCCTTCAATATCCATCTTAATAAAAATACCATCAGAGTCTATTTTTTCTATGGTCTTCTTGATGGTTACACTATTCTTATCATTATTATTCCATATCCTATTCTGAAAGTGATTTATATTATTTTTAAAAAAAGAAAGATAATCTGATATGATTATTACTCCATCTAAAGAACGGGTTAATCTTTTTTTATCTAAGGTTAATGCTCTAAATATCACACCTAGAAATGACTTAAAAGTGTATTTTATCAAAGAAAAAAATGTTAATGTGTGGTCATAACAGTGAACTTTAGATTTTGGATTAATTGAAATAAAATCTTTTTCAAAGGACCAGTCTTTATTGATGCCGTAAGAGAGTAAACTTTTAGATTTTAGTATAATAGATTTAGGAATAATGTAACCTCCATCGTTATCTCTACCAACTCTTATTAGATCTGTGACATGTATTGGTTTTAATCTTTCTATATCTAGCATAGAGTAGAATTATGTCAATTTCGTTTATCAAGCATGTTTTTAATTCTTTTCTCAGAGATAATTATTTTATAATTCTCTGATATTGTGAATAAACTTTTATTTAAACTCTCTCTATCATTTTCAATTGTTCTTATCAATAGATCAATTTCTTGATTCTGAAAGTCACTTGTATTCTGAGAATTATTATAAAAACTTAATCTGTCATACTTTGCTTTTACATTTGATTGCAGCTTTATAGTCTCTTGGAGAAGGTTTTTAATCTCATTGTCATCTCTTGATAACACTTCATTTATTACAGATAGAACAGCACCGCTAGCACCAATAATTGGCCCTGCTAATCGCACTGCTTTCCTAGAACCCTCTGAATTGGCAGATATAACTCCTACGACAGCTCCTAGAAATGTTATTCCTGCAGCAGAAAAAGTTCTTATCTTTCTGTTATTTTTTGAGGTAGCTTCAATCCATTTCAGATTTTCATTAATCTCTTCCAAACCTTTTTGTTGTGAATCTAATTCTCTTATTAACTCTGATATTTTTTCTTTAACTTTTTCAGGATTAATTGTATTCATAACCACAACATCAAGTGATATCTGAGAAGATAGTCCTGATATGTCAGATGCTTTTAGTTCAAGGTTATAATTTTGTGTTGAGTTAGTCCTCTCTACATGATTATAGTCTACATCAAAATATATAATTTTGTTTTTATTATCTAAAGTCATACCTCGAGGTAATTGAGCTCCAATATTTTCAATAAAAATTGAATCGTTTACATTAGGGTCATCGACAGGAATTTTATATTCATACTTGCTGCCCTCTTCAACTATCCACTTTGATGTTTTGCCAAATACTGGAGCATAATTATTCTCTGAATATATAATTTTAAATGTATCAACATCAAAAAGTTCAGGTTTATTCTTTTTATATACTTTAAGTATAAAATTGAAAGTCTTTTCTAGTTCATCAATATTATTGGGATCTATTCTCCAATCTATATTTCCAGTAATTGGATTAAAATTATCAATTGGAGCATCAGTTTTTAATTCAAAGAGAATACCATTGTCTCCATCATTGATAATAGGCACATAATTAAAAGAATAATTTTGTCTAATTATTTTATCAATTTGCTTATTAATAATTTTAGGAGGGTACTCAAGGTTATTGATTTCAATAAGGAAATCATATCTCATCAATTCTAGTTCTTTTTCATAAGCAAATAAATTCCAAGTAATAAATTTATTTAGAGCCTGATTATCATCTGGAATAAATTCAAAATAGATTCTCTTACTACTTTTATCATAAATTATTTTTCCATTTTCAATTTTTCGGAAGTTAGGGTTGTCATTAAAGTAATAATTAAAAATGATTTCATCACCATTTCCTTTTAGTTGAATTATCATTGAAAGAGTATCTCTCTCATTTATTTTTATATTTGATGGGTTAATTAAGCTTTCTCTATTAAAAGACTCTTTATTATTTATTCTTAGATTAATTATATTAAATGAAATTACTACTTTATTAGTATCTGGTTTTATACTATTAATGGACTTGTCTTCTGAGACTACTTTTTTAGCAGAGTCTCTTTTAATTTCTCTTTGATCCTTTAACCATTTTTCTACTAAACCAGAGTCTAAATTATAAGTTGAGTCATAGTCAACATTTTGGCTAAATATGTTTTTACAAAAAATAAGTTGAAATATTAGATAAAACGAAAATAATACTAACCTTCTCATTCTAATTATAGATAGTTATTAATTAACTTATTTGTAATTTAATTTAATAAATTTTATCATATAAGATAATGAATGTTTTAATTCTCCTTATAAGTCTATCGCATTCTTATTTTTTGTCCACAGAATGGGAATTAAAAAGGGATAGAAATAACATTAAAGTTTATTTGAGAGAAAAAAATTCATTTACTCAGGAGTATCTAGCCGAGACTATTATTGAATCAGATTTAAAATCTATATATGAGATAATTATAGATTATGATACCTCACATGAGTGGATGTATAAACTTGAATCAAGTAAAATTATAAAAAAAGAAACAGAGAATTTATTGTATGTATATTTTACAGTTAATATGAATTGGCCACTCAAAAAAAGAGATCTTGTGTCTGATGTTAAAATAACTCAAGGAGAAGATTATATAATAATAGATTTAAATTCTGTTCCAGACTATATTGAAAAAGACGACAATTATATTAGAATTGTAGATACAAGATCCGTTTGGAATTTAAGTAAAATAACTAGTGATAAAACAAAAGTAACCCTGCAGAGTTATGCTGTTATTGATGGTTTGCCATCATTTATTACTGATTTATTTATATTAGAAAGTCCTATGTACTCAATGACAAAACTTAGAGAAAAGTTTTAAACTCTTTCAATATCAGCACCTAAACTTTTAAGTCTAGTATCAATATTACTATATCCTCTATCGATCTGATCAATGTTATCAATAATACTTTCTCCCTCAGCAGAAAGAGCAGCAATTAGTAATGATACCCCTGCTCTTATATCTGGGGATGTCATTTCAATGCCCTTGAGAGGTATTTTTCTATCTAATCCAATAACGGTTGCTCTATGTGGGTCACATAATATTATTTGAGCACCCATGTCTATTAATTTATCAACAAAAAACAATCTACTTTCAAACATTTTTTGATGAATAAGAACGGTTCCTTTAGCTTGAATTGATGTGACAAGAGCAATGCTTAATAGATCTGGAGAGAATCCTGGCCATATTGCATCAGAAATAGTCATAATAGATCCATCAATAAATGATTCGATCTCATAGTGATCTTGAGTAGGGATATGAATTGAATCATTTTCTATTTTCATTTTTATTCCAAGCCTTTGAAATGTTTTAGGAATAATCCCAAGATTTTTGATACTTACATCTTTTATTAAAATATCAGACTTTGTCATTGCAGCTAATCCAATAAAGCTACCTATTTCTATCATATCAGGTAAGATTTTATGAGTTGTACCTGAAAGGTTTGACACACCATCTATTTTTAGAAAATTAGATCCTATACCATTTATATTAGCCCCCATTGAAACTAACATTTTACATAACTGCTGTATATATGGTTCACATGCAGCATTATAAATTGTAGTTTTCCCTTCAGCTAGTGAAGCTGCCATGATGATATTTGCTGTGCCAGTAACTGAAGCCTCATCTAATAAAATATTTTTTCCTTTTAATTTTTCACTTGAAATTTTAAAAATAGAGTTATTATTTTCAAGTGTAAACTTTGCTCCTAATTCTTGAATTCCTATAAAATGAGTATCAACTCTTCTCCTTCCAATCTTATCTCCTCCTGGTTTTGCAATGTACGCACTTCCAAATCTTGAAACTAGAGGCCCCATTAGCATTATTGATCCTCTAATTTTTGACGATTTTGTAAAGAAATCAGAAGTTTTTGTGTATTCTAAATCTATATTTTCTGATTTGAAGTTATAAGTAGTCGAATCTATTTTATTAATTTCAACACCCATACCCTCTAAGAGGTCAATCAATAAGTTTACATCTTTAATATCTGGGACATTTTCTACAGTAACTAATTCATTGGTCAATAGAACCGCACAAAGTATTTGGAGTGCTTCATTTTTTGCACCTTGTGGTTTTATTTCACCTTTAAGACTTTTACCCCCATTTATTCTGAATGAACCCATTACATTCTTCTTTTCCTGAAAGGTCTATTTGATTTGAAGTTCTTTTTAGTATGGTAATGTTTGGATTTTGATCCTCTTTCCTTAGTGACTTTATAGAATAAATTCATTTCTTTGACTTTATCTATATCTATAGTAAGTTTATTATTAGATAATTCTTTAATATTTTCAACTATTACTTTATTGTCAATAGATTCTTTATTCCACATGCCAAAAAATGATTTCATTATTTTTCCTATATGAATAACGGCTGCTTCTTTGTCTTCATCTTTTTTTAATTTACATGCTTCATCTATTAGAAGCTCGATTTTTTTACCATAATGTCTGTATCTAATTTTAGACTTAGGGTATTCTAATCTTTTTGGAACTTCTGATTTTGATTTTTTATCTGGTTTAGGGTATGGGCTTTCAATATCTAAACTATAATCAGACATAATATATAAGTCATCCCACATTTTAGCGTCTATCTCATTTTGATCTTTAAAACTTGGATGGGTAAGTTTCATCATCTCAACTAATGTTTTAGACATCTTATTTCTTTCCTCTTTACTTTTTATGTTACCAACATAATCAACAAGTTTATGGAAATTTCTTCCGTATTCTCTCAATATTAAATTGCTTCTAGTAGTATTATATTCCATCATGATAATTTTTTTCAAAACTAACTAATTTTTTCATCAATTAAGTATTAGATTCATCTACTTATTTTATAATGGAATATTTAGACAATTTAAATTCTAATCAGAAAGAAGCTGTTATCCATGAAAATGGCCCATGTTTAGTGATAGCTGGAGCAGGATCTGGGAAAACTCGAGTTTTAACATACAGAATTGCTCACTTAATTAAAAATGGAATAGACCCGTATTCAATTCTCGCATTGACTTTCACAAATAAAGCTGCTAAGGAGATGAAAAATAGAATTGAAAAAATTGTAGGAACAGAAGCTAGGAGCCTTTGGATGGGAACCTTTCATTCAATCTTTGCTAGGATACTAAGAACTGAAGGTTATAAAATTGGTTACCCTCCAAATTTTGTAATTTATGATACAATTGATTCAAAAAATCTTATTAAATCAATTGTTAAAGAGCTAAATCTTGATCCAAAAATTTATAAAGAAAATTTTGTTTATAATAGAATTTCAAATGCTAAAAATAGATTGATTTCTCCTCTTGAGTATAAAAATAACCCTATTCTTCAGGAAGAAGATACCTCTTCATTAAGACCAATGACTAGTGAAATATATAAAAAGTATACAGAAAGGTGTTTTAAGTCTCAAGCAATGGATTTTGATGATTTGTTATATAATACAAATATCCTCTTTGCAGAACATATTGATATATTAAATAAATACCAACAATTATTTCAGCATGTATTAATAGATGAATTTCAAGATACTAACTATTCTCAATACCTTATAATAAAGCGCTTGGCATCTGTCAATAGAAACATTTTTGTTGTAGGTGATGATGCACAGTCTATTTATGCTTTTAGGGGTGCTGAAATAAGAAACATTTTGAAATTCGAAGATGACTTTGATGACTTAAAAACTGTTAAACTAGAACAAAATTATAGATCTACTAAAAATATTGTTAATGCAGCTAATTCAGTAATAGATAAAAATAAATCAAAAATCAGCAAAGAAGTATGGACAGAAAATGATGAAGGTGAACTCATATCAATAAAAAAGTCATTTTCAGATAACGAGGAAGGAAAGATTGTATCAAATTTAATTTTTGAAGAAAAAAACAGAAATCAATTAACAAATTCAAATTTTGCAGTTCTCTACAGAACAAATAGCCAATCAAGATCTATAGAGGAAGCATTGAGGAGAATAGGCTTAAAGTATAAAGTTTTTGGTGGAGTATCCTTTTATCAGAGGAAGGAGGTAAAAGATCTTATTGCCTATCTAAGGTTTTCTGTAAATCAAAATGATGAGCAATCTTTTAGGAGAATAATTAATTATCCAAGAAGGGGAATAGGTCAAACATCAGTTGAGAAAATTATAACTATTTCTAACAAGGAAAATATTAGTTTATGGGAAGTCGTCACAAAATCTTCAACTCTGTTAAATTCTAGAATAAATAATTTACTTATACCATTCAGAGATTTGATTATATCTTTCTCTAATTTTTCAAAAAACAATGATGCTTTCTCAACTGCTTCTCATATTTCTTCTAACTCAGGTCTTCTTAAAGAGCTGTGGGATGATAGAAGCATTGAAGGAATAAGCAGGTATGAGAATGTTCAAGAACTATTAAATTCTATTAAAGAGTTTATTGATAATGAAGAAAATACTGAAAAAAAATTAGATAATTTTCTACAAGAAATATCACTAATGACAGATCAAGATAAAGGTGAAGAAGAAGAAGGTGAATATATATCACTAATGACAATTCATATGGCAAAAGGACTAGAGTTTCCTGTTGTTTTTATTGTTGGTGTAGAAGAAGACTTATTCCCATCTCAAATGATGATATCATCACGTGAAGACTTAGAAGAGGAAAGGAGGTTATTTTATGTAGCAATTACAAGAGCAATGAAAAAACTTTACCTTACCTACTCCAAAACAAGATATAGATATGGAATGCTAAAAGATTGTGAAATAAGTAGATTTATTAAAGAAATAAGCCCAATTTATCTTGATATTGAAAATTTTAATGTAACAAAATCTTTAGTTAAAAATGTGATCAAGGAAAAAACAAAAAACTTATCTCCAATTAAAAAATTAAAAATAAGTTCTTTACCAGCTGGAGATCCTTCTCAAATAGATGAGCTTATTGAAGGTAAAAAAGTGAAGCATCATATTTTTGGTATTGGAACAATTAAAAAAATTGATTTAAATTCAAATCAGAAAAAGGCTATTGTGAATTTTAAAAATGTTGGTGAAAAAACATTACTTTTAAATTTTGCTAAATTAAAGGTTATAAATTAATGGATGTACTTGGAATAGATATAGGAGGGTCAGGTGTTAAGGCAGCAATAGTTGATACTAAATCAGGCCAGTTTTTATCTGATAAAATCAGATTCAAAACTCCAGAATCACCATCTCCAAAAAAAATCTTTACTGGTATAGAGGATAACTTTTTAAGTAAATTGAAATGGAAAGGTAATGTTGGCTGTGCTTTCCCTGGAGTAGTGATTAAAAATAAAGTTTATTCTGCGGCCAATATGACTAAAAAATGGGTTGGTATCAATATTAAGAAAAAATTTTCCCAAAAGTTTAAATTGAATTGTAAGGCATTAAATGATGCTGATGCTGCTGGAATTTCAGAAATTTTCTTAAACAAAAGTATTCCAAAAAAAGGAACAGTAATGGTGATAACTGTTGGCACAGGTCTAGGCACATCAATTTTTGTTGATGGAAAACTTGTACCTAATATTGAGTTCGGTCACCTTAAAATGTATGGTGATTGTGCAGAGAAATATGCTTCAAATTTAGCCAGAAAAAAACTTGATCTATCTTGGGATGAATGGGCTGCTCGTTTCAGTGAGTATTTAGCTTATATTGAATTACTAGTCTCACCAAATGTTATCGTTTTTGGTGGTGGAATTAGTAAATACTTCGATGAATATAAGTCAAATTTGAAATGTGATTGTAAAATAATTCAAGCTCAAAATAAAAATAATGCTGGAATTATAGGTGCTGCTCTTTCAGCTGTTTAATTATTTAGAATACCCTTCATCAATTAATAATTTTCTTTCTTGAGCTGTATTAGCTAATTCATCACATCTTTCATTTTCAATATTTCCAGAGTGCCCCTTTACCCACTCAAATTTAATTTTGAATTTTTTATATAACGGTATGAATTTTTTCCAGAGATCAGGGTTCTGTTTTTTTTTGAAATCGACCTTTTCCCAATTCCATATCCAACCTTTTTCTACAGATTCAACAACATATTTTGAGTCAGAATAAATTATGATATCAATACTATTATTTTTTAAAGCTTCAAGCGCTTTAATTACTGCTAAGAGTTCCATCCGATTATTTGTTGTAAGTTTATAACCTTGACTTAATTCTTTTCTTTTGTCCTTGTATAGAAGTACAATTCCATAGCCTCCTGGACCAGGGTTTCCTCTGCTTGATCCATCAGTGTAAATTTTGATCATTTTGAATCTATAAAATATTTAATTGCTGCCCCATAACCTAATAAACCAAGACCCGATATAATTCCTAAACAGACATCACTTAAATAGCTTTTTTTCCGAAAATCTTCCCTTGATAAGATATTAGAAATATGTACCTCAATTGCAGGGGTAGTAACTGAAGATATGGCATCACGAAGTGCAACTGATGTATGCGTGAAACCACCTGCATTAATAATGATCCCATTATATGAAAAGCCAACTTCTTGAATCTTTTCAATTAGTTCTCCTTCGTGATTAGATTGGAAATAATTAATATCTATTTTATCAAACTTTTTCTTTAATGATTCATAATAATCTTCAAAAGATTTATCTCCATAAATTTCCTTTTCCCTAATCCCAAGAAGATTTAAATTTGGACCGTTTATGATTATTAACTTCATGATTATATAAATTTAGTCTAAAAAAAAGATTTTATGTGGGAACATGAGATAATTGAGTATAGGAATTATTTAAAACTAGAACGTTCTTTGTCTGATAATTCAATTTCTGCATATGTGAATGATATTCAAAAATTAACTTCATTTCTGATTTTAATAAATAAAAAAAATATTAAATATTCAGAGGTTAATTCTGATTTAATTAATCAATTTATAGAGTATATATATAGTTTAGGTGTTTCACCTCATACTCAATCAAGAATAATATCAGGAACAAAATCTTTTTTTGCATATCTAATACTTGAAGAAAAGATATCAAAAAATCCAACTGAACTTATTGAATCCCCCAAGCTGAATAAAAAATTACCCGATACTCTTAACATTGATGATATAGAGAGAATGTTCTTATCGATAGATATGAGCACTTCTGAGGGAACAAGAAATAGGGCGATGCTTGAAACACTTTACAGTTGTGGATTAAGGGTTTCAGAATTAATTAATTTAAGTTTTCAAAATCTATTTTTAGATATTGGATTCATAAAAGTTATAGGTAAAGGGTCAAAGGAGAGGTTAGTTCCAATTGGAAGTCAAGCAATTAAATTTATTAATCTATACAATGAAAATTACAGAAAGGGAATGAATGTAAAGAAAGGAAATGAAGGGTATTTGTTTTTAAATAGAAGAGGAAGCAAACTATCTAGAAATATGATTTTTATAATTGTTAAAAATATTGCAATTAGTTTAAATTTTAAAAAAAATATAAGCCCCCATACGTTCAGACATTCCTTTGCAACTCATATGATTGAAGGTGGTGCAGATTTAAGAGCAGTTCAAGAAATGTTAGGACACGAATCTATAACAACAACTGAAATATATACTCACTTGAATAGAGAATACCTTAGAGAAGTAGTAAATAAATTTCACCCTAGGAGTTAATAGTATTCTTATATTTGTATTATGTATAAGAAATTAGTTCGCCCCATACTTTTTCTTTTTAATCCAGAGTTTATCCACAACATTTCTTTTTTGTTAATAAAAATAATTTTCAGAATCCCAATAATTAATAGTCTACTTAATAATCATTTCAAATTAGAAGATAAAAATTTAGAATCTAGTTTGTTGGGAATGAAGTTTAAAAATAAAATTGGTCTAGCCGCGGGTTTTGATAAAAACGCTAAATTATTAAATGAAATTGAAAGCTTTGGTTTTGGTCATATTGAGGTTGGGACTATAACCCCAAAACCTCAACCTGGAAATGTAAAACCAAGACTTTTTAGGTTATCTAAAGATAGTGCATTAATCAACAGAATGGGATTTAATAATGATGGTGTTGACAAAATTTTATCTAGAATTAAATCTTACAGAGGCAGTCTAATTATTGGAGCAAATATTGGAAAAAATAAAAATACTCCTAATGATAAAGCCGTTGATGATTATTTGTATTGCTTTGAAAAGTTATTAGGTTATGTTGACTATTTTGTTGTTAATATAAGTTCCCCAAATACGCCTGAATTAAGAAAATTACAATCTAAAAGAAATCTTCAATCCATTGTTAAGGCATTAAATACAGAGCGGGTAAATAAAAATAAAAATGTTCCTATTTTTATTAAGATAGCTCCTGATTTAAGAAAAAAAGAAGTAGCTGAAATAGTTGATATTTGTATGGAAAATAAGATTGAGGGAATTATAGCTACTAATACTACAGTAAGTAGGAATAGTCTAAAGTCTAAAAATTTTAAATCAATTGGTGAAGGAGGACTTAGTGGCATGCCTCTTAAAGAGATGTCTAACTCAATAATTAAATATTTAAATAGTTATTCTAAAGGAAAAATAAAAATTATTGGGGTAGGTGGGATATTTAATTCTAATGATGTAATTGAAAAATTAAATTTGGGAGCTGATTTAGTTCAAGTATATTCTGGCTGGATTTATGAAGGTCCTTCAATGATTAAAAAAATCAATAATTCGCTTTTAAATTTTAAAAAAGAGAATTTAAATTGATTAGGTATTACTAAATTTGAGCAATGGTTGAAAGTTCATATAATAATGATTATTATGAAGATGAAGGGGGAAAGAAACCCTTTATAGAAAAAATAAAGGTTGCAGCTGGCGCAATAAGTTTATCACTAACCGTTATTATATTTTTCTCATTATTATCATATTTTATTACAGGGACAGATGATCAAAGTCTCATAAATTCAGGTTTGTCTTTTTCCTCTTTAGGACAAGAATCAGAAAATTGGTTAGGTGTATTAGGGGCATTCTTATCACATTATTTAATATTTATAACTTTTGGCATATCATCTTTTTTAATAGTCCCTCTTCTTTTTGTTATTGCAATCAGACTTTTATTTGATAAAAAAATATATTCTTTATCAAGAATATCAATATTTGCTTTTTTCTCTACAATTTGGGTTTCTTCTTTGATGGGATTACTATTAAATCTTTTTCCAGATAATTTTTTTTTAATGAATTACACGGGAGGTGTAGGTTATAATTTATCTCTTTTTCTTGATAATTTACTTGGTCTATCTTCTTTCTTAATATTATTATTATCCCTTTTTCTTTTTATAGTTTTTTTTTATGATTTATATTCTTTTAATATTTTTAAAACTAAAAGTCTAAAAAATGAATCTCTCTCTGAGGATGAATTTGAGGATGTTATTCCTGATAATAATTTCGAAGATGAGCTCCATGAAGAAGAAACTGAAGAAGAAATTAGTGAAGATGAGAATAAAGAAGAGACAATTGAAGATGAAGAAGTTGAAGAAAGTATTACAGATGTTTTTGATGAAGAAGAAGATATAAAATTAAAAGTTGAAAAGACAATAAATGAAAAACAGTCAAGTACATTATCTAGTGATATATATGACCCAGAATTAGATTTATCTAATTATAAGTATCCGAAAGTTGATTTGCTGAATAATACAACTGATAAAAAAATTCAAGTAACTAAGGATGAGTTAACATCAAACAAAAATAGGATAATTGAAACTCTTAGGAATTTTAAAATTGAGATAGCAAAAATTAAAGCAACAATTGGGCCGACAGTTACCTTGTATGAAATAGTTCCTGAAGCTGGTGTGAAAATTTCAAAAATTAAAAACCTTGAAGATGATATTGCACTTAGTTTATCTGCACTTGGAATACGTATAATAGCACCAATACCTGGAAAAGGAACGATAGGTATAGAAGTCCCTAATAAGAATAGAGAGATTGTAAGTTTAAGGTCTGTAATGAGTACGGAAAAGTTTATTAAGAGTGATTACGAGTTACCTTTAATTTTAGGTAAAACAATATCTAATGAAGTATTTATTGCTGATCTATCCAAGATGCCCCATATTTTAGTAGCAGGAGCAACTGGTCAAGGTAAGTCAGTGGGACTAAATGTAATGCTGTCTTCATTACTATTCAAAAAACATCCGTCAATTTTAAAATTTGTTTTGATAGATCCAAAAAAAGTTGAATTATCATTGTTTAATAAAATAGAAAAACACTTTTTAGCTAAACTTCCCGATTCTGAGGAGCCAATTATTACTGAGACTAAAAAAGTAGTTCATACTCTAAATTCACTCTGTACAGAAATGGATGTTAGATACAATTTGTTAAAAGATGCTCAGGCTAGAAATCTAAAAGAATACAATAAAAAATTTATAAGTAGAAAACTAAATCCTAATGAAGGTCATAGGTATCTTCCGTATATAGTTTTGGTAATAGATGAGCTAGCTGATTTAATGATGACAGCTGGAAAAGAAATTGAAAATCCAATCGCAAGATTAGCCCAACTTGCAAGAGCAATAGGAATTCATTTAATTGTAGCTACTCAAAGACCTTCGGTGAATGTTATAACTGGAGTAATTAAGGCAAATTTTCCTACTCGAATATCATTTAAAGTAACATCAAATATGGATTCAAGAACTATATTAGATTATAAAGGAGCAGAACAATTAGTAGGTATGGGAGATATGTTATTCTCATCTGGTTCAGAAATAATTAGATTACAGTGTCCTTTTGTTGATACTCCAGAGATTGAAAGAATTTGTGACCAAATTGGGAACCAAAGGGGCTATGTCTCAGCTTATTTGCTACCTGAGTTTATTGATGAAAATGAAAAACAAATAACGGATATTGATTTATCTGATAGAGATCCATTATTTGAAGATGCTGCAAGACTTGTTGTTTCTACTCAGACAGGTAGCACATCTTTATTACAAAGAAAATTAAAGTTAGGATATAATAGAGCTGGTAGGTTAACTGATCAATTAGAAGTAGCTGGAATAGTTGGTCCATCAGAGGGAAGTAAACCTCGAAAGGTTCTAATTCAAGATGAATATAGTTTAGAGAAAATACTTAAAGATTTAGCTTAACTTTACGTTATAATATATATGAGAAAGTTTATTTTAATATTTTATTTATTATTTAAACCTTTTATCTCCAATTCACAGGAGGATAAAGTTGCTCTTGATTTATTAAATTCTATGAGCGAAAATTATAAAAAAATGAAAGGTTTCACTTCTTCATTCACTTATACAATGGAGAATTTAACAGAGGATATTAAGGACTCTTTTTCTGGTAAGATATCAGTTAAAGATGATAAATACATATTATTTATAGAGGGTCAGAAAATAATTAATGATTCAAAAACTGTTTGGACTTACCTTGAAGATCTAAATGAGGTAACTATATCAGATTTTGATCCTAGTGAACAAGATATTTCTATTAATAATGTTTTTGAGATTTATAAAGATGGATATAGACATAAATTTATTGAAAGTACTGAAGGATTTTCAACAGTTGAAATTTATCCTGAAGATGAAAATAAATCATATTTTAAAATTTTATTTAAAATTCTTGATAATAATCTCTTATCAAGTTTCACAGTTTATGATAAGTCGAATAGTATTTATATTTATAGCATAGATGATTTTCTGGAGGAAGAATTAGTTAGTGAACTGTTTACATTTGATCTAGAAAAATATCCTGATATTGAAGTAATAGATTTTAGATAATAAATGAATTTTTCTGAGATAGTAAACCAAATTAAGAAGAAAAAATCATACCTCTGTATTGGTTTAGATACAGATATTAGTAAAATACCCAAATATTTACTTGATTTTGATGATCCTGTATTCGAATTTAATAAGAGGATAATTGATACAACTAAAGATCTTGTTATAGCCTATAAACCTAATTTAGCATTTTATGAATCACAAGGCTCAAAGGGTCTTCAATCTCTTGAAAAAACATTAAAATATATTCCAAATGATATATTCACTATTGCGGATGCAAAAAGAGGAGATATTGGTAATACCTCTAAAATGTATGCTAAAACATTTTTTAATACTTTTAAATTTGATGCAGTTACATTGTCACCATATATGGGGAAAGATTCATCTATGCCATATTTAGAATTTGATGAAAAATGGATCATATTATTAGCATTGACTTCTAATAAAAGTTCTTCTGATATACAATATTTTAAAGATTCTAATAATAAGAAACTATACGAACACATTTTAATTGATTCATTAGACTGGTCATCTAAAGAGAACACAATGTATGTTGTGGGGGCTAACAGAATAGATGAATTAAACTCTATAAGAAAAATAATTCCTGACAATTTTCTTCTTATTCCTGGGGTGGGTACTCAGGGAGGAGACTTAAAGAATATAAGTTTAAATTCAATGAATGATAACTGTGGAATTATAGTAAATGTTTCAAGAGATATCATTTACTCTGATACATCAGATTCCTTTGAAAATTATGTTAGAATCAAGACTTTAGAATATAAAGATCAGATGGAAGAGATAATGATCGAAAAGGGTTTATTATGAAAAATAAATATCAGATATTACTTTTTTATTGTTATTCAGAGATAGAAGATCCAATTAGTTTTAAAAATAATCATCATCTCTTTTGTATACAAAATAATATTAAAGGAAGAGTAATTATTTCTTCTGAAGGAATTAATGGAACTGTTTCAGGAAAAAGAAAAGATTGCATAAGGTATATGCAAGAACTTAGTAGTAATAAATTATTTTCTGAAATTGATTTTAAAGTAGAGCATTCTGAAAATAATGCATTTAAAAAGATTAATGTAAGATTAAAATCTGAAATAGTTAATTCTGGTATTAGCAGTAAAGATATTCTCAAGAATAAAGGAGAATATATAAATCCCTCAGAATTTAAAAATATTGTTAAAATCCAACCAAAGGATGTTACTATTTTAGATGTTAGATCAAATTATGAACATAAAATAGGAAAGTTCAAAAATGCAGTAACTCTTGATCTTGATAATTTTAGAGATTTTTCTAGTAAAATTCCTGAAATAGAAGAGAAAGTAAAGAAAACAGATAAAGTTATAACATATTGCACAGGGGGTGTTAAGTGTGAGAAAGCAAGTGCTTTTCTTAAAAAAAATGGTTATGAAAATGTTTATCAGTTACATGGAGGAATAATTAAATATGGAATAGAAGAGGGGGGTGAAAATTTTGAGGGGAAGTGTTACGTTTTTGATGATCGAATTGTGAAAGATGTCAATTCAATTAACCCAATTGTAATCGGTAAATGTTATGTTACTGGAGAGAAAACAGATAGAATGGTTAATTGTGCAAATGTCTTATGTAACAAACATTTTCCACTAAGTAATAAAGGTGCAGAAATATATAATGGTTGTTGTTCGGAAGATTGTTTGAAAAATGGAAAAGTAAGAGAATTTAATGGATCTGGTTTTTATCAAAAAAAATTAAACGGGTATAACCCGTATATTGGAATAGATAAAAGCAAATTAAGTAAGACTACTGGAAAATAATTTCATTTTTAGAATTATACCAAGTCTCATAAAAATCTTTATATTTTTCTTCTATAACATTCCTCTTAATCTTCATTGTAGGCGTTAAAATATTATTTTCTATAGACCATGAATCTTTTAGAATTACTATTTTTTTAATTTTTTCATGTTTTTCTAATGTGTTATTTATTGAATCAATTAATGCTTCAAAATTACTTTTTATCTCGTCAGCTATTTTTTTAGTTTCATTCATTACAACAAGTGCTATTGGTTGACTTAAACTTTCACCAACAACACATACTTGTTCTATAAGATTATTTTTACTCAGCTTCATCTCAATTGGATTTGGAGCGACATATTTTCCTTTAGCAGTCTTAAAGATATCTTTTATTCTTCCAGTAATTGTTAGATAACCATCATCATCTATTGTACCCTTATCACCAGTATGTAGATATCCTTTTTTAATTGTTTGATTAGTAAGCTCTTCCTCTTTATAATAACCTTGCATAATACAGTCATTTTTCATGATTATTTCTCCTTTATCAGTAATTTTTATGTCTGTGCCTGGCATTGCTTTCCCAACTGAACCAAACTTAATATTTCCAGGATAATTTCCGTGTGAGCATGCCGAGTTCTCTGACATTCCATATGCCTCATAAATTTTAATTTTAAATCTATCAAACCATTTTAAAGTTGAAATAGGTATTGATGCCGCTCCGGTAATACATATTCTAGATTTATTTAAACCTAATGATTTCCTAATTACAAATGAGAATATATTATTAAGTAGAGGTATTCCCATAATAAAGTTTATAGCTGACTGAGGAAAAATAGATAATATTTTTGTCATGAATTTTGTGTAAATTCTTGGCACTCCAAAAAATATTGTGGGTTTACAGTCTTTTAAATTATTTACAAATGTATCAAGGCTTTCAACAAAAAATATTTTACCGCCAGATAGTATACCACCATGCTCAACTAATGCTCTTTCAGCAATATGAGAAAGAGGGAGATAAGAAATAAACCTATCATTTTCATTTAATGGGAAAAGTAAATGTAAATTTTTTGTAGCAGTAGCTGCTGCTTTATAGTTTAAAACTACTCCTTTTGGAATTCCAGTTGTGCCAGATGTATAAATAATGGTGATTATATCATCTAAATTAATATTATGAATTTTATCAATAGGATCATGTTTTGAAATAATTTCATCCCATTTTTTAAAATCACATTTTAGATCATATTGCCCAAAATCAATTTTAACTATTTCTTTTGGAATATGATTTTCAATTTGATCCCAATCAGACTCTTCTAGCTTTCCTATAAATAACATTTTAGATTCGCTATGTTCTAAAATATACTTTGCCGTTTTTCCGTTCACGTTAGCGTATATAGGAACTGAGATATTTCCACTCATCATTATTGCTAAGTCAGTAATTATCCAATGTGCGCAATTTTTAGATAGAATCGCGATTTTTGAATTTTTAGGAAAATTAAAACTCTTAATATAACTACAAATTTTTCTTGCTTCAATTCCAACTCTTTCCCATGAAAATTCATGATTTTTACCGTTGATTGGTTGGATTAAAAATGTTTCATTTCCTTTATTAGTTTCCCACTTTATAAAATTTTCAACAGGTGATTTTAATTCAGAATTCATAATAATTTTAAATTATATTGCCCAAGTTTTACCTACTTTACTAAAAGGAACGCAACCTTTGTATTGACCTAGGACAACTGATGGTCCATTATATTTTAGAACTTGAGTTGCACCAATTTCAGACTTAAAATATGAAGTTGCTACAGATGATTTTATTTTTAAGTATATATTTCCTATTTCAGATTCAGATTCTATTTGAATTGAATTTAACATATCGGTCTTTTCTTTAATATTTGAATCATAAAATGATTTAGGAAGATTATTAGAGTTTAAGTATTCATCAAGTTTTTTTAAATCATCCCTGAAATTTTCAATTTTGTCATCTTCAAATACATTAAATACATAATCTTCAATCTCTTTTGGAACACCAACTGCTATTGCCCCAGGAAATTCTGTATTAGGTATTATAGTATTAGATACTTCATTTAAAAAAAATGCTTCATCTTCATTTAAATATTTTGCGCTCCAATCTATTTTTTTTGAAGATGGGCTACAAGAATTTAATAATGAAGATGCTGGAATAGTTAATGTTCCATAAACAAACAATGATAAATTCTTAAATGCTTCTCTTCTTTTCATACTATAAGTTTCTTTTTTTAAGTTCACTTAATGCATAATTTGCAGCTCTTGCAGTTAATGCCATATAGGTAATAGACGGATTAACACAACTTGATGAGGTCATACATGATCCATCTGTTACAAAAACATTTTTTGCAGAGTGCACTTGGTTCCATTTATTTAAAACTGATGTTTTTGGATCTTTACCCATTCTTGCTGTTCCCATCTCATGAATTCCATTGCCCATATCGTATCTGTTGTCATACGGTTCTACATTTTTAAATCCACATGAATCAAGCATTTCTGCTGCTGAATTTTTCATATCTTCTCTCATCCGAATTTCATTTTCTTTTATCTCTGTCTCAAAGACAATAGTTGGCATTTCCCACTTATCTAATTTATTATTATCTAAATACATCTTATTTTCATAATATGGCAAAATTTCACCAAAGGCAAGTAAATTCATATTCCATCCTCCGGGTTCAGAAGCGGTATCTAGGAGGTCTTGACCTACTAACCCTTCTTCTGCAGCCCTATACCATCCAGTTCTACTTGCTCCTCCTTGGTATCCATACCCTCTAAGGAAATCCATGTCATTTTTATCTAAATTTCTAAATCTTGCTAAATAACCACTATTTGGTCTATTTCCATAATAATATTTGTCATCATAGCCTTCCATTTTTGCTCTTGCTCCAGCTTTAAAATGATGATCCATCATATTATGACCTAATTCACCAGAATCATTTCCAAAACCGTTTTGAAATCTATTTGATTTTGAATTAAGCATGATAGAAGTCGAATTTACAGTTGAGGCATTAAGAAAAATTATTTTTGAATAATATTCTTTCATCTCTAATGTCTCTGAATCTATTACCCTTACTCCTGTGGCTTTTTCATTTTTATCATCATATATTATTGAATGGACAATTGAATTTGGTCTCAAAGTCATATTTCCAGTTGCTTCAGCAGCAGGAAGAGTTGATGAGTTAGAACTGAAATAAGCACCGTATGGACATCCTCTAATACAAAGATTTCTACTTTGACAAGGACCTCTACCATTATGTGATTTTGTTACGTGAGCAACTCTACCTATCGTATATGTTCTTCCGAATTTATCAAGTAAAGTTTTTCTAAAGTCTTTTTCAACACAATTCATTTCCATAGGAGGTAGA
This sequence comes from Rhodothermaeota bacterium MED-G19, assembly GCA_002457315.1. GTDB lineage: Bacteria > Bacteroidota > Bacteroidia > Cytophagales > MED-G16 > MED-G16. The sequence continues at coordinate 19,710 of NTKI01000013.1, forward strand.
AATTTTGAATCTGGGAGCTGAGAAAGCCCCTCTTTCATTCCACTTACTCCAATAAAATTTTCAACATGGTCATACCACTTTTCAATATCCTTATATCTTATTGGCCAGTCAATTCCAATTCCATCTTTTGCATTAGCTTCAAAATCTAATTTGCTCCATCGATATACTTGTCTCCCCCACAACAAAGACCGCCCTCCAACATGATAGCCCCTAATCCAATCAAATGAACCTTTTTTTTCTGTATATGGTTGTTCTGTATCTTTTACCCACCAGTGCTTAGTTGATTGTTTGACAGTGTATCCTGTCCTTAGTTGAACTGGATAATCTTTTCTTTCTTTAGCTGTTAATTGATCTCTGTAAGGAAGCTCCCAAGAATGTTTGTTCATTGTAGGGTAATCTTTTACATGTTTGACATCTCTTCCTCTTTCTAAAACCAATGTCTTTAAACCACCTTCAGTAAGTTCTTTTGCGGCCCATCCTCCACTTATTCCCGTGCCTACAACAATTGCATCATAAGTATTTTCTGAAACAAATTCTGAGTTAATATTCATTATGGTTTAATTGTTTCAATATTAGTGAAAATATTTTTCTAATAAAAAATTAATTATAATACATTCTTATTAACTTAAAATATCATGAACAATTTTCTTATATTTTTTTTATTTCTAATTCATCCAATTTATATAAGTAGTTCCAAAATAATTATAATTAATGATACTGCGGAAGTAAATATTAAAATTTTCAGAGATGACCTTGAAGATGATTTAAGGTTATTTTATAATAAATCAATATCAATTGATAATATTATAAAACTCCAAAATGCATCAAGTCAAATTGATACTTATATCCAAAATAAATTTGAATTAAGAATAGATAATTCTAAAATTAAACTTTCTGAGTTCAAGTATAATCTTATAAATGATTTAGTTGAAATATCATGTTCTTTTGATTTCAAGAAAGATTTTAATGAAATAAACATTATTAATAACATATTATTTGAGGTATATAAAATTCAAAAGAATGTTGTGTTTATCAATGTTGAAAAACAAAGTAAATCACATATATTTTCATTCTCTGATAGAGAAAAAACATTTAGTTATTAAATAGTTTAATTAAAGATTCTGTGCTTACCTTAACTCCAGTGCTAATAGAATTTTCGATATCAGGATAGTAATAAGGTGAGTGGAGTGCAGGGAGAGCATATTCTCCTAAATTATACTTGTCCATTCTTTCTTTAGGAACTGTACCTAACCAGTACATAACTGTAGGAATATCTTCTTCAGTACTTCCATATCTTGCAAAATCTTCTCCAACCATTTGTGGCTCTGAAACAACAACGTTTTCTTTTCCAATTATTGAATTCGAAACACTAGTCATTAGATCAACAAGTTCTTCATCATTATAATTAGCAGGGGTAAAACTTTCTGGCAAAATAACTTTAGGGTATCTAGATTTATCTAATCCCATAGAAGCTGCAATTCCATCGCATATTTCTTTAATCCTTTTATGAATTAAATTTCTTACCTCTTCTTTGTATGTTCTAATTGTTAGTTGTAAATCAACTTCATCAGGAATTATATTGTGTTTTGTTCCTCCTTTTATAGAACCAACAGTTATAACTGCATCATCTAGAGGATTTAAATTTCTACTTACAATAGTCTGTAGTTCCATTATAATTACTGATGCTGTTACAATTGGATCAATTGACATATGAGGAGCAGCGCCATGAGAACCTTGTCCGAATACTTTTATATCTACAGATTCAGTATTAGCCATTATATATCCCTTGCCAAACCCAACTTTTCCTGATGGGATTATTGGTGAGGAATGAAGGCCAATTCCATAATCTGGAACAGGAAACTTATCATAAAGTCCTTCATTAAGCATCATTGCGGCTCCAGCTCCAATTTCTTCAGCTGGCTGACCTATCATCATTATAGTTCCACTCCATTCATCTTTTCTTTCAACTAATGCCCTTGCTGTCCCAGTCCAAACTGCCATATGCATATCATGTCCACACGAGTGCATTGTCCCAACATCATTCCCGTCAAAATTTTTGGTTATAACATTACTAGCATAAGGAAGATCTGTTTTTTCTTCCATTGGTAGGGCATCCATATCAGTTCTATACAAAATTGTAGGACCTTTTCCATTTTTTAAGATTCCCACTACTCCATAACCCCCAAAATTTTCTTCAACATCAAACCCAACTTTTCTTAACTCATTAGCAAGTTTAATTGAGGTCTCCTTTTCCATCAATGATATTTCGGGATTTTGATGAATATCAATGTACAAAGCTTTAAGGTATGGAAGATCTTTTTCAATATAACTATCAAATTTCTTATTTTTTGTAGTTAATGAAAACAGAAAAAATAATGGTATTAAATAAATAATTTTTTTAATCATAGTTCTTTAATTTTAATGTTCCTATAATATACTTTAGTGCCATGGTCTTGGAATGCAATAGGTCCAGATTTTGTTTTTGCAAATCCACCCCAATCTTTAAACTTAGAATTTTTAACTAGATTGTCCCATTCCATTCCTGAAAGAGGAAATTCAACAGCATCTTTATCATTAAGTTTAACTTTTCCAACATTATTATTATAGTTAATCTCAATTACATATTTGTTCCATTCACCTGTTGGATTTGCATGTAGTTTAGATGGTGCTACCATATCGTATAAGGCACCATTCATATGAACATAATTTTTTTTGTCTTCACTTCCATATTGATCATCATCGATAACTTGTATTTCTGGTGCTGTTAGGTAAGGCACAGAATATTCTTTTGATTCATTAACCGCCCAGAAAATGCCACTATTTCCTTTTTCATCAACTTTCCATTCTACTGACAATATAAAGCTCTCATATTCTTTGTTTGAAACGAGTCCATTGTTTCCAGAACCTTCCCCGGGTATTAAAACGTAAGCGCCATCTTCTATTTTCCAACCAACAACAGAGTCTGAAAGATATGTGTGCCAATTATCAAAAGTTTTACCATCAGTAAGTGATACCCATTCACTTTTATTTTCATCTTGAATTTTATTAGAACAAGCTGTAAAAATTATTGCAAATAATAATAGTTGATATTTTCTCATTGTTTAAGTTTTTTATAAATATATGAAATTATATTTTCTTAATAAACTCTAATATGTCTTGATAAATTTCTTCTTTCTCTAGATCATTGTGAGGCTCATGGTATACATTCTCGTAAAGCTTTATTTTATGTTTTTTTAATTGTTTACTAATTTTAAGCGTCCCATTTGATGAAATTATTTTATCACTTTTTCCATGATACAAAAGAGTTTTAATTTTAATTCTTGAAGCCTTCTCTTTAACATTATCTATTGATCTCATTACTTCAGAGTATAGTTTAAGTGATATTTTATTATGCACTAACTCATCTTTGTCATACTCAGAAACTATGTCTTTGTTTTTACTTAAGTGATTAGAAATAAGCCTGTTATTTAGTCTTAAGCTTGGAAAAACTCTTTTTAAAATTTTTTGTATTATTATTAAGTATTCAGGAACTTTAATTGCAGTTTCTATCCATGGAGATGATATTACGGCTGACTCTATTTCCTTACTTTCTCTCTCAATTAAAAAGTTTAGTCCAATTAAACCGCCTAGGCTATGACCAAATAAAATTATTGGAGTATCTAAAAATTTTTTTCTAATAAAAATTAATAAATTTTCGATAGAATCTAAATATTCTTCAAATGACTTAATGTGCCCCCTTTTACCCTCACTTTTTCCGTGCCCTTGAAGATCTAAAGCATACACACCAATTCCCTTTTTTATATAAAATTCAGCAAATTCTTTATACCTACCTGAGTGTTCACCTAGACCATGAATTATAAGAATATTTTTTTTAGGTTGGCCCTTTATTTCCCATTCTCTAAAAAATATTTTTTTTGCTGAACAATTTAGAATAAATCTTTCTGACACCTCCATTTTAAGAAAAAGCAGAAATTCCCGTTATTTCATGTCCCAAAATTAGCAAATGAATATCATGAGTTCCTTCATAAGTGATTACAGACTCGAGATTCATCATATGTCTCATCATCGGATAATCACTAGTTATTCCCATCCCACCATGTATTTGTCTTGCTTCTCTAGCAATTTTTAATGCCATATCAACATTATTTCTTTTTGCTAAAGAGATTTGAGCAGAAGATGCATTTCCATCATCCATTAATTTTCCTAATCTCCAACAGAGTAGTTGAGCTTTGGTTATTTCTGTAAGCATCTCTGCTAGCTTTTTTTGTATTAATTGAAAGGAAGCTATTGGCTTATCAAATTGTTTTCTCTCTAGAGAATATTTTTTTGCAGCATCATAACAATCCATAGCAACACCTATAGCGCCCCATGAAATTCCATATCTTGCTTTGTCAAGGCAACCTAATGGACCTCCTAAACCATCTTTATTGGGAAGAAGGTTTCCTTTTGGTACTTTGACATTGTCAAAGACTAATTCTCCTGTTAGACTTGATCTTAGAGATAACTTCCCATCTGTTTTAGGAGCTGAAAACCCTTCCATATCTTTTTCAACAATTACACCTTTTATTCTCTTATTTTCATCCTTAGCCCATACAACGGCAATATCTGCGGCAGGTGAATTTGAAATCCACATTTTTGATCCATTTAGAAGATAATGGTCTCCTTTATCTTCTAGTTTAGATATCATACCTCCGGGGTTTGATCCAAAATCAGGCTCAGTCAGACCAAAACAACCTAATATTTCACCACTCGCAAGTTTGGGTAAGTATTTATTTTTTTGTTCTTCAGATCCATATGCCTCTATAGGAAACATTACTAATGCACTTTGAACAGAAGCTGTAGATCTCATTCCTGAGTCACCTCTTTCTAATTCTTGCATTATTAGTCCATAAGAAATATTATCTAGGCCACCTCCTCCATATTTTTGGGAAACTGTTGGACCAAAAATACCTGTACTGCCCATTTTTTTTACAATATCTAAAGGGAAATGATTTTCTTCAAACCAATTCTCAATATTTGGAGATATTTCAATATTAACAAAATCTCTAATTGATTCACGGATAAGCTTTTGCTCTTCTGAAAGAAGTTCATCAATTAAGTAAAAATCTACAGATTTAAAGTTATTAGAATTGCTCATCTTTTTTTTTATATAAAAGTAATATTTAAAACTTAAACAGCCACATAAATTAATAATTTATAACTTAAAAAGAATCTAATTAATATGCTTTTATACTATTAAAAATGCTAATTTTTGATTAATTTTATGGTATAAAAACCAATCTATAATATGTCTGAAAAATCCAAAAACATAAATCAATATTCTGCAAGTAATATTCAAGTCTTAGAAGGCTTAGAGGCTGTAAGAAAAAGGCCAGCAATGTACATTGGAGATGTTAGTAACAAAGGTCTTCATCACCTTATTTGGGAAGTTGTAGATAACTCAATTGATGAAGCTCTTGCTGGTCATTGCGATCTTATATCAGTTGTAATAAATAAAGATAACTCAATAACTGTAAAAGATAATGGGAGAGGAATCCCAACCGGTATTCATCCTAAAGAAAAAAAGTCAGCATTAGAAGTTGTAATGACTGTTTTACATGCTGGTGGAAAATTTGATAAGGATACATATAAAGTCTCTGGGGGTCTCCACGGTGTTGGTGTATCATGTGTAAACGCTCTTTCTGAAAAATTAACAGCCACAGTATATCGTGAAGGGAAAATTTTTGAACAACAATATGAGAAGGGAATTCCTGTAGAGGACGTTAAGGAAATTGGTAAAACATCTGAAAAAGGTACGGTTGTAACTTTTGTTCCTGATAAAGAAATATTTACAACTAGAGAGTATAAATATGATACAGTTGCTACTAGACTAAGAGAGTTATCCTTTCTAAATGCAGGTATTAAAATTGACTTAAAAGATGAGAGGGAGTTAGATGAAAATAATGAGCCTATTTCTGAAAGATTTTATTCTGAGGGGGGGTTAACTGAATTTGTAAATTACTTGGAGGGTTCGAGAGAAAAACTTATACCTAATCCTATCTATATGGAAGGTAAAAAAGAAAATGTTCCAGTTCAAGTAGCATTGTCATATAACCTTTCATATTCTGAGAATGTTGTCTCTTATGTAAATAATATTAATACTATAGAAGGAGGTACTCATGTAGCTGGCTTTAGAAGAGCTCTTACTAGAACTCTTAAATCATATGCTGATAAATCTGGTCAATTAGATAAAGTTAAAATTGATATTTCTGGGGATGATTTCAGGGAAGGATTGACTGCTGTAATCTCTATTAAGGTTGCAGAGCCTCAATTTGAAGGACAAACAAAGACAAAACTTGGAAATTCTGAAGCGATGGGTGCAGTTGATGTTTGTGTTGGAGAAATGTTGGGTAATTTCCTTGAAGAAAACCCTAAAGAAGCTAAACAAATTATTTCTAAAGTTATTTTAGCAGCACAAGCTAGACATGCTGCTAGAAAAGCTAGGGAAATGGTGCAAAGGAAAAATATATTAACAGGAACTGGCCTTCCAGGTAAGCTAGCTGACTGTTCAGAAAAAGATCCTGCACTTTGTGAATTATATGTTGTTGAGGGTGATTCAGCTGGAGGATCTGCTAAGCAGGGTAGAGATAGAACTTTCCAAGCAATACTTCCACTTAAAGGAAAAATTTTAAACGTTGAAAAAGCTCAAGAACATAAAATTTATGATAATGATGAAATAAAGAATATCATTACTGCTCTTGGAGTAAGGTTTGGAACTGAAGAGGATGAAAAAGAGTTAAATTTAGAAAAATTGAGATATCATAAAGTAATTATAATGACAGATGCTGATATAGATGGTAGTCATATAAGAACTCTAGTTCTTACTTTCTTTTTTAGATATATGAGACCATTGATTGATAAAGGATACCTATATATTGCTCTTCCTCCATTGTATCAGATTTCTAAAGGTAAAAGAGCTGAATATGTATGGTCTGAAGTCGAAAAAGATAAATTGGTTAAAGAGTTAGCAAAAGATGGAAAAGAATCATCAGTAAATATTCAAAGGTATAAGGGTTTAGGAGAGATGAATCCAGAACAACTGTGGACAACTACTATGGATCCAGCAGAAAGGCTCCTTAATAAAGTCACAATTGAATCTGCGGTAGAGGCTGATGTGTTATTTTCTAAACTTATGGGAGATGAAGTTGCTCCTAGAAGAGAGTTCATTGAAAAAAATGCAAAATATGCTAATGTTGATGTCTAAGACGTATTCATTTTTATTTTTTCTTTTATGCGTGTTAAATTATAATTTATATGCTTCTTGGCAGCAAAGAGTTGAATATGATATAAAAATTAACTTTGATCATGAGAATCATCAATTTTCTGGAATTCAGACTCTTAAGTATTTTAATAATTCAAGAGATACATTAAATAAAGTTTTCTTCCATCTTTATTTTAATGCATTTCAGCCTGGAAGTATGATGGATGTTAGAAGTAGGTCTTTACCAGATCCTGATAGAAGAGTCATGGACAGAATATTCAACCTAGATGATAATGAAATAGGCTTTCATAAATTTTCAAAAGTTCAGCAAGACGGGAAAGATTTAACTTATAAAATACAAGGTACTGTTCTAGAAATTGAACTTAATAAGTCAATTAAGCCTAATGAATCTACAGTTTTTTATCTAGAGTATTTTAGCCAAGTCCCAAAACAGATAAGAAGAAGTGGAAGAAATAATAAAGAAGGAATTGATTATTCAATGGCTCAATGGTTTCCTAAAATAGCTGAATATGATAGACAAGGATGGCATGCTCATCCATACATTGCTAGAGAGTTTTATGCTCCTTGGGGTCATTATAATGTTACTATTGAGATTGATAAGGGTTATATAGTTGGTGCAACTGGATATTTAGAAAATAAAATTGAAAAGGAAAATAGTTTTATTTGGAATTTTAAAGCTCAAAATGTTCATGACTTTGTTTGGGCTGCAGATCCAGACTATATACATGATGTTATTAAAGTAGATTCTGAAGATCTCGAGTTGCATTTTTATTATCAAGAATCAAGTGATGAAATGTCAAAGAACTGGAAAAGGCTTCAGGAAGAAACGGCAAAGGCTTTTATTTATTTTAATAAAAATTTTGGTAAATATCCTTATAAAAAATACTCAGTGATTCAGGCTGGAGATGGTGGAATGGAGTACCCTATGGCAACTTTAATTACAGGAGAAAGGTCATACCCTAGTTTGCTGTCAGTTACTCTTCATGAAGCTTTACATTCTTGGTATCAAATGTTATTAGGTACAAATGAAAGTTATTATGCATGGATGGATGAAGGATTTACTTCATTTGTCCAGAATATTACTCAATTTAATTTATTTAATGATATATATAATTTGAATGAGATAAACCCTTTAGAAAAATCTTATGAAAGATACTTTAATTTTCTTGATGATAATTTAGAGGAACCTCTTTCAACTCACTCAGATCATTTCTCTTCTAATAGAGCATATGGTGTTGGATCATATACTAAGGGAGCAATTTTTTTAAGTCAGCTTGGTTATATTATCAGTGAAGAAATTCTCTTTAAAGGATTAAGGAGATATTTTAATGAATGGAAATTTAAACATCCAGATAAATATGATTTTATTAGAATTATGGAGAAAGAAAGTGGACTTGAATTAGATTGGTATCTAGATTATTGGATTGGAACTACTCATAGAATTGATTATTCTTTATCATTAATAAATCATAAAAGAAAAACAATTAATATTTTGATTGAGAGAATTGGCTTGGTTCCTATGCCATTAGATATTGAAATTACTTATGATGATGGATCAAAAAGTTTAGTATATATCCCCCTTTCTATAATGAGAGGAGAAAAAGATATAACTAATTATAATGATTTTACTATAAAAAAAGATTGGGAATGGGTTAATACTGAATATGACTTAGAATTAAACTATTCAGATAAAAAAATAATTAAAGTTCAAATTGATCCTTCTACAAAACTAGCTGATATAGATAAGTCTAATAATATTTTGAAAATAGAGAATTGATTATTTTTTGAGAAAATTTTCTAAGATATCATCTACTTCTTTACTTGAAATTTTTTCTATAGTATTTTTATATTTTTCTAGTATATCTTTAGGAATACCAACAAAAGGTTTTTTTCTTTTTTCTTTAAATTTTTTTCCTATTTCAGTGCCTCTTACAGCTAAGATATAAGGAGGTTTACCATACTTTCCTTTTCTAATTTGAGCACCATTATCAAACTCTTTTAAAATATCTTTAGATTTTTCTACTGGAGCAGTAACTATTTCTATAAACTGATCTTTAGTGATGTTCTTAGGTTCAGGATACTTCTCTTTATCAATCTTAAAATTCTTTTCTTTATACCTTAAATAAAAACCGTACCTTCCATTTTTTAATTCGATATTGTCCCCTTCAAATTCTATAACAGGTAAATTATTGTTTTCTTCTTTTTTATTTATAATTTTTTGGGCCTCATCAATTGATAGATATCTTATTAGTTGATCATATGGTATATTAAAATATTTAGGAAATTCACTATCCTCATCTTCTTTTTCTCCAATTTGAATTACAGGTCCAAATTTAGCAATCCTTGCTATAATCTTTTTTCCTTCATATTTACCAAGATCTTTTTCAAGTTGATATCTTTCTTCTGGAACTTTTTCTGATAGAGCAGAAAAGACTTTATAAAAATCTTCAAGCATATCATTCCAGTTTCTTCCTTTATATGCAATCTGGTCTAATTGAGATTCTGTTTTTGCTGTGAATGAATAATCCATAAAACTAGAATTGAAATTTTCATTTAAAAACTCAGTTACAAACATTCCCATATTAGTAGGATATATTTTGTTTTTTTCAAAGCCTGTTTTTTCTTCTTTAATACTTTTTGAAATTTCACTTTCAATCAATCGTATTTCATTACTTGATATTATTTTTCCTTCTCTTTCTTCTTTTATAACATATTCTCTTTCTTTTATTTTTCTGATTGTTTCAGCATAAGTCGATGGTCTTCCAATACCAGAGTCCTCCATTTTTTTGATAAGGCTTGCTTCAGAATATCTTGGAGGATGTTTTGAAAAAACCTCTTTACATAATATTTCTTTAAATTGTAGATTAGAACCTTTTTCGATTTTAGGTAAGAGTTTAGTTTTATCAGAATTATCATTATAAAGTTTTAGAAAACCATCGAAAACCATTATTTCACCTGATGTTTTAAATTCGTATTCTGTATTATTATTAATTTTGATAACTGTTCTTTCAAAAAGCGCTTCACTCATTTGAGAAGCTAAGGTTCTTCTCCAGATAAGATCATACAGTTTTTTTTCACTTTCATTTTTTCCAGCTCTTTCTAGATTAAAGTTTGTTGGTCTTATAGCTTCATGTGCTTCTTGAGCATTACTGCTTTTTGTTTTATATATTCTTTTTTTATGATAATTTTCTCCATAATTTGTTTTTATTAGATTTTCTGAATTTATTAGAGCTTCCTCAGATAAATTCACTGAATCTGTTCTCATATAGGTAATATGACCTGCCTCATATAATCTTTGTGCAGTTGACATTGTTAAGGATGGCGAAAAACCAATTTTTCTACTTGCTTCTTGTTGAAGACTTGATGTGGTAAATGGAGACGAAGGAGATCTTTTAGATGGTTTTTTCTCGATTTTACTAACTTTAAAACTAGAATTTTTACATTCATTAAGATATATTTCAGCCTCTTTTTGTTCTGAAAATCTTTTATCTAACTCAGCTGTAAATTCATCACTATTATTGGATGAGAAGATGGCTGTAGTCTTGAATGATGATTGAGGTTCAAATTCACTAATTTCATTTTCTCTTTCAACCACAAATTTAACGGCTACTGATTGAACTCTTCCTGCAGATAAACCTCGTTTTATTTTTTTCCAAAGTATAGGGGATATCTCAAATCCTACTAATCTATCTAGAACTCTTCTCGCCTGTTGGGCATTAACTAAATCCATATTGATTTTAGTAGGGTTTTCTATTGAACTTAGTATTGCATTTTTTGTAATTTCCCTGAAAATAATTCTTTCGTAATCTTGTTCTTTTAATTCAAGAATTTCTTTTAGATGCCAAGCAATTGCTTCACCTTCTCGATCGTTATCAGTCGCTAAATAAACTTTATCAGAATTTTTTTTGAGAGATTTTAATTCTTTAATTACCTTCTTCTTATCAGGTGAAGGAACATAAGATGGTGTAAATCCGTTTTCTTTATCAATTGAATTATCATCTTTAGCTAAATCTCTAATATGACCATAACATGAAGAAACTTTAAAATCTTTACCTAAATATTTCTCAATTGTTTTTGCCTTTGCTGGTGATTCTACAATTACTAGGTTTTTACTCATTTTAATTAGAATTCATTTTTAAGTTGCCAAAGATGAAAAAAATTTTTATATAATTATAATTTCAATTTATAATAAATTTATTTTGTTCTTCTTCAATACGTAGTATTGAATAATTTGTTTGTATGAAAGTATTAATTGCTCCCGATAAATTTAAAGGCTCTTTAAGTTCCATTGATGTTTGTAGTGCACTTACTAAAGGGCTGAGAAAAAATAATTCTAATATAGATATTATTGCTTGCCCTTTGGCAGATGGAGGAGATGGTTCATTACAAGTCATAAATTATTATTTTAATTTAAAGCCTCAAGAACTAATTGTGAATGATCCTTTATTTAGCCCTATAAAATCAACTTATTATCTATCTCAAAATACTGCTTATATTGAAATGTCCTTAGCGTCAGGTTTACTTTTATTAAGTGAAGAAGATCGTAATTGTATGTTTACTTCTTCTTTTGGAACAGGTGAATTAATTAAAGATGCTTTGAAAAAAGGCGCGACTACTGTTAATTTATTTATAGGTGGAAGTGCAACAAATGATGGTGGAATAGGAATAGCCTCAGCTTTAGGATATCGATTTTATGATGCTTCTGAAAATTTATTATCACCAATAGGGAAAAATCTTTTACTAATTAATAGAATAGACAAGAGTGAAGTGGTATTTGATTTTCAAAAAGTAAACTTGAAAGTACTTTCTGACGTAAATAATCCATTATTTGGTAAAAATGGAGCAGCTTATATTTATGCTGCTCAAAAGGGAGCTAGTCTAATTGAAATTGAAAAACTGGACCAAGGTTTAGTAAATTTAGAATCAAAGTTACTTGAACATGATTTTCCTAGTGTAGCTAAAATTTCTGGAGCGGGTGCAGCTGGTGGTGTAGGAGGAGGAGCTGTTGCTTTTCTCGGAGCACAATTAGTTTCTGGAATTGAAAATTTTTTAGAAATTACTCAATTAGAAAAATTGATTAAAGATTGTGATTTAGTGATAACGGGTGAGGGTAAATTAGATTTGCAAACTCAAGAAGGAAAGGTGATAAGTGGTGTTTGTAATTTGGCTAAAAAATATAATAAATCAATTATTGCAGTTTGTGGAGATGCAGATAAGGATATCCATGATAGTTTAGGATTGAAAAAAGTTTACACTATTTTAGATAAAACGAATTCTGTCGAGAAGTCTATGGAAAATGCAGAGAAGTATTTAACTGAGATAGGTGTGGATATTCTAGATAACTTATAAAGTAAAATAATAATTAAATTTCCCGTTACCATAACGGAGCTGAATTAAAAAATAAATGAAAAAATATTATCTATTTTTTATATTAATATTATCATCCTTTATTTCTGAAGGTCAAAATTTAAATTATTCTCAGTTTTATTCCTCACCATTAAATCTTAATCCGGCGATGACAGGCATTGGTGAATTTGGAAGAGTAGGAATAAATTATAGAAATCAATGGCCATCTTTTGCAGGTGGAATACACTACTTCTCATCATGGATTGATTATAACTTAATGAAATCAAATTTTTCTTTAGGGTTAAATATTTCAAATGAGTTAGAAGAAGTTTATAAATTATCAACTTCTCATTTATCTCCATCGTTTTCTTATGAGATTAACCTTAACTATAAATGGATATTAAGGTCTGGGGCTCAATTTTCTATTGTAGATTCAAGACTAAATAATGACCTTGTTTTCCTTGATCAGTTTAATTCTGATGGAACAATTGGGTCTACTGCTGAAAATTTAATGGTTTATAACAACAGAAATTATTTGAGTTTAGCCATGGGTATGCTTGCATATTCAGAAAAAATTTGGATTGGCGGATCTATCTATAATTTAAATGAACCAAATATTTCATTTACAAATGAGAAACTTAATTTGGATAGGTTATACTCATTTCATTTAGGTTTTACTATTGATAAATTAAAAATGTCTCCTTCCTTACATTTCAAAAAACAATCTAAATTTAAACAACTTGATATAGGTACTTATTTTAACCTAGACCCTATAAATTTTGGATTATGGTATAGGGGAGTGCCAATTGATTCAAATAATAATTTTAATTCAGTTATAAGTTCTTTAGGTATTAATTTTAAAGACTTTATTATGTCTTATAGTTATGATTATAATTTCTCTGAGTTATCTGATTCTGGAGGATCTCATGAAATCTCTATTATTTATAATTTTAATTTTTTAGGAAAAAAAATACCTCCAAAAAATGCTCGTTTTTTGCAGTGCCCTATACCTAATTTTTAAGTAATTTTGTTTATGAGCTCTGAAGCAATTCTTCAAATAATCTTTGCAATTATTATTTTAAATTATTTAGTTGATCTATTAAGTGGTTTGCTAAATTATAATAGTTTTAATAATAAACTTCCTGATAACGTTAATGATATTTATAATAAAAAAGAATATGATAAATCTCAAGAATATAAAAAAGAAAATTTCAAATTTAACCTAATTACATCCACTTTTAGTTTTATCATTTTAAATATTGTTTTATACAACGGTTATTTTGGAACACTTGACTCAATTGTCAGAAATTATACTTTTGAAAATGAAATTAGTCCTTCGATATTATTTTTCTTTTCAATTTATTTTATTAATGATTTTATATCAATTCCATTTCAACTTTATAGAGTTTTTGTGATTGAAGAAAAATATGGTTTTAATAATATGACAATTGGAACGTTTATTTTTGACAAAATAAAAGGCTATTTTTTAACTATAATTATTGGCTTAATATTATTAGTTCCTGTACTTATTCTAATATTGCTTTATCCTCAAAATTTCTGGATATATGCTTGGATTCTTCTATCAGTATTTATGATTTTTCTAAATATGTTTTATACATCATTAATAGTTCCATTATTCAATAAGTTAACTCCTTTAGAAGATGGTGATCTGAAGAAAAGTCTTAATGAGTACGCTAGAAATATTGGTTTTTCATTATCAAATATTTTTGTAATTAATGGTTCTAAAAGATCAAATAAAGCAAATGCTTTTTTTACTGGTTTTGGGAAGAATAAAAAAATAGTTTTATATGATACATTAATTAAAAACCATACTGTTCCTGAACTAGTAGCAGTTCTTGCTCATGAAGTAGGTCATTATAAACTAAAACATGTTATATCAAATTTATTTGTCTCAATAATTACTACTGGGTTAATGCTTTTTTTAATGTCTAAAATTTTATTTACTAGTGAAGTGAGCTATGCCTTAGGTGGCAATGTGTCTTTTAGACATTTAGAGATATTAGCATTTATTATTTTGTATACCCCTATAAGTAGAGTTATAGATATTTTAGCATTTATAAAGAGTAGAAAAAATGAATATGAAGCTGATAATTTTGCTGTTACTACTTATAAGAAATCACCGATGGTAAGTGCATTGAAGAAATTATCTAGAGATAATCTTACAAATCTTACACCACACCCATTATTTGAATTTATTAATTACTCTCATCCATCTCTAAGTAAAAGATTAGAATCTATTGATAATACTAATCATTAATTTAAAACTTTTTCTATCCCATAACCATCTAATCTGTTTCTATAATAGAATAACATCTTAATATTTTTAATTATAATTTTATTTTTTTTGAATTCTAGAGGCCTTATGGCATGGTAAAGTCCTAAGTTTTTACATCCTGTTTTTATCTGATCATCAACTGAAATTGATAATTCATCTGAGATTTTTATTTTTTTATTTTCTGATAATTTTTTTATAAAATCTAAAACTAGTTTATAATTTTTTTTAAAATAATTTATGTCAATAATTAATTCATCCTCAGGTAAACCAATTATATTTTCAATACGCATTTTCTTGAATTTATTTCTTATAATTTCAAATGCTGTAAAGGATAATATTAAACTTGAAAAAACAACTGTCCCGGCCATAAGTTCATCAATTATTTTTTCTGATAAATTATTTAGAATTTCTTTTTTATTATTTTTTTCTAGAGATAGATTATTGTTATTTATTGGATTGCCTTTATTGTCTACTCTGTTACCATAAATGTCAAGTGGATTACCTATCGATACCGCCATTCTATTTGAGTGAGTAAAATATTTAATCAGAAACATTAAAATTTTGAATGTATTAGAATACCCTAAATCTTTTAAAAGACTTTTATCTAATTTGTTTTTTGATAAGTATTGATTTATTAAAGCTGGTCCCTCTAAAACAAATTGATAATTAAATGTGACAGGTACTATAAAAATTTTTTTCTTTTTTTTATTTAATTCTTTTTGAGCTTCAAGAGTACTACCTAATAATCCAAGTTTTAAATTTTTTTCTATAGATCCTGATCTGGATCTTGTACCTCCTGGATAAAATAAGTTGTGGCATCCATTAATTATAGCCCTTTCAGTATATGTTTTTAGTGTTTCTAAATACAAAATATGTTTTTTTCTTCTATCAACTTTGTAAGCTCCTAAGCTGTTAAAGAAATAAGCAAATATTTTCAAATTATATAAAACTAAACCAGCTCCATACATGAATGCAGGCAATCCTAAATGAGAAATAACCCAACCTATTAATGCTGAATCCAAATGAGAGAAATGGGTTGGAACCATAACGATTGTCCCCTTTTTTGATAGTTGCCTTAGTCTTTTTTGTTTACCAACTATTTGAATAGTGCTATTTAAATTGAGATTGCCAAAGGGATTTCTCAATCTTGCAGTATTTAATAATCGAGCAAGAAATGAAGAAATTAATCTTCTTGCAAAACTGTGATGACTTCTTTTAAAATTTCCTGTTATTTCTTTTGTGTACCTATCAATTACAATGGGTAAAATTTCCTCTTTTATTTTTTTATTATTTCTATCATTTTCAAATTCAATCAGTTTTTCTTTAAGTGAATACCAAAATTTTTTATCATCAATTGGGTCTGCATTCCAAGAAATATTTGAAATCCTAAGTTTTTCTTTATAGACTGTATTTATAAGTTCATCATAAAGATTTTCAGGTTTTATTTTTTCAAGTATCTTTTTTTGAGATTTTTGGGAGACCTCATTCATAAAGCCATTTCTGTCTTTAAAAAGCTGAACTATAGGCCAGAATTTAGATCTGTTTATAATCTTTTCGTATTTCTTTTTTTTATTTTTCTTAATCTCCTTCATCTTTTTTTTGATATTGACGTAGAATAATAAAGATAATCCAAGTTAGCATAAAATGTTTTATGAATATTAGAGATATTGAATATCCTATTAAAAAAGAAATGAATGATTTTAAGAAAAAATTAAGATCATCTATATCTAGTGATAATTCCATTATTGACACAATTGTTAGCTATATTTTGAAAAGAAAGGGTAAGCAAATAAGACCAATTTTAGTTTTCTTAACATCTGGCTTAAATGGTAAAATATCTACTTCAACCTATAGAGCAGCTATTTTGATAGAGATATTGCACACGGCTACATTAATACATGATGATGTCGTAGATGATTCAAATTATAGAAGAGGATATTTTTCAATTAATGCACTTTGGAAAAGTAAATATTCTGTTTTGGTTGGAGATTATTTGCTCTCTAGAGGTTTAGAACTTTCAGTTGAGAATAAAGATTTCAAATTCTTGGGGGTATTATCAAATGCTGTCAAAAAAATGAGTGAGGGAGAGATAACTCAATTAAAAAAGTCAAAAAGCCTTGATATAGATGAAAGAACTTATTTTAAAATAATAAAAGAAAAAACAGCAAGTTTATTTTCTTCATGTTGTATGATGGGAGCAATTGCCTCAAATGCAAAAGAAAATAGTGTTTTACAAATGAAAGAGTTTGGTCTATTAGTTGGACAAGCATTCCAAATTAGAGATGATATGTTTGGATATTTATCATACGATACAGGCAAACCTTCCCTAAATGATTTTAAACAAGCTAAAATAACTTTGCCATTGATACATTCTTTATCTAATGTAAATAACTCAAAAAAAAATGAGATAATTAGATACCTTAAAAATTATAAATCAATTGATAAAATTATTGATTTTGTCAAAGGAGAAGGGGGTATTGAGTATAGTCAAAGTTTTATGAATAATTTAATTGAAAAAGCTTATTCTATTTTAGAAAAATATCCAGAGTCAGATTATAAAAAAAGCCTAAAAAATCTACTTAATTATACAATTAAGAGGGATATCTAATTATTATTTTAATAAAGTGGGATAAAGTGGGATAAAGTGGTGTAAAATGTACAAATGTTTACTACATTTGTTGCAAGTGGTTTATATTAATACTCTAATATGGCTTTTTTCACAGGCGAACATGAGTGTAAATTAGATGCTAAGGGTAGACTGGTCTTACCTTCCAGGTTAAAATCAGTCTTGCCTTCAGCTTCTAAGAATAGCATAGTTGTTAGGAAAGGATTTGAGCCTAATCTAATTATATATCCTTTAAGTGAGTTTCAAAATATTTATGCAAGAATTAATTCTCTTAATGAATTTAGTTCTGAACAAAGAAAATTAAAAAGAAATTTATTTAGTAGTATATCCCAGGTAGATCTTGATTCAAATGCTAGATTTTTAATTCCAAAATCAATGATTTTACATTGTGGGCTTGAGAAAGAAGTAATACTTATAGGTGTAGGAAATATAATTGAACTTTGGAATCCAATCATTTATAAAAAGAATTTAATCAAAAACTCTGAAGAATTTTCTAAGCTAGCTCAAAAATATCTTGATGTATAATTTGTTATGAAATACCATGTTCCAGTACTACTTAATGAATCAATAAAAGGATTAAGTATAAAGCCCGAAGGAACATACGTTGATCTTACTTTTGGTGGAGGTGGACATTCAAAATTAATTTTAGAAAAGTTAAACAGTAAAGGAAAATTATTTTCTTTTGATACAGATACGGATGCAATAAAAAATAATCCAATTTCTCAAGATAATTTTGAATTAATCAATAGCAATTTTAAATTTTTTGATCTTTATCTTAAAAACAAGGGTATTTATGAAGTTGACGGTATTCTTGCAGATCTTGGTATGTCATCATATCAAATAGATAATTCAGAAAGAGGTTTTTCTTATAAAGGAGATTACATGCTTGACATGAGAATGAACAGCGAAATAGATTTATCTGCAGAAGATATTCTAAACGATTATGATCAAAAGGATCTCCAAAATATTCTCTTTAATTATGGTGATATAAAAAATTCAAGATTCATAGCAGAAAATATAGTCTATTTTAGGAGTAGTAAGAGAATTAAGAAAAATTCTGATTTGATTGAAATTTTAAATAAAATTTTTGACAAAAAAGTATCTTTTAAATTCTTATCAAAATTATATCAAGCAATAAGGATAGAAGTAAATGATGAAATTAATTCTTTAAAGGAGATGCTTAAAAAAACTATAAATCATCTAAAAAATAAAGGTAGGTTGGTCATTATATCATACCATTCTATTGAAGATAGATTAGTTAAAAACTTTATTAATAAATCAAATTTTCTTCCGGATTATGAAAAGGATTTGTATGGTAAAAAAGTTGAATTTTTTAAAAGGGTAAATAAAAAGCCATTAACTCCTACATTTGAAGAAGTAAAAGAAAACCCAAGATCAAGAAGTGCTAAATTAAGAATTGGCGAGAAGATATGAAAGTAAAGGAAAAAATTGAAGAAGCTATAAAATCATTAAATATTGAATTGCCCAGTTCTTTAAATTTAGATATCTATAAAATATTTTATTTATTATTCTTTTTAATTATTTATATCAGCAACCAACACTCTGTCGAAAAACAAATAAGAGAAATAAATAAGTTAGAAAAAGAAGTAGAAGAACTCAGAACAGATTATGTGACATTAAATAATAATTATATGTTTTCAAGAAAAGAGTCTGAAATTTTAAAAAGAGTAAAGGAAATTGGTTTAGTAAATTCTAAACTACCACCTGAAAGAATATCTAATAAAAAATGAATATCAAGAAAGAGATTTTATTAAGAGTTAAGGTAGCCTTTGTAGTTGTAATTATTATAAGTTTGGGTATTGTTTATAGTATATTCGATTTACAATTTATCGAGGGAGAATTTTGGCAATCAAAATCTGAAAATATTAATTTTAAATATGAAAAAATTAAAGCTAGTAGAGGAAATATTTTGTCAGATGATGGTAGTATTTTGGCAACTTCTCTTCCTTTCTATAATGTTGCTCTAGATCCATCCATACCCAACAAATCATTATTGGAAAATGATTTAGATTCTTTGGCATTATTATTATCATCTTTTTTTAAGGACAAGAGTAAGAGTGATTATAGAAATAATATTCTAAATGCCAGAAAGAATAACAGAAGATATCTTCTCCTAAATAGAAAAAAAATTGGGTATCAAGAAAAAAAAATATTATCTAAATGGCCAATTTTTAGAGAAGGAAGGTTAAATGGCGGAGTAAGATTTGATAAAATGGATGAAAGATATAGGCCATTCTCAAGATTAGGTTATAGGACAATAGGTTCGGTTGATGAAAATAACAAAGGAACAGTTGGAATTGAATATAGTTTCAACACATTTCTTAATGGTATGGACGGAGAAATTTTAACTCAAAAAATTGCAGGAAATTATTGGAGACCAATTTATAATGGTAATGAGGTTCAACCTAAAAATGGTTTTGATGTAATTACCACTATAAATGTTAATCTACAAGATATAGCTGAATCAGCTTTATTAAAAGGATTAAAATACAATGATGCAGATTATGGCTCT
>NTKI01000014.1 GCA_002457315.1 Rhodothermaeota bacterium MED-G19
CAAAAGGTAATGTTGAATTTATCATTTCTTGTACTTGATCTTCAGGTAATGAATTAACAACTCCCTGCTGACTTATTGAACCTTTCTCACCATCAAACACCATCTTCATCATAGTGTTACCCATCATCATCATCATTGTAACTTGTTTATTTGGTTTTGATTGAATACTAACCATCTGAAGTTTCATTCCTTGAACCTCCGCCTCGGCCAACATACTGACTGCATTAACCTCACTGATTTTATCTCTCCCTCCAATAGCATCAATATAACTATTAATTACTGACTCCTTTGTTATTCCAGTGGGAGTTGAGAAATCTGGTTTTGATGTGAGGTCACCATTTTTATCGTAGTAGTTAATATCGTATGGTAATTTTTCGAGAGAAGATATTACATCTACCCCTTTACCAACTACAACAATTCTTATTTGATCTTTCTTAAAGTATTTATCTGATACTCTTTTAATATCGTCAATAGTTACCTTCTGAAAATTTTCTAAGTACGTTTCATAATAATTTTCTGGTAAATTAAACTTGTCAATATTTCTGGCAAAATTAGCAATGGTAGAAGGCTGCTCAGTTGACATTATAAAATTCCCAACGAATTTTTCTTTAACAGAAGCTAACTTCTCTTCCGTAACATTTTGATTAGTCATAATGTCTAATTCTTTTATCATCTCAACAATTGAGCTATCTGTAACTTCATTTCTAACACTAGTTGAAGCATTAAATCTCCCAACATATCTGCTAGTTTCAACTCCTGAATAAGCACCATAGGTAAATCCTTTATCCTCCCTAAGGTTTAAATATAACTTACCACCAGAACCTCCATAAATTTGATTTGCCAGTCTCAATGCAAAATAGTCTGGATGTGACATTGAAATATTGATAATATTCCCAATGGATATTTCTGACTGAACTGCATTAGACATATCAATAAAGTTAATTTCTGGAACATTTAAGTTATTAACTAATGGCATCTTATAATTTGGCAGTTTTCCTTTTTTCCATTTCCCAAAAAGATTCTCAACAAGTGATTTTACTTCCTCAAAAACAACATCTCCAACAATTGTTAAATACGCGTTATTTGGTTTAGCAAAAGTCTTATAATATTTCTTAGCATCATTTAAAGTAATGTTACCAACTGTCTCAAGGTTAGCAAATTCTCCAAAAGGATGATTTGATCCAAAAAACAACTTGCCATTGACCTGATTTGCAATATCTGGAACACTTTTCTGAGATGCCTTAATTCCATCAATTAGAATATTTTTCTCTTTGTCAAAATCCTCATCAGAAAAAACAGGATTAATTAAACCATCAGACATCATTTCAAGTACTCTAGGAAAATATCGTTTAAGAGAAGAAGCATAACCTCCTCCAGCTGACAATGAAAGAGATGCTCCCATATAATCAATTTCTTCGTTATATCCATCTTTAGACTGGTTAGTAGTACCATTACCCATTAAAGAACTTACTAAGCTTGATACCCCTTTAATTTCTCCCTCAAAATCAGGGTAGTTATCTATATCAAGATTAGCATATGCCCTAGGTAACTTTGAGTTTTCAACAATAATAACCTTTAATCCATTTTTAAGTGTAAAGGTTTTGGGTTTACCCAAATTTATTACAGGTGGCGGACCAGATTTTGGTGGTTGACTTCTGTCTACTTGAGCAGAAATCTCAATTGAAAGAAATAATAATATTATTATCGGAATTATCTTTTTCATTTTATTAAAATTTTAATTATTCAGATCTCTCAGGTAAATAATCTATCAATACCCTGTTATCCTTATTTAAATATTTATTGGCAACTTCTCTTATCTCCTCTCTTGTGATAGACTTATAAATGTTTATTGTAGTATTTATAAGATCAGTATCTCCATATAACATATAATTTCTAGCTAATGAATTTGCTATCCCAGCCATTGAGGAATTAGAGTTAACAAAATTATTTTCAAAAATATTCTGAAGTTTCTCGTACTCTCTTTCGCTAATTAATTCACTCTTAAGTTTTTCTATCTCTTCATCAATATTATCATATAATGTAGGTAGTTTATTATCCCCTACAGGAAGTGATAATATCACATATGCACCGTAATCTTCAAGAGATAAATTCACTGCCTGAACTTGAAGAGATATTTTTTTATCATCTACCATTTTCTTATAAAGCCTTGAACTTTTACCTCCACTTAATATTGATGAAATCATATCAAGAATATAAGCATCTCTATCTTTCATTGATGGTGTCCTATATGATACAAGCCCCATAGGTATTTGTATATTTGGGTCATTAAAAGATCTCTTCTGTTCACCATTTAAAGGATCTTCCTTAATATTGACCCTTGGCACATCATTACCTCGTGGAATAGGTCCGAAATAATCTTTTATTTTTCTCTTTATATCATCCATTTCAAAATTACCTGCAACTACTAGGACTGCATTATTTGGAACGTAGAACTTTTCCTTAAATTCTAAAAACTCTTCCAAGGTAGCCGCATCTAAATGATCCATTGAACCTATAGTAGTCCACCTATAAGGATGCTTTACAAATAAACCCTGTACAATCTGCTCTAAAAGTTGTCCGTATGGAGTATTATCAACTCTCAATCTTTTCTCTTCTTTTACAACCTCATTTTGCGTATCTACACCAATCTGATTAATTACGGGATGCAATAATCTTTCTGATTCTATCCATAAACCTAATTCTAATTTATTAGAAGGTAATAGTTCATAATAATATGTTCGATCTTGTGTTGTATTTGCATTGTAAGATCCCCCATTTCTTTCTATAATTTTGTCCATTTCACCCCTAGGAATATTTTTAGTTCCTTCAAAAAGTAAATGTTCAAAGAAGTGAGCAAATCCTGTTCTTTTAGGGTCTTCATCCTTAGCTCCAACATGATACATTATAGAAGTAATAGCTATTGGGACTGTATTATCTTGATGTAAAATAACATGCATTCCATTTTCAAGATCATACTCTTCAAAATCTACATTTTGAGAGAAAGAACTTAATGGAATTAAAGTTAGAATTAGTACAAATATCTTTTTCATATTAAGTAGTTTCAATTTTTGAATTTAATTCGGACTACGAATTTAGATAAATTTTATTAATCCCACCTGATCAAGTATGAAGACTATTATTATAATTTCAAAAAAAAAATAAAATTTCATAAAAACAGGTAGATAATTAAAATGATTAAATAAATAATCAGATACATTCTATATTTATTTCTAGATTTTATATAATCTTTATCTGAAGGATAAATATTTGAAATTAAACCAATTATCTCTTTTGTGAATAAAGGTTTAATATTAATTTTCCAATCGTCAGTTTTATAAACTATTTTTCTAAATTTACTTCTAAAATAAGTACTTGGAAGACCCCAAATTAATAATAGAATGAAAAAAAAATTCTTATCAAACATGTTAAATATTAAAAACTTAATAGCTATTGTACTCTTTTTAGGTATAAATAGTTGTAGTTCAAATAAAAAAAATGAAACAGAATGTTATTATAGTCACCCAAGAAATTGTGAAGACTTTATTTCAAAAGTAGTTTATGAGAAAGGAAGTATCCTACCAGCTGATGGAATTGTTGTCCTTAAGAATTGGACATACTTTTTAACTTATTTTGATAATAACACTAATCAAATAGAAGAAAAATATATTAAGATGAATTGTAACTGTGAATTAATATATTTTGGTGATGACAACCCTATTGTCAGTAACTCATTAAATTAAACCTATACTTATTTCCTCCGTATGAGGGAGTATGTTTGGTTTATTTAAATCTAAAAAGGAAAAACTTTTAGGAAAGTATAATAGATTATTAAAAGAATCATATGAGCTCTCTAGTATCAGCAGAAAAGATAGTGATTCTAAGTTAGCAGAAGCAAATAAAATTCTTTCAGAAATTGAAAATCTTGACTAATCAATGGATTTTTCTCCTAACCTATCGCCAAAAGAAATAATAAGATTAGGTTCTTTTGGAGGAATCTATTTCTATGATGAAGGAGGCAGAATCGATATAAACCATAAAGAATTTCCTTCTGAATGGTTTGATGGGTTAGATAAGTCTTTTTACATATCAAAAAAGTATGACAGAGAAATTAATTTTTTTAAGATCAAATCAGGTCTAAGCCAGAGAGAGTGGGAGAAAAAAGGATGGATTAATAGGCAAGATCCTCGTGGATGGTTTCAGTGGTATTGCAGATATTACCTAGGAAGAAGGACTGATGATGACAAAAGACAAATTCAGAGATGGAACAATTTTTGTGGTCTTAAAGGGAGATGGAGAAATTATATCTACTCTAAAATATACAATAGAGGTACATCTACAGATGATATGTCATTCTCTCTGGCTGTGAGACAGTCTCTCTTACATTGGGGCTATATGGTAAACAAAGCAGATTTCGATATGTGGAAAGAACATAGTGGTTTCTAAAAACTGTATTTTATTTGTAGGAAATAGCCTTGAACTATATTTTTAAAATCCCCATAATTATCTAAATAAAAAAGTTGTCCAATAATGCCAGCGTCAATTCTAGAATTAATATCATAATTTATACTTGGTGAAATGTATAATAATTTTATTCCTTGACCATATAAAATGCTAAGAGATACATTAACTGGAGGAGATACTGGTTTTGTAACTTGAATTAAATAGGAATGTTTTGAGGGCATTAAATTTTTAGGAGATAATACATTATCGTTAATATTTACTAAACTTAAAAAATTAGATTCAGTAAATCCATTTGAATTATATAGATATGATCCTAAAAAATAAAAACCATTTTTAAGTGAATAATCTAAAGAAGATGAGAAACTCAAAGAATTCTTATACTTATTTTTATCTATGAAATAAGATAACTCTCCTTTAAATCCAGCATTTTTAATATTTCCAGCCCAACCTCCTCCTATAACTATATCATCAAAATAATTAGCGGCTAAAAATTGAAAATCATATCCAAAAGAGTTGATTCTATACATACCTGCAATTACGCTCCCATTTCTTTTGCTTGGCATATAAACTAATTCAAAACTAGAGAGATTATCTCCAGTATATAAGAATCTTATAATATCAGATCCTGGTCTTTCTATATAATCAAAATCAATAAAATTATAAGCATTAAAAAGATCATTATTATTCCAAATAGTATTTACTCCCCAATTAACTCTTTGTCTTCCAATACTAAATTCTATTTTTTCTTTCTGATATTTCAACCAAAACCTATCAACCATTGAGTTAATGACAAAATTTGACTCCCTTACTGTATAAAAAGCCATATTTACTAAACCATCATCTCCCTGAATTGTAGGGACATCTCCAAAATAAATTCTATTTCTTACCTCTAAACCTAAAGATAAATTATCACCATAATAACCTCTCATATTTAACCTATTGTGAATCAGATGATTAGTTTCTTTATCAAAAAAACTATAATCCATGTATGATGGTAGATATTTAACATACCCATTTAAAGTAAATGATGTCTTAGATGACTGAGATATTGTGTCAAATGAAATTAATAACAATAATAGAAACGAAATAAAACTATTTTTTCTTATCGCTGACAATCTTTCCATCTTCTAAAGTTATAACTCTTCTAGCTCTATCAATAACTCTCTGATCATGAGTTGAAAAAATAAAAGTAATTTTTTCATTAACATTTAACTTACTCATTATATCAAGAAGATTTGAAGTTGAGGAAGTATCTAAATTTGCAGTGGGTTCATCTGCAAGAATAAATTTTGGTTTTGATGCCAGAGCCCTTGCCACAGCAACCCTTTGTTGTTGACCACCTGAAAGTTCAGAAGGCCTTCTATCACTCATCTCATATAAACCAACTTGATTCAATAATTCATTAGTTCTCTCTACTCTATTCTTCTCGTGTATACCCTGCAATAACATTATCATCTCAATATTTTCTCTTGCAGATAATACTGGGATTAAGTTATATGCCTGAAAAACAAAACCAATATTTTTTAATCTGTATTGAATGATATCATTGCCAGATAAGCTGGTTATATTCTCCCCAGAAATATACACATCACCAGATGTTGGTTTATCCAATCCACCTACACAATTTAAAAACGTTGTTTTACCTGAACCAGATGGACCTACTACTGAGGTGAATTCACCATCTTCAAATATGGAACTCACATCATTAACAGCTTTAACTTCAAATTTTCCTGGATTATATATTTTAGATAAGTTTTTTGTCTCAATCATAATTCAAATTTAAATTGTTTTAGTTGCATCTACAGGATTAATTTTTAAAGCTCTTAAAGAAGGGAAAATTGATGATATTATAGATATCATAAATACCATAATTGCAACTACTACATATTGTTCTTGAGGCACTTTAAAATAGAGTCTTGTGCCTACGCCAAAATTTTCTAGACCAGCCTCAACAATAGATAAGTCTATACCAACAACAGAGTAATATTCTACTATCAAATATGATAAGATCAGACCAAATGGTAAAGCAATCATAGAAAGAAAAGTAGTTTCAAAACATATCATCAAAAATATTTTATAACGATTCATTCCAATTGACATCAACATTCCTATCTCTTTTTTTCTTTCAAGAATTGCCATCAGCATGGTATTAACTATACCAAATGATAACCCTATCAAAATAATCATCATAAAAATATATAGAACAGCTGCAAGCATCTCATTTGCGTAGGCTAGATCTTTTGATATGTCATCCCAAGCCTCTACAATATTATTAGGACTCAATAGTATTAAGTCTTTCTTGACACTATTTCTAAGTTCTATATCAGTTAGAAGGATTGGAATTTCATGTATTCCTGAAAACGATGGTAAATTTTTTGTTATACTTATATTCTTTACAAAAACATTTGACTCATCGTATCTTGAATTTCCAGACTTAAATATTCCTTCAACCCTATATAATAATGAGGTCAATTCATTGAATTCATCTTGAAATGTAATTACAACTTTTGATTTTAAGTTTAAGTTTAACTTATCTGCTAATTTTTTTCCAACCAAGATTGTATTATCTCTCTTAGTATTAAAATATTCACCTTCAATTAGTTTCTCATGAGTATTTGTTACTTTTTTTTCGGTTTCTGGGGTCACACCCTTTATTTGGATTCCGTATGAACCATTTGAGTTAGATAACATACCATTTAGGATAATTCTCTTTGTGTAAGAGACTATTCTTTCGTCATCATTGAGAGCATTTTCAATATTGTCAAGATTGTTTATCGTATGTTTAATATTATAATCTTCTCTAAATAAATTATTATGAATTTGTATGTGAGAAAGATATGTTTCAACTGCATTATTCATCCTCTCCTCATTTAACCCATATGACATTGCTATCATAATTATTCCTCCAAGAATTCCAAAAACAACTGAGAGTATCACAACCAAACTTCTAAGTTTACTCCTCCATACATTTCTCCAAGAAATTTTTAATAATGTTAGTATGTTCATGCTTTCATTGATTTTACAGGATCCAATTTCATAATCTTAATTGCTGGATAAATAGAAATAATGAGAGAAAAAATAAAAATAACTAGAGCATGAGATAAGGGTATATCCCACGAAATTGACATAGGAGCTATTGGTGAAAACCCCATTTCCTCCATCATCATATCAGCTCCATCTCCCATCAAATTAGCCATATTAATTGGATTCAAATAATAATAGTAGCTGATAGGATAAGTAATTAATATTGCTATTACAACACCAATCATAGACAAGATAATTGTCTCAACTAAGATAATCCCAAATAGTCTCACCCTACTCATTCCTATTGAAATTAATACACCAAATTCATACTTTCTTTCTTCTGTCATCATCAGAACTGTTCCAAACATACCAAACACAACGATTACATATAAAATAAAAGCCATAATAAGACCTCCTGCACTGTCTGCAGTTATAGTTTGCTCAATTTCTGGAAGAGTTTGCTTCCACGTCATCACCTCAAAGTCATCCGAAAGAATTTGAGACAAATCATTTGCTATTTTCTCCTCATCATAATATTGTTTTTTATCAATAATTATATGTGTAGATATTTCGTCTGATGAGACATAATTTCTTGCTGTTTCCATATTCATAAAAACACCTAACTTATTAAGGTCTGGGTTTTTAAGGTCTATAATTCCTTTGATTGGAAATTTTCCTGCTGCCATCATGCCCCTATACCCCTGGCCATATAAAATTAAGGTATCGTTTTCAACTACGTCAAAATATTTTGCAATCCCTTTTCCGATTATGACTTCATCTTCACCTAAATCAAAAGAGCCCGACACCATTTTTTTATTCCAATCTGTTATTTTTTGTTCCTCTTTAATATTAATACCATTAATAACTCCTCCTTTTGTCTTATCTCCCATAGATATTAGAGAGAAGGTTTGAAGTCTTTGCACAATATTATCAACACCCTCAACAGATTTTAAATCATCCATGAGATTTTGATCTACTACCATAGAGTTATCTAAACTTTGATTATCCCAGAAACCATCAGCATGAATTTCAACATAACCAGCATAAGATTCTACAACTGTTTCAATTAACTTATCATAAAAGCCAAATTGGAGCGCTCTCATTAATACTATAAGTAAAAGGGCAGCAAAAATCGAGGAAATCGTAATTAAGCTTCTCTTCTTATTCCTATAAATATTCCTTAAAGCTATTTTTAGTATCATCTTAAATTTTTCATGTAGCTAGGCAGGAAGTACCTCTGGTTAATATCAATATCAAAATTCCATTTAAGTCTTTCAATTATAGTCTTATTCCCTTCTTTATCAAGCGGTACATATTCTATAACCGCTGGTAATTTTTTATCACCAAAATCTTTTACTCTACTAGATGTCATCACACTAACTAAATCTTCATATTCATCAAAAAATTGAGTTTTTAATTGCATGTAATGCTCCTTATCAATCCACATAATAAGTTTACCCCAGACCACAGGTGCATCTTCATTAGGTATAAGTTGTATTATCCAACAATCATACCCCTCGATATTCTCTTCGCCAATAATAGTATTAGTGTAGTCATCAGAAATAGATGATCTTTGGACAAGGTCATCATTCGTAAAATCTGTGCCCATCCAATTTTGCATCATCATAGACGGTGGAAGTTTTATTGTCCTCTCTATTGAAGGGATATAATTCCAGACTTCATTTTCTCTTTTCAGAAAGACAGTACCCTTTTCTTTAACAGGAGTCATAACGACAGAAGAAAAGTAGTCCTCTCCTACAGACCACCCCTTCATCGTCATCTCTTTCTTCCATTTTGGCCTTTCAATAGTTATAGCCATCTCGACATAAGATGATTTTACTCCTCGAATTTTTTCTTCAGATTTTTCAAGAATACTTAC
Organism: Rhodothermaeota bacterium MED-G19; assembly: GCA_002457315.1. Taxonomy (GTDB): domain Bacteria; phylum Bacteroidota; class Bacteroidia; order Cytophagales; family MED-G16; genus MED-G16. The sequence continues at coordinate 9,365 of NTKI01000014.1, forward strand.
CGCATCCTGAGAATAAGATGAAATATTAAAAAAAATGAATAAAATGAATAAAAAGTTCCTCATAATACGTACATATATTAATATGAAAGTTATACTAGCAAAGTATATTTTAATAATAATATCTTCAGTTTTTTATGTAATTGTTGGCATAAAGCATTTCATTGATCCTAATTACTTTTTGGCTATTGTTCCTCCTTATCTTCCCTATCATCTTGAATTAGTATATATAAGTGGTGTCTTTGAGATAGCATTTGGCCTGATGATTTTAATACCAAAGTATAGATACTGGGGATCTATTGGACTAATTTTTTTATTAGTAGCTGTTTTTCCTGCAAATATATATTTAGCTCAAAGTACACAAGCACAAGAAGCTATAGGCGCTACTCAAGATATTGCAACGTGGAGACTACCGGTACAAGGAATATTTATTTGGATAGCTTATTGGATCAGAAAATAATTATTCTCTGACTATCTCAAAACTTGTAGTATCACTAGCGAAGGCAGAGAACACTCCAAAAGCATTTATAATATTTGAAGGGGGATCATTCAATTCAGTGCCATCTTGGAGCTCACTGTCAAACAAACTGTAGTAGTCTTTATTTATTTTGTATAGAGTTACCTTATATTTTCCATAATTTTTAAGGCTCATACAGATCACATTATATTTTTTCTCTTGTGTGGGTGCTGACTGTATAGAAAAGTTAGAGAAAAATTCTCCAACTTGACCTGGGAATTCTTCACTAAAAATTGGGTCTTCATCCTCGCCAGCATACTTAATTGTCAGGTAATGATATTCTTTATTTGAATTACCCCATGTGATATTAGTCCTAGCATTTTCAAATAATTCAGCTAATATATTTGGAAGAGCTGGCGAGAGTACCAGAGGTGGTATAACAATTTTGTAATCTGACATCTCTAGCCCAATAGGTTTAGTAGGTACAACTGTTTCTGCTGTTGCAGTTCTATCATCAACATTTACTTCAAGACCGTATGTATTTCCAGATATAATTTCCAAATCATCTTCAATAAAATAATTTCCTTCAGTGCTATTGTATTCTAAACTATATTCAGAACCATTTCCATATATCTTAATATTTGCATTCCCTATATATGTGTCTATGCTATCTTCTGAGTTCCATAACTTAGTTTCTTTAATTCTCACATCATCAACTTTCTCACCTTGAAAAAGAAAAGCCTCAACTACAAAATTATCCTCGATGGGTATTTCATTGTCACATGAGAATAAAATAATTATTAAAAGTCCAAATATTTTCTTCATCCTAAAAAGTTAATTTAAATGAGATGTTAGGTACAATCCCTAAATAAGATTTTGTTTGTCTTACGTAAGGTCTTTGGTCAAAACTGTATTCATAATACCATACATTAAGATTATTATAAAGGTTAAAAACAGAAAGCCCGACATCGCCTTTAGTAGTATTATTTATATTAAAAATATGATGGATTGATAAGTCGAGTCTATGATAATCAGGTAGTAAGGAACCGTTTTTAGGACCAACACCTATAAAATTAAGATTAGAATCATCTAATAGTGTAATATTATAATTATAGGATGGCTCTGTAAATGCTTTGCCTGAACCATAAATAAAATTCACAGAAAAATTCCATCCATTTAATTCATAATTATTAAATATTTTGAATTCATTTTTTTGAGTGTTAGGAGCTGAAAAAGGATTCCCATCATTTAGTAAAGGAAAAATATTTTCAGTATCTAAATAGGTATAAGAAACCCATCCTGTGTACTTATCTGCCTTTTTTTGTAATAGAGTCTCAAATCCTTTTACAGTTCCACTTCCATTAAAAAATAGAGAGTTAAGATTTGTGTTTTGAAATCTCAAGGAGAACTCCGTTATATTTTTGATGTCTTTGTAGAAAAATTCAGTATCAAAAAGCCAAGAGTTATTTTCATAAGATAAACCAGCGATATAATGAGTGGACTCTCCTACATTTATGTCATCATCATCTGAAAGTTGCCAGAAATCTCTAGACCTAGATGTCACATTTTCTCCAATAATTTGTTTTACAAATTGATTATGAATACCATATCCTAACTTTATCTTAATATTTTTAAAAATTTTATAGTCTAACTGAAACCTAGGAGAAAAATAATTCTTATTAGTCAATTCATAACGACTTGCTCTCAACCCAACTTTTAAATTTAAATTTTTAACTGATTTAAGATCATAAGAAATATAACTAGAGAAGAGATCAGATACCTGACGAGTATCAATAATAGTTGTTGTGTCATCTCTTAAAAACAAATAATCTACATTAGAATTAGTAAACTCTAATCCAAACTCAAATTTATTGTTTTTGCCAGATATTAACTCTCCATCATATCTAGCAGTAAAATCCTGCACAGTATTATCTTGGTCAAGTATTGTGCTAAAATCAAAAATCACAGAATCAATATCAGGTATTATTGCTTGTACAAAGTAGGAATCATCCTGATAATTATAGAACTCAGAAAATGACACATTAAAACTATTATAAAACTTAGGGTTCCACTGTCTTGACCACTTAAATGAGTAACCACTATTCCCCCATCTAGAAATCCTGTCTAGGTCACCATTAATTTCAATCTTATCAATATCTCCAAAATTAGGGAACTGATATCTTTTTGTGTCACTAGTCTCTTTTAGGTCATCTTGACCTCTATAAAAACTAAATGTTATGAGATCATCTTTTGTTGGTTTATAAGAGATCTTAGCATTAAAATCATAAAAATTAAATTTAGGAACCCAGGGATCTAAATTTTCAATATCATCATTTGGATCAAACTGGTCAAAAATTTTATCAAAAAAAGATGTCTGCAAAATATCAGTGAATGATCTTCTTCCAGCAGCAAAAAAACTAAACTTTTTAAGAAAGGGGACCTCTATAGATCCAGAGGCACTCAAAAGATTAATATTTGCAGTTCCCTTGATTTCATTAAAACTCCCAACCTTTCCAGCTAAATCAATAACACTAGATAAACGTCCACCATATTTTGAAGGGAAAGCTCCCTTATATAATTCAACACTTTTAATTGCATTTGCATTAAACGCACTAAAAAATCCAAAAAAATGATCTACATTATATACTTTAATTCCATCTAGAAGTACAAGGTTCTCGTGTGGCTCACCACCTCTAATATATAACCCAGAACTATTTTCATTCGTGGCACTAACTCCTGGTAATAATTGAAGAGATCTAAAAATATCAACCTCTCCTATCGAGGGCATAAGACTAAGTTGCTGAACAGATAACTTGTGTTTACTTATTTCTGTACTAGCCTGAAGGAATTTACTAGATTCAGTTGAGACAACTACTTCATTTAATGTTGATGTTAAAGGTGTTAGACTTATTTCTAAATTATTGTCAATAATTTCATTTGTTAGAATGATAGAGATTGTTTTATATCCAACATAACTAGCTTTTAAAGTCATGCCAGATTTAATGTCACCAATTATAGTAAAGAACCCGTTCTCATTTGCACTCGACCCAACTTCTATATCTGATATATATACATTGGAATAAGGTAACCTTTCACCAGACCCTTCTTCTTCAATATATCCTGACAATGTAACTTGAGAATAAGAGAAAATTGTAACTAGATTAAATACAATTAGAAAAAAATATTTTTTCATATAATAAATTTATAAGATATTCTTTAAGTAATCATTCTTATTTCTTATTAATTCTATATGAAATATTAAACAAAAAATTACGACCCATTTCATCTGCAAAATATCTCATTTCATTTAAATAATTCCTATACTTTTTATTGAGTAAATTTTTTACTTCAACAGAAGCTGAAAAATCAGCTATTTTAAATTTCCATGCAAAGTCTATTAGAAAATACCCATCAGGCGCATCCTTAAAATCAAAAATATCAGACTGTAGATTTACATCAATCAAACCACTAATGAGTTCATCTGGACTTATTATCATAGGAGACTGAAATTGACGAAAAGTATAACTTGGAGATATTGATATTTCAGAGTGATTTATTTTCCAAAAATCCTTAGTATTCCACATTAAGTTATTTGCAATTCTAATAGGCGGTTGATTTATCATCTTCCCATTTTTAATTAAATTTTGAGACCATAGATAATTTAATCTTAGAGAAGACTTGAATTTTGTTGAAAATTTTCTTTGGAAATACAAATCAGAACCAACAAGAACTATGTCAGACTGATCAAAAACAAAATATGGCATTGGACCTCTTACCGTTCCATATAAACCAATTGGCCTTTCAAAAACATAATTTAAAATATAGTTTGAAAATAAAGTTATTTTTAGATCATTCTTATCTCTACTAAAATCAACTTCATTTATAAATTTTAATGATTTTTCTGGCGATGAACCATCATCCATTCCAAGAACCTTATCTGTTTTTATCTTATCATTATCGTCGTTATAATATCTCAATAGACCAAATGTGGTTTTAAAACCATGAGATCCAAAGCTATATAATTCTGCCATGTTCGGAGTTCGCCATGCTGAACCTAAATTTGATCTAATTGATATATTTTCAGAGACTTCTCTTTCGTACCCTAATGAAAAAGTGACATTAGTAAAACTATTTTCATCTCTAAAAATATTTTGATTTGTTTCTCTCCCTCTGACATTATAATTTTCAGTGTCAAATCTAACTCCAAACTCAAATAAACTATTATTAATTTTAATAGCTTCAATAAGATAAAAACTAAATCTATTGGTATTATAATTTGGAATGAAAGGAGTAGTCCCTGTACCAGGATTATTATCATTATCTTGATTAAAATAATGCAATCCAATTAGACCATTAATATTCTCATAAAATGAATGATCCCACTCAAGTAAATAATCATAAGTAAATAGATCCAAATTAATAATTGGCTTAAATGAATTTCGTCTTACATCAAACTCTTTTCTTTTATTAATCTGACTTCCAACAGTCAATGATATCTTTTCATTTTCATTATACCACCAATTTATATTTGCTTTTGCAAAATGATGTTTTGCTAATTGATTCGGCTCATTTATTGAATAAGAAAATGGTCTAATAAAAAGAGGTGTATCAGAATTTAGTGCTTGAGATAATGCATTACCACTATGAAAAACTGAAGACCTAAGGAGGGCTAGATTTAAATCTACATAATTATAATATAATTTTATATCAAAATTTTTTAGATGATAGTGTAAACCAAAGTTTATAGATTTTTCGTTTTTCCCAGAGTTTGTTAGAGAGTATGATGGTGTGTGTCTATCTCCAATCTTTATATAGTCAAAACCTAAAAAATATCCCCAATTTTTATAACCATTACCAGCTTTAAAATTAAAATTCTTACCTTTTCCATTTGTCTGATACCCTGAACTAATATTAATATAATATGGATTATTTAATTTCATAGGATCAGGTTCAACTATAATTACCCCACCAAGAGCCTCTGGTCCAAAACGAACTCCAGAAGCACCTTTTATCACAGAGATATTACTTATAGAAGATGTATTAATTTCTGGAGCATGTTGATTTCCCCAATTCTGAAAACCATGTTTTAAATAATTATTAAGAATTAGCACTCTATTTCCATACAAACCATGGATAACAGGTAACTCAACATTTGACCCGGCCGAAGTAAATGTTACCCCATCAATTTCACTAACAATACTAGCTAGAGTCATTGTAGGATCAATTTGTTTTTGATCTAAGTTTAAAGATTGCTGAGAAATAGTTTGTGTCCCTGAATTTTTTTCTTTCTTGTCCTGGATTAATACAGATCGAAGTTCAAATGTCTCTTGGGTTAAATATATAATTGAGTTTTCATTATTTATATCAAATATTGTATCATAGTATCCATACCTAGACACATTTACTTTAATTTGATCAGAACATAAGTCTTCTAAAAAGAAATTACCTTTATCATCAGAAATCGTAAAATTTTCAGAATCAAATATTCTAATTAATACTCCTGATAAGGGCTCATTCTTTTCTATATCTAATACCTTACCTGAGATTACCTTTTCACAATTATCCTGAGACAATAAATTGTTGTTTACAAATAAAAATAAAAACGAAAGGCAAAATATTCTCATAAACTTTTAAGGAATTTAATAAAAAAACAATGCTCCCAGAAATTGGGAGCATTGATACAACTTTCAAATAATACAGTAATTAATATTACTGAATATTTAATACAAAAGTTAATTCAAAATCTGTGTCACCTGTATTTGCTGTAGATGTACTTGTTTTTAAATCTGGCTGGTGTTGTAATCTTACAGTAAATGATCCTGAACTAAGCGCGCCTCCAGTTGTCCAAGCTGTTGAAAGTCCAATTGGATTTCCGTTAGAATCTGAGTCATTATAGTTTACAGGATCTGAAGCATTATCAATATTTCCATTTCCAGTAGGGCTAGTAAATGCTCCATCTGTGAAACTATAAAAAATTTGATGTTCATCAGCCTCTTCTGATATCTCTTCTCCTATGTCTTCACCTGGAGATTCTTCGTTATTCATAATCTCATATGTTAGAGTATAAGATGCATTTACAGCAAGATCAATAGAACCTAATACTTGAAGTTCTTGAACGCCTTCACCATCAGGATCTTGAGCAGTAGCCTCAACTGAAGCGAGCCCACTCAATGTATTTGTTGGTGTGAAGACAAGTTTTATATCTGTGATGATTTCTTCCTCATGTTCTTCATCAGGCACAACATTATCTTCCTCACATGAAGTAAAAACCACAAGTGAAAGTAGAGATAATAGTAATAAATTGATTTTAAATATATTTTTATTCATTGTTTTAATATTTTAATTGTTAAAAAAAGATTTGGTTTGACTTTAAATTGAAGTCAAAATGAATTTGAGAAAACGATAAAATGTTTCCTCGAGAGAAATATTAAATAAGTGTAGGTGGAGCCCTACCAAATAGATTTAAGCTTGAAAAAATATGAAAAACAACATCAACATAATTAATTAAACTTTCTTTATAAAATGTTATGTATTTTTTGTGTGAATATGAAACTATATCTGACTGATAATTTACAGAAATCAAACATACTTGACATTCCTGTTCGTGATCATGGTAATGGATCCCATCTTCTGTACATACTTCATGAACATGACCAAATAATACAACTGATGAGTTTACAATTGTAGGTATTAGAAATAAAATTAAAAGAAAAGATGATATTAATTTTCTCATTTTTCCAAAGATAAATATTTTACAAATAGTATTTTGAAAAATTTAATGATTTAAATTAGTATTTGTTGATTTAAAATCATTTATGAATCATTCTAGAAGAAAATTTCTAAAAAATACGTTTAGTGTTTATTCAACAACATTACTAGCTCCCAATTTATTTGCAAATAATATTGATAAAAGTAAACTGGATATAGGACTACAGATGTATTCATTTGCTCCACTAATAATGCAAGGAAAATTTGATCTCTTAGGTTTTTCAGACTTAGTAAAAAACACATATGGTATTAATGGAGCAGAATACTGGTCAATCCCTTTTATGGGTAGAGAAAATGATAAAGATTTTCTAAATGATTTAAAGAGAAGGTCTGATGATAACGGAGTTGATAACCTCATTATACTGGTAGATGATATTGATATTAATACGATGCAGAGTGGACCAAGCCTAGCTTCATCAAACAAAAATGATAGAGATACTGCAATTGATTACCATAAAAAGTGGATAAATGTAGCAAAAGAAATTGGATGTCATTCAATAAGAGTTAATTTAAAATCTGATGAATCAGACAATAAAAAAATTCTTGATAATTCATCAGAAAGCATATCAAGACTTATTGAATTCAGCAAGCAGGATAACATTAGTATTGTTATTGAAAATCATGGTGGAATAACAGCAGATGCTGATTGGTTAGTTTCTCTTATTAAAAATATTGATAATAAGTACGTAGGTACTCTACCAGATTTTGGTGATTACAACTTCTGTGTAGACAGAGGTGCTCTTAATTTTGACGATATTGGAAAAGTGTGTAAAAATCAGTATGATAAGTATTTAGGAGTAAAAAAGCTCATGCCCTACGCAAAGGGAGTTAGCGCAAAATCTCATGAATTTGGTAAAGATGGAGAAGAATTATCTACAAATTATTCTAGAATGATTAAAATTATATCTGAATCTAACTATAAGGGATATATTACTATTGAGTATGAGGGTGCAATGATGGGCATGTTTGGAGGAGAGGGAACTTATCTAAACCCTCATGAGGGAATTTTAGCAACAAAAAAATTAATAAATAAGTATTTATAACGTGAATTGGACAGAATATTTTTATAATATAGCGCAGCAAGTAAAAGAGAAGTCAAAAGATAATAATACCAAAATAGGAGCACTTATAGTCGGGAAAGATAAAGAGATAGTATCCACAGGTTATAACTCATTTCCCAGGGGGATTGAAGATGAAAAAACTAAAAGACAATCGAAACCAGAAAAATATTTTTGGTTCGAACACGCCGAAAGAAATGCCATCTATAATGCAGCAAGAATTGGAGTGTCCACAAAAGGTTGTACTATGTATCTGACATGTGGTATACCTTGCGCGGATTGTGCAAGAGGAATTATTAATGCTGGAATATCTAAAATATTTATTATGAGGGGAGGTGGTGCTCAGTCTAAGAAATGGGAAGAGTCTGCAGCGAGAAGTAATGAAATGTTTAGTGAAGCAGGTGTAAAAATTGAGTGGTATAATTTTTAAATTATTTCCAATTACTCCTAGGAAAACCTAAGAACATAGGAACATTATCTTGATACTTCTTATATTCAGAATATTTTCTAGAGCTAATACCTTCACTAAACACAGCGCTATTAAAGAAAAGGACCACTAGTAATACCGGACCAACTACAGACCAATTTAAATATGCCCCTGTAGCATTAACACTAAATAGATAAAACATTATCCATATTAATTGTTCACAAGCAAAGTTTGGGTGTCGAGAAAGTGACCAGAGTCCAGTTGTTCTAAAACCCCTTTTATAATCACCATCTAGGGCTTCGCCATTATTAATTTTTCTATATTTTTCTGTTTGAAACTCATACTGTTGCTGATCAGATATTGTCTCAAGAATTATGAAAAGAAGCATCAATCCTCCAACTAAATAATCAGCCCAGAATAACGGTTCAGTTCCTTGCCAAGCTGCAAGTATTGGAAGAGAAAATAAGAATATTAGACCCATCTGATAGAGACAAATAAAGAATAAATTAAATAGTCCCCATGTAAATCTATTAGAAAGAAAAGGCATAGCCTTCTTTACTTCTATCCACCGGTAATCTTCATCTCCTCTCCAAAAATAAATACTAAACCCACCTCGTCTTGCAAAATTTAATGTTAGTCTAATTCCCCAAATTGTAGCTAAAACAGCCATTAACACCATCCTGTCATTGTAATCAGCAGCAGAAGCAAAATACCACACATATGCAATTGGTATAAGACTCCAAAATTTATCAACTTGACTGTAATTTTTGGCTAACTCGCTTACAATGAAGCAGTACATTGAGGACCCTATATAAAGTTTTGTCATTGCTACCAATGCATTCATTTGTTCCTCTGAAAAAGTTGTATTAAAAATATTGGTAGCAAAAGTTAAATAAACTAATCCACCAAGTGTCACGAATAGAAATAATGCTTGTTTTGCTACCATCTAACTAAAAATTTAATTTTCATTTTAAAACACTAATGAGTTTAATATTATCAAAAAAAATCTATGATTTAAAAGAATTACCAAAAAAACTAGCATCTATCATTTCATTGACTCGAATAGTATACCGATTTATATAGGTAAAAGAAATATATTCAATAGAGTGAGTCAACACTTAAGATAAAGTCTGAATTTGATAAAATAGTGAATACGTTAAGACTTCAAAATAAAAAAATTGATTGATTGAAAAAAAGCAATAAACCTTATCCATTTGTATCCGTAAAAGAATGAAACGATTGAAGGATATGGTTACCTTAACTCAGAACCTTCAGTATATAAACCAATCTAAAGAGACTAGATTTCATCACAAAATATGAGCTTATAATTATTAATTAGTGTAACATGATAAAGTATATAGAAAATGGTGTTTATGAATTAAGAACAATTCAAAAATTACCAATTAACATAAAAAAAAGTTGGAATTTTTTCTCAAGTCCAAAAAATCTATCAAAGATCACTCCAAAACATATGGATTTCAACATATTAACCGATTTCAACAAAATGTATGAAGGACAAATTATTAAGTATAGAGTTTCACCCTTCCCTTTTTTTAGGGTTGGATGGACTACTAAAATAACCTACATAGAAGAACCATTCTCATTTATTGACAAACAACTAAATGGCCCATTTAGCTTGTGGGAACATGAGCATAGATTTGAAAAATCAGGAAAAGAGACAATCGCGCATGATGTTGTGAGATTCAAACTTCCTCTTGGAACTCTAGGAAGAATATTTGGAAGTGCTTTGGTAAAATACCAGTTAAATAAAATATTTGAATTTAGAAAAACTCAACTTAATAAAATTTTTATAAAATGAGAGATGCTATACTTATAGTTGGGAGAAAAGTACACCTAATGAAAGAATTAATAGATAAAGGGTTTATGGGTTATAGAGGAAGATTTGGTTAAATAAAAAATTGGGCAACAAAATATTCCTTTTTAGAGTATAAGTAGTAATTGGTACACTAGAGTTTTAATCTCTATGAATTAATTTAAATTATAGCTATGTTTAAGTTTATAAAGCTGTTTAAACCAATTGAATTGGTGCTTTTAATTTTAGTTTTAGGAACTATAGTAGTTTCTGAAATGTTTTTTTTTAATGACCAACCATTAAAAGCAGTGTTTCTAGGTTTATGGGCTCCAACTATTCTTCTATTTCTTTTGATTTTTAATCAAAAGAAACAGGATTTATAGTAATAAACTAAACTATGTCTGAACTATTAACAAAAGAATTTATTTTCATTTGGGCTGGGATTGTGTCGTTGTCATTCGTAATATGGATACTGATAACAGCCAAAGAACTAAATGATATTGTTGATAAAAGAAATAAAAAATGAATGCACACATCGCAAGTCTAATAAATGGAATAATTTTGATTGTAATTGGGTTATGGGGTTATCTTGAGTCTGGTTCTGCCACATCTTTAATCCCAGTTGGAATAGGAGCAACATTATTACTATTAAATAAAGGAATTCAAAATAGTAATAAGGTAATAGCTCACGTTGCAGTACTTGTAACTTTACTATCTTTTGCTAACATAATGCCACTTAGAAGTGCTCTAGCAGACGGAAGGTCTGAAGCTGTTCTCAGAATTATAATTATGTTATCTTCTTCTGTTTATGCTATGGTGTTTTTTATTAAAAGTTTTATTGCTGCTAGAAGAAAATAAATATTAGTTTTGATAAAATTATCAAAGTGAAATATTTAATCAATCTCTCAATATTCTTCATTTTTTCTCTAAATCTCTTTTCTCAGTCCGTGTATGTTTCTCCTAATGGTGATGATAGCAATGACGGATCTATCCATTCTCCTTTCAAAACAATTTCCGTCGCTTTATCCAGTTTAAACTCCGATACCATAATACTTCTCAATGGAGTTTATAGAGAAGAAATTATTATTGATAACAAAAATAATATAACCATAACTGGTCATGATTCAGGTAATGCGATTATTGATGGGACAATTAGTTTAAATGACTTTAGTTGGACAAATACTGGTAACAATATTTTTAAGACAACTATTGATACAGCTATCTGGCAACTATTTATTGAAAATAAGGAAATGGTTATGGCAAGATGGCCAAATGCTCAGTTTTCAGATAAATCAATTTATTCTTGGGACACTTGGGCAGAAGGAGATGAAGCAAATAGCATTAATGGGATGTTAGTTATTGATAATACTAAATCTTTTTACTCTGGTTTAGATTATACTCTTGATACAGCTCATGCAATATTAAATGTTGGTTCTTTTAGAACCTGGAATAGTAAAATTCAATATTCTGAAGGTTCAGATTTTTTTACATATAATAATGTGCCTAATAGCCAGTACAAAGATAAACATCACTACTTCTTTGTTGAGGGTGATTTAAATCTTCTAGACACATTAAATGAATGGTATCACAACCCTAAAACTGGTGAGCTTTGGTTGATGACTGATGGTACAAATCCGAATGATCTAGATATTAAAGGAAAAGTTTCATCATATTCTTTTGAAATAAAAAACTCTGACAATATTACTATTGAAAATTTATCATTTTTCTCTTCAACAGTTGAAGTTCAGTCAGCAGAAAACTTTATTCTTCAAGATTGTAATTTTGCTTACCCATCTACTTCAAAAAGAATGTTAGGGAATTTGGGGACTCCTAAAGCCACAAGCATTGGCATTAGTGGATCTTCAAATAAGGTTAATAACAGTTTTATAAGAAGAAACTTATTTGAGTATACAGATGGTGATGCCTTAAGGGTATACGGTGATAACAATACTATAGAAAATAACTTCTTTCAGTATATTGACTATTCAGTATCTGAACTTCCAGGTCTAATGGTAACTCTTTACATAAATGGTGATGAAAATATTATAACAAAAAACACAATTGAAAATGTCCAAGCTTCTGCAACAGTATCACCAGGTAAAAAAAGTAAATTTTCATACAATAAGGTTACTAGAACCGGGGCGCTTCAGTCTGATGGTTCAGTTTTTCAGGGCACAAGAAATTTTGTTGCAGACTCTGAGGTTCATCATAATTATATATACAATACTCCAAAGTTAGCTTTAAGGTATGATGCTCCGGGAGATGATCCTTCTGCCGCAGGTCAGAGAGGAAAAATGTATAATAACGTCGCAATAAACACAAATGGAATTATGGTTAAAGGAGATTACCATTATATAGCTAATAATACTGTAATTGGAAGCAATAAAAACGGAATGATAATTCTTGACGAAGAAAATTCTAACTTAAATACGTTTACTCAAAATAATCTTGTGGATAAGCTTAGCGGCCATAGAAGCTTAAGTAACTATGAAGATAAAAATCTAGATGGAAATCCAGATTATCCTGTGCCAGGGACATCATCAAATAACTGGAATGGGTGGGATTCTGTTAAAACTGAATACAATAATGAATTTAATATTGATAATACTATTTATAAATTAATAGATAGTATAACTCTTATACCTCTTGAGGGTTCACCTCTAATAGATGGAGGTGTTGAAATTAGTTCCTTACCTCAAGAAATAGTAGGATCTTCACCAGATATTGGTGCTTATGAATATGGTGGTATTCATTGGAATGCAGGAATAGAAGGGTGGAATCCTAATTTCTTCCCTTGGAATTTTACTCAATTTCCAGAGGTCAGTATAATATTATCAGATAATAATCCAAATTGCTGTGACGACTTAAAAGAGGACTCTGGTGAGTTCATTGTAACAGTCAAATTAAGTCACCCATATTATAAAGATATAATAATCGATTTAGAAGAAGGTGAATTCGGGACTCCAGCAAAAGAAGGTATAGACTTTACTGTTTCTATAGCTAATGATACTATTGATAGTAAAATTGATTCTCTAAAAATTTCTGCAGGAGACACAATTGCATATTTATATCTGCACTCTATTCAGGATATTATTTATGAAAAAACTGAGAATATAGTTTATAATTTACAATCATGGGAGGACACAGTTATGATAATAAACACAGGATTTTGGCTTACTATGGTCGATGATGATCCTATGCCATCCGTGACAATGAGTTCTGGAAATAACATAGACAGTATATATGAAAGTAATCAAAGTATAAACATAATCTTAACCTTAAGTAACCCATCATCTCAAGACATAACACTTTCATTATCTGGAGAAAGTAGTCCTTTTGTACCTGACCTTGCAATTCAAGATGAAGATTATAAAATAAGTGTTGACTCACTATCAATTCCTGCTCTAACTACTGAAATAGATTTTAATATTACATCTATTCAAGATGAAGTAGTTGAGGTTGACGAAGTAGCTGTAATTAATATTGAGTCTATCACAGATAGTATTATTTTAGTTTTAAGCATAATTATAATTGATGATGACAACCCAATACCGCTATCCGTTGAGAATAGACTTCTAATTAACAGCATATACCCTAACCCAGCTTCAAGTAATTTAAAAGTTCAATTAGAAGAGGATGTGAAAATCGACAATATTCATTTTGTTAATTTAGATGGAAAGACCATAAAACCAAGGCATATAAGAAGACAAAATAAATTTGTTGAAATAAATGTTTCTAATTTAAATAATGGGGTATATATTTTAAATATTACATCTGACAAAGAAGTTAATAAAGTTAAGGTAGTAATTGAAAGATAAATTCATTTGAGAAAAATAATAATAGACACAGATACAGCTACAGATGATGCCGTTGCAATAATAATGGCTCTTAAATGTAGTGATTTTGATGTCAAGGCTATAACTACAGTTGCAGGAAATGTAGACCTTGACCTCGCAACTATAAATGCTCTTTATACAGTTGAATTATGTGATAAAAATACTTCTATATATAAAGGGTCATCTGGCCCATTGAAAAGAAGACTAGAAACCTCAAAATTTTTTCATGGTAGAGACGGACTTGGTGATACAGGACCTTACCAACCAAAGAGAAAAGAAGAAAAAGAAAATGGAGTAGATAAAATTATTTCTCTAATAAATTCAGACCCAAATGAAATAGAAATTATTGCGATAGGACCTCTCACAAATATTGCTAGAGCTTTCATGAAAGATAGTTCTATAATAAATAAAATTAAAAGTTTATACGTGATGGGTGGTATTGGAGAAGGAAAAGGAAATATAACAGAACATGCTGAATTTAATTTTTGGGTAGACCCAGATGCTGCAGATATTGTCCTCAATTCAGGAGCTGAGGTTAAAGTAATAGCATGGGATACTACTCAATTATATGGGTACCTAGATAAAAATAATTTTGATGATCTAGAAAAAATTAATACTTCACTCTCAAGATTCAGCATAGATATTCAGCAGAGAGGGTTAGAGTATTACAAAGTAAAATACAATGAACACAAAATTGACTTAGCTGACCCATTAGCCATGGCCGCAATGATCGATGACTCAGAGACGGAATATAAGTCTTGTAATATAAAGATGATATTAAGTGGAGAAGAGAGAGGTAAAGATATTATATCTTTCTCAGAAGAAGGTAAAGTAAAATTAGCTTCAAAAATATCTAGAAATAATTTTTTGAATACTCTCAAAAATAGTCTAGTATAGATATATGAAAATTCTAAATTTTGGTTCAATAAATAAAGATTTAGTTTATAACGTAGAAGATTTTGTCAAACCAGGAGAGACAATCTCATCAAGAGATTATGGTTTGTACTTAGGAGGAAAGGGATTAAATCAAAGTGTAGCAATTTCTAAATCTGGATCAGAAGTTTATCATGCAGGATGTATAAATAAATCAGATCATAGTATAATTTCCGATCTAAAAAAATGGGGAGTTAATACAGACTATATAAATAAGATAGATGAGGCAACGGGACATGCCATAATTCAGATAAATCAGGATGGAGAAAACTCAATTATAATTCATGGAGGAGCAAATAATTGTGTGGAGAAAGATCAAATAGATATGGTTCTATCAAATTTTAATGAGGGAGATTATATTCTTTTACAAAACGAGATTAATAGTGTAAATGAAATTATTGAAAAGGCACACAAGAAAGGTCTAAGAATCTTTTTTAATCCCGCGCCCTACTCGAGTGCTGTTAATAATTATTCTATAGAAAAAGTAAATACGTTGATATATAATGAGACTGAGGGGCAAAGACTTTCAGGGAAAAAAGATTATAACCAAATAATTAAAACATTGTCAAATAAATATCCTAATACCAGACAGATCTTGACATTAGGTGAAAGAGGATCAATTTATTCTTTTGATAAAAATACCATAAAAGTCAAAGCAGAATCTGTAAAAACTATTGACAGCACAGCTGCAGGGGATACTTATATTGGATACTATATATCGAGTCTTAGTAAAAAAGTTTCTGTTAAACAGAGCATGAAGATCGCATCTCAAGCAGCCTCAATTGCAACGACAATAGTAGGTGGAGCAAACTCAATACCAGAAATAAATTAGAGAGCCTCGTTTTTTCTTTCTACAAAAGAGTTAGATCCATTATTATTTTTGACTAAATCAAAAGCATCGAAAAGTTCTCCCGTAGCAGTATATGATTTATAAGAAAGTTTATCTCCATCAATAGATATTACCTGAAAGAGTTGTTTGTTTTCTCCAACCTTATCTCTTAATGCGCCATAATCTTCCCACCCTGGTTTTACCTTATACATTTTTCCACCACTAACCGAGACTACATACACTGTACCTGTTAAATCTTGTACATTCTCCCCATCTAACAAATTCTTTTCATAAGGTTCTACCCTGCCTCTAGTATAGGTGTGGTCATGACCTTGTAAAGCTAGATCTACTTTATATTTATCAAATAGTGGTTTCCAAAGACTTCTTAACTCTTCATTATCTCTACCTCTAGACGCAGAAAATATTGGGTGATGGTAAGTGGCAATAGTCCACTTATTAGGATTATTTTTAAGAACATTATCTAACCATTCAGCTTGTTCCTTAATCATCATATTACTATTTAAAGCAACAAACCTTACCCCTTGATAATCAAGAAAATAATTTGTTTCTTCAATACCTTTAACCCCATTAGAAGGAAGAGTAAACTGGTTATTCCACTGTACTGAAAGTCTTTTAATACGCTTATCTATATCTTCTTGGACTTGTGGGTTGTATTCATGGTTACCAGGCACAGACATAGATGGAAGAGACCTATGAATCCATCCTCCAGCCATAAACCATTCGTGCCACTGGTGTTCTTCGTGGGCATCATTAATCAAATCCCCAGCGTGAATGATAAAGCTAGCATCGGGAGCTTTTTTGTATCCCTCTCTAATTAGTCTTGACCAAAGTTCTAAAACATAATTTTGAGCATCACCTACATAAAGAAAGGAAAATGGCTCACCCTTTTTTTTTGCAGTTCTGAATTGAATCCACTCGCTCCAAATTTTTCCGTCACCTACCCTATATCCATACATTGTATTTGGATCCAAATTTTTAAATGTAACAGAATGATAATTATGATTTAAATTATTGAAAGTAGTTTTCTTTGGATTTTTCCTATCAATAACTCCTACGACACCTTCTAAAATAAAATTTGTAGTGACAGCCTTGATTGTATTTGCATTACTTATAAAAGCAGGATTAGGATCTGCAATTGCTATCTCACCATACCCCAATCTCACGTCTTTGCTTGTCCTCCAGGTAACGCTAATTGTAGTAGATGGGTCATCTGAAAAGTTTAGAACTATATGATCAGGATGTTTAGTTGGTTTACTCCAATTTTTTACAAATTCAGGTTTCTTATAAACTCTCTGAGAGAAAGAGCTAATACTAATAAGAGAAATAGATATTATTAAAAGTAAATTTTTCATAGTATTTCAAAAATAAGGATTTGTTTACGGTATATACAAAAATAACAATATTTCTAACCTAGGTAATTAAATTTTCCCATTCACTTAAATAATAGTGAGACTGGAAGGAAAACTACTCAGAAAAAATAATTGAAGATTTAAAATTTAAATATCAGAATATATCTTTTGAAGAAATTGCAAATTCTTCAAGAAAATAAATTACTTTATATTTACTTTTCTTCCTTATAAAATGAAAAAAATATCTCTTTTAATTTTTCTTTTCTTAAGTATCGCAGATGCTAAATCACAAGGTATTTTTGAAAAAAAAATAACTTTTTCTAGACAAGATAGCCTAAGAGGCAGCATTACAAAAGAAAGGATTTGGTGGGATTTAATTTATTACCATCTTGATATTAAAATCAATCCAAAAAAAAAATATATTAAAGGGACAAACAAAGTAATATATAAAGTTCTTGAAGAAAATAACTTAATGCAGATAGACCTGCAAGAACCTCTAAAAATCACATCAGTTACTGAAGATGGTAAAAAAGTTTCTTATAGAAGGGAGGGTAATGTATACATCATCACTCTTAACAAAAACCAAAGTAGAGGAGAAATAAATGAAATTAATATTAACTATGAGGGGTATCCTAAAAAGGCGGTTAGAGCCCCTTGGGATGGGGGTTTTTCTTGGGATAAAGACGAGAATGGAAATCATTTCATAGCAACTTCATGTCAGGGACTTGGGGCAAGCGTGTGGTGGCCAAATAAAGATCATATGTATGACGAAGTTGACAGTATGCTCATCAGTGTAAACGTTCCTAATGATTTAGTTAATGTTTCAAATGGAAGACTCAGAAAAATCACTTATCCGGACAAGAGTACTAGAACATACCACTGGTTTGTTAGTAACCCAATTAATAATTATGGAGTTAATGTTAACATTGGAGACTATGTGAAGTTTTCTGAAAAATATAACGGAGAGAATGGCCTTCTTGATATTGATTATTATGTCTTAAAATATAATATAGATAAAGCAAAAAAACAGTTTGAAGATGTACCAAAGATGTTAGATGCTTTTGAGTATTGGTTTGGACCTTATCCATTTTATGAGGATAGTTATAAGTTAGTAGAAGTACCATATCTGGGAATGGAACATCAAAGTTCAATAACTTATGGAAACAAGTATCTGAAAGGGTATCTTGGAAGAGACCCCTCAGATTCTGGTTGGGGATTAAAATTTGATTTTATAATAATACACGAATCGGGACACGAGTGGTTTGCTAATAATATAACTTATATAGATATCGCAGATATGTGGGTACATGAAGGTTTCACTGCCTACTCTGAAAATCTTTTTTTAGATTATCATTTTGGTAAGCAGGCAGGAGCTGACTATACAATTGGGACAAGAAAAGGAATTCAAAATGACATACCAATAATTGGTCCATATGACGTTAATAAAAATGGTTCAAAAGATATGTACTCAAAAGGAGCAAACCTTTTACATACAATTAGGCAGATAACAAATAATGATGAGTTATGGAGAGAAACTTTAAGGGGTCTAAATAAAAAGTTCTATCACCAGACTGTATCGTCAACGCAAGTTGAAAATTATATTTCTGAATCTATAGGCTTTGACCTTAAGTATGTTTTTGATCAGTATCTAAGAGATGTAAGAATTCCGAAATTTGAATTTAAAGTTGATGATAATGGTTTAAATTATAGATGGGCAAATACGATAGATAATTTTAATATGCCTCTGGAAATTACATTAAATGGTGAGAAGACAAGATTATACCCAGAAAATAATTGGAAGACTTATAGAACAAAAGTAGAGGATATCAAAATCGATCGAAACTTTTATATAGAATAAAAAAAGCCTCCATAAATATGAAGGCTTTTTAATTTAATCAGATTATCTATTAATAGAATTTATATCCAACATTATTAGTATATGGAGTTAATCCATTAGCGCCACCAACTAATAATGGAGCTAACCTTTCAGCTAGCTTACTAGGATCATCATTAAGTCTCCAGTTTAAATAAACTTGATATTTATCATATGATTCCCAATGCTCAATAATAAAATAAGTGCCTGATTCTTCATTAAAGAAACCTTCGATATGCATACAGCCATCATAATTTCTAGTTGTTTTAAGTCCTTCTTCAGAATCCATCATCCTTTGCACTCTCTTATAACTTCCTTTCTTAACATTTAATGTTGCAACAACAACATTTCTATCAACAGGACCAACTGCGTTTACCATACCGGTTGCATCAAAGTACTCACCAGTAGTAACAATTTTTCCATCTTTAAAACCAAAATTATGATAAGAAGGAATTCTAAATGTTCTACCTGTTGACTTACTCTCTCCAGTCCATACACCATAAGCTCTAACGCTTCCATCAGGACTCATTGTAGCTGTATCTATACCCGGTAACCAGACAGGATCATTAAATTTTACATTAGTATAATTATTAATATAAAACTCAGCAACTTGTAATGATGTAGCATAGTCTACTTGTCCCATACCATACATAGGAGCAACATCTAATAGATCTTCAGATACTACTTCTTTCCAAAGATCAATATTTCCATCTTCAAAGGTTTTCACCCACTTCTCAGCAAGTGCTTTATTTGCATCATACTGAGGATTTGAAACATTGCTACATCCATAAATAAATAAAATAGATATAACAAAAATTAATTTTCTCATGTTTTTTTTAATTTGTTTAGGGCACAAAATTAACAATAATATCTCAATTGATATTCCATTGTGAATTAACTAGCAGTTAACTTAACATATTCTCTGAACTCATTAAAGTCATTGACACCTACAGAATTACTTTCTTTTCCTATTATATTTTTTAGTTGAATAGGCATTTCAAATTCTTGATTAATGAAACTTTTTGTTTCCTCATGAAATTTTGAGTGGTGCGCTGTCTCTAGAAAAATTATTTGAGATTGTGGGTTATTAATAAGATGTTTTTTTGCACCTAGATACCCTATAGCCCCGTGAGGATCACATGTGTATTTATATTTATCTATTAACTCCTTAATAGCTTCAGCTGTCTCAGAGTCTGAAAAACTATAACCATACATTACTTGTCTAATTCTATCTAAATTAGACTCAAACAACTCCTTTACTCTTACAAAATTACTAGGGCTTCCCACATCCATAGCATTTGATAATGTCCTCTTTGAAGGTTGAGGTTTGTATTTACCAGTCAAAATATATTTTTCTACTGGATTATTTATGTTATTTGCAGATATTATATTTTTAATAGGGAGTCCTAATTTTCTAGATAATAAACAGGAAAATAAATTACCATAATTACCAGATGGAATTGAGAATGATACATCATCCTTTCGTTTTTCAGTCTGCATGTAAGCAAAAAAGTAGTATAACATTTGAGGTATCCACCTAGATATGTTTATTGAATTAGCTGAAGTAAAATTAAATTTTTTAACTAGTTCATTATCTACTAAAGCTGCTTTGACCATTTTCTGACAGTCATCAAACGTACCTTCTACTTTAACTGGAAAAATATTACCAGAGTAAGTCGATATTTGTTTCTCTTGAATTTTTGAAATTTTATCTTTTGGATAAAGAATAAACACATCAATTCCATCTACTCCATGAAATCCACTAGCCACTGCTGCTCCTGTATCTCCTGAGGTAGCAACCAATACCGTCACCTTTTTTTCAAGTTTATTTAAATAACTAATACATCTTGAGGTAAACCTTGCTCCAACATCTTTAAATGCCATAGTAGGTCCATGAAATAATTCCAGTACAGATATATTTTCATTTAAATGTTTAAGTGGGAAATCAAAGTTTATAGAATGATCTATAATTTCTATAAGTTTATTCTTATCTATTTCATCACCAACAAATTGAGATATCACATGATATGCAATTTCTGATTTACTCAAATTTTTAAGATTATTTAAAAATGATTTTTTTAATGGTTTAACTTTTGATGGGAAATAAAGACCTCCATCAGGAGCAAGACCACTAAACAATGCCTCCTTAAAACTAACTTGATAAGAATTATTAGAAAGACTAAAATATTTCATTTTTTATTCTGAATCAATAACTGAAACTCCCTCTGAACTAATTTTAGATATATAAGTTGAAAATTCAATGTTAGTTTCCTGATAAATCTTTGTTACCTCTTCTTCTATTTTTTTTGCTAAGTCTTCCCCCTTAGTTATTGCAAAAATTGATGGTCCTGAACCTGATATAGAACAACCTAAAGCACCTAATTCTATACACTTTTCTTTAACCTCATCAAATTTTGGAATTAATTTTTTACGATGCTGTTCAACAATACTATCCTTGAGAGAAGACTTTAGAAGATCATAATCTTTGGTATGAAGAGAATGTATTAAACCACCAAAATTTGAGACCTGAGATGTCACTAAATTCATATCAATTTTAGCTGGCAAAATCTCTCTTGAATAAGAGGTTTTAACTTGTATTTTAGGGTTTATTATAAAACAAAAGAGGTCTGGTAAAAGAGGGAGATTAATTATCTGCTGTGGGTTAATAGATTTGACCATAACAAGTCCTCCTAGAAGAGCAGGTGCAACATTGTCAGCGTGTTCAGAAACACTAGAGATCACTTCTCCTCCCATGGCATATTTTATTAATTCTTTGTTACTAAAAGGATCACCTAGAAGTTTGTTTATAGCATATACACTACCAGCAGCACTTGCACCACTACTACCTATTCCACTTCCAGGAATAATATTTTTGGTTATTTCAAATTCAAAACCATAGTCAGTTTTAATATCATCCAGTAGTTTCATGGCCGATACTGTTGCCACATTTTTAGTTATATCTAGAGGGACATCATAACCCTTTACCTTAGTAATCTTGAGACCTTTTTTATCTGTTTTTCTGACAACCATTTCATCTCCAAAAGACATAATTGGAAAACCTAAAATATCAAAACCACATGCAACATTTGATACAGTTGCAGGAATAAAAACCTTAACCTTTTTCATGAAATGTAATTTAGCATTATAATTTTAAAATAGAGAAATACCCCAATAGGTTAAGACTGCCCAGACCACATAACGAAATACTTTTCCAATGAGCATGTAGACACTAACGATGTAGAAATTAGTTCTAAAAAAACCAAGAGCTAGTGCTATAGGGTCCCCAAGGATTGGGGTCCAGCATAATAAAGCAAGAAAACCGCCCCACTTATCTACCCTAGTCTTCAGTTCATAAATCTTCTCTTTTCTCACCCTAAAATATTTTTCAATTAGACTCCAATTCCCTAACCTACCAATTGCATAACTACTTAACCCCCCTATCCAATTTCCAGCAGAAGCAACCACTAACGATAGTGTGAGATCATAATTATTAGCAATCAAAATACTTAAGACAATTTCTGAGCTAAGGGGTATCAATGTCGCTGCAAGAAACGACGCAATAAATAATCCTATATATCCCCATTCTGCAAGAGATTCCATACTCAAATTTAAGGTAGTATAAGATAGTATTATTATATTTATTGAATAAAAATTTATACTATGAATAAACACTTATCATATAGAACCGGAAACCCTGTCTTAACATCTAATGCCTTTAACATTCAATCTGATTACACAGACAAAATGACTATAGGTGGAACTGTGAATAAGACATTTTTATCATTACTAATTTTAGTGGGTTCAGCTTACTACTCATGGACTAATATTGGCATAGCTAATATACTACTATTGCCGTCTATATTAATTTCATTAATTGTTGCATTTATAACTATCAGAAACAAACATTGGTCTCCAACGACTGTTCCTATTTACGCTGTTCTTCAAGGAATATTCCTAGGAGTTATTTCAAATATGTTTAATTCCGTGTATGAAGGAATTGTTATCACGGCAGTTTCATACACATTATGCATTTTATTTGCTCTTTTATCTATTTACAGATTAGGACTAATTAAAGCTACAGAGAATTTTAAATTAGGTATAGGTGCTGCAACAGGAGGAATACTATTACTATACATAATAAATTTTGTAATGTCATTTTTTGGATCTGGAATTCCTTTAATGAATGTAAATAACGCTTCTATGATGAGTATAGGTTTTAGTGTTTTTGTAATAATTATTGCTGCTTTGAGCCTAGTAGTTGATTTTGATTTTATAGAAGAGGGAGCTGAAAAGGGTGCACCAAAGTATATGGAATGGTTTGGGGCATTTGGTTTAATGGTAACTTTAGTATGGTTATATCTTGAGATACTTAAGTTATTAGCTAAAATGAATTCTCGTAAATAAAAATTATAGAGAACGCATTGACTCCTTTATTTCATCATAAACTCTTAAACCTGACTCTATCGCACCGTTCATAGAGGCCCTTTGAATAGCAGTGTGTTCTCCAGCAAAATAGACTGGACCCTCAGGTCTTGCTAACACCTCCCTAAAATCTTTCTGACCAACTCCAGAAAAGGAGTAGCTAGCTTTAGTCCATGGGTCCTCATTCCAATATTTAGCGACTCCCCTCTCCCAGTGCTGAGTTGCCTCATCCCATATTTTCGAACACGTATTTTTTGCTATTTCATTTCTCTTATCATCACTTAACTTTCCAAGTTTTATAGCGTCCTCTCCCGAGGTAAAACTCAACAATATTCCTCTTGGACCAGGTTGGTCAATAGAAAAATGATAGATCCTTCTTAGAGGAGTGTCAGTAAAAACACGCTGGCCTATAGAGTTAGTATTATCCCAAAATCTTTCTCTGTACTGCATCGCTATTTTCATTGCATGTCCATATACCTGTTCATTAATACACTTTATTTTTTCTTTTGAAAATCCTGGATTCACATCTATATTTTTTAATATAGATGCAGGCAGAGCAATTACGCATTTTTTTGCTGAAATCTTTGTCAATTTTCCGTTGTCTTTGACAGTTGCTGTGACACCATTAGAGTCGTAATCAAGTCGATGCAACGGTGTATTGTACTTGATTTTTTTCCCTAATTTTTTTGCAAGTGTTTTTGGCAGCTGATCATTTCCACCCAAAATTCTTCCTTCCACTGTATTCTCACTAAAACCTGATGTTTTTATATTGGATAGAATCATTGCTAATGCTGAAATTTTTGACGGAGTTGTTGTTGACTCTGTTGCATTGGCGTATGTATAAAGCTCAATAATATCTTGAGGTGCACCACCCTCTTTCAAAATATCTTCAACTGATATTTTATCTAATGCCTGAACTTCAGGAGAGTTAATACCTTTTTTATTAACTAATTCTATCCACTTCTGAATATACTGAACCTCTTGACCGAATAACATCCCGTTTTCAGTACCAGTATAAGGTAAATTAACATCACCTGATCTAATTCTATCCATAGATAATTCATTTCCCCTAACATAAACACCATCATATTGTCTGGCAGGAAGTATCTTTAAATTGAACTCCCTACAATAATCTTGAACATACATATCTGTACTATCTACATACTCAGCACCCATTTCGGAATACAGGTTATCTGAAAATTGGTCTCTGTAAGTGCTCACTCTTCCTCCAGGACGAGACCTTGCTTCTACTAAAACAACATTGTATCCGGCCTTTTCTAATTCATGTGCACATGACAACCCTGCTAAACCAGCACCTACTACAATAATCCTATTATCGTCAGTTGAACTGGAAAAAATTGATTGAGAAGATAAAGAAAATAAAGAGGTGACAACTCCTGATTTTTTGATAAATGAACGTCTTGTTATTTTATTTTTTGTCATGTCTACAATCTATCAAGATTCAAGAGAAAAGCAAAATGTCAGGTGTGAGATTTAATGTCTTGAAATACTGAAGCTTTTAGCTACACTAATTTTTGCTCCATATTACCCAATTCATATATCATTTGAGCGTGAACTTTTATCGCCTCAAAAAAAGTTCTATTAGAGCTGTATGGCATGCCGTGTTCTTTAGCTGTTTCTATAACAATTTTAGATAATTCTTTATAATGAACATGGCAGACCAAAGGTAATAGATGATGTTCTATTTGATAATTTAAACCGCCTATAAACCAAGAAAAATATTTAGATTTAGGAGAAAAATTAGCAGTGGTAGCAAATTGATGAGTTGACCAATCACTAGCTATCAGACCATTTTCATCAGGTAAAGGAAAATCTGCACTTGGAGTAATATGAGCAACTTGGAAAACTAGACTAATAAAAAGTCCTGTAAATAAATGCATTGATAAGAAGGCTAACACTATGTGCCACCAGGGTAATTCTACAACAATTAAAGGCAAAATAAGAGCGAAAGAATAGTATAAAATCTTCCATGCTATAATGGTAAAAACCGCATTTCTAAATTCATTTTTTTTAACTAGAAAACCCATATTATGATACCTATTAATTCTAATAAAATCTTTTCCCGTTATCCATGCCAAAGTAGAAATTGCATAAAAAAACCAAATATAAATATGTTGAAATTTATGTATCCAATACTTTTTAGCATTAGGTGAAAATCGAAGAAAAAAAGGAGTATTAATATCATCATCAGCATGATCAATATTAGGGTAAGTATGATGAAGTACATTATGTTGAATTTCCCAAACTTTAGCACTAGCCCCAATTAGATTGAAAGAATGAGAAACAAGCTTATTAATTTTTTTATTTTTTGAGTAAGATCCATGAATTGCATCATGTCCAACAGCCATCCCAACACCAGCCATTCCAATACCACTTATTATATATAATAAAAAAAGAATCCAGGAGCTATTAATGATTCCTGAGTTTAAGATTACAAAGGGAGATAAAAATATTGTAAGCATTATAATAGTCTTAATAACCATACTATTATTAGCGTTCTTACTAATATTATTTGTCTTAAAGTATGCATTTACTTTTTTTCTTAAGGATTTTGAAAACTTATCCCCTTTTGCTTTGGAAAATTTTGGATGTTCGATACTATTCTAGTTTAATTTGATAAATGATTCGTGTAATATACAACTATAATAACTTAAAACAACATTGGATTTGATTCTGATAATTTGATTTTTAATTACCATAGTATAAGAAACATAAAAGTTAATTTATTACAATTCTAAATCCAAAATGATTGTTCCCTCTATTCTCATAATCAGAAGCTCTGGAATAAGTTAATAATGTTGAGGAATGATAATTCCAAGATCCCCCTCTTCTAATTCTCTTAGAATTTGAACCAGGATTTGTATTTACAGGATCTGTTACCCCTTCGGTATAAAATGACTCACTATAATAATCTTTGCACCACTCCCAGACGTTTCCTCCCATATCATATAACTTATATGGATTTGCTGGATAAGAACCAGTAGATAATGAGTGACCATCTGGATTATACATACCCGGAACATCTCCATTATAGTTTGCTTTTGATGAGTTTAAGGTGCCATCATCAGTTGGATATTTCAGTTGTTGCCCTCCCCTTGCAGCATACTCCCACTGAGCTTCTGTGGGCAAACTCACATT
>NTKI01000015.1 GCA_002457315.1 Rhodothermaeota bacterium MED-G19
ATTTAAACTCATCACCTCTATTAATTAAAGTTCGAAATGATGCATTAGATCTATCTTTGTCAGATGCCCAAACTAAAAGATACTCTCCTGGCAGAATTGTGATATCTGGAAATTTCCATTTTGTCGGATCATCGTCTTTATCTGAAATTGTCCAATTATTTAGTGAAACTGGTGAATCACCATAGTTAAATAATTCAAACCAATCAGGAGTATCACCATCTTCATCCATAAAAATAGAGTTAGAAGACATCGCCTCATTTATTCTTACTGACTGAGCAAAAGAAAAGAAGCCAAAGAAAATAAAGCTTAATGATATTAGAAAAAATTTTTTTATCATTTATTTCATCTATTGAAAGAAACAAAAGTAAAATAAAAAAAATATTACTTGATGAAAATGATAGGAAAAGAATGAGTAAAAAAACTACTTCTTAGACCATTCCTTTATTGAGTCATTATTCATTTTTACATAATCTTGATTATCAGCTTTAACAGATAATTCCAAAGATTTCTTAGCAACATTTACAGCATCTTTGTAGTTACCATTAGCAGCCATAATAAGTGATTGCTGTCTAAGCTGATAAAACTTAGGGTTTTCAGTCATCTCCATTGCCTTATTAATCCATTCAAGAGCAACATCTAATTTGATATTTTCTTGCCTGTAGTATACAGCGGAAGCATAATAATCAGAAGCTTTTGGAGAACCGCTCATTACTGACTCAATATTGGAGTCAACCATCATTCTAGTAGGCACATCTATCGTAACTTTAATATATCTGTCACCCCAGGCTATAACCAAATTTGCATCATTATTTGAAATATTATTAAGAGAAATAGTGAAGGTTTCTAATTCTTTTTCAGAATTTAAGTGATGGGAATTATGTCTTGATTTGTGTACAATTTTTTTGTTATCCCAATCTTGAGGAACACCCCACAAATCAGAATCAGAGTATAAGATAAAATCCCAATAATCCTCATTTGGTATCGAAAAAATTGAATAGATGCCTTTATTTATCTTTTCTTCTCCAATTTCTACATCAGTTGAAAAACTGATTGTTGAATTACTATTTGCACCTGTTCTCCATAACTCACCAAACGGAACTAAGTTCCCAAAAATAACCCTTCCTCTCTTCGATGGTCTATTATAGTTAATTTCTATATCTGTCAACCCAACCATCTGTTCTAATTTCGAACTTGGACTTGGTTGAGGTGTCTGAATTTGAGAAAACCCTGAAAAAGTTAAGAAAAGAAGAAATATTATAGTAAATGCTCTCATGATTTATATTTAGTTTTTTTTTAACAAATTTAATAAATACTTTTTTTATTAACATTAGAAATTTAAAGGACTAGGTTTGCAAAAAATTGAAAAGAATGAAATTCTCTGAAATCAAGTTAAATAAAAACATACTGAAATCTCTTAAAGAACTAGATTTCAAAGAAGCTACCCCAGTTCAAGAGCAAGCAATTCCATTTCTTCTAGAAAAAAATCAAGATTTAATTTCATTAGCCCAGACAGGAACTGGAAAGACAGCAGCTTTTGGTCTTCCTTTAATTAATAAAGTTGATGTGAAAAAGAAAAGACCTCAGTCAATAATCTTATGTCCAACTAGAGAATTATGTCTTCAGATATCTAAAGACCTCAATCTATTTGCAAGTAATATTAAAGACATTAGAATCACACCAATATATGGTGGATCTGACATCAGAAAACAGATGAGAGAGTTGAAGATGGGAAGCCATATTGTAGTTGGCACACCAGGAAGAGTATTAGATTTATTAAAAAGGAAAAACTTAGAATTAAACAAAATAGAAAGTGTGGTGTTAGATGAAGCTGATGAGATGCTAAATATGGGATTTAAAGAAGATATCGACTCTATTCTTGAAGGAACTAACTCAAAAAAACAGATCCTACTATTCTCTGCTACAATGCCAAAAGAAGTTCTTAAAATTTCTAAAAACTACATGAATAAACCTAAAAAGATTGAAGTTGATTCTGCCAATGAAGGAGTTAAAGATTTAGAACATAATTACTACCTAGTAGTAAATTTAAGAGATAAGTATCAAGTACTTAGAAGAATATGTGATATGAATCCTAATATATATGGAATAGTATTTTGTAGGACTAGAAGGGAGTGCAAAGATATATCGAATAAGTTGGTACAAGACGGATACAATGCTGACTCACTTAATGGAGACCTTTCACAGCCACAGAGAGACCATGTAATGAATAGATTTAGAGAAAAACACATACAACTTCTCGTTGCTACAGATGTAGCTGCAAGAGGCTTAGATGTTAATGATTTATCTCACGTTATAAATTATAATCTACCTGACGAGAATCAGATATATATACACAGATCAGGAAGAACAGGAAGAGCTGGGAAAAAAGGGATATCTATTATCATAAGTTCAAATAGAGATAGAAGGAAAATTAAGTCATTAGAAAAAACAATTAACAAGGAAATTATAAAAAAGGAAATACCTAAAGGGAATGATATTTGTGAAGCACAGCTAATGAATTTAATAGATAGAATAGTTAACTCAGAAGTAAATAAAGATATAGAAAAGTTTATCCCATCAATAATGGATAAAATATCTCATCTTAACAGAGAAGATTTGCTAAAACAACTTGTTTCACTTGAATTCAGTAGGTTTTTATCGTTTTATAATAACGTCTCAGATATAAGTTCTGAGGAAAGGAAAAGAAATTCAAATGGTAGAAAAGCTGAGAAAGGATTCTCTAGATTTTTTATTAACCTAGGAAAAAAACATGACCTGAGACCACAAAATTTAATTGGAATAATAAATGATTACACTAAGAATAAAGATATCTCTATAGGTAAAATTGATATTATGCAAGGTTTCTCATTCTTTGAAGTACCAACTAATTATGAGAAAGAAATACTTTCTAACCTAAAAAAATTTATGTGGAATAACTACAAATGTGGTGTAGAGTTATCAAAAGCAATTAGTGAGAATTCTAATTCAAGAAATAGGGATAAACCAAGAAAAGGATTCAGAAAGGGAGGAAAAAGAACAAAACCTAGAAAATCATTCAGAAGAAAAAGGAGATAATTAAACTCTCATTCATCATCTCAACCTAATAATTTATTTGAAAATTTAGAATTACAAATATTTTTTTATTTGAGTTTCAATTGTGTTCTTATCACTAAAGCCATCCTGTGACCATAATAATTGATTATCATAATAGATTTGAATTACAGGTAATCCTTGAACTCCTAGACTCTTAACTAGAGGTAGATTTTGATCATAATCTATTCTAATAAACTTAAGTTTATCACTATATTTTTCAGATAAATCATCTAGAAAAGGTTCCATAACCTTACATGGCGCACACCATTTAGCAAAGTAATCAACCATAACAATCTTGTCAGAAGTGATTAGTTCACTAAACTCATTTACTGATAAACTTTTTTCATGATCAACTTTAATTATTGACTCAGGATAATTATTTTTTCTCCATTCAAGTATTCCCCCGTCAAGTTCATATGAGTTTTTAAATCCCATTCCACTTATTTTATCTAAAGCTTTAGCACTTCTACCTCCACTCAAACAATAAATAAATACGGGTCTTTCTCTACTTAAAATTTCTACCTGAGACTCAAAATTCTCATCGAACCAGTTTATATTCAAAGCATTTCTAAGGTGCCCTTTACTGAATTCCTCAGGGGTTCGTACATCAATTATTATAGAAGAATTATCATCAACTAGTTTAGTATAAAAATCTTCAGCAGAAACTCTCTGACTAGAAATATCATTACAAGCTATTAAAGATATAAATGATACTAATAAAAAAATTGACAATAAGGTCTTGTTAAATTGACACCCTCTCATTAGAAAAATTTTATTGTAAATAAATTATAAAAAGGGGATTTATCAACTAAATCCCCTAAATGTTAAACTCTTAATAAGATGAATAATTTGAATTAGTATGCGCTAATACCAAACCATTTTCACCACCCTCCATAAGTGGAGTCATTTTCTCAACTATTTTATATTGATCAGAGTTCATTCTCCAATCTAAATATCTAAGATAATGATCATTAGTGGCCCAGTTAGATACTATCCAAGCTGTATTTGACTCTTCATTATAAACCATCTCGGCAGAGATACAACCATCATATGCTCTAGTAGCAGGTAATCCTCCCTCACTGTTTAAAATTTCTATCATATCAGAAGCTTTTCCTTTCTTAATATTTACCTGAGCAAATATTAAATTCTTAGGATAAACCGCATCATACATTCCGCCAAAATCAAAGAAATCACCTTGAACAATTACTTTACCATCATTGTCAAAGTTAAAGTACCAGTAACCATTAAGGTCTATTTCTTTTCCAGTCGCAGAATTCTTCCCAGTCCAGTTTCCATAAGTTCTAACACTACCATCTAGTTTACCTAAAGAATCAGTCCCAGGCAGCCAGTTATTAGCAGTATATTGTATATCTTCAAATCCATCATGATATGCTTTAAGCATAGACTTATAACCCTCATAATCATTTGAAGATGATCCATAGATAGGTGAAATTGACTCAATATCTTTACTAACTAATGCTAGCTGAGCTTCTAAATCCTCTTCTCCATGTAATTGAAATAATTTCTTTGCAGTAGCTAAATTTCTATCGTAGTCTGGATGATTAGACTGACATGAAATAAAGAAAACAGAAAAAATTATTACGTTGAGTAAATTTTTCATATTTAATATTTATTTATTTAAATGTTTCTTGTAAGTTAAAAAAAATTATTTGAGTTCTTTAATCTTAATCTCTCTAAACTCAACAGGATGGCCCTCAGATTGTAAAGAAATATATCCTTCATCTAATATTTCATCTAACCTGCTTAAATAGTTTTCAGGTATCTCACCTCCACCTACTCTTAAATTAGCATACGTAAGTACCGTATCTCCTTCTACAAGATGATGAATTATAGAATCAGAATACACAATTACTTCTACATTTACCCATTCATCATTGTTGTATGTTTCTGACGAAGAATTAATACAATGATATTCAGCTTTTATTCCATTAATATCAACATCTGTTCCTGGTGTGCAAATATTAGCTGTACTTCTATCACCATCACCTAATCCGCCTAGAAGTTGAGCTTCGGCACTAACAGGAAATTCTTGATCAATCAACATTGTACTAGGGTGTTGACAGTGGAGCATAATACCACTATTTTTTATTGACCAACCCGGAGCGCCATTTAAATGAGAACCACTAAACTTATAATCCAGACTCAAGTGGTAATTTTTAAACTTTTTTTTAGTATAAAATATATGACCGAATTTATCATCAAAATTTTCATAATTTTCATAAGAAACTTTTAATGAACCATCTTTAACTTTAAATGTGTTATTATGATTATCCCCTAATTGATGATTCCTGATTTTAATTTCCCAGCCATCTAAATTCTTTCCATTGAATAGATATTCCCAATTATTGTCATTATAGTCCATTAATATTGAAAGAAAGAATGTAGAAATTATATATATCATTAATTTAATTTATAATCATTCTGAAGTATAGAAAACAGCATTTTATACATTTTATACCAATTTTTTCCTTCGCTTTTAGCTACTTTATGTAATGCGTTATTTTTCCACACATTTATTGAATCTTCATCTCTCCAATAAGATAAAAAGATGTTTCTATGTCCATCTCCAAAAACCTCATGACCAAGATAACCATCAATTTTCTTTACTTCCTCTAATGTTTTTTTGTCCATGTCTTCATACCCATCAAGGTTTGAAGATTTTTCATAGACAAAAGATGCTATTATTGATCCCTTTGGAATAATTGAATTCATATTTACTAAATTATCTAAATAAGTGAAGCACTCTTGATATTACATAAACTAAAAGCCCGTAAAGAGTGCATATTAATGCAACTCTTAATCCACCAGCAAGTACAGCTGGAGAAACATTTCCAACCTCTTGAATAGTCATAAAAGCAGAATAAAGCCCAATAAATGAGCCCAAAACTCCTGAGGATAATGCTAAACTTCCATACGTTTTAAGTTTGTCACTATGAGTATAAAATGATACGCCAACCATCACTAAAAAAATTGTAATTATAGACATAAATAATACCCCGCCTTGTAAAAATAATTCTATCATAATTCTTAATGTTTAATGTTTTTTCTTAACTCAACTTACAATTTAAAATTTAAATTATTAATATTTTAATTTTTAAACCTCTCTAACCAATTTTTCCTCTCATCACTAAAATAATATTCTCTAGATATTACTGGAGGAATATGATGTTCCATTAGCTCTAAGAGAGATTCCTTAGGTAAAGGAGTTGGGTCCAAAGGAATAAAATTTTTTAAAAATAAAAGAGTATCATAGTAAGTATCTTCATTAGATAAATTATACCATTCCTCCTTATCATCCTTGATATTATATAATTCCTGATTTCCATCTACATAATTAATATAATGCCAATCACCCCATCTAACTGAGTAATCTGCAAAGTCATATGTGGTGATAACTGGTCTTTCAATAAATCTTTTTGGTTCCTTTAAAAGTGGAACTAAGCTATTACCATCCAATTGTTTGTGATTTTTAATTCCTGCTAATTCAAGTAATGTTGGATATATATCTAATAGAGATGTAAGACTATATACAGTTTCACCATCTGAACTACCTGCAATTAAAGAAGATGAATTTTCAGGAACTTTAATCATCAATAATGTTCTTATCACATTTTCCCAAAGAGAAAATTTTCTCCAATGTTTTTTCTCACCTAACTGCCAACCATGATCTGACCAAATTACTACAATGGTATTATCAGCGTACTTACTTTTTTCTAAATTTTCAAGAAGTTTTCCTATCATAGCATCAGCATAAGATATAGACGCAAGATATCCTCTTATTGCTTCCTTCCACTTCCCTTGATCTGTAATGTTTTTGTGATAATTCCCACCTCTTGATATTAATTCTTTTGCCCTATCACCTAGATCAGACGTATCATTCTCCAAAATTTCAGGTAATTGAATTTCATCTATCGGATATAAATCAAAATATTTTTGAGGAACATACCATGGTAAATGAGGCCTATAAATTCCACAAGCTAGAAAAAAAGGCTTATTATGGTCTTTTTTTAAAAGTGAGGAAATATACTCTACACTTTTATAATCTCCAGTTTCTTCATCTTCAATAGGGATTCCAGACCAGTCAAAAGCTGAGTACATATACTTAAACGGCTCCATATTAACTGGGGCGTTTTCTGGTATATAATTT
Source organism: Rhodothermaeota bacterium MED-G19 (assembly GCA_002457315.1). Classification (GTDB taxonomy): domain Bacteria; phylum Bacteroidota; class Bacteroidia; order Cytophagales; family MED-G16; genus MED-G16. The sequence goes on from NTKI01000015.1 coordinate 7,259, forward strand.
TTTGGCATATTTTGCTTTTGTGAAGGATAGTATTCATTCCAACTATCAGGATGTATCTGTGAGTAATGATAAATTTTACCCGCTCCTGCTGTAAAGTAACCATTTTGTTTAAATAATTCTGGTAAAGTAGTTGCTTCTGATAGCTTAGGTACCTTCCTCCAGTCTTGGTAATTAGAATACATTCCAGAATTAAATGTATGTAATCCTGTCATCATAGTTGCTCTTGATGGATTACATCCAGGACTTGTACAATAATTTTTAGAAAAGTTTACAGATTTCTTTCTAAAGTCCTCAAGGTTAGGTGTTATAACTTGATTATTTCCACCCAATGGTGTAGTCCAATCATTCATGTCATCAATAGATATAAATAATATATTTGGTTTATGATGATGACTTTCATTACATGATATTGAAAATAAAATAAATAATAAACATAGCGTCCTATTCATACTTCTAATCTAAAAATTTTATTATATAAAAGAATTATTAATGCGATTATATTCCAACATATGCCCACCCAATCACTCCTGATTTAAATTTAACTTTTACTCTTTTATAATCATCAACTTCATAGCTGTCTGCAAGTAATAATTCATCATGTGTTATTTCAAATAACAGCCCTTCAACTAAGTCTATTTTATTTCCTGTGTACCTAATGATTGGATGATTGTCATTATGACTTGAATTTATGACTGAATCATCAGTTATTTTAAGTCTCTCAGTTTTATATCCTAATAATTTTTCTTTTGTACCATTAAGAATTCTACCAAAAGTATCTAATTGCACATTTTTAAATTGTAGAGTACCATAAGAAAATAACTTTTCCATAGTCAATACTTTTCAACACTTCCTTCCCAGTCTGGGTCTGCAGCTCCAATAAAATCTTCAGATATTTCATCATATTTAATAGCATGAACCCTACCAAATCTTGCGATTAAAGGTGTCATTTTATAAACAAAATTTATGCTATCTAGAGAATTCGAGAACCCCTTATCCCAGTCTAAATTTTTATGGTTTTCTATGTGTACAGTATCTGTCTCTGGAAATACTCTACCTGTAGACAATGCATTAAAAAGATTCATTTTTCTATCTATCACATTACTGATAACCTGTGTAATAGCAGTAATAATTCTTGCACCTCCTGCAGCACCAAGGACTAAAAATAGATTTCCATTTTTAGTTATGATTGTAGGTGAAATATGAGAATTAGCTCTGTCACCAGGTTTATAGTCTCCTAAGTATCCACCGAGAGTAACAGCATATATAAAGCCTAAGCCATCAGTTGCAACCTTAGAACCCATTAATGGTCCAACAGTCTGAGTAAGTGATACAGCGTATCCATCTTTATCTGCTGTAGATAAATGTGTGGTGTGTCCAATCTTAGCAACCCACTCCCCAATTTTAAAATTATCAGAACCAAAAGCAAAACCGTTATTATAGAGTATTTTATTTGCTTGTTTTTTAGCATATTCTTTTGACAAAATTAAATTAAGAGAATCATAATTATTTTGAATTGGTCTATCTTGATAAGCTAGTCTTGTTATATCAGAAAATAATTTTACCCATTCAGAATCATTTAAATTTTCTATATCAAAATTTTCTAAAATATTCAAAATTTCTATTGTTATTGCACCATAAGAAGGAAGATATAATGTATTTATGTCATGATCCCTGTATGTACTTTTAAGAACTTTAGACTCAATAGCTTTATAATTTTTTAAGTCATTCATTGTTAATATTCCTCCATTTTCTTGAATGTCTTTAACCATTCTCTCTGCAACTTCACCAGAGTAAAATCCATCTTTACCTTTTTCTGCAATTGCTTTTAAAGTTTTGGAAAGATCTTCTTGAATAAATAATTTTCCCTTCTTATATGTACTTCCTGTAGAATCTAAGAAATATTTTCTCGTCCCACCGAATTCCCCAATTATCTCTTCAACATAGGCGTGTCTCATAGCTTCCCCTGGTAATAGTATAAAACCTTCTTTGGCATATGTAATAGCTGGTTGCATTACAGTCTTAAGAGGTAGTCTTCCATATTCCTCATTTAATTTAACTAAACCGGCAACAACTCCAGGAACTCCAATTGTAGAGTAACCATAAGAAGATTTTTTATGGGTAGTTGGATCATATAATTCTGGGACTTGAGTGGAAGCGTCAATACCTCTAACTTCTCCATTAGGCAATGTAAAAATAACTTGCAATCTACCCCCTATACCGCTCATACTTGGCTCAACAACTGACAATACAAAAGCAGATGCCACAGCAGCATCTATTGCATTACCTCCTAATCTCATCATCTCTACCCCAGCTTTTGATGCAAGTGGCTGGCCTGAACTTACAATACCATCTTTAGATTTATCAAACTGAACATGAACATTTTTTTCATTTTCATGACAGGATAAAATACAAGTAAGAAAAAAAAGCAGAATTGTTTTTCTCATATTAATTTATAAAACTCTAAAAGTTAAATAAATTAATTTAATAATTCTTCATAACAAACCACTTCCAAAGTAGTTTATAAGTAATTTTTGATCCAGAAGTGAGGATACCTACCCTATAAATTCTTCCAGCAAACCAGAGAGCAAATAAAACAAATACTAATAAAAATATAATTGAAAGAAGAAGTTGCCAATCAGGAACACCAAAAGGCAATCTTGCCATCATAAGGATTGGTGATGTGAAAGGAAACATACTTAAGAAGATTGAGGCATTACTTTCGGGGTTTTCTAATATTACTGACATAAACATTAGACTAGCTATAATAGGGAGAGAGATTGGAAGTGTGAACTGACTAGCATCCTGCAAATTATCAACTGCAGAACCTATAGCAGCAAAAAAGGCTCCATACAAGAAGAATCCACCAGTAAAATAAATTAAAAATATAAAAATAATCTTATATACATCTATTGAAGAAAATAGCTCATAAATACCTGCTACCATTTCTTTAGATTGATCTATTTCTTCTTGATTTCCAGGCACTTGAGTAGAGTTCATAGTATCAATTCCAAAATAAAGAGATGTTAAACTAGAAATTGAAAAAACTAAAATAATCCAGATAGATATCTGAGTAAAAGCTACGGCACCAACCCCAAGAACTTTCCCCATCATGAGTTGGGTTGGTTTAACTGATGATACAATCACCTCAACAACTTTACTAGTTTTTTCATCTAATACACTTTGGAGAATGAAACTTCCATATATAAAAACAAACATATAGATTAAAAAACCATTAAAATATCCTAAACCAAACGCTAAACCAGAACTTGATTTACTAACACCCATTTCACTTCCATCTGAGCTAGTATTTTCTTCAACATTATATGTATCCATATTTACTCTTGTCTCTAACTTCTCTAGCGAAGATTTTTCTATATTAAGTTCCTTGATCTTTCTATCTTTAATCTTATTCTCTATTATATTTTCGATATCACCAACAAAATCACTGCTAGGAACATTTTTAGAATAAAAATTAATGGGATCTGGATTATAGATATCTATTTTTGGTATAACTAATGCACCATAAATATCTCCGTTAAGAATCTCTTCTTGCAAAGAATTTATATCTGAATTACTTAAGTACATATTATTATACCCAAATGAAATAGTATCTTCAATTAGTCCGGAGTTATCTAATACAGCTATTCTCCTTATCTCCTGTTCATCAGATTCTATTAATAATACAGCTATAAAGATGAATAATGGAAAAATCAATGGTGTGAGAAGAGTGGATAAAATAAATGATTTCTTCTGAACTCTCTGTAAGTATTCTCTCTCAAAAATGATCCAAACTTTATTCATCTTTACCCCCTTGCTTCACTTTCATAATGAATATATCATTCATATTTGGAATTTTTTCTTTAAATGAGATTATTTGAGTGTAACCTGAAACAACTTTAAATAGATCTTTATAAGACTTCTCACCTATTAAGCTTACCTCCGACTCATAAATTCCATCAGATACTTTTTCTGTTTTAATAATAGAGTAAGTAGGGTCATTCTTTAACTTTTTATCATGGACAATCAGATAATTATCCGACTTATATTTCATTTTTATTTGTTCTGTATCACCATCAAGTATCTTTCTAGAATTATTAATCATTGCTAACTGATCACATAACTCATCAACTGACTCCATCCTATGAGTAGAAAAAATAATTGTTTTACCTTCTTCTTTAAGTCTCATAAGATTAGACTTTACAAGGTTCGCATTTATAGGATCAAAACCAGAAAATGGCTCATCAAGAATTATAAGTTCTGGATTATGAAGGACAGTTGAAATAAACTGAACCTTCTGACTCATCCCTTTTGATAAATCTTCAATATTTTTATTCCACCAATTAGAAACCTCCAAGTTTTGAAACCAAGATTTTGCTGAGTCAATACACTGATTTCTGTTCAAACCTTTAAGTTTACCCATAAAAAGAAGAAAATCTCCCACTTTCATCTTCTTATATAAACCTCTCTCCTCTGGCATATAGCCAATCTTTCTGACATCATCATAGTTAATAGGTCTTCCATTAAGATAGATTTCACCATTATCTTGATTTATAATTTGATTAATTATTCTAATCAATGATGTTTTACCAGCACCATTTGGACCCAATAATCCAAAAATACTTGACTTTTTAATTTCTAATGAAATATTGTCAAGGGCTTTATGATCTACGTAAGACTTACTTATATTTTTTACTGATAATACTGACACGCGGCAAATGTAAATCTTTTATTTAAATAAAAAATTTGTACTAGAAAAATAATCTTAAAACCTTTTCTGGTAAGATTTTAATAAGTAATGAAATAATTTTCCAACGTCTGGTGATGTAAAGAACTTTACTTTTCCTATCAATGCCATCAGCTATTTGTTTACATGCCTTATCTAATGGCGCAACCCACAATAATTTATCCTTATTACCCATTAAAATATCAGTATCAACAAATCCAGGTCTAACATCAGTCAAAAATATTGGTAACTTAATTTTAGATGACTTAAATCTTAAACCCTGCAAATAATTTGCCTGAAAAGCTTTTGAGGCATTATATGATGGAGCTATACCATTACCAATCTCTGAAGCAATTGAGCTAATATTTACAATATGACCTGATCCCTTTTTTACAAAATAGTTGTAGGCATGAGTAATAACTTGTGTGAATCCTGAGACATTTAAATTGTTTACTTTTTTCTCTTTATTATAGTCTAATTCTTTGTTAATAATTCCAATTCCAGAACAATATATTATTAAATCAACCCCATCCAATTTGTTTATAAAATAATCTAATAAGACATCGTTTTTCTCTGTTGATGAATCGAAAACCTTTACTAGAACATTTTCTGGACTTATTTTTTTTATTTCATCTAGTCTTTCCTCTCTCCTAGCAGAAATACCAATTTTATAATTTTTTTTTAAAAGTTCTAGAGATATACCCTTGCCAATACCAGAAGACGCGCCAATTATTATTGCTTTTTTCATTTCTATTTTTTTATCAATTTAATTAATTATAATTAGTTAGGATCACAGTTTAAAAAATTGGGCTTTGGTAAAACCCATGCTTCGGCACCTTCATAAAAGTCATCACAATTCTCAACATTATCAACATTCCAATTAGATAAATCTTGATTAAAGTATTTTGCTTCATAAAACATCTTTTCCATATTAGTTACATTTTTAACATTCCACTGTTTTAAATCTTGGTCAATATCTGTCCCATAAAACATTTCCTGCATATTTAATACATTAGACACATCCCAAAGAGATACATCTGGATTAGCATAAAATGCTCCCCTAAATATTCTTTTCATACTTCTAACACTTGACACATCCCAGGAAGAAATATCAACATTTAAATTATATGAATGAAAAAATAAACCTTCCATATCTTCAACACTGCTAACATCCCACTTAGATATATCTTGGTCAAATCCATTTAAATTCCAGAATGTGAAATACATTAATTTCACATTACTTACATCCCAAGACTTCATATCAAAATTATCATTTATTTGACATGGAAGAGCGCAGAGAACATTTGTCTCCTCTAAAAAAGTTGTAACTAACTTATTGGTACTATTATATTTTGAAGGATTCAAACTTTTAATATGATCCCAATCTCGGATAATTTCTACATTATTTCCTTTAAACTTAACTACTTTTCCAATTGAATCAATAGCTTCATCAGTCGCTTTTAAAGTAACCCCATTTTCATCAAGGAATATTAGAGGACAACCATTACTAGAAACTGATGTCAAAGAAGGAGTATTTGGGCATACATCTAATTCATTTACAATTCCATCGTTATCATAATCAGCTTGAAGACTTGAACAGCCATCGTTATTAACCAATTGACCTGGAGGAGTATCGTTACACTTATCAATGTCATCATTTATGCCATCTCCATCAGAGTCTTTCATCTTAAATTCAACATATATTAACTTATCCTCATTCATTACTACGGTGAGAATAGGATCATTACCTAACTCACTTCCTCCCCAACTAACAAACTCAAAATTCTCATTTGGGTATGCCTCAATAATAACTTCCTCTCCTGGGCTGAATGTTCCATTATATATATTTAATGTCCCACTTAAATCAGGAAATATTACGGTTTCTAATGAATAACTATCAATTTTTTCACAAGAAATTATCAATAAAAGAGATATAGTTATAATCGTTATCCTCAAAATAAATTATTTTATTAAATCAAACGAATGAGTATACTTAAGAGTTATCTGTTGACTATCTAATTCATCAAGTGGATCAGTATCTTTAAGTAAATTAAAAACAACAAATAAACCTGTATTAGCATCATTAAGTAATCCAAATCTTGCATTAACAGAAATTAAATTTGACACATTATTATATTGAATTAAACTTTGAATGAACATTCTAGGGTTAAACGAATAAGTTAATCTTAAACCGCTTATTAAAGCATTTAATTTATCATAATCAAGTTTTATATTATTAGAGTTTATTGAAAGTGATGAACTAAACCTGTCTCCATATCTAACATTTAATGTGGCATTATTTGATACTTTAGATCCCCCAAAATATCCACCAAATGTGCTTCTTGTACTTAGTGATACTTTTTGGTTTTTATTTGTCATAAATACTAACTGAAACTCACTGTTATTATACTCACCTGAATTGATCAATAAATTTGATATAGAAAAATCTTCAGAGACCCACTCTTTCCTCACATTATAACCAGTATGTATTTCTAAACCACTCTTCCAAACCCAATGTGTATCTATATGAGTATATGTTGTAACAATATTACCTTCTGAGTCAAAGTAATACCTCCCTGAAATATGTGGTCTATACTCAAGCAGTTTACTTTCTTCACTTACTCTTATAGTTCTAAATATTAAGAATTCAGGTTTTGTAAATGAACCTCTTTCTAAATAACCTACCTCTGGGTTAAATCCTTCTCCTACCTCAGATAAGGCTGCCAAAATATTCCATCTATTCCAATCATAATTTGCTGATAATTTAAAAGCATGATCTTCAGAGTCAATATTAGGTGAAGAACTTTTTGATAAAAATCCTGAAATTTTTGCTTTCTTGCCTATGCCCCATACCCCATCAATAGCAAAAATCCTATTGTAGTGATTAGAATCTGAATTCACATCACCTAAAACACTTTTCCCTATTAATGCAGCTCCAATTGATGATCTAGAATTATTAATATTATGATTTACTCTTGCTACATAATAATTATTTTTATTAATATCCATACTTTGTATTTCATCTGTTACCATTGACAAAAGACCAATATTCGTGCTTCCTACTTTACCAGATAACCTACCCCCACCAATTATTGGAACTACAGAACCATTATCTGAAATCCCTATCTTTCTACTGAAAAAAAGGTCTATCTCACCAGGACTACCAACAGAAAATTGTCCGGCATTTTCAAGAAAAAATGATCTTTTTTCAGGGTAGAAAAGATTAAATCTATCAAGATTTACTTGCTGATTGTCTACCTCCGCCTGAGCAAAATCAGTATTATATGTAAGATCTAATGTCAAGGATGGTGTAATACTATATTTTAAATCAGCTCCTAATTCTATATTAGAAGATGTATTATTATCTATAGAGTTATTTGTAAACTGAGTTAATCCATAAGGTAAGAATTTTAAGTTTCCAGGTTTTTTTAATGAAATTCCACTCATTTTCCCCGCAAGTGAAACCCTTTTTATACCAAAATTAAATCCAATAGGTAAAGGAGCCCAAAATGATATCTCATTAGATTTACTAATATTTCTCTGAAAATTAATACCCCAACTTCTATTGTCTCCAGGACTAAACCTTAGCGAGTTTAATGGAATAGCAAATTCAGCACTCCATCCATAGTCACCAACTTCAGTCCTCACATCCCAAGAAGCATCCCAATTTAAATTTGTTCCTCCAATTACTCCTCCCTGTTGTCTTTGTGCATTTCTATTACCAACTCCCTCATTATCAATCTGAGCATCATACTCCATTCCTGCTGAATTGGTTCCAAATAAAAATCCATTCTGTTGGTCATTATATGTATCAATAATAAAAAGAAAACTATCATCATCATCAAGACTAGCATCTCTTCTAGAATCAGAAACTACTAATGTGTTTGGACTAGAATCATAACATACAACACCTATAAACATCATTGTTTTTGAAAATGCAATCTTAATATCTGTTTTCTCTGTTGAGGGTAGGCCAAATGAAGGTTTTGACTGAAGCATCGGACCCACAGTAGTTAAATTTTTCCAAATGATATCTCCTAAAACATTACCATCTAGTTCAGGAGCATTTTCAATCATATTAGCTTTAAAAGATGGCCTATCTGGAAGATTTTCCATCTGGGAAAATGATATAAAAGGAATAAACAATAAGAAAAAAAAGTTTTTCATAAGTAGAAGTTATTGAATTGGATACATATTAAAGTTTTGTTCATCAAAGTATTTGATTCTATTAGGTATAGCCTCTTCTATTCTTTTCTTTAAGTCATCAGATATTCTATCAGATCTGTATCTTATTGCAAGGTAAGGCAAATAACTTTCTGCTATATCCTCTCTTATGGGATTATCTCTTGCATAATCAGATATAAACTCACAGTCCTTATCTTGAGCTTGTAACCACCCCTCAGACTCAGCATGGTAAGAATCTAATGACGTGTGTGCTGCCTCATGGACAAGTGTCTCTTCTAATATCCCTTGATTTTCATAATTTTTTTCAGACCAGTCTGTATGAATTAAAAGATTATTATTTCCTCCTCCAAATGGTTCGTCTCCTCTGTGGATCCACGATGTTTCAACATCTTTTCTCAGCTGTGTGGTTAGTCTACCTATGACCTCAGCATACTTTAATGCATATATCTGGGCATTTTCCCAGGTGCCAAATTCAGGATTAACTTGAATTTCAATTGTCAGTCCATCATCATAATCTGCAGGAAATAAAAATGGTTCAAGTGTAATCCATCCCGACCTCCTGTCGTACATCTGTCTACTTCCAGTACCCGCATAAGATAAGCTGACAAAAGTTGTGGGATCTTCTGGAGTTATAATATCAGGATCAATAAAAATTGTACCACCAAAAGGAGGATTATAATTTTCATCACATAACTCAGGTTGAGCTGTTTTATCTTTTGAACAAGAGAAAATTAATAGTAGAAGAATTAATCTTTTCATTATTAGGTGTTAATCTAGTTATATTAGTAATTATTTATTGCTTTCTTTTAAATAAACTATAAATATATTTTCTAGTATTACCATTTGATGGATGTTTATACAAATGTTTAAAAGACTCTAATAATTCGAAATCGTCACCAAGCCTTTCTTGAAACATTTCATCACTATAATTCAATATATCTAAACCACAACATTTCTTTGCTCCATCAATAGCAAATTCTGAGAATATAACATACCCACCATCTTTAACTTTTCTCTTAAGCAAATTAAAGTAAGCATCCTGCTGTGATTGTTGGACAAAAAAATGTAATACAGCCCTATCATGCCATAAATCAACCATTTCAAGGTTTAGCAAGTCTTTTGGATTTGTGAGATCATCTACCACGAAGGATAATCCATCAATATTATTAATAGAAGATTTGAGTTTGTCTATTGCACTTTTGGAAATATCATTAACACATATATTAGAATACTCATCATCTTTTAACTTTTGTATTAATTTTGTTGCGCCTGCTCCAGCATGAAATATCATTGAATTTCTAGAGAGATTACATTTATTTATCAAATCTAAAGATACCACAGGATCATCTTCATACCAACCTAAATCTTCAATAGAATTTTTAAGATATGCAATGTCCCAATGGGTTTTAAAATCATAATTTTCAGACATAGTGTAATATATTTATTTACTCAATTAAAAAAACTATTTTTCATTCTATTATTAAGAAACAATTTATAATATTTACATGTATGACTAAGGTCTTCCCAAAATTTTCTAAGAAGGATCCTAAAATGTTTTTTAAAACATTAAACTCAAGAGTTAATAATTACTTTAAGGATAATAAGATAAAAAAAACAGGTAATTGGAAACTTTACACAAAATCATTAATAATCTTTGGAATCTTCACAATCCCTTATTTTCTGATATTGCTATTTGAGTTTAATCAGTGGGTATGTTTAGGATTAATAATAATTACTGGGGTTGGAATGGCAGGAGTTGGAATGAACATAATGCATGATGGTAACCATGGGTCATTTTCAAGTAAAAAATGGGTTAATAAGCTTATGGGTAGCAGTATATACATTCTTGCTGGAAATGCATATAATTGGCAAATTCAACATAATGTGCTTCACCATACATACACAAACATTCATGGTCATGACGAAGATTTAGCAGCTGGAAGAATACTTCGTTTTAGTGAACAAAGTAAATGGAAGCCTCATCATAGATTTCAGCATATTTATTCTTTTTTATTATATGGCCTTATGACAATAAATTGGGCTATAATGACTGACTACTTTCAGACAAAAAGATATATTAAAAGAAAATTATCTTTTAAAAAGTTTGTAAATCCAACAAAACAATGGGTAAACCTTGTTATTACTAAGATCTTATATTATTCCATTTGGATTGTTCTTCCTATGATATACCTTGACTTTGCATGGTGGAAGATTTTAATTGGGTTTTTTATTATGCATTACACAGCTGGTATTATTTTAAGTACAATCTTTCAACTTGCACATATTGTAGAAAAAGTTAAAATGCCATTACCAAACAAATCCCTTGGAATGAAAAATACTTGGGCTATGCACCAGTTATTTACTACTTCTAACTTTTCAACAGGAAATAAGATAATGAACTGGTTCTCTGGAGGACTTAATTTTCAAGTAGAACACCATTTATTTCCTAATATTTCTCACATACATTATAAGAAGATATCTGAGATAGTAAAAAAGACAGCAAAAGAATTTAGTTTACCATATAACGAATACAAGACTACAACAGAAGCTCTAAAATCTCATTTTCTATTCCTAAAATCAATGGCAAAAAAGCCGCTTGCAATTAATTAATTATTGCTTGATCCAGGTGTCGGGCTATTAAAGAAAATCCACTCTTCAAAATTATTTGGATTTCTTCCCATAGAAACATCTGTTGTCTGCTCAGAATAAGTTAAAGAATCAACAATTGTAAGTTTATCACTTGAAAGTAAAATAATTGATTCACCACCTTTTTTTAATTTTTTACTTACATGAAGTGGGCCCTGTTCCTGATCATCATCACACCAAATAAGCAGATATCCTTTTGAGGCAATTGTTGTCTTTGACGGATCAGTGTTTGGGATCTGATATGGGTTATCATCACCTGGTGTATCAGTAAAATACATACCCCCAATATCAATAGGATCAGGTGTATCATTATAAAGTTCTACCCAGTCATCATAATCACCAGAAGGATCAGGACAACATACGTCATTACTTGTTAAGAATTCATTAATAACAAGACCTCTGCTAGTATTTTGAGTTATATCTACCTCATCACAAGAGATAAAAAAAATGAATGATATCATAAAAATAAAGTTTCTCATATAAATTAATTTAATGATTGATTAATTGAATATTTTTTAAATATCGATCATTAATTTTTTTAATTTAATTATAGATCATATTTAACTTTTTTAAAGTTATATATTAGATTACATATATGAAATACTTTATACTTATACTAGCATTTGTTTCTTTGTCTTGTGGAGCTTCTAAAAACAAAGTTAGCGTCTATATGTCACCTACATGTGGATGCTGTAAAAAGTGGGTTTCCCATTTAAAAGACAATGGTTTTGAAGTTGAATCTATATATGAGAATAATATGAGATCAATCAAGACAAAATATAAAATATCTCAACAAAACACCTCTTGTCATACAGGAATAATTGGTTCGTACTTCATAGAAGGTCATGTCCCAGCAAGCGACATAAGAGAACTTCTAGAAAAAAATCCTGATGTTGCTGGACTTGCTGTACCTGGAATGCCAGCAGGAACAAATGTCCCAGGAATGGAAACTATAAATGAAAAAGCCGAATACGATGTCCTCTATGTTAAAAAAGATGGTTCTTCGGCAGTATGGAAACACTACAACTAAAAAAATTTGTCAAAGAATCCTACGGATTAAACGTCAAAAGTTTAAGAAAACTCAACGGATACGATAACGAAAATTATCTTTTAACTTCTGAGGAAGGAAAAAAATTTATTTTAAAAAAATATCCTTTTACCAAGAAAAATATTTCTTTAATCTCTGCAGAGAATAATTGCTTAATTCACTTAAATAAAAGTTCTAATAGCTCATATCCAGCACCTATTTCTTCATGTAATAATGAATACTTAGAAATTATAGATTCAAAAAAGGATAAATATATTGTAAGGGTATTATCTTACCTTAAGGGTAAATTTTTAGGTGAAATTCAAGTTAATGACAATATCCTTAAGGCACTTGGAAAATTAGTTGGAAATCTAAGCAAACACCTCAAAAATTATTCTAATGACTCTATATCAAGCAGAAAGTGGGAGTGGGATATTCAATACTTAAATCTCAATAAAAAATTTTTAAAGTATATAGAAGATTCTAACGAAAGAAAAATTGTTCTTTATTTCTTTCAACAATTTGAAGAGAATGTTTTACCCATACTTGATCAACTAAGAACATCAATTATTCACAATGATACTAATGAGTGGAATATCTTAAAAAGTAAAAATGAAAAATTAGCAATAATTGATTTTGGTGATTTGACAAACTCACAACTAGTAAATGAAATTGCAATAGCAATGACATATGCATCTTATGATAAAAAAAATCCACTGGATTCAGCGTCTACAGTATTAAAGGCATACAATAAAATTATAAAACTTACAGAGCAAGAAATATCAATAATTTATTATCTAATGGCAGCAAAATTATGTATCAGTGTATGTAATTCGGCTTATTCAAAAAAAGTAAATCCAAAAAACACATATGCTCTGATTTCTGAAAAAAATGCATGGAGTATGCTTAAATACCTTATAAAAACAAGTCCGATTCATGCTGAAAATATTTTCAGAAAAGCATTAAATAGGAAGGTAAATAAACTAAAAAGTGTAAAAAAATATATAAAAGAACGTCATTCAGTAATTAGTCCTATATTTTCATTGAGTTATAAAAAACCTATCGCTTTTGACAGGGCTGCTTTCCAGTATATGTTCGATAAAGATGGAAACACATTTCTTGATGCATATAATAATATCCCCATAGTCGGTCACTCTCATCCAAAAGTGACTAGTGCTATCTCAAAGCAAATAACAAAACTAAATACTAATACTAGGTATATTTATGACCAACTTTATGATTACGGTTCTAGATTAATTAAAAAATTTCCAAAAAAGTTAAATAAAATTTACTTTGTAAATTCAGGAAGTGAGGCTAGTGACTTGGCAATAAAAATTGCTTTATCTCACTCAAAAAATAATAATATAATGGTTGTTGAAAACGGATACCATGGACACACCCAAAGAGGCACTGACATCAGTCACTATAAATTCAATAATAAAAAGGGGCAAGGAATAAAAGATTATATAATCAAAGTACCTATGCCAAATACTTATAATAGTATTTACAGTATACCAAAGAATAAAATAGGCAAAAAGTATGCTGAAGATGCAATAAATAAATTAGATGATGTTGCTGCATTTATTTCTGAGCCTATATTAGGGTGTGGTGGTCAAGTGCCGTTAGCGGAAGGTTATCTAAAAGAAATTTACAGAGAAGTCAGGAAGAGAGGCGGAGTGTGCATAAGTGATGAGGTTCAAACAGGATTTGGAAGACTTGGGAAATATTTCTGGGGTTTTGAGATGCATAGAGTCATACCCGACATTGTTATTTTAGGAAAACCAATGGGTAATGGACACCCTATTGGTGCAGTGATAACAACAGATAAAATAGCAGAGTCTTTTGGTAAAGGTGTCGAGTTTTTTAGCTCATTTGGAGGGAATCCTGTTTCTTGTGCTGCTGGTCTTGCAGTGTTAGATGTAATTGAAGAAGAAAAATTACAAGAAAATGCCAAGAGCGTTGGAGATTATTATATGAGAAAACTTAATAAATTAAAAAAAGAATTTAAAAATATAGGGGACATTAGAGGTTCTGGATTATTTATTGGAATAGAGATTACAAAAGAGAATTCAAAAAAACCTGATACAGAATTAGCTCAAAAGATAAAAAATGAGTTAAGAAAAAAGCAAATTTTAGTTGGTTCAGATGGGCCTCAAGATAATGTAATAAAGAGTAAACCACCAATCTGTTTTTCTAAAGAAAATGTAAATGAAGTTATTGATTCACTCAAAAGTATTCTTCAAAAAAATTCTCATTAATTTTTAGTTAACGTAAGAACTAAGCCTTCATTAGCTTTTACATTTATTTTATCTCCAACTTGATATTTATTATAAACTTGAAGCCCTTCTATTTCAGGACTAGTCAATTTTGCAGATGAAGGATTAAAGTTTATTTTATCCCATTCTATTGATAAATTTATGTCTTCATCTTTATTAGACCATGAAGCTAGAGATATCAAAATCTTATCATCTCTTTGATATATAGTACACTTAATGTCATTATTATCTACCTTAATTGGTGAATAATCTACCCAATATCCTATCATTCTACTATCTGAAATACCAAAATTCTCAAAAATTTTCCAAATATTTCCAGGATTATATTTGTGATAAACTCTAGTCGTCATACCATAAACTAAACCATGATACGGTCTACCACCTTTCTCAAGCATTTCTCCTGTTAAACCAAAAGGAATACCTGAAACCTCTGTCATCCAGTAATCTGGTTCAAGTTCATATTCAAAATATTCTCCAAACCATAGTCTTGAGACAAAAGGAAAATGTTCCATATAAAGAAAAGCACTATTAATATAACCATCTCTAACATTAAACTGATTTGCTGAATGAAGATCAATTACAAAAGAATCTCTATTCATACTAAATACATTTGCAATTCTTTTTACAGTACTCCTACTAAAAGCAATATCATCAAGGTATAAGCCATCAATAGAGTTATTTTTTGCAAGCCAATTAATACCTTCTATGTAGTAATTAGTCCATCTAGAAGTACCCTTATTTAAAATTGAGGCATCATTTACCCTAACAGCATGCCATGCAGAGTGATAGTTTGATTTAAGATGTTCCTGTAACCAACTATGACCTCCTCCATTTCCATCATTAAAAATTTCAGTGCCTAAACTTCTAAGTGCAAACATTTCATAGGTTTTATAAGTTAATTCTCTAATAGTATTGTAGAGTTTAACCTTAATGCCTTTAGCATGAGCTTCATCTATGTATTCCTTCTGTTTATTTATATTGTAGAAAGGATAATTTATGTACGGGTTTATTTCATTGGCATGATGTACATTTACAATCGTCCCTTTTAAGTTTAATACTGAGTCAACAGGAATATATTTATGTACAAACCTCGTATTAAAATGTTCTCTTGTATCTATAGTTTTGAATGGGGTAACTAAAAATCTTATATTAAAATTCAAAGTATCTCCTTTACTCACTGATCTTTCACCAGAGTAGTTGTTTATATCTACGACTTCTTTATTAATTTTTATTGATATTCCACCTTTTGAGTTATTATACCAAGAAGTAGGAAGATTTAAAGGTTTTGATCTATAAAAATTAGTATTTAGAGGTCTCTCATAATTATTATCTCTCAAAACATATTGCAACCCCTTATTAATATTTCCTAACCATGCACCTTCTTGATGTTTATTAACATCCCATTTCCAATCAATATTATTTTTCAATTCACCTCCCTTATTTCCAAGACCTAACATGTATTTTGCAGCTTCTTTGTTAAAAGAAATTTTAAGAGATACATCATTTAAATTAACATCATTTTTTGCTATCAATTGCATCTTGTAATCCATCATCCCATCATATTCCAATATACCTGATATAATTAAATTGAAGTTTCTAGATTGATTTTCTGATATCCATTTAACACTAGCTCTATTACCATTAGACATACTAAATGAGGAATTTGAAAATTTTTCTATATCTCCATTATTAATTTTCACTTTGAAGTCTATCTTATCAGACAAGATATTTTCAGATTGTTCCTTAATAAATGTCATTTCAGGTGAAAAAAACGATGAAATCCTCACAGGTAATCCCATTTTATTTAATTCAATTTCTCTTCCTAAAATGTTTAAATTATTTTCAGTGATCTTAATTTTTTTAAATGGTTTTATAATTAAATTATCGTCTGATCCAATATCAGAATTTAACCATCTCAACCTCGACATCCTCTCGGGTTTATTATCTCCAAAATCATATGATTTTGAACTTAAAACATTCATTTTTAAATGAATTGTATCCTCTTCCATACCCTTAGGTTTTATTATAACTAAAGAATTATAAGTACCTGACTTAGTGTCTAAAGGAATCTCTAACCCAAACCATAATGACTGAACCTCACCTTTATTTACTGATATTTTTTTTAAGAAAGATTTACCATCAAGATCAACACCTCCCTTATTAAAGCATGTAAAATACTTTTTATCTATTGTGCCTTTTGATGATGAATTTAAATCTGAAAAAACAATATCTATATCATCAATATCCTTATTTGGAGATAATACCCCTATCTGAAAAGTATAATATTCTCCCCTTGAAACATTATCATTTAAACCGTTGACATATTTATTTTCAATAGTCCATCGCTTTGGTAAATAATTTTTCATCTTGATAGGAAAACCTCTATACTCTGGAAAGAGATAGAAGTCTTTATTAAAAAACTTCAAGTAATTATTTGATTCTTCTTTAGTAGATATAATTTCCATTGGGAAAAAACTATGAAAATCATCAATAGATTCAAATCCAGTAATTTTTGCCTCTTTTATATCAGAAAAATTATTTAAATATTTTTTTGGAATAAAATCTTTCTGATCTTCTATTTTCAGAGGTTCAAGATATTCTACCTTGGGATAGTATCCCCCAGTAGACTTATGAGGTAAATAATAAAAATAATATTCGACAGATGATTTCTCTGGCTTAAAAAGTATGTGACCAAATTCATTATTTATATCGACAAAATATTTTTCTTTGATTTCCTCTCCATTCACAGCATTAATAATTATAATATCTTTTGTGTTTGGAAAATTATCCCTCCTTCTCCATGGGATCTTAACTTGATGAATCTCAATAGATGAATTTTCTAACTCAACAACTACTCTATGATTTCCATAAGAGGTAAAACTTTCTATGTAGTTAGGATGATCCCAATTTCCAGATTCATATTGAAAATCATAGATAGATTCATTGATAGAATTATTTCTATAATTGACATCATCTGGACTTATACATGAGAAAATTAAGGATAAAATAAAAAAGAAAAAAAGCTTATTCGTACAGTTAATAACTTTTTATATTTAAAATTATAAATATTTGTCTATCTCAAGTTTAACCTTGTCTAATCTAGATATGTAACCAGAAAGTTCTTCCTTTAGAACTCTAAAGACTTCTCTAGACCCATTAGTTGGCAATCCATCTCCACTTTCTACACTTTTCCTTAAGTATGCTAATCTATTATTTACTTTTATTGGAAAATTTAAAGGGTCTTGTCCACTTTGATTTTTGACTTGGTATATACTTGACTCAATAAGCTCTAATTTTGAAATAAGTGAGTTTATTTTTTTTCTATCAGACATTTTTTTATTTTCAATATCCTTAGCAATTACCTCCTTTATCTTTCTGATTTCAATTACTTTCTTATTTGCTAAATCAGTCTGATACATTATCTCCATTGCAAATTTAAACTGAACATTAATTTCATCGTCAGACACTTCAATTCTAGGATCTTTAATTAAATCAATAGAAGTGTTATAGACTTTTTCATCAACAGTTAAGATAATTTTATATGTTCCTGGTGGAGCAATTGGACCTAATTGAGGTCTTGCAGACCAAATAATCATACCATCAAACTGAGTCGCACCCTCATATCTCAAATTCCACGAAAAAGTATTTAGACCTTTCTCCATACTAGGGTTACCATTATCTGAACCATACCATGAATTTTCTTCAACAGAATTGTCTAATGACCCATCTTTTTCTATAACTACCCTGCCCTCTGAATCTAAAATTTTTAGGTTTAATGAATTGACCTCATCAGACAAATAATATTTTATTTCACCAGATTGAACTCTTCTTGCAGCATAATAAGGTTTAAATAAGTAATGCTTATCAAAGTTGATTTTAGCCATTTCTCTCAAGGGAGAAATATCATCTAAAATATAAATTGATCTTCCATGAGTACCCACCACTATATCTTTATCTGTTACAATAAGATCAGAAATTTGAGTGTCTGGCATATTTAAACTTAGGGATTTCCAATTTTTTCCGTCATCAAAAGAAACCCATACACCATGCTCCCCTCCTGCATAGAGCAGTCCTGGAGTTACTAAATCTTCTCTCACTACATGAATAAAATCATCAGATCTTATTCCATCAGTAATAAAATCCCAGCTTTTTCCATAGTCATTTGTTTTCCATATGTAGGGCTTCCTGTCATCCATCTGATATCTTTTTGCAGCTATATATGCTGTTCCAGGCATATGAGGTGATTCATCTATTATACTTACCCTCGTATCTTTAGGCATATCTTTGGGTGTAATATTTATCCAAGTCTTACCATGATCTTTTGTTATATGAACTAGACCATCATCTGATCCAGCCCAAATTATATTTTCATCATGTTTTGACGGTGCTAAAGCAAATACAGTTGCATAAATTTCCGGCCCATTCATATCATTTGTAATAACTCCCCCAGTTTCACCAAGTGTCTCGGGATCAGCATATGTTAAATCAGGACTTATTTTATTCCAACTCTGACCATCATTTTCTGATACCCAAACATGTTGAGAACACGTATATAATTTATCAGGATTCAATGGTGAAAAAATTATTGGAAACGTCCATTGCCATCTTTCAGGTAAATCTATTGCAGGTTCTCCAGAAAAAAACCTTGGGTATACCTGAATATCTCTTCTGAATCCATTACTTCTATCATACTTAGTCAGTAAGGCACCTTGACTTCCCGCATAAAACCAGTCTAAATTTTTTGGGTGCTGACTTATATAACCAGATTCACCTCCGCCCACTGGATAATAATATTCCTTGTGCGGTCCTCTAGCTTGTTTAAAATTCCAACCCTCAGATGGAATACACATTGTTGAATTGTCTTGTTGTGCACCACAAACATGGTAAGGAAAGTCATTTGTCACCATTATATGATAAAATTGAGAGGTAGGAAAATCCAAATCGGTCCAAGTATCACCACCGTTTACTGACACGCAACCTCCACCATCATTGGCATTTACCATTCTCATAGGATTATTTGGATCAATCCATAAATCATGATTATCACCATGAGGAACAATTATTCTTTTATCAAAAGTTTTTCCACCATCAACTGATTTATAAAAACCAGTATTTAAAGCATAAACAACATTTTCATCTTTTGGATCAGCATAAATTCTACTGTAATAGAAGGCTCTCTGCCTTAACTTTCTTTCATTATTAACAAGTTCCCAAGTTACACCTGCATCTTCTGATACGAATACACCACCATCATTTGCTTCAACAATTGCCCACAACTTATTTGAATTTGCCCCTGATACAGTAATTCCAATTTTTCCTAGAGGCCTACTAGGTAATCCTTTATTTTCTGATATATCCTCCCATGTCATTCCTCCATCAACTGATTTATAAATTCCACATTCTGGCCCACCTCCAAGCATCTTGTAAGGAGTTCTATAAACCTGCCATATTGTAGCATAAAGAATATCAGGATTTTTTGGGTCCATTATAAGATCTATTGCTCCAGCTTTAGGACTTTTAAATAAAACCTTATTCCACGATTCTCCGCCATCAATAGACTTAAATACTCCCCTTTCAGGGTTCTCACCATAAGGATGTCCTAGCGCTGCAACATAAACAATATCAGGATTTGTTGGATGAACTCTAATTTTTGCAATTGCCTGGGTCTCCTCAAGTCCTAAATGTTTCCAATTTTTTCCTCCATCAATTGATTTATATACCCCATCTCCTTGCATAATATTTCCTCTTAACTCAGTCTCTCCCATTCCTATGTAAACAATATCAGGATTAGATTCTGACACTGCAACGGCACCAACAGAGGAACTACTTATTTGTCCATCAGTTACTGGATTCCACGTCTGTCCACCATCTATAGTTTTCCACAAACCTCCTCCAACTGCACCAAAATAATATTCATTAGTTCTATTTGGGGATCCAGAGACAGCTAAGGATCTACCCCCTCTATCAGGACCTATGCCTCTCCAATTCATTTCACTTATCAGAGAATCCTGATTTGCAAAAACATTTGACACAAAAAATAGAAATAATATAATAAAAGTAGAAACGTGATTTTTCATAAGATTTTTTTTTAAATATATGGAAAAAAATTATTTAAACAGAAAGTGACTATTTTTTTCCTAGCGAGAGAAGATTAGAAAAGATTTTATAAGCACCTCCAACACCTGCAGGAAGCTGTCTAAACCATGAGTATGAAGTATATACAAAATGTCCCTTGCCAACTTTACCTATTAATATTCCTCCGTCATTAGGATCTTCTCCAATATCATTTGATGAGATCACAGTCTGATATTTATCAGACCATGAGTCAGGAAAATATAAACCTCTTTCCTGAACCCATCCGTCAAAATCTTCTATCTTAATTTTATTTGGATAATTTAAAGCAGGATGATTTTTATTGGTTATCTGAACATTAGCATCTTCTTGAGACACCCTCTTTCTAGATAATTTAAATGAATATGGTGCGAATTTATTTACATCTAAATTTCTAGAAGTGTTATACTGGACAATAACATTGCCTCCTAAATTCATATAATCCATTAATTTAGATTTAATTTCAAATAAAGACTTATCCGAATTAAAAGCTCTTACACCTATTATCAAAGCATCATAATTTTCTAGCTTTTTTAGATTAATGTCATTCTTTTCAAGTAAATCCACATCATATCCTACCAGAGATAATGACTCTGGAACTTTATCTCCTGAACCCATCAAGTAACCTACTTTATTTGCCTTTAAATTAATATCAAATTTAATAAGTGACACATCAGACTTAGGAAATCTGGTCTGGGGAGTCATATGATCATATATAACTTTATCTATAGCTCTAGAATAAGACTTACCGTTAACATCAGCCTCATAAAATACATTACTAATGAGATTCTTTTCGTTAGGTAAAGAAATAGTAAAATCAAATGTTTTTCTTTCACCCTTATTGGATATCTCTATATCATAAAATTCAGGCTGAACTTCAATACCATCAGAAACCCTTAAATAAAGTCTGGTTTTTAAATTTTTAATTCCCGAAACCACATCAACTTTGAGACTTTTCTTGTTTGAATTCACAATCAATTCCATTGAATTTTTTGGATTTAAATAAACAGGGTTACCAATAACAAAAGGTCTATAATCATCTCCTTTTATGGGACTATTAACTTTAAAAACAACTGGCACATTATATGAAATTTGCTGCCCATTTATTCTAAATATAAATTTTGATAATAATGAAGGAGAATTATCAGGGTCTCCTACAAGCATTTGATTATTAATTTTGTAACTACCAAAGTTAGCCTTATCTAGTAGCCAATACTTTTCTGAAATTTGATCATTTGCAGGTAATTTTATTTTTTTTTCCAGTCTAAACATTTTATTGTTTTCCAGAATATTATTGACATCAAACTCTTCACCTAGTATTGATATTTTTTCAAGTTTTATATCATATGGACTTCTATTTATTGCATCAAAAGAAATATTAATTTCTTCTCCATCTGAAGCTAGTTCAGAACTAGATAAAGCTTCAAAAAATAACCCTGAAGAAGCCTTAATAAGATTTTTGATCTCATTTTTTTTGATAGCTCTCCAATCCCTATCAATAACTCTATTTAATTCTTTATAGGCAAGTGTTAAGTTGTCTATTATTTCATAAGGTTTATTAATTTGGAATGAATCCTGAGCATTCTTAATGTGTTTAATAAGTGCTTCGCTTGCCCTTATTCTTTTCCATGAAGTTTCGACTCCCTCCATTATATCTTTTTTTGCATCAATTCCTTGTGAATAAATTAATAGTTCTACCTCGCTACCTCTCCTTCTTAAAGAACCAAATGCTTGACTTTTATGCATGGATCTACTCTCGGAAGCAATCTCATTATAAGATTTACCTATTTTGTTATTATAAACTCCAACATCAATTTTTAACATCTCATCTATATCATATTTATCAAGATTAAAAAATCTAGATGAAGTATTCCAAAGAATTCTTTTAGGTTTCCATACCTTAACATATTTTAATTGATCAGGAAAAGCATCGGGATCTCCTGATAGATTAAAAGCTTTATTTGCTAAAATAGCTGACGCAGTATGGTGACCATGAGTAATGCCTGGCGTTTGGTTAAATCTTGTTATTAAAACGTCAGGCCTAAATTTTCTTATAATCCATACAAAATCAGATAATATTTTTTCCTCATTCCAAAACTTAAGTGTTTCAACAGGTCCCTTAGAGTAACCAAAATCAACAGCAGAAGAAAAGAATTGTTTTCCACCGTCTATTTTTCTTGCTTCTAAAAGTTCTTGAGTTCTTATAAGACCTAAATTTTCTTTAAGGTGTGTGCCTAAAAAATTTTGACCTCCTCCTCCTCTTGTTGCAGACAAATAAGCAGTCTCATATTTTTTTTCATTAGCTAAATATGCTATAAGTCTAGTATTTTCATCATCAGGATGTGCAGCGATGTATAATACTTTCCCAAATACATCTAATTTTTCCAACATTAAACTAATATTTGAAGAAGAGTAAAAATTATTCTCTTGTGCAGTTGATATATTGATATTGAAGATAGAAAATAATAATATGTAATAAATTCGTATTGGCAACATAACTTTAGCTACTTTAATTATTGATCCATTTCATTAAACAAATTTAAATATTTAATATAAATCAAAAATTATCAAAATTATCAAAAAAAAACCCTGCATTGCAGGGTCTATTTTAAAATAAAACCAAATTATTCTTCTGACTGAGATGCAGCAAGCTCTAATTCAGCCATCATTCCAGACGGATCAAAATTATGCCATTCTTTTACGATTTTGCCATCAGCCCACTCAAATCCAATATGCGCAGGAACTTCTAATGTTTTACCACTAGCTTTTCCTGTTGCATTCCACGTAAACCATGACTGTGTCAATGTCGTCTCAGGATAACCATTATTTGCTGGATATACTATAGTCTGAACCCAAACACCTAGATCTTCTCCTCCTTCATCATCTTGAAAACTCATAGAGATATTATCAAAGTTTGCATGTTGCGCTGAAATTAAAGAAGCTATATCATCTACTCCTGCAGCATCAGGACTATTCATGTATATCTTTAAATCAGGAGACCACAAAGACTTGAGACCATCTATGTCATTATTTAAATAGTTTTGATAGTGTGCTCTAATTGCATTTGATTTTTCATCATCAAATGTCACCATCACACCATTATTTGTACAACTTATTGCAAAAAAAGCAATAAGTATAAAAAGTGAATTTCTCATTTTTTTAAAAATTTTAATTTAATTAAGATTATATAAAAATATAAAATTTATTTATTTCTATACTTATTGAACCAATATAGTATATGATCAATTTTCGTAATTAGTTGACTTGGCTTATTTGATATATTGTGATAAGCTCCTGGTATTTCAACGTAGATAGTCTCAATTTTTCTCAACTTAAGAGCATGATAAAGTTGTTTTGCCTCAGAAGGAGGGGTCCTCAAATCATTTAATCCAACCATTACCATTGTAGGAGTCTCTATATTACCAACTAATGATATTGGAGAAAAACTCCAATAATGATTGAAATTTTCCCAGGGTTGTCCATCATACCTAGAGTGAGCATATCCAAAATAATTGTCTGCAACTAATGTCTTAGAAATCCAATTCATAACTGGTTTTATGACAGCTGATGCTTTAAACCTATTATTTTTTCCAATTATCCATGCTGTCATTATACCTCCAGCACTTCCCCCTGTAACAAAAAGATTATTTTCATCAATGTATCCTTGATCTATCATCTTATCTACACCATCCATCACATCATGGTAATCATCTCCGGGATAGTCTCTATATAATAAATTTCCAAATTCCTCGCCATAACTAGTACTTCCTCTAGGGTTAGGATAAAACACAACATATCCTGCAGAAGAATACAATAAAATTTCCGGAGAAAACCTGTCACCATAATTACTTATTGGTCCGCCATGATTTTCAACAATTAGTGGATACTTTTTATTTGGATCAAAGCCAGGAGGTTTAGCTATCCACCCTTGAATTTTTCTCCCGTCCACAGAAGATTCATACCATATATCATTGATTACCCCTAAATCCTTGCCCTTAAGCAAATCATAATTCAAATCAGTCAGCCTGGTATTCTTTCCATTAGAATATATAACTAAATCAGCTGGGTTATAAGGAGAAGTCATTGTATATACTATCTGATTATGTTTTGATACTGAGTATGATCCACCACCATATGGTCTTCCTATTGTTGTTCCACCAACATTGTCAACTAATTTAATAGTCTTACCATTAAGAGAGGTATATGCAACCTTAGTATTGCCTTCATTATCATACATAAAATACAGACCTTTATTATCTGATGACCATTTAATTGAGGCTATACTCCTATCTAAATTAGTTTTAATTTCACTCTTATTTCTTCCGTCAATATCCATAACATATAGTCTTGAAGTCTGATATGTTTGAACCTTATCGTCATAACCTAAATACGCAATCTTCTTTCCGTCAGGAGAGATAGCAGCTCCTCTATCTGGTCCATTTCTATCTGTTAAAGTCTTTAAATTTGACCCATCAATATTTATGCTATAAAGCTCTGAATTCCTAAAATCGTATTCCCATTCATCTGTATAATTAGAAGAGAAAACAAATCCCTTAGAGTCTGATTTCCAGTCAAAAGCTCTATGATTATAATTTTCTCTAGTTACTTGTGTTGGTTTGCCACCCTCAGATGAAATATAAAATATATGAGAGAATCCCTCTCTCATATAACCTGAACCATCCGATTCATGTTTTAATCTATCAGTAATTCTAGGTTTATCAGCCCATTTTGCATTTTTTGGTTTTCTTGGAGCAGTAACTATCTGCAAGGCTTTTTCTGGTAAGAACATTAAAAATCCAATATTTCTACCGTCCGGTGACCAATTCAATGACCTTGGAGATCCATCAAGTTGAGATATTGATGAGTATTGTTTTGAATCAATCCAATAGATAAAAATTTCAGAACCATTACCATCTCCAGAATTTGAGATGAAAGATATTCTTTTTCCATCTGGACTCCATCTTGGGTTACTTTCATTTTTGACCAGCGAAGTTAATTTCTGATGATTAGTGCCATCAGAATTCATGATCCATAAAGATGAACTTTTTCCATCTTTCATAATGTCCATTTTGGTACGTATATATACTATCTTATTACCATCAGGAGAAACTTGTGGGTCACGGACATATTGTAACTCAAATACATCAAGATTTTCAAATTTACTTTGAGCATGAACTGAATTTGATAGAATAAATAAAGCAAAAACTAAAATTTTTAAGTTTTTCATCTTCATTAAGTTTAATCTTTAAATTTATTTAATTTCTACTCTTGCTAGGTAATCAAATGCGGTAATGTATAAAGATTTCTCATCTTTACCGAAAGCACAATTTAATGCATTACTTGTTGTTCCTATAGTTGCAAGGTGCTTACCTTCTGGTGTAATTATTAACACTCCACCAGGTCCAGTTGAAAATATATTTCCAGAAGAATGTACTTTTAAACCATCAAACCATCCCTCTGATGTCTTAACTAATTCTGAGCCATCAAAGAAAATTGCTCTGTTTTCTAAACCATTTTCTGTAATATCAAATTTTGTAATAAAAGGATATTCAAGGTCTGAACTATTTACATATAGAGTCTTATTATCATTTGATATAGCTATTCCATTGGGTAATGAGAAATCATCAACTAAAAGAATAATATCACCAGTTTTTGATAGTTTATAGACACCATTAACTGGCTGCTCTTTCAATTCACTTGTTAAAAGTTTTTCTAATCCAAACCCGTACGGAGGATCAGTAAAATATAAATCACCATTTTCAGCATATACTAGATCATTAGGGCTATTAAATAACTTCCCATTATAACTTCCAGCTAATGTCTCAAACTCAGGTGATTGACTTTTCCAATCCCTTAGCCTAACTACTCTCCTATCTCCGTGTTGAGTCAATACCAGATCACCATTAGAGTCTAATACCATACCATTCGATCCTAATAAACCATCAGGCTCGGCAGGAACTATTCCTGTATAACCACTTGGTTCCATATAAGTTGAAAATCCATCTTCATTGCTCCAACTGTAAATTTTATTTGCGGCGACTTGTGTGAATAATAAGGAATTTAATTTATCTACCCATAAAGGACCTTCAGCAAGGAATAATGAATCAACTAATAATTCAATTCTTGAATTATCTGAGACGAAATCTTTGGCAGCTTCATCAAAGATTTGGACACTACCTCTCGTTAATCTTGTAAATTTTTCTTGATTATTATTGGTATTACATGAAATAATACTCAATAGGGATAAAAATAATAATACATTTTTCATAGTGATAAATATTTAATTATAAAGTTTAATCTAATATTATAAAAAAAACTAAAAAAATTACTAAATAAAATATTTGAATTTTAGTTTTCAACTAAAGTTTCAAGGTAAATATGAATTGCCTTTGAAAGCTCTAGCCTTTCAGTGTCTAATTCAAAAATTCTTCTCGAATAATTTCCTACCCTATTATTCATATTTATAGTATTTGAGTAAAAATCAATTCCAGTATAAAGTTTTTTAATATCATTGTTTTTAAAAAAATTATCAAATTTTTTAAGTGATTCGCCACTAAAATTAAGCCCTCTCCCACTTACTCCTAACCTTACATCAGGAAATAAATTATTATTAAAATTTTCATTTGTGAAAAGCGTAGAAAATGGATGGTAATAGGTATAGTATTTAATAGCTATATCATCAACAATTTTATTGTGATCATTAATTCTCTTAGCTGTTGCCTCATAATACTTATTCATCATACTATGAATATCCTGAGGAAATAGATTAATTCTTCCATTTGATATCAATGATTTATAGGTTGCTTCTGTCATAAAAAAAGTTTGGTAGGACCATAAATACCCAATATTTATAATTTTTTTATAATATGAATTATAACTGATTTTATTATCTAATTTTAGTTCTATTAGATTAATTAACCTATCCGTTCTTAATCTTCCAGTATCTAGAGATTGATTTACCCGATTTATAATTAATGAATCATTATCCAAATCATCAATAATTGATTTAATATCTTTTACATGTTGAATTTGTTCTATTCTATTCCGATTCCATTCATCGATCCAAAAAGTAACAGAGATACCAACTACAATTACTATAAATTCTAAAGAATATTTAATTAATAGTTTTCTTTTATAGTCCATAACTTA
Organism: Rhodothermaeota bacterium MED-G19; assembly: GCA_002457315.1. Taxonomy (GTDB): domain Bacteria; phylum Bacteroidota; class Bacteroidia; order Cytophagales; family MED-G16; genus MED-G16. The sequence continues at coordinate 35,376 of NTKI01000015.1, forward strand.
TTCTAATTAAATAGGGCTTCTCTCATGATTGAAGGAGGCATATTACCTATTTTTAAAAGTTTCTCGTGAAAATCAGAAATATTGTAATTTTCTCCTTTCATTTTCTTATAATCCTCTCTCATTTCTAATATCTCTATCATTCCCATGAAATAGCCAATAAAATAACCTGGTCTTGAAGATGATGAGTCTATTTCAAGTTGAGCAGCCCACCTTAGGAATCCCACTTTGTCAGTCATAAGAGATATAGCGTCTTCATAGCTTAATTTTCCTGTGTGCATACCTACATCATAAATAACTCTAGCATTTCTCCATAACCTTAGCTGGAGTTGTCTTAACTTAATTTTTTTATTTGGATAGAATCCGGTTTCTAACATCAACTGTTCATTATAGAGACCCCACCCCTCACTGAATAATGAAAGACCATTATTTCTTCTTAATTCTTTTGGGTTATGCATCTGATATAATC
>NTKI01000016.1 GCA_002457315.1 Rhodothermaeota bacterium MED-G19
AACTTCGGTTCATCCTCTAAGGGCAGGTAAGGGTTGGCTTTATGAGGGGGGAATAAAGATTCCTCAGTTAATTAAAGTCCCAGGTAACTCAGAGAATATAAAAGTTAATGACTTGACAGTTTCTTATGATCTTTTCCCAACCATTTTAGATTTTGCTGGGATTCAAAATGATTATAAAATTGATGGTTTAAGTCTAATGCCTACACTGAAAGAAAAATCTAGAATTGACAGAAAAAATATTTATTGGCATTTCCCTCATTATCATGGAAGTTTATGGAAACCGGGTTCAGCTATCAGATCTGGGGATTGGAAACTAGTCCTTCATTATGAATCCAATGATGTAGAGTTATATAACTTAAAAGATGACCCCGGTGAGTTAAATGATGTCTCAAGTTTATTCAATGAAAAAAAAGAAGAGCTTCTAAATCAATTAAATAAAATGATGAAAGAAACTAACGCAAATTCTGTTTCAATAAATAACAGTTATCAACAGGTAAAATAAATGAGGATTTTATTTATTTAAATAATTTATTGTTTATCAATAAATTTTTATTGATATTTGTAAAATAATAATTAAAATATTTAGATAATGTATAAGTTAATAATATATATAACCATAGCAATAATATTAGTTTATGTTGTAGTTAGAAGTTTCAAAGAAAAAAAAGGTTTTAAAAGAAAAATTGCAAAAAAAACTCGAACCGAAAAAATATTAAAAATAATTAATGTCTTCGCGTGGATAATCTTTGTGGGAACATTAGTTAAATCCGGAATTATCCTAATAAGCTTTATAATTACTCTTTTCAATCCAGAAGCTGTTGTATTTAAAGATATTGGTGTTTTTGGAGTAGGAACATCTCCTGGCACATATTTTTATGAAATTCGAGAATCTCATCTTTGGAATTACATTTTTTATGTCATTAGTATTATTTTATGGACACTAATAAAATCATACTTAGCTTATTTAATTATAAAGTTACTTTCTAAAATTAATTTAATACATCCTTTCTCTATCGAAATTGCTAATCGTATTGTAAAGATTAGTTATACCCTAATCTTTATTTGGGGTTTTAGCTTTGTTGTTAACTTTTTTGATAAATGGGCAGCTCTAGCTATTGGTTTAGAGCCTCAATTTGAGGTTAGAGGAGAATTTTTGTTTATTGCAGGTCTTGTATACCTAATAGGTAATATTTTTAAAAGAGGAGTTGAAATTCAAAATGAAAATAAATTAACAATATAATCATATGCCTATTATAGTAAACTTAGATGTGATGATGGCCAAAAGAAAAATGAGTCTTAATAAGCTTTCACAAAAAGTTGATATAACAATAGCTAACCTTTCCATTTTAAAAACGGGTAAAGCAAAAGCTATAAGATTCAGTACCTTAGAGTCTATTTGTAAAGTATTGGATTGCCAACCAGGTGAATTATTGGAATTTATTGATTAGATAACTCTATTGAAATATCGAACTTAAGTTTTACTCCAAGAGAATTGATTGACACTAATCATATAATGACTCTTATTATGAAAAGTTAAACTTAACTTTTACACCAAGAGATTTTATTCAAGCATATAATTTAATGTCTTCAAAAAAATCTATTTTTGAAATCCATGTATGAACTACTAAGAACAATTCATTTAATTGCAGTAAGTCCTTGTTTAATTATAGGAGCATATTTAATTTATTTTTCATCTAAGGGCTCTGGAAATCATAAAAATATTGGTTGGGTATATATGATTTTAATGTTTTTTCAAGCAGGGATATCTTTTTTTATGGAGGCAAGAGTGGGACCTCAATTTTTAAATCATTTTGGATGGATCCATCTACTAAGTATTCTGACTATATACACCGTACCAAAGAGCATCTATTATATAAAGAAGGGTGATATTAAAGGTCATTCAAGATCAATGATTATACTATTTTGGGCCGGTTTAATAATAGCAGGAGGTTTTACACTTGTTCCTGGAAGGTATCTATACAATGTCTTTTTTACATAAAAAACGGCTACACTTTATAAAAGTATAACCGTTTTATTGTTTTAGTAGGGGAGACGGGACTCGAATCGTTGATTATGGTGGGTGATACTGGATTCGAACCAGTGACCCCTGCCCTGTCAAGGCAGTGCTCTGAACCAACTGAGCTAATCACCCATATGTTAAAATTACTTAAAAAATACCATCAAATTATTACTATGTTTTACTTTCAGTAAATTTGTATTATGAACAGAAAAAATTTCATAGTAATTATAATTTTGTTGGTTGTGTCATTGGTTTCGATCCTTTTTGTTCAATTTAATTGGATATCAGATCTTAATAGATTGAATGAGGATAGGTTTAGAAAAGATATACAACATGTTCTATTTATGATTAACGAGAGGTTAGAGGAAAAAGAAATAATAAACTTAACAAAGGATAATTTACAGGCTACTTTTAAGATAAGAAGAAGTAATGAAAGTGGAGATATAGAGTTGATAGAGTCTACTTTTAATAAAAAAACACTTGACTCTTCAGCTAGTTTAAATTCAAACAATTCTCTTCAGTTTGATATTGAATCTGGAGATACAGATAACTCTGAAATTAATTCTAATGTTAATGCCTCCATTCAAATTGAAGATTTACAGAGTTTGAATTTAGATTCTTCTATGCAAAGCCAAATAAACAAAATTTTAGATAGGTCAGAAATGGTACAGATAGTTTTAAATAAGTTATTAACAAATGATAGAACAATTAAGTCTGATTTTAACATTGACTTTCTAAATAAAATGATAATGGTCAATCTTTCTAAAATGAATATTAATATAGATTACGAATTTTTAATTTATAATAATGAAACTAATGAAATAGAATTATCTAGTTCTAATAATGCTCAAATATTAAAATCAGAGTTTTCTATAAATCTCTTCCAAAATGATCTAATAGACTCAAATCTAGATCTATATCTTTATTTTCCAGAGCAGAGCAGTTACATTGAAGAAAATAATTTTTTAAGTATGGTCTTCTCCACCATCTTTTTAACCCTTATAGCCTTTTGTTTTTATTATGTCATCTTAAAAGTATTTGAACTCAAAAAATTATCCGAAATAAAAAATGAATTTATTGATAATATGACCCACGAATTAAAGACACCAATTTCAACTATATCTCTTGCTTGCGAAGCTTTGATGGATAGAGATTTAAAAAAGGTCGGCTCAAGAGAAAAATATATAAATATTATAAATGATGAAAATAAGAGACTTGGGGGGCAGGTAGAAAATGTATTAAGTATAGCTAAAACTGAAAAGGCTAATTATAAGTTAGATCTTAAAAAGCTATGTGTTCATGAAATAATTAAAGATTCAATTAATATAAACACATTTAAAATTCAAAAAAGAGGGGGTGTGATTAAAGGCAACTTAACAGCCGATATCTCTTTAATTCAGGGCAATTATGATCATTTACTAAATGTATTTAATAATCTATTGGATAACTCAAATAAATATTCTTTGGATAAACCTATAATTAACATATCAAGTTTAAATATTAAAAACTTTATTGAGATATCAATTTCAGACCAAGGGATTGGAATTAAAAAAAATAATATTGATAAAATTTTTGACAAATTCTATAGAGAACCTCAAGGAAATATCCACAACGTAAAAGGGTTTGGTCTAGGGTTATCTTATGTTAAAAACATTTTAACTAAACATAATGCTTCTATATCTGTTGAAAGTGTTGTAAATAAAGGAACTATATTTAAGATAAGATTTAAAAAAACTAATGATGCATAATAAGCGAATTCTTATTGTAGAAGATGATCCTAATCTAGGAAAAATCTTAAATGAATTTTTATCTGCAAAAGGATATCATGTCATGTTGGCTGTTGATGGTGAAGAAGGAAAAGAAAAGTTTTTAAATAAAGATGACTGGAATTTAATTATTCTAGATGTCATGATGCCAAAAAAGGATGGTTTTTCTTTGGCTAAAGATATAAGGAAGGTTGATAAAAATATTCCTATAATTTTTCTTACAGCTAAGTCTCAAAAGGAAAATATCATTAAGGCTTTTAAACTTGGAGGGGATGATTACTTGACGAAACCTTTTAGCATAGAAGAACTACTTGTAAGAATGGAGGCAATAATGAAAAGAACACCACCTCAAAAGAAAAATAAATTAGATGATAATTTTGAACTTGGAAATTATACATATATCCACAACCAAAATTTATTATTAGATAATAATAAAAATGAGCATAGACTCACCACGAAGGAAAATGAACTTTTAAAACTATTTTGTTTAAATGTAAATACTAAGGTAGATAGGAATACTGCTTTAATTAAAATATGGGGTGATGACTCATATTATAATGCTAGAAGTATGGACGTGTACATTGCAAAACTGAGAAAATATTTAAAAGATGATCCTAAAATTGAAATTAAAACAATACACGGTCATGGGTTTAAATTGTTGATTTTGGATTAAACTCTTGTTTAAACCCTTTTTTTTTATTAATAATAGGTATGAACTTAGTAGCATCAATATATATTAAGAATAATAGAACTGTAAATGTTAGATCTGGAGACTTCAGAACACTAAAGGTATACCCTAAAAGCCCAATTGATTTAATAAAAGAATACGAAGACATAGGAATTAAAGATATTTATGTTGTTGATCTTGGTTCGGCAAAAATGCATGAAAAAAATAATTTTAATTTACTTGAGATGATGAGTCAATTTGGAAAAGTTAGAATTAATTATTCTGGAGGAATGAGAAATAGTGAGCAGGTTAGCAATGCATTTAACAATGGAGCCAAAAAAATAACTTTTGGAAGTTTGCCAGTATATGATAAGGATATATTTTTAAGTTGTTTGACCACCTGGGGTTATAAAAAAATTGTTCTTGCTGTAGACATTTTTAATAAAAGTTTGAGAATAAATGGATGGAAGTATCAGACAAAGATTGATCCAATAAGTCATATTGATTATTTTCATAAGAGAGGTTTAAAAAATATTAAAGTAACTGATATTTCAAAAGATGGAAGTTTGGAAGGTCCTCCAACAGCTTTATATAAAAAAATATTAAAGAAATTTCCACTAATTAATTTAACTGCCGGTGGGGGAATTAGAAGCATTAAAGATTTATACAATTTGAAAGATATAGGCGTTCATAATGCAATATTTGGGCGTGCCTATTACGAGGAAAAAATAACTCTTGAGGAAATAAAGGATTATTTAAAAAAATAAGGTTAATCTTTAATTCTACTTTTTCTTAAATCTAATAATCGTAGAATTTAATGTATTTTTGCACTCATGAATTCTATGTTATTTGATAAAAAGCTCGGGATCATTGGGGGAGGACAACTTGGAAAAATGTTACTTGCTGAGTGTAATAAATTAAGTATTACTACGCACGTAATAGATTTTAATGATAAGTCTCCGTGTAAACATTTATGCTCTAAGTTTTCTTATGGAGATTTAAATGATTACGATACAATCGTAAATTTCGGAAGTGATTGTGATATAATAACTTTTGAAATTGAACATATTAATGTAGATGCTCTTGATACATTAGTGAAAATGGGGAAAAAAGTATACCCAAAACCAGATACTTTAAGGACAATACAAGATAAAAATCAACAAAAAAATTTTTTCAATAATAATAATATACCTACCTCAGGTTTTAAATACTTCAGATCTTTAGACGATCTAAATTTATCTTTAGACGATGATAAAGTTAAATTTCCCTGTGTTTGGAAAAAAACAAAATTTGGATATGATGGTTATGGGGTAAAAATTTTAAAGTCTCCTTCTGATATAGAAAACTTACCTGATTGTGAAATGATTATTGAAGATTTTATTCCTTTTGATAAAGAGTTAAGCGTAATAGTATCAAGAAACCCATCAGGTGAGGTGAAGTGTTATAAGACTGTGGAAATGGAATTTAATAAAGAATCTAATCAGGTAGAATATGTAATTAGTCCCGCCAATATATCTAAGCATGTTGATTTAATGGCTCAAGATTTAGCTGTTAAATTATCAAAATCTTTAGATTGTATAGGTTTATTAGCTGTTGAAATGTTTTTAGTAGATGATAAAATCCTAGTTAATGAAGTAGCACCAAGACCTCATAATAGTGGCCATTTTTCAATCGAAGCTTGTGAAAGTTCACAGTTTCAACAACATATACGTTCTGTCTTCAATTTAAAATTGGGAGAAACACACCATCTAGGTACAGCAATAATGTTAAATCTAGTTGGCGCAGAAGGTTATAAAGGAAAGGTTTATTATGAAAATTTAGATAATGTGTTTAATTGTGAATTTGCACACCTTCATCTTTATGGGAAAAAGGAAACAAGACCTAATAGGAAAATGGGGCATGTCACAATAATTTGTGATAAATTTGAGGATTCATATGAAAGAGCAAAACATTTAAAAAAAACCATAAAAGTTAAATCAATATAAATATGTCGAAAGTTGGAATTATAATGGGCAGTAAATCTGACTACCCTATCATGAAAGAGGCTATAGAAATTTTAGATAAATTTGGAATAGACCACGAGGTAAATATTGTGTCTGCTCATAGAACCCCAAAGAAAATGATGGAATATAGCAAAGAGGCTCATGATAAAGGAATAAATGTAATTATTGCTGGAGCTGGAGGTGCAGCACATCTTCCAGGAATGGTTGCTTCTAACTCTCAATTACCTGTTATTGGTGTTCCAATAAAATCAAGAAATTCAATTGATGGATGGGATTCTGTGTTATCAATATTACAGATGCCAGCAGGTGTACCTGTAGCAACTGTAGCACTTGACGGAGCAAAGAATGCTGGTATACTTGCTGCTCAAATTTTGGGTACTTCTGATAATGATATATCTGAAAAGTTAAAAAAATATAAAAGTGATCTTGCAGATAAAGTAGTAAGAGATGACGCAACTTTATAAGTATTTTAAATGAATAGTTCGGATCAACTTACTTCGAATGAGAATTTTCTTGAACAAATTATTAATGAGGATCTATCTAATGGATTTAATAAAAGAAAATTAAAGTTTAGATTCCCTCCTGAACCTAATGGCTATTTACATATTGGCCACGCTAAGTCAATTTGTTTAAATTTTGGCTTTGGAAAAACTTTTTCTTCTCCAGTTAATTTAAGGTTTGATGACACTAACCCAGAGAAAGAAAATATAGTTTTTATTAATTCTATTAAAGAGGATATAAAATGGCTTGGTTTCAAATGGGATTCAGAGTGTTATGCCTCTGATTACTTTAATGAGTTATATGATTGGGCTATATATTTAATTAAAAATAATAATGCTTATGTTGATTCTCAAGATCAAGAAACTATTTCAATTCAGAGAGGCGTCCCATCAAGCGCTGGAGAACTTAGTCCTTACCGTGAAAGAACAGTAGATGAAAACTTAGATCTTTTTAAAAAAATGAAAGAAGGTAATTTTATGCCAGGAGATTGTGTCTTGCGCGCAAAAATTGATATGTCCTCTCCAAATATGCACATGAGAGATCCTGTGCTTTACAGAATCATAAATCATGAACATCACAGAACAAAAGACAAATGGAAAATCTATCCTACTTATGATTGGGCTCATGGACAGTCTGATTATATTGAAGGCATTTCTCATTCCCTTTGTACTCTTGAATTTCAAGTCCATAGAGAGCTCTATGACTGGTTAATTTCTAAAATTCCAAAACAAAAAGAAATTTTACCTAAACAAAGAGAATTTGCAAGATTGAACCTTTCTTATACTATAATGAGTAAAAGAAAATTAGCTGAAATAGTTAATTCTGGTTTAGTCTCAGGTTGGGATGATCCTAGAATGCCCACTATATCCGGTCTTAGGAGAAGAGGTGTTCCTCCTCAGGCAATAATTAACTTCTGTGATAAAGTTGGTGTAGCTAAAAGAGAGAATATAATTGATTATGCACTTTTAGATTTCTGTACTCGTGAAGTTTTAAATAAAATATCATATAGGGTGATGGTTGTTTTGGATCCTGTTGAGTTAGAAATAATTAATTACCCTGAAGGTGATTCCGAAACTTTGACTGCTGAGAATAATCAGGAAGATGAAACATACGGTAGTAGAGAAATCTCTTTTTCTAAAAATTTATTTATTGAAAGAGATGACTTTAAAGAGCAAGCTAACAGAAAATATTTTAGGTTAACTATTGGGAAAGAGGTAAGGTTGAAAAATGGTTACATTATAAAAGGAGAGAGTATAGAAAAAGACAGTGAAGGCAATATCAATAAAATAGTATGTACATATGACCCTAAATCTAAAAGTGGATCAGGAACTCCTGAAAGTTTGAGAAAAGTTAAGGGAACAATTCATTGGGTTGATAAAAATAATTATGAAAATATTTCTGTAAATATTTTTGATAAACTGTTTCTATCTGAAGTTCCTGATGAAAATAATGAGGCCGATATTAAAAAATTAATTAATAGAGAATCAATTAAAAATTATAATACTGCCTGTGCAGAAATTAGCTTAAAGGATGCTGATTTTAATAAATATTATCAGTTCCAAAGAAAAGGTTACTTCAAACTTGATAAGAAGAATCCTGAAATTATTTTTAATCAGACAGTTACACTTAGAGATAACATCAAATTTTAAGGAAACTTTTTTTTCTTAATTAAGTATAACTGAATTATAAATTATTAAATATGGACACAAAGAAAATAGATTTAATTGGAGATAATCATGAATTTTTTTCGTTAGAGACACCCTTGAGACCAGATGCATTTCGGAAATCTAATGATGAAAAGATCAAAAACATTCAAAAGCATTTTGCGAAGATAATAGATGAGTTAGGTCTAGATCTTAAAGATGATAGTATTAGTGGCACCCCGTATAGATTAGCCAAAATGTATGTAAAAGAAATTTTTAGTGGTTTAGATCCTGAAAATAAACCCAAAATATCATTATTTGATAATAAGTATAATTATAATAAAATGCTTATTGAAAAAAATATTAACTTAAACTCAACTTGTGAGCATCATTTTTTACCTATAACAGGTAAAGCTCATGTCTCTTACATATCTAGTGGAAAAGTGATAGGTCTCTCAAAGTTGAATAGAATAGTACAATACTATTCTCATAGGCCACAAGTACAAGAAAGGTTAACAACCCAAATTTATAATGAATTAAAAGATGTTTTAGATACAGACAGTGTAATGGTGGTTATAGAAGCAAAGCATTTATGTGTTTCCTCAAGAGGAATTAAAGACTATTCAAGCTCTACTGTTACTGAAATGTATGGGGGAGATTTTAATATATATAATAAAAGGGATGAGTTTTATAAACTTCTAAATTCAGTAGTTATTTAACCTACATAATCACTTAAATACTTATAATTTTCTGTTAGCTTACCGTCTTTAGTAATAGTAGCATTCTCTATTATTTTATTTTCATCATTCTTTAAAATTGGCAAAATTTTATCCTTTATAATTTTACCAAAAAACATTGAAGAGTCTCTTGGGAGCTCAGATGGCAAATTATCTATTGACATTATAGTTATATTGTTTTTCTTGGAGAAAGGTTTAGTGATTTCTCTGTGTTCTATGCAATAGTCAAAAAAAGGATTTTTAATTGTTGATGCCATTTTAGTACAAGGTATAGCTCCATCAATATCACAACTAATATCTCCAATGACTGTAGCTGAAAATTTTTCATCAATATTGTCTTCTTCAAATAATTTTGGTGATTTTGGGTCCCAAAACGCTGCATTTATTAAAATATTAGTTGCTCCACTAAATATTTGATAATTTGAAACAAATGATTCAGGATTATTAAAATATTCTATTTCTTCAAAACCTTTTCCGTCTTTTCGTTTCATATAATCTTTTACTCCTAGTTGACAATATACGGGTTGGTTATAATCTTTATTTATATAATCATTAATGTTCACCTCAATTATTTTAAAGGATTTAAGTAACTCAACTGCTCCTTGTGCTACTCTTCCATCTCCAATGATTAAAATTTTTATTTTGCTTTTTAATTTAAATTTTGAAGTGAATCTATAAAGATCATCAGTGTCTTTGTAATGGCTTAGTCTATCTAGATTAAATAATTTTAATTTTTTTCCATATCCCATTATGGTGTTGTAAGCTCCAGCTATTCCAGCATATTTGCCAAATGCAATTATTCTCTTTCCGTTATTTGTTAAGCATTCATAGTCTATCAATCTAATTTTTTTATTAATTATTTCTTTAAGAAGGGATCTATTATAAAGTTGTTTTTTTATAGTATGAGAAAACATAAAGTAAGTTTTAGTAGCAATTAACCTTTCTTTTGGGACCTCTTTAATTCCAAAAATGATATTGCAATCATCTAGATTTTCGACAATCTCAATAGATTCTTTTTCATATTCTTTATCTTCAAAACACCTTATATTACTTGACTGGCAAACTATTGAGAAGTCTTCAAGTTTATTAATCTCATTTGCCTGCATTGGTGTAAATGGGGTCCTGAAATCATTTGGTATTTTATATTCTTTAGTTATTCCTATTTTGATCATTTATTGTATTTAAACTAATACTAATTCTTTCTTTTAGAGCTCCAATGTTCAATATTTTGATAATAGTAAAAAGATCAGCTCCACTTAGATTACCTGTTAAACAAAGTCTTAGTCTTTTCATCCCATCTCCAACCTTTATTTCACTCTCTTTTAATGATTTAAAAAATAATTCTTTAATGTCTTCTTTGTTTTTCTCTACAATCTTTTCGCTAAAGTGACTAATTATTTGACATTCTTTTTTTGAAAATTTTAACTTTTTAATATTTTCTTTAAATTGGGTTTGATCATATTTTAATATTGCCTTAGATTCCTCCAATATATTTTTTTTAAACTCAACCCTTTCTCTAACCAAATTAATTATTTCTGGTATTCTTTTTTGATCTATTTCATCCCTGAAAATCTTAAGTATATCACTCTCATTTTCACTTATTAAAATATTTGAATCTATTTTTTTAATATGCTCACTGTTAAACCATTTAGCTTTATCAAAATCATATTTAGCCCCACTTTTAATTATTCTATCAATGTCAAATATATCTATCAATTCATTAGTATTAAAGACCTCCTCTGTAGAACCGGGGTTCCAACCTATCATACATATAAAATTTATAAATGCTTCTTTTTCAAAGCCTATCTCTTTAAATCCTATATACTTTATATTTTTATTTTCTTCCCATTTAATAGGGTATACAGGAACTCCAAATTTTTCACCGTCTCTTTTACTTAATTTACCTTTTCCTGAAGGTTTTAATATGAGAGGTAAGTGAGCAAATAAAGGTTTTTCCCATTTAAATGAGTCATATAAAAGAAAATGAAGTGCTAAAGATGGCAGCCATTCTTCTCCTCTAATTACATGAGAAATTTTCATCAAGTGATCATCTACAACATTAGCTAAATGATATGTAGGCATTCCATCTTTTTTAAATATTATTTTATCATCTAGTAATTTTAAATCTACTTTTATTTTTCCTCTTATTTCATCATTAATTATTATAAAATCCTCTTCTTTTTCCTTAAAATATGATTTAAATCTAATCACATAGTTATTCTGCTTTATAAGTTTTTCTCTTTCATCGGATCCTAAGTGTATGGAATTTTTAAAATCATGTCTGTTTTCCCAATTATAAATAAATGTTTTCCCTTCCTTTTCAGATTTTTTTCTCTGCGACTCTAATTCTTCTTTGTCATCAAAAGCATAATAAGCATGACCTGTATCAATTAGTTTATCAACATATTTTCTATATATATCTGCTCTCTCAGATTGTCTATATGGCCCATATTCACCAGGATTTTCTGGGCTTTCATCTGGAATTATATTACACCATTTTAAAGATTCATTTATATGTGATTCCGCATTTTTATTGAATCTACTTTGGTCTGTATCCTCAATTCTTAAAATGAATTTTCCTTTTTTATTTTTAGCTATCAGATAATTATATAGAGCTGTTCTGAGGCCACCAATGTGTAGGGGTCCAGTTGGGCTAGGCGCAAATCTTAATCTTATGTTTTGCATCTATTTTTTTATAGCAATGCAAGAGATCTCAACATTTACATTTAAAGGTAACTTAGAAACCTCTACTGTTTCTCTTGCAGGAGGAACCAAATCCTCAAAACTTTTTCCATATTCAGTGTTAACATCAGAAAAATTTCCCATATCCTTTAAGAATATAGTTGTTTTCACTATATCATTAAAAGACATATTAGACTCATCAAGAATAGCCTCAATGTTTTTCATGACTTGAGTTGTTTCATCTATAATTCCGGATTCAACTAGCTTTCCATTCTCTGGGTTTAATGGAATTTGCCCTGACACAAATAGCATATTCTCGTATTTTATTGCTTGATTATATGGTCCTATTGGTTGAGGAGCATTTTTAGTTAGTATTGGTTCTTTCATGGTTTTTGTTTTTTTACAATTTAATATTTTTTATTTTCTTGTTAAAAAATTTTCTGCAATCATACACCTTGCACTTCCTCCTCCTAATTTCTCAATGGTTTCTAAATTAGAATAAATAATTTCATTATATGAAGTTATTAATTTTACTTGTTCTTTTGATAAAGAATCATAAGCAGATTTACTCATTACAAGAAATTTTTTATTTTTTTTATTTTTTATCTGAAGCATATTTCCAGCAAAATTATTACACTGATCCTCACTGATGTCAATTATTTCTTTTTTTGTTTGATTTAGTTGTTTAATAACATGATTTCTTTCTTTTATATCGTCTATAGCATCAAGACATATAATGGAATACTTATCGGCAATACACATCATCACATTAGTATGATAAATTTTTGTTCTTTTGTTTTCATGTGACTGGAACGCTTTAAACTTTACTGGTTTATATCCAGATTCATTGCAAAATGTATTTAATATATCATTATGTGTTCTTTCAGATATAGCCGCATAACATATTTTATTTGTTCTGTCTAAGACCATACTTCCTGTCCCCTCAAGAAATTTTTTTTCATTTTCATAGCTACTTAGGTCTACAATTTTATCAATATAGTATCCGTTTTTTTTATATAATTCTATTATATCATTTCTCTTCTCTTTTCTACGGTTTTTAGAGAACATAGGGTATAAATATATTTTGCCGTCACTGTGTAGGCTTATCCAGTTGTTAGGAAAAACACTATCAGTAGTTACTATTTTTTCTCTATCATCAAAAATATTTACTACAACATCTTTTTCTTTAATTTTTTTTGCAAGTTCCTCAAATTCTGATAGTGCTCTCTCTAATATTTGACTATTGTTTAGTACTTTTTCTTCTTTTTGAAAGTGATTGTTTTTTGCAGTTTCTTTATTAAAATTAAAGTGTTTAGGCCTTATCATAAATATTTCTGATGTACTTTGATTCATTCTTTTTTTTATTTTTATGTTACATTTATATATCATAATATTCATTAAATGATATATAAATACTAATGTATCCTATAGTGTATCCTTTCTATATGATAAAAGGTTTCCTTTTTTAAATAATTTTTTTTCTATTATAATTTCTTTCTCTTGATTGTTGGTATCATCTATATTCATTTCTATATTAATATAATCCAACTCACTCATATACTCGTATATTTCTTTTGTTTTTTGTATTGATTCGTGCCCAAGTGTTGCAGATATTTTATATATATTTTTTGTTTTATTATAGGTATTATATGCAAATGTGTTTACTGCGTCATTAAATATTTTGCTCTCATTTATTCCTGCATTATTTATCCATTTTTTAAATGATTTACTTCTGCTAGATCTTTTTTCGGGGAGATTAAAAATTAATTCTCTATCATTTTTTCTTTTTCCAAGAAGTTTCCTGCTATTTGCTGAAAATGTATTTATAAATTGTTTCTTATTTATTTTGATTTTATAGTAGTAGTTTTCATCACTATTTTTATAAATGTGTTTCCACATGAGTGATTGTATTATATTTGATTTTGCCCCCGTTTTACATGAAAACAAAAATGCTATCTTTAAATCCTTCCACTTTTTAATGTTAGTGCTTTCTAGTTTATTAATTTCTGAAGTAGAGAATGTATTTCTTACTTTTCTTTCTTTCTTATATGAAATTCCTGGGACATTAGGATAGCTACAGATTTTATTATTATGCAAATTAATTAATACAGACTTAAAATTATTCCAATATTTTGAAGCGGTGCTTCCTTTTAGAGTTCCATCTTTTATTTTTTTTTCTATTCTTTTCTTGATCTCTAATAAAAACTCTTGATTAATTCTATTTGTTTTTACAAGGTCAAAGTCTTCGTAGTGTTTGCCAATAAATTTATAAACTGCTTTTGAATTTTTGATGTTTGAGTGAAGATAAAATTGATTTTTAAAAGTACTGTCATTTATTGCGTCCGGTTTTATTGTGATTCTTCCATTATCGAGATCATCCTTGGTCCTCCTTATTATCTCTTCGCATGCAATTCTAACATTATTATTATGCTCTTTCTCTATTTCATTTTTTGGAATTACCCATTCCCATAATTTTAGACTTTCTACTTTTGCCTTGTTTTGATTGATCCTATATCTTAAGTAAAGGTTATTTTTTTTTTGACTATAGTTTTTTCTCTTCCAAAGTTGAATTTTCAATGTATGTATCCTAAGTTGTATCCTTAATTATAATTCAAAAATACATAAAATACTTAATTAAACATCATTTATTCAATTTCTATTTAATGGTAAAGTTGAACAGCGGAATAATCCACCAAATTTTGATATTTCCCTATAATATACTTTTTCTACGTTAATTCCTTGATTGACAAGAATACTATTTAACCTTACAAAGGTTGAATCTGAAATGACAGTTTCTTCATTAATTGAAAAAACATTAGAGAATCCTTGATACATTTCTTCTTTATTTATTTTAATCGCATTTTTATCTCCGAAAATTCCCTTTAATTTATTTAACTCTTCTTTATTTTTAAATCCATCCTCATAGATAATGACGGATTTATTGCCTACTGGCTGCATAGCGCAATCAAGATGGAGTATACTACTGAATGGATCATTTTCATCTTTGAATAATTCAAACCCCATTACTTTTTTATTTGGAAAGAAATCTTGAAAGTACTTAATTGCTTGATGAGATGTTCTTGAGACTTTTAGTTTATTATTATTTGAATATCCAATAAAAATATAGTCATTATGGATAATAATATCTCCTCCCTCTATGTCAATGTTCTCAGGAATAATTATTTTCTCTTCACTTTCTAAATTATCTGTTAAATACTTAATTCCATCTTTTTCCCTATTCCTCTCGTTGATTATATCAGGGATGAATAATTTATTCTCAACAACAAATGCTATATCTCTTGTAAATATTTGATTCAAATTTTTAATACTATTTGGTCTTAATACCTCCACGTTGTTTTTCAAAAGAATTTCATTAAAGCTTTCAATTTCATTAATGCAATCATCCTCTTTTGGATATGTATTATTCAGTATATTTTCTTTTGTTTTTGGATCTATACAATCATCAACTGAAGGTTCTCTCCCCATTTCCTCTGCTATTCCTAGAACTACTGAGACTAGATTCCCAGTCTCATTTTTAATATTTAATCCCATTCTATTTAGATATTGGCAAATTTAACTTTAAATACTTTTTAGGACCAATTATAGCATTTAGTACTTCAAAATTTAACTCTGTAAAAGGTTTTCCGCTAGTTTTAATTGATAACGTGTGAGTAGAATTAGGTTCTATATTTATTATATCACTATTTGATTCAAAAGTATAATCATTTAAATTTTTTAATAGGAAAGGAGCATCAGATATATTTTTTAATCTTACTTTTTTGATTGTTGATTTGCCGTCCTCCGAATAACCTAGTTTTAGGTCAGAAATATTATCTATAGTTAGTGATTTCTTAACTAATGGATTTATATACTCCTCTTTCCCAATTAAAAGTTCATTATAGAAAACAGCTGTTCTACCATTAAATAATGCATCTTTAATTCCTTTTTTTGTTTTATCTTTTGAAAACACTAAAGTTACAGGTCTATGTCCAGGTAAATAATTATCCTGAATCTCATTATCATCTGGCACTTTAAATAACCAATCAATTAGTCCATGTACATCAGAAGTCCCCATTATAGTGAGATCATTATCAAGAGCAATTTGTAAAGCTTCCTCAGAATAATATAATTCATTTACTACTTCTATGCCGTGAAGTAAATTATTTTTAATTAAATACTTATGAAATTCATCAAGCTTAGCAATTCCATCACTTCTTTGAGCTGGCCATGCAGGATGATTCCAAAAAAGGAAAGCAGTTTGTTTATTTGCTTCTTTTATTCCTTTTAATGAATCATCTATATGTAAAAGTTTGTTAGCATCATCAATAAATATTGCATTTATATGTCCAGGAGGCATTGAGCGTGTAATTTCTTGACCATTAATTATAATTAATTTTTTTTCTAGGTTTTTGTTTTTCCCTTCTGCAGATTGACTTGCTACTATATAAGATCTATTTCTATCAGGGTGAGGTATATCTTTTGCATAAGGTTGATACTCTAAATGTTCAGTCAATGAAATTGCATCAAGTCCATCTCTTATTGCTTCTTCAACTCTAATTGAAGGCCATACTGCTCCATCTGAGAATACTGTATGTTGGTGAAAATCAGTAAGCAATGTTTTATAATTGTCAAGGTCAGGGAAAAATATTTTTCTTTCGTATTTTGATTTAGATTGACCAAAGCTAACTGAAACATTGAAAGAGAATAATAGTATTAGAAATAGTGGTTTGAAGTTTATCATTTTAATAGTTAAGTTTTTTTATTGATATTAAATATATAAGTATTATTTTATTTAAAAATTATGAGATCGTATTATTTTTTATTTGTAGTCCTTTTACTTCTTAGCTGTAATGCGTCTAGGTACCTTGTTTCTGAAACAGGTTTTCCAAAAGCACCTGATTATAAATACATGAAAAATTGGGCTGCTTCACCAAAAAAAGAAATTCCTTTGCCTTTTAATTATATTGATTCTCTCAAAGATTTTAAATCAAAAGTAGATGTCTTTTATGTCTATCCAACCGTTTACTATTCTGGATACAATGGAAATTTTTGGAATTCAAATCCTGAAGATCAAAATCATATTAATAGGGTTAACACCCTTACATTACATAATCAAGCAAGCATTTTTTCAGGTGTAACAAATGTTTATGCTCCTTTTTATAGACAAATATTTTATGACGGAATATATTATCACATCTCCAATGAAATACTGACAAAAATTGCTCTTGATCCAAAGCTAAAAAAAGACTTTAGATCTTATAGAGACGAAATTTTTTCTAGTAAGTCATTAGAACTATTTACTTATGAAAACAATAAACTTAGATCATACGCAAAAGAATCTTATGATTTAGCCTATAATGATGTTAAAAGAGCATTTTTAAAATATTTAGAGAATGAAAATAAGGGTAAAAAAATAATTATTGCGGGACATAGTCAGGGAACACTCCATGCAGTTAGGCTAATTAAAGACGTGATATTACCTGATGAAAAAATTAAAGATAAGCTATTACTTGCCTATTTAGTTGGGATGCCAGTTAAGGATGACTTTAGAGGTTTCTTGCCTTGTAATACTCCAGAAGATATTAATTGCTTTATGTCGTGGACCACACATGGAGAGAATATTAATCCTTTTGATAATGAAGTATATAGTAATATTGTTGCAACAAATCCTATTACTTTTAGTTCAGACCTAAAAACGAGTAATATTTCAAATCATAAAGGAGTATTAATGCCTAATTTTTTTCAAATGTTCAAATACCAGGCCTTGAAGTTACCGATTGGCAAGGTTAAACTTAAAAAAGAAAATAAAATAAGAGTACAATCTGAAAATGGAGCACTTCAGGTTAAAGAACTTAATATCCCATTAATAAAAATATTTGAGAAAGAGGATTTTCATGCAATTGATTATAATCTTTTCTGGTTAAATATTAGAGAAAATCTTAATTACAGGCTTTCAAAATATTTTAATGAATAAGAAACTATTAAGTTTTATTTTTTATTTGATTGTTGTTATATCTTGTGATACTAATACAGAAGATTGTTGTGATCAACAAATAGAACAGGAAGTTTTCGAGGAGCTAGGGTATGACAAACCCTACGAATATGGAAAAATATATTATGGCAGAAATAAGTATGTTGAGTTTTACCCAGGATCTCTTCCAATAATACTATCAGCTCCACATGGAGGAGATATGATACCAACGGAAATACCTGATAGGACATATGGAACTACTGTTACAGATAGTAACACAAAGGAAATTACATTAGCAATTAAAAATGCTTTTCTTTCAAAGCTAGGAAAAACTCCTTATGTAGTAATTAATAATTTAAAAAGAACAAAAATAGATGCAAATAGAGATAGTATTGAAGGCGTACAGGGCAATAGATTCGCAAAGAGAGCTTGGGAAGAGTACCATCATTATATCGAATCATCAAAAAATAAAATAATTCAAGAATTTGATTATGGATTATTTTTAGATATGCATGGACACGGGGCAAATCCTGATGGATTTTATGACTTAAGAACATGGTTAGGCTATTTGTTAAATAAAGATGAGTTACAATTATCTGATAGTGAACTAAATACAAGTAATTACCAAAATAAAAGTAGTATAAAGACTTTATCTTTTGTTTCACCTGAAAATTTTATTCAAGTATTAAGAGGAAAGAATAGTCTTGGAACATTACTTGATAGCCTTGGTTATGAATCTGTTCCAAGTGTTAGTGATCCAAGTACTAATGGTACATTTTATTATAGTGGCGGATACAATACTAGCGCCCATGGTTCAGCAATTATTGGTAATCCAATTAGCTCTATTCAATTGGAGTTACCAAAACCAGGTATAAGAGAGAACTCGGTTCAATGGAGAGATTATTCTAATGCATTAGTTATAGCCCTAGAAAAATATTTTAAATCACACTATGGTATAGACTTATAGATTTAGTCTAACCTGTACCTTCCATCTGGGAGATTAGTTGGGAATTTAAATTCTGGGTCAGTTAATAAAGAGTAAACTAACTGGTCGCCATTTTTTACTTTTTCTTTTGTATTGAGCCTCCATTCATGTTGTATTTCCTCTAGCCTTCCTGGGTATTCTTGTGCCCCCAGTATAGAAGTCAATGCCCAATAGGTATATTCTGTGATTTGACAGGAGTAGTTACAGGTTTTATCATCATAAGTATACCAGGCACTAGATGGGTATGAATTAGGAACATTTTTAAAATATCCTCCTCTAGCTTCATCCATTGCATTTGCTATTTCCGAATTTTTATTTTCACCAAATTTATTAGGGTACACTTCAGCATAACCATGTTGTGTAATGAGGTGCAGTATTTCTTCGAGAGAAGCATCAAATCTAGGATTCCCATTAATTATTGATACCTCTTCATCATATAATTCTAAAAAAACTGAATTTCTAATAGGGAACCTTATTGCAGCACGTGACTCTTCTTCACCCTCAACCATTAAAATCCAAGCTTTTTTATCAACTAATTTATTTATGATTCTTTGATTATCAGCAGTTCCATCTTCATCATTATCCAAATATTCAGCCAATATAGAGGCTGCGTGAAGTACTTTATCATTGTCTACGTTTTCTGTAGCATAAATTTTAATGCCAAAGACGTCTGATGTTTTACAGAAATATTTAAAGTAATTCTTATCGGATTCGCTTACTCCAGTTATTTTAATATATTCAGTTCCATATTCTAAATCCAAACAATTTTCATAATTATCTTGGCATGAATAACATAATAAAAGAATAAATAAGTGTAATTTTTTCATATTAATTAAAAAGTCTTTTTCTTTTATTGTACTTTATTTGAGAATTATAGTATTGAGATGACTTGTCATTTGATTCAAGTCTTTTAATATCAAAAAACTCAGGAATTTCTTTATTTTCTAATACAATATCTCTTACTAATTCACCTAAACCTGGACCTAATTTAAAACCATGACCAGAGCTTCCAGCTAGAACTAACACATCATTATTTTTTTTATGCCAATTAATTATAAAGTTACCATCTAGGCTGTTTTCGTATTGACAAACTCTAGTCTCTGAGATAGGGAGACCTTTAAGTCTTGGGAACCTATGATATAAATAAGATTTAGTTCTATCTACTAGGTCTTGCATAGGTATTCTATCAGAAGTATCTGGATCAAATAGAGTTGATCTCTCATCATAGGCTATCTTGAAACCTTTATTAAGATGAAAAGGAATTCCATAATATGATGGGTTGTTTTCATTTAAATCTAACCAGCAAGGCATAGAATTCAAATCAAACTCCACTGCTTTATTATTTGGAACAGAGAAATAATATACTTCTTGTCTAGAAATATATGTATTCTCTCCAAGCATTTCAGGCAGTAGCTTTCTTCCCCAAGGCCCACAAGCAATTATATATTTATCTGCTTTAATTTTTTTTCCATTAAATACAATATCGTTTTTATCTAAATTATTTTCATCAACTTTTACTTCGCCTATAAATGTATTTCCACCATTATTTTTAAATTTTCTTACAACACTTTTACAACATCTACTAGCCAATAATGCACCTGCTTTTTCTTCATAGTAAATTTCATTAATATCATTTAAATTGATATGAGGGTATTTTTTGATAGCTTCTTTCTTTGTTAGTCTTGATATTGATTGACCACAATTTTTTATATGCTCTGCTGAATGAGTTATATAACTACTGTCATCCTGACTAACGAGCCAAAGCATACCGCATTCATGATAGAGTTTTCGGTCACTTTTATTTGATAGATTCTCCCAAAATTCAAAAGAGTTATTCGTTAGTTCAGTATATATTTTATCTTCTCCATAAGCTAATCTAATAATTCTGGACGCACCTCCAGATCCTGATCTTGAATTTCCTGCTCCCCACATATCATATAAATCAACATCTAGGCCTTCTTTTTGTAAATGATACGCCGTACATGCTCCCCATACTCCTGATCCAATTACCGCTATCTTCATTTTGTAATTTTATGTAAAAATAGTTTGTATAAATATAGATTTATTATTTTTAACTGTGAGAAAAATACTTATAAATCAAGGTTATTTTGGAATCATATTATTTATTATTTTAAATGTAATAGCTATGATTTTTTACCCAGGGGGAACAATAATTGATTCTACAACTGAGGGATATCTTTTTTTCTATAATTTTTTCAGTAATCTTGGAGAGTGGACGGCAAGAAATGGTCAATCAAATCAATTTTCTGCATATCTTTTTAATTCATCTATGATTATCTTAGCTCTATCATACTCATTGTTTTATATTGCTTTTTTAAGGATGCAAGTGAGAGTGAGTGATAATTCAATTCTAAACTTTTTACTAATTGTAACTCTTATTATATCCTTAACAGGATTTGTCTGTGTTGCTATATTCTCTTCTGACCCTGAAACTTTTGATATCCATCTACTATTTGTCAAAATAGGATTTTATTCTCTATTTGCACATTGTATTGTGCAATATGTTTTTATTAAATCTATTGATTCTTTCGGCAAATTAATTTCTACTATTACTTTAGTATTTGCTATTTTATTATTTGTATTTATTCTTATTATGGAGTTTGGACCAAGCCCTTTTGAAAACAACCAATCATTATTTATACATGTGACTTCTCAAAAAATAATAGTTAGTAGTATTTTAATTTATTTTTTCTTTCAAATTAAAGAAGCTAGATCTCTTATTTAATTCTGATTTTCTTTTATTGTCCTAATAAGCTTTTCCAATTCCATTTCAGAAAAACTGTTGTTTATATAGCAAGATGAATGAAAGTCTTTTATATTTTTATTTTTTAAAAAAAGATCAATATTTGAAGATCTTACTCCTGACCCGGGCATTATTGAAATCCTTTTTTTACTTTTATCTACTAATTTATTTATAAGGCTAATCCCATCCTCAGCATTTTGTTTTTGGCCCCTTGTGAGTATCCGATCAAACCCTAAATCAATAATTTTTTCCATTGAGTCAAGCGGATCTTCTGTTAGATCAAATGCCATGTGAAAAGTCAAAGACATTCCTTTTGATTCTTTTACTAACATTCTACACTTTTCGTAATCGATTGAGTTTTTATTATCTAAAATCCCAAAAACCACTCCTTTGCAACCAGCATCCCTACAATATTTAATTGAGTTAATCATCAATCTTAATTCTTTTGTGTTGTATATAAAATTTCCAGGTCTTGGTCTAACTATTGTATGGATAGGCGTGTTCTTAGATACAGCATATGCTATATCTTTTTCTGGAGGAGTGAGTCCGCCGACTTCTTTGTTAATACATAGCTCTATTCTAGAAACTTTTTGCTTAATAATTTTATTAAAATCACTGATATTAAAGCTGCAGACCTCTAATTTTTTTATCAATTTTGTTTTTTATATTTTGTATAAAAAACCTTCATATAAAATTTATCTTTATCAACCACCATTTTATCAAATGTATTTGGAAAACTTGGGAACGCAACAAGTTTGTTTGCCGAAAGATTATTCATGGCTATTTCTTGGAAAAAGACAGTAGACTCACCTTTATATGAATATGATATTATACTATCATATTTATGTTTAGCAGGATCTGTTTCATCAGAATAATATGCATTATCTGTCATTATAACATTCTCTTCAGGATTTGAAATTATTCCAACTGGGTTAAGTTTATTGTTTTTTGCTATATAATATATTGTCTCTGAGGGTGGAGATAAATTATTTAATCTATCAAGAGGTCCTGTTACTAACTCAACTCTATTTAAAACAATATTTTTAGCCGTATCTAAAAAGCTATTAAAATTATTTAAATCTAATAACGGATAAATTCCTGATGCTGATTGCCAATATATTTTATCACCTAGATTAAAACTTTCATTTTTATCTAAATCATTAACTATTGATAATTCTGTGCTTGACCTATCTGTTTCGTAAAAACTATAGTGTTTTGTTAATGGGGAGTTAAATCTAAAAACATATTGAAGTGAGTCATCTGCAGGACTATTTGCATTTCCTTCTTCTGGGTTATTAAAGTAAAGAACAAGTTTACTGTCATCATTCTCTAAGTCAAAGCTTACAATCTGTTTATTATTTTCTCCGGGAACAAATGCAACCCCTCTTGTCTGATCTAGTAATTCTACACCTGAAACACCATCAATAATCCTGTTTAAAATAAAATTACCATATTTTTCTGTAATAGGAATAGTTAGAAAAGTGTCTTTATTTAAAACTTTAAATCTTGTGAAGCCTACTATACCTCTTGGAGGACTAATCTCAGTATATCTTGAAGAAGTGTATAATGCAGATGAGAACAATGTATCTTCAATTTGAGTTACAGTTATCTCTTGTTCATCAAAAATTTCTTCCCCATATACTTTAGAATATTTTAAATATAAAACAGCAGAGTCTAATTGAGATGATTCGTTTGGTAAATAGTAATTTTCTATTACTTGGCCAGGTAAGGGCATTTCTGTTTCTGTGCCATCTTCAAAAATAAATTGAGAATAAGCAATTGACTTTAGGTTTCCGAACACGGGATCATTATACTTTCCAAAATATAGATCGCCGTCATCAGTTCTTACGCTGTCAAGATATATATTGGAAACTTCTAGAGGGATTTCTAGATAATGAACTTTGATTTTATCTTTCTGAGTTGATAATAATTCATCTATACCTATCTCACTGGTTTCGTCAAGCAGGCATAAAGTAAAAAAAATAAAATTATTATTATTCTAACTGAGAATTTCATTATATAATTTATAATGTGATTCAATAGATTTTTCATCATTATCAATAGTGTGTATCTTCTTTTTTGGAGAGATTTCAGATATTGTATTTTCAACTTTTTTACTTAGCTCATCTTTTGGCCTAATCACTGCTTCGGAGTATTCAGAAGCTATTTTAATTAATCCACTGTAATCAGAGGACTCAAGAGATTTAAGCATTTTTTCATTTAATTCTTCTTCATCTTCGAGAACCTTATCTATCATTTTTTTGTCAAGTTTTTCTTTAAACTCATTTTTATAAATAGAGTATATGCACTTAGTTTTTTCAAAGATATGTTGCTCTGAATAAATTGTTTTTACAAATAAAGGAATTAATGAACTCATCCAGTCATTACAATGAATAATATCTGGGGACCATCCTAGTTTAATTACTGTTTCTAATACTCCTTTACAGAAGAACAGACATCTCTCGTCATTATCTTTGTGAAACTTACCACTCTTATTATTGAAAACTGTTTTTCTTTTAAAGTAATCCTCGTTGTCTATAAAATAAACTTGAAGCTTAGCGGTTGGTATAGAGGCAACTTTTATTATAAGAGGTCTGTCATCATCTCCGACTGGAATATTCATTCCAGATAATCTTACAACCTCATGAAGTCTGTTTTTTCTCTCATTAATTAAACCAAACTTAGGAACTAAAATTCTAATTTCAACACCTTTCTCTTGCATCTCTTGCGGAAGTTTTCTAACTATTTCTGACACATAGGTGTCGTTAAGAAATGGTTTGATCTCTGAAGCAACATATAGTACTCTAAAACTTTTAGCCATTATTTAGGTGAAAATTTATTATTAAATGAACCACAAATTTAAATAAAATAAGTCATTTTTCAATTTTATAATTTAATCATTAAAAAATTTGATATTACGTAATCAATATGTCTTAGATTTGTTCACCCAAATTGTAACCGTGAAAAAGAAAAATATTATAATAAACACTCTTCTCTCATTAGCATTAGGATGCTTTCTTCTTTATATAGTTTTTAATAAAATAGATCTAAATTCGTTTTTTTCTAAACTTTCAGAAATAAATTATTCTTGGATTTATTTGTCCATGTTTATTTCTGTTTTTGAACATATATTAAGAGGTTATAGGTGGAACCTATTAATGCAAACCCCAAAAACAAATCTCTCAACGTATGTGACTACTAATGTGATGATTGTTTCATATTTTTTTGCTTTATTTATTCCAAGATTTAATGATTTTATAAGATGTTATTTAATTTCAAAAACTAATAAGATCAAAATTTCAACTTCACTTGGGACTGTTGTATCCGAAAGAATACTTGACCTTATATCTTTGTTTTTAATTTTGTTAATATTTATAACATTAGAATTTGATTTATTTTATTCTTTTCTAAAAGAGCATGTTTTTATAAATATTACTCTTAACCCAATTAATTTTTTTTGGTTACTGTTAGTTTTTTTATTTCTGTTTTTATTAATAAAATATTTTAGTAAGTCATCGAAGAAATTCAGAGAAAAGTTTACAGAATTTAAGTCTGGACTTTTTTCTGTGAAACATATTTATACAAATAAAGCTTTTATCGTATCTACTTTATTACTATGGTTCATATACTTTTTAATGGGATATGTTATTTTCTTTTCTTTTAATGAAACAAATACTTTAGGAGTTAATGCAGGTTTTGCGGTACTTATAGCTGGGTCAATAGGAATGATTGTTCCTGTGAATGCTGGTATTGGGGCATATCATTTTTTAGTTGCTTCAATATTAATAAGCTATAATATCAATTATGAATCTGGCTTATTTTTTGCTACTTTATTACACACATCACAAATAATTTGTCTAGCAATTTTAGGTGTTTTTAGCTCAATTATTTTATTTCTTAAAATTAGATCTAATGAAGAATAAACTTATAAAATGGGAAAACATATCACACCTTATATCTGATTTAAAGTTAATAAAATCAGATGTTGTTTTTACAAATGGGTGTTTTGATATAATCCATCCAGGTCATATACATATTTTAAAGGAAGCAAAATCTTATGGCGATATCTTGATTGTTGGATTAAATTCTAATAGGTCAGTTAAAAGATTAAAAGGTAAATCTAGACCTATAAATAGTGAGTCAGATAGAATTAAAATTTTATGTTCTATAAAATTTGTGGACTATGTAGTTGTTTTTGATGAAGATACTCCTTTAGAATTAATAAAATTAATTAAACCTGATTCTTTAATAAAAGGTGGTGATTATGATAAATCAGATATCATAGGTGCAGATATAGTTGAAAAGAAAGGTGGCCGCGTAATCATTGTTGAACTACTTGATAATTATTCTACTTCGTCAATTATCGATAGCATTGAAAAATAATTTTTTGTTAGATATTAGATTTTCTTTATTTAAACTTTAGATTTGATTTCGCTTTTTATTTTACTATGGATAAAACCTTTTTAGACGTAATCAATTCCAACCTTTTAGTATCATTAAAGAAGGTCAATATTATTAATGTGAAACAATCTTTCACAATTGATAATTATTATGATATTGATAACACAATAATTTATCCTATTTCAGGCAATTTTCGTTATGGAAAGTATAAGAAATCTCTTTTTAATGAAGAGAGCATTTTTATACCTGCACACTCTACAATTCCTCTTTCTTTCGGATCTAATAGAACAAGAACGCTTGCCTATGAGGATTTTATTGATAAAAAGACGAAGTATATTGACAAGGATAATAACCTAAGAAAAAAAACAAATTTAGATAGATATCTTATAATTAATCTCGACGTTAAAGCTTATGATTTAGTCAATATATTTCATGCTAAGAATTTAGATGTATCAATAATTAATAACAATTTTCATATAACAACCTTATTTAAAAATATTATAAGAGAGATTTATTCTAATCTCCCTGGATCTAAAAAAGTAATTGAATCAGTTTCAAATCAGTTAGTTTATGAGCTAATTAGACATATACTGTCTAAACAACCTCTTTTCTCTAGTATAGAAGAAAATTTTAAATTTTTTAATGATGAAAAAATATTAGACTTATTCTTATTCATAGAGGAAAATATAAGTAAAGAGTTATCTAATAAGGCATTATCAAATCATCTTAATATTTCTGAGGATTATGTGGGTCAGTTTTTTAAAAATAATATAGGTTTTTCTCCTCAAGATTATATTGAACACAGGAGAATGGAGAAGGCTATTAAGATGTTAAGAGAAGATTCTGAAGCGATTAAGGTCATAAGCAATGATGTTGGCTTTAGAGATACCGCATATTTTTGTAGGAGATTTAAGATGATGTTCGGTGTTCAGGCTGGTAAAATGAAGAAAAGGTTAAATGAGATTTAGCCTTTAAGTCCTCTCCTCATCTCTGATTCTATAGCCTTTTTTAATTTACCAGTTTTAAATAGTTTATATAAAACTATAAATACAATCAAGTAGAAGGCACTTATTATTCCATAACCAGAAAAGTCGCTATCAAGCATAGAGTTAATATATTTTGCCAAGGTTAGACTTGCAAAGCCAATGGTAAATAGAAAAATAAGGAATAGAATAAAAAATGAGATTAGCTTAGATATTATAGAAGATATCTTTTCAATTATATCTCCCTTCATATGCTCAAATCTTTCTTTTAAAAATGAAGATATAGACTCAATAATTTTATCAATTTTTATCATAACTCTAAAGTAAAGTTACTTTCTTTTTTATTATCATATATAATCTTAATAATTAACATTAAATTAACTTATATATTTATTTCAAAATAATTTTTGTTTTACTTTAGTAAAATGAATCTATTCAGATCAGATTTTATAATTCCTTCAATCCTAACAGTAATTTGTTTAATAGTCTACCCTTATCCAGAAGTTGCTATGTGGGTTGTTTTTTTTCTTGCGGCCTATTCTGCAATTGCTAATGATAGTATACAAACAATAGGCACGTTTATTGCCTCTAATTCTGATAAGAAGTGGTATTATCTCTGGATTTATATGGGAGGAATTTTTGTTATTACAGTTTCATACAGCTGGTTTAATTATGGTGGAGATATAAGTTATGGAAGACTTGCCTCAAAGGGATTAAACGAAGCTCCAGAGACCTTTAAATTTCTTCAAGTATTTTCTCCAGTTGTCTTATTAATATTAACAAGATTTAGGATGCCGGTATCTACATCTATACTCTTACTTAGTGCTTTTGCTACTCAGGCGAGCTCAATTACAAGTATTCTTCAAAAAAGTTTTTTTGGTTACTTTATAGCTTTTTTTGTAGCAATTATTGTTTGGACATTAACTACTGAGTTATTTGAAAAACATAAAAACTCTAAACCTTCGAAGCTATGGCTACCTTTGCAGTGGGTTTCAAGTGGTGCACTTTGGTCTACTTGGATTATGCAAGATATGGCTAATGTTGCAGTAGTACTACCTAGATCTCTTTCAACTGATCAATTTATAGTAGTAGTTTCTTTTATCTTTTTTGGCCTTGGGTTACTTTTTTATCTTAGAGGGGATAAAATACAACAGATTGTTTTAGAAAAATCAGATATAATTGATGTGAGAGCAGCTACTGTAGTTGATTTTATTTACGCATGCTTGCTATATTATTTAAAGGCAATAAGTACTATTCCAATAAGTACAACATGGGTATTTATTGGACTTTTAGGAGGCAGGGAGTTAGCAATTAATTTAAAACTCAAGTCTAATGGTGATTATAAAAAAGCATTAAAGATGTTAGGGAAAGATGCTTTTTATGCTGGAATCGGTTTAATTGTCTCTTTAATATTAGCATTATCTATAAATGAAAACATGAGAAATCAATTATTTAATTAAGTTTAATTTTCTCTGGAATTATTATTGCGTTTGGAAATTTTTCTTTAAATCTCTTGAATTCTTTATTGACTAGGAATCTGTCGTAATAGTTACCAACTTTTACTCTGTAGTTTGGTTGAGTAAAAATTAGCTTTCTAAAAATTATGCTATCAATTTCATTAATTCTTCCTTCAATTTCCTCTGCAAGAGTTCTGTTATCACCCAGGTAAAGCTGAATCGTATAACCATCAATAGACTGTTTTTTTTTACTTTCACTTTTGATGACCATAATTATACTATCTAGCTCTATAGAGATATCATTTTTATTTTGAAAAGTAATAGTATCAATCTTTTTAAAATCCTTTTTTTTATTGATTTCTTCAGGTCTTATATAAGCTAAGTCTTCAAAATAATTTCTACTACTAACATTAAGATTTGTTGATTTTTGTGATACACATGCTATTAGTAATAGCATTAAAGAAAAAAAAATTAATCTTCTATTATCACACATTTTTCTGAATTTATATCAACTTCTACTTTCTTAAATTTGATATCTTTTTTGACTGAACCATCTGAATATCTCACTGATACTCTTGAATTTCTGCCATATGTTTTTTCTGATTTAATTGGTTGTGTTTTTTCTGGATTAGAAGTTCTGTTTCCAGTTAAAAGAGATTTTGACTCTTCTTTATTTGTCTCATAATTTTCTTTTGAAGCTCTGCTTCTTGCCTCTTCAACTTGGTTAGAGTTTTGTACTGGAATCAAACATTTTGTCAGAAATGATACAGTTTCTTGATTAACTTTTGCAATAAACTTTTTAAATAACTCAAACCCTTCAAACTTATAGATTACTAATGGATCTTTTTGCTCATAAACTGCACTTTGGACAGATTGCTTTAAATCATCCATTTCTCTTAGATGTTCTTTCCAATTAAAGTCAATCATCCCTAGAGAAATTATTTTTTGCATTTCCTCAATTATATTATTACCCTCATTTTCAATAACTTCTTCAAGATTTACTGAGACCCCAATTTGCTTAGTTCCATCTGTAAATGGAATAAGTACGTCTTTAACAACACCTCCTCTTTCTTTTTTTATTTTTTTTATTATAGGCATAGCTGCTGAAATTATGCTATTATTCTTTTTGTCATAATTGTCTATGACATCATTGTATAATTTTTCAGTTATTGAGTTGCTATCGTTTTTTAGAAATTCTTCTTTAGTTAGTTTGCTATAATCTAATCCCAGTACTGTTAATGTATTTAATCTAAAATCATCATAATTTTCAGATTCTTTAGTCCCAAGAACTATATCTTCACAAGTATCAAATAACATATTTAAAATATCTACATCTAGTCTCTCTCCATTTATAGCATTTCTTCTTTTCTTATATATAACTTCTCTTTGAGAATTCATAACGTTGTCGTATTCTAGGAGACGTTTTCTAATAGCAAAATTGTTTTCTTCCACCTTTTTTTGTGCTCGTTCTATAGACTTTGTGATCATACTATGTTGAATTACCTCGTCCTCGTCCATGTTCATTCTATCCATTACTTTAATCATTCTGTCTGAACCGAATAGTCTCATCAAATTGTCTTCTAAAGAAACAAAAAACTGAGATGATCCAACGTCTCCTTGCCTTCCTGATCTACCTCTTAGCTGTCTATCTACTCTTCTTGATTCATGTCTTTCTGTTCCAATGATAGCAAGTCCTCCACTTTCTCTAGAATCTTCAGTAAGTTTGATGTCAGTTCCTCTACCTGCCATATTTGTTGCAATTGTAACAGTTCCTGGCTTTCCAGCTTCAGCCACCACATCCGCTTCTTTTGAATGTTGTTTAGCGTTTAATACCTGATGAGAGATTTTTTTCATATTTAGCATTCTGCTTAAGAGTTCAGAAATTTCTACAGATGTTGTTCCTACTAGAATTGGTCTTCCATTATTTTTTAATTCAATTATCTCGTCAATAACTGCATTAAATTTTGCTTTTAATGTCTTATAGACTTTATCCTCCATGTCAGACCTTACTATATCTCTATTAGTAGGGATTACAACACAATCTAATTTGTAAATTTCCCAGAATTCTCCAGCTTCTGTCTCAGCTGTACCAGTCATCCCAGATAATTTATTATACATTCTAAAATAATTTTGGAGTGTAATAGTTGCGTATGTTTGAGAGGCATCTTCAATTTTAACATTTTCTTTAGCTTCTATTGCCTGATGAAGTCCATCTGAATACCTCCTGCCTTCCATAATTCTTCCAGTCTGCTCGTCAACAATTTT
>NTKI01000017.1 GCA_002457315.1 Rhodothermaeota bacterium MED-G19
AAACACAAAATGAATACCTATATAATAGAAAAACATAAACTAGACATACTACTAAAAGAATTTAAACTTTCTTTTAGTAGTATGAATTATACAATACCTGAAAACTTAAAAATTATTAATTAAGTCTCTCAAGCTCAATATCTATGCTAATCAACACTGCCGGATCTGTTACACCAGCAAAACCAGAATTGACAGCAGCCAATAATGATGGAGGAACTGGAATGGATGCAACATTTCCAGCAATCTTAGTTGATGATTCTACTAGATTAGTAAGCTTTAATGGTACTAAATTACCTTGAATAAGCAAGGTCAATGTGAATTCTGATCTTGCATCGTTAATTGCCCATGATCCCTGGTCTTGTGATTTATCTTCAAGTCTACAAACAAAGTTTATTTTATTGTTTTCAGCAATTTCAATTGCTTTGTTAGCATTACTGTTACAAGTGATTTCACTAAGGAATGCAGTAACAATAGCTGATGTAATATCTGTGCCAGATGAGATACTAACTAATCCATTTGCAGATGTAGCGTCAGAAGTAAGTTCAGATTTAGAAATAGTATAAATACCAAGTAAAGGTTCCTTAGTTGATACACTACCTTCATCTTCACAAGCTAGAAGGAAAAAAGAACATACAATTAAAAGATTTAATAACTTATTTTTCATGTGTTTAAAATTTAATTTTTTTTAAATTTACCAAAAAAAAATAATGAGATCATTATTTATACTTCTATTTAATATTTTATGTCTTAATAATCTTTTTTCCCAATCAATTATAAAAGGAAAAATCGTTGATGAATCTGATGAATCCCTTGTAGGTATAAACGTGTTTTTATCTGAAAATAAATCTGTTGGTTCTGTCACAGACCTAGATGGAAACTTTACTATTAATACAACATTTAATTTTCCGCTTTCAATAACTATATCTGGGATTGGATATGAGACTAAGAAAATTGAAATAAAATCCGAAGATGATCTAAATAGAAGAATTGTTTTGTATGAATCTTTCTTATTAGGAGAGGAAGTTGTGGTTTCAGCATCTTTATTTGAGCAAAATATTCTTACAGCACCTGTTTCCATAGAAAAGCTTGATATTATTGACATAGAGCAAGGTTCTGCTGCGAACTTTTATGATGAATTATATAAAATAAAAGGGGTAGATATGATAGTTCAAAGTCTATCCATGCGATTCCCTAACACCAGAGGTTTTAATGGTAATACTAATTACAGAATAAATCAATTAGTAGACGGAGTAAATAATTCTGCACCTGGATTAAGTTTCTCTCCTGGAAACATATTTGGTTTAGTTCAGTTAGACGTTGAGTCAGTTGAACTTGTAGTTGGTGCCTCTTCAGCTCTATATGGTCCTGGTGGAATGAATGGAACATTGTTAATGACTAGTAAAAATCCATTTGATTATGAGGGATTATCTCTTTCTCTACAGGGTGGGATAATGCATTTACAAAATGATTACAATAAAGATCCTTCTTTTATGAATGATTTTTCATTTAGATATGGTAAAAAAATATCAGATAAATCTGCTTTTAAGATAACTGGTGGATATTTAAAAGCTGATGATTGGAATGCTAGTGATTACAGAAATAAACGAAATCTTAATAATATTAATAGTAATAGGTGGAATGATTCTGGGTATGATGGAGTAAATGTATACGGAGATGAAGTATCTATTAATTTAGAAGATATTGAAGATCAAATTGCTGAAGGTTTTGCAGATAATTTGGGTTATACTGAGGGATCACAAGACTATGCTGATGCAATAAGTATGATAAAGGGTATTATACCTAATAAAGAGTTAACTAGAACGGGTTTCAAAGAAAAAGATTTAGTTGATTATAACGCAGAAAATATTAAAATTGGAGGCAGTTTTCATCATAATTTTAATGATAATTTAAAGTCTATATTTCAATTAAATTACGCAAAGGGTAGTAGTGTGTATTCAGCTCAGAATAGGTTCTCATTAAATGATTTCTCAATTTATAATTATAAGGCAGAACTTCAATCTAAAAATATGTTATTAAGGTTTTCAGGAGCTAATGAGAATTCAGGAGAAACGTATGATGCCGGTACGTTAGCAATTCAAATAAATGAAGCTTGGAAATCTAGTGAATTCTGGTACCAAGATTTTTTTACTGGGTTTTTAACTGGAAAATTAGGTTTTGCAATGAATGATGATGAAGCTTCAAAATATGGAAGAATGGTTGCTGATAATATAGATGAGTTTGGAAATGTTTTAGATGCATCTAAACCGTCTCTTCCTAAATCTAACTCAGATATATTTAATAGCTTAAAGAGTGAAGCCATAATGAAAAATATTGCTAATGGTGGCGCAAGAGTAATCGATAAAAGTTCAATGTACAACCTTGATTTTAATTATAATTTTAGTGATATAATATCATCATTTAATTTACTATTTGGAGCTAATTTTAAATATACTGTAATAAATAGTGAGGGTTCTATCTTTTATGACAAACCCGGAGATCCTCTAGAAATTTATGAAATTGGTGCTTTTTTACAGTATACAGATAGTTGGGCATCAGAAAGACTCTTTCCAAATTTTTCAGTTAGGATGGATAAAAATCAATATTTTTCAACAAGAATAACACCTAGATTTTCAATAGTTTATTCAGTTAATGAGTCAAATGAGAAGTTTATTAGAGCTTCTGCACAGACTGCTTTCAGGTTCCCTTCAGTAGTTGATCAGTGGACAGATTTATTTGTTGCTCCAGTTAATGTAGTTGGTGGTCAGAAAGTATTACAAGACATATATAATTTACATGATGGTAATATATATGCTTTAGATGGCAATAACCCTGTTCTTTCAAAGCCAATTTTAACAGATGAGTTTAATATTCCTGATTTAGGACCAGAGCAAGTTAAAGCGTTTGAAATAGGATATAAGGGTCTATATAATGATAGACGTATTTTATTTGATGGTTACTTTTTTTATAATAATTATAACGGCTTTTTAGCTTCTCAACTATTAGCTCAAAACCCTAATACGCCTGATGAGAAAAGATTTATTACAACAATTAGTCTTGATCAGCCTGTTACTTCTTATGGTTGGGCAATTGGATTAGATTATCGTATGAAAAATAATTTTGAATTTTCAACTAACATCTCATATAATGATGTTAACACGGTTATGGAACCTGGTTTTCAAATTCAATTTAATACACCTGACTACAGATATAACATATCTTTTGGTAATAGAAAGATTACTAGAAATTTAGGTTTTAATATTAATTATAGATGGCAGAATTCTTTCTTGTGGGAATCATCTTTTGGTGTAGGTACTATACCTCAAATACATAATTTAGATGCTCAAATAACCTACTCAATTGATCCTATAAAATCAAAGATTAAAATAGGTGGTTCAAATATTTTAAATAATTACTATACTACTAGTTTTGGTAGTGCTAGCGTGGGAGCTTTATATTATATTTCTTTTATTTTAGATAACATCTTGTGACACAGTCTTAATTAATTCCCAAGAATCATCAACGTTTTTTTTAGTAATATATGAGTTTCCAATCGGCATTCTAATTGAATAAATATCTCTTACCATGGTATGAGAAAGATAGATTTTCCCTGAATCATTTAACTTTTTAATAAACTTTTTATTTAGATTATTTAATTCATTGTTACTTAATGATTTTTTTATAGGATTTAATCTAAAATTTATCATGTTAATATTCTGATTAGTTGTTATTTCAAAATCATTTTCTTTCATAATTTTACTATAAAGATATTTAGCTAATTCAATGTGATTTCTCAAATATTTTTTAATTCCATTGATTCCATATGTCCTAATCACAAACCAAAGTTTTAATGCTCTAAACCTTCTACCCAATTGAATACTCCAGTCTTTATAATTATTAATATTTCTATTTGAAGTCTTAAGGTATTCTGGATGAATTTCTAATGTTTTAATTAGTTTCTTTTCATCTTTCACATAGTACAAGCTACAATCAAAATTAGTAAGCATCCATTTGTGAGGATTGAATACAAATGAATCAGCTAAGTTGATATTTTTAATATCTTTTTTAAATTCATCTAAAAACAATACTGTTCCTGCATAAGCTGCATCCACATGGTGCCATATCTTGTATTTATTTGCAATAATAGAAATCTCATTTATTGAATCAAATGCAACTGTTCCAGTAGTCCCGTAACTAGAAACTATAGCCAGGGGAATGTATTTATTTTTTATATCCTTTTTTAAATGATTTTCAAGTTTATTTACATTCATTGATAAATCTTTATTTGATTCGATTTTAATTAGATTATCAGATCCAATGCCAATTATTTTAACTGCCTTTTCTATACTGCTATGGGTCTCATTAGAACAGTATACTCTAAAATTATTTTGTTTTAAACCAACTTTATTAGATTTAAAGTCAGAGTAATTTTCTCTTGCTGTTAATAATGAACATATAGTCCCCACAGAAGCTGTATCATTAATTACACCGCTCCAATTAGAAGGTATTCCTATAGCATCTCTAATCCACTCTGCAACTTTTTTTTCAAGTTCTGTTGCAGAAGGTGATGTCTCCCACATCATACACTGGGCACCTATTGTTGATGTTAACATTTCTGCTAAAATTGAGGGATAACTGTTATTTGCTGGAAAAAATGCATAAAAATTAGGACTCTGCCAGTGTGTTATTCCAGGCATTATCTTCTCGTTAAAATCTTTGAATATTTTATCAAATGATTCTCCATCAGATGGTGGTTTCTTTGGAAGTGAATCATAAATTTCTCCTGGTTCAACCTTTGACTTTACAGGATATTTTTCAATTTCTTCTAAATATTTACACATCCAATCTACTAACTCATGTGAATGTTTTTTAAAATCTTCAATTTTCATTATAAATTCCCAATTTAGTTGACTAATAAAAAATCTTATTGTAATTATGCAATAGTATTAAGATTTAAATAAATATAAGATGTTTGATTGGAAAAAACCTACTGTACAAATGCTTGGGAGATGGCAGCCCTGGCATGATGGTCACCAAGCACTTTTTAAAAGGTGTGTTGCTAAAACAGGACAAGTTGCAATTCAAGTTAGAGATGTTCAGGGAGCATCGGGGGGTGATGGTCAAGATGATAACCCTTTTGATTGGGATTCTGTTTGTAAAAATATTGAAGATGGTTTATTGAAGGATGATTTTAAAAGAGGTGTAGATTATGAAATTATGTTAGTCCCAAATATTGTAAATATAACATATGGTAGGGGAGTAGGTTATGCTTTTGATGAAGAAGTCTTTGATGATGCTACTCAGTCTATAAGTGCCACAAAAATTAGAAAAAAATTAAGAGACGAAGGGAAATTAAATTAATCTAATGTATAAATCTCATAAGGTTATCTTTAAATCTTATGCATCCTATATTACTCTAAATAAACTAACACCCAAAACAAAGAATATATGGATCATATTTCACGGTTATGGTCAATTATCAAAATTTTTTATAAGGAGGTTTGATATACTTGATCAAAATGAAAATTTTATTATTGCTCCACAGGGCTTATCAAAATTCTATACTGATAAAGATTACAAAAATGTGGGTGCTTCGTGGCTCACAAGAGAAGATAAAAATATAGATTTTAAATCTCAGTTATCATATTTAAGTTCAGTGATAGATGATATATTAGATAAAAAAAACATCAAAAAATGCAAGTTTAATCTATTTGGGTTTTCTCAAGGAGTATCTACTTTATGTAGATTAACTAAAAAAATCAATTTTAAAGTGAATAATATTATAATGTGGGCTGGTTGGATTCCTAGTGAATTTTTTAAATTATCACCTGAATCATGTAAAAACTCAAAATATATTTATGTAATGGGCAAAAAAGATAAATACTATGATTTAAAATTAATCAATGAATATAAAAAAAAGTTTGTTAAAAAAAACTATAGATTTAATTATGAATTATTTGATGGTGAACATGTTGTTGATAGAAAAGTATTAAAGAGAGTTTATGAAGAATTATAATATAATTTCATGGAATGTAAATGGTGTTAGAGCCATAATCAAAAAAGATTTTTTAAGAGATATAAAAGAAATTGACCCTGATGTTATATGTCTTCAAGAGACTAAAGCTGGTGATGAAGATGCTTTAAAAGCACTTGAAGTCATGAGCGGTTATAATATATATATTAATTCTTCAAAAGCTAGGAAGGGATATTCTGGAACTGCTATAATATCAAAAACTCCTCCTTTAAAAATATCAAATGATATAGGAATAGATGAACATGATCAAGAAGGGAGAGTCATAAAAGCTGAATTTGAAAATTTTAATCTTATTAATGTCTATGTTCCCAATAGTGGTCAAGAGTTAAAAAGACTGGATTATAGAAAAAAGTGGGATGAGGAATTTTTAAAGTTTTGTTTAAACTCAGAAATGGAGAAACCCACTATTATAACTGGAGATCTTAATGTTGCTCATAAAGAAATAGATATAGCAAGACCTAAACCAAATTATAATAAATCGGCTGGTTATACACAAATAGAAATAGATGGTATTAATAATTTCTTAAATAATAATTTTATTGATATCTACCGGGAAACGAATCCTGAAAAAATAAAATATTCTTGGTGGAATTACAGGTTTAGATCTAGAGAAAGAAATGTTGGCTGGAGAATAGATTATTTTTTAGTCTCTACTAATCTTTTAAATAATGTGAAAGAAACAGAGATTCATAATGAATATTTCGGATCTGATCATTGCCCTATTTCATTAAAATTAGGTTTTTAATTCGAGAGCTTCTGCATTCTTTTCGAGAACATTTATAATATTATTTATATGAGTATCAGAATCTATTCCAATAAGATCAATTCCTAATTTTATTTCATTTCTATCAACAGAGGCAGCAAAAGATTTCTTTTTTAAACTTTTTTTAACTGATTTAGCTACTAAGTCAGAAATGCCATTAGGTCTCACTTTTGAACAAGCAACTATAAAGCCAGTTATTTCATCGCAAGCTAAAAGGTATTTATCTAAATTAGATTTACATTTTTTATTCCATTTTGAGTAATGACATGAGATAGCATAAGCAATTTCTTTTTCATCTAGTTTATTTAATTGATCTACAATAATATCTGGATGCATTTCAGGGTATTTTTCATAATCAGCATCATGAAGTAAACCTGTAATGTAAAATATATCTTTATTTTCATTTAGAATTGAAGCATAGTATTCCATTACCATTGCTACACTGTAAGAATGAATAATTAAACTTTTGTTTGAAAGCATCTTATTTAATATTAATATTGCTTGGTCTCTACTAATACTCTTTGAATACATGAGATTTTTATTTTTTATACTTTTATTAAATTTAAATTTTTCAAATCTAACTTATGCTCAGTCAAAAGTTGAATGGATTGAGCTAGACAATAATACCAAAATAAATAATAATGGTAAAAAGATTATTATTGATTTATATACAGATTGGTGTGGATGGTGTAAGGTAATGGATAGAAATACTTTTACAAATCCAGACGTGATTGACCATATTAATAATAATTTTGTTCCCGTTAAATTTGATGCTGAATATCAAAATTCAGTAGTATTCAATAACAATTCATATAATTTTGTGAAATCAGGTAGAAAAGGAATTAATGAATTAGCGTATTATTTAACTAATGGTAATTTATCGTATCCCATGACTGTATTTCTAGATGAAAATTATAATCTTATTACTTTACTTCCTGGTTATCATAAGCCAAATTTTTATAATTTAGTTTTGAAATATATAGGAGAAGACTATTGGAAAGATATGTCTTGGGATGAATATTCAAAAAAACATTCTAGATGATAATTAAACAGATATATACATCTTGCCTTTCTCAGGCTTCATATTACATAGAATCAAGAGGTGAATGTATAATAATTGATCCAATAAAAGATATTGAAGAATATGATGATCTGATTAAAAAAAATAAATCTAAATTAAAATATGTATTAGAAACACATTTTCATGCCGATTTTATATCGGGTCATCTTGAGCTTTCAGATAAATACAATGCTCCTATAGTATTTGGACCAAATTCTAATACATCATTTAAATCTAAAACTTTAAATGATCAAGATATGATAAATTTAGGTGATATTTCTATAAGAGTAATACATACTCCTGGTCATACATTAGAATCTGTCTGTTACCTCTTATATGATGAAAAAAATATAGAAAAAGCATTATTTACTGGAGATACTCTATTTGTTGGAGATATAGGTAGACCTGATCTTGCTGTAAACAATAATCTATCTATAAATGATTTAGCATCAATGCTATATGATTCCTTATATAATAAGATATTAAAATTAAATAATAATGTGTTAATTTATCCTGCTCATGGTCCAGGTACTCAATGTGGAAAAAATCTATCTCAAGAAACTTTTTCAACTTTATATGAGCAAAAACAAAATAATTATGCTCTTAAATTTAAATCTAAAGATGATTTTGTTAATTCTATTACCAAAGATTTACCAATTGCTCCTGAATATTTTAAAGATTCAGCATATCTAAATAAAGATGGATATAAAAATAATTCTGAAATAATTCATAAAAGTTTAAAAAAAATTTCTACTGCAAAACTTAAAAGTTACTTAGATTCTGGATTTTTAATTTTAGATACACGTAATCCAAAAGATTTTTTAGAATATCATATCAAGAACTCATTAAATATACCTTTAGATGGTAAATATGCTGTCACAGCAGCAAATTTAATTGGTATTAAGAAGTCTGTAATATTAGTTTGTGATAAAAAAAATGTGAATGAAAGCATTGTGAGGTTGAACAGGGTAGGCTTTGAAAATATTTTAGGCTATTTTAATATTGATAATTCAATCTCTAAGGATTTAATTTTAACGATCAAAAACATAAAAGCAAGTAAAGCACATAGTATTGAAAACTATGAATATCTAGATGTAAGAACTAAAAATGAATATGATGAAAAACA
The DNA here is from genome assembly GCA_002457315.1 of Rhodothermaeota bacterium MED-G19. Taxonomy (GTDB): domain Bacteria; phylum Bacteroidota; class Bacteroidia; order Cytophagales; family MED-G16; genus MED-G16. The sequence continues at coordinate 8,981 of NTKI01000017.1, forward strand.
TGTAAAAAATGCAATTAACATCCCACTATACGAGTTAAATGAATCAATCGGTTTATTAAATGATAATTCAAATTATTTGGTTTATTGTCGTTCAGGTTATAGATCAAGTGTAGCTTCATCTATTCTTAAAAGAAATAAAATAAATAATATTATTAATGTTTCAGAAGGGATTAATGGTTTAGTTAAAAATGATTTAATTTCTTTTAGCTTAAATGAATAAATCTCTTATAAGTAGAAATAATGAATAAAAAAAGAGGCTATTTAATAATAGCCTCTTTCAATTTGATTGTAATTGTATAATTTATTTTACATCATACCGCCCATACCGCCACCTGGAGGCATCGGAGGAGGAGCTGGGGCATCAGTTTCAGGCTCATCTACCACTACACATTCAGTTGTAATTAATAGACCTGCTATAGATGCAGCATTTTCAAGAGCTAATCTTGATACTTTAGTTGGATCAATTATACCAGCTTTGAACATAGATTCAAATTTATCTTGAGCAGCATTATATCCATAATCACCTTTTCCTTCTTTGATTTTTTGAATTATTACTGATCCTTCACCACCAGAATTTTCAACAATAGTTCTTAATGGAGATTCTAATGCAGTCTTAACTATTAATACACCAGTGTTTTGATCATCATTTTCAAGTTGTAATGAGTCTAAAGAATTTATCGCTCTTAAAAATGCAGTTCCACCACCTGCAACTATCCCTTCTTGAACAGCAGCTCTAGTAGCATGTAAAGCATCATCAACTCTATCTTTTTTCTCTTTCATCTCAACTTCAGTTGCGGCTCCAACATATAAAATTGCTACACCACCAGAAAGTTTAGCTAGCCTTTCTTGTAGTTTCTCTTTGTCATACTCTGATGTAGTAGATTCAATTTGTTTTTTAATTTGATTAACTCTTGCAGTTATATCAGTTTTTTTACCAGCACCACTTACAACAGTAGTATTATCTTTATCGATATTTACTTTTTCAGCAGTTCCTAAATAATCAATAGTTGCACTTTCAAGTTTATATCCTCTTTCTTCTGATATAACAGTTCCTCCTGTTAGAATTGCTAAATCCTCTAACATAGCTTTTCTTCTATCTCCAAAACCTGGAGCTTTAACCGCTGCTATTTTTAATGCACCTCTTATTTTATTAACAACAATTGTTGCTAATGCTTCTCCTTCAATATCTTCTGCTATTATTAATAGAGGTTTTCCGGTTTGTGAAACTGCTTCTAAAACAGGAAGTAATTCTTTCATTGCAGAAATCTTTTTATCATATATTAATATATATGGATTTTCTAATTCCGCTTCCATCTTATCACTATTAGTCACAAAATATGGAGATAAATATCCTCTATCAAATTGCATCCCTTCAACAGTTTTGACATCAGTTTCAGTACCTTTAGCTTCCTCAACAGTAATAACACCATCTTTTCCTACTTTATCCATTGCATCAGCAATCATTTTTCCAATTTCATGGTCATTATTAGCAGAAACAGTAGCAACTTGAGAAATTTCACTTGAATCTTTAATGTCTTTTGACTGAGATTTTAGGTTTTGAACAACTGATTTAACTGCGCTGTCAACACCTCTTTTTAAATCCATAGGATTAGCACCAGCTGCGACATTCTTTATTCCAGTGTTAAATATAGCTTGAGCCAGAACTGTTGCTGTAGTTGTGCCATCTCCCGCATCATCAGCAGTTTTAGAAGCTACCTCTTTAACAAGTTGTGCTCCCATATTTTCTACAGGATCTTTAAGGTCAATTTCTTTAGCTACCGAAACTCCATCTTTAGTTACAGTAGGAGCTCCAAATTTTTTATCAAGTATAACGTTTCTGCCTTTAGGACCTAATGTAACTTTAACTGCATTAGCTAAAATGTCAACTCCTTTTCTGAGATTTTCTCTAGACTCAGTATTAAAATGTATTTCTTTTGCCATTATATTATATTTATTATTAATTAAACAATTCCAAAAATGTCTGATTCTTTCATTATAAGGTAATCTGTGCCTGATATTGTTAACTCAGTCCCAGAATATTTACCATATAAAACTTCATCACCAACCTTTACACTCATCTTATGATCAGATGTACCAATTCCAACTGCTACAATTTTACCTTTTTGGGGTTTTTCCTTTGCTGTATCAGGGATAATTATTCCTGATGCAGTCTTTTCTTCTGCTGCTTCAGGTTCAACTAGAACCCTATCTGCTAGCGGTTTAAAATTTACATTTGCCATATTCTATATGTATTTAAAGTTATTTATTATTTAATAATGCATTTTCTGTGCCAAAATAAAATTTTTGTCATTTTGTCAAAAAAGTTTTTTTAAAGAATTGAATCTAATTCTTGTGGTAATTCTCCAATTTCATTTGGATTTGGAGTACTTTGTATGACATTTTGTTCATTAGCCCTGTCAATATTAGGGCTCATGCCATCAATATTGATATCACTTTTAGATATAAATAAATTAGATATTAATGTTAGAGTTACAATTGAAATCGCTAATGTCCAAGTTACTTTTTCTAATAAATCATTAGTTTTTTGTACTCCCATGAACTGATTAGAACTGCTACCTCCAAATTGAGATGATAAACCTCCACCTTTTGAGTTTTGAACTAAAACTACTAAAATAAGTAGTACAGAAATAAAAATTATAATACCTACTATTAATGGATACATTTTATCTTTTTAATTTTTCAATTTTTTTTGCAAAGTAACTCTTTTTTTTTGAATTATTTGAGATAAGTTTTTTATAAATTTTAATGGCTTCTTTTATTTTATTCTGTTTAATATAAATTTTAGCAAGATTTTCAGTTACGAATTCATCTTTATTTATTCTTTCGTCAGCTAAATTTTTTGTTGATGATGCTTTTTTTGATTTAGAAATTTTAGGTTGATTTTTTATAAAATCTGATAAAATATTATCTACATTAAAATTATTATTTATAATAAAATCTTTCAAAATTTCTCTTTTTGGATGTCTAATTGAGAGAGAGTTTAAATCATCATTATATTTATTATCCTTATTTCCTGATAATTTTAGTAAATAGGGCAAGAAAAAATATTTGTGATTTTTTATTAATTTCTTTATTTCTGAATTTTTAATGTTTTCCATATTACCAATTAGCTACTGAAGCATTAAAAATATCTAGAATAATTTGATCAAAAATTTCATCTAAAAATTCCTGTTCATTTGAAGAAAGTTCTTCTGTATTTTGGTTAAAGTCTTTAAAGAATGAGAAAGATTTATTTTCATAATTAAATTGATCATCAATATTATTAAAGTATGTGGCATTAACTCTTACTGTAAGTCTTGTAAGACCAGTAAAATATTGAGAATTTCTACCTCCTTCTGCAGTTGGAGCAACTGGTGATAATGAAAAATCTTCTATTGTGCCTTCAATCTCTAAGTCTCCACCTTCTTCAACTAAAGTCAAACTAGTGTTTCTTTCAAAATAATCTTTTATTTTTTCATTAAATAATACACTCATGTTAGATGGTCCAAGTGGTGAGTTATTAAAAAAATTCTGAAATGATATTGTTTTGACTTCAGGTGAAATAGAAGCCCCAGTAAATGAATAAATTCCACAAGCATTTAGTGTAATTGAAATCAATATGTAGCTAATGATCTTTTTCAAGTTTATAATATTTAATTTTTCTATATAGTGTTCTTTCTGAAATTCCAAGATCTTTTGCAGCATATTTTCTCTTATTTTTATTTTTCAATAATGCCTTGATAATTAATTCTTTTTCTTTTAATTCGATACTTAGCGATTCATTTTCATTTATTACTTCAGTAACTTCTTGGTATTGATTTTTATTATCAGAATCTGATTTTTTATCAATAACCAATTCTTTTTCATAAGCTTTATTATCATTTAATAAAATTTCCTTTTTATTATCCACTAGTTGTGTGTTATTATCACTTAAAATATTATCAATGATTTTTTTCATTTCATTTACATCATTTTTTAGATCAAATAATATCTTATATAAAATATCTCTCTCATTGTAATTATCGTCTTCTTTATCATTATAAGGTCTTTTTAAAACAGGTAAATTAGAATTATTAGGTAAATATTTTTGAAGTAAACTTTCTGAAATATTTCTATCTATTTCTAATATTGATATTTGTTCTGTTAAATTTTTTAATTCTCTTATATTTCCTGGAAATCTATATTTTGATAATAAAATTTTTGCTTTTTCATCTAATCTCACTGGCTCCATATTGTTTTTATCTGAGAAGTCCGAAGCAAATTTTCTAAATAGAAGGGTTATATCTTCTCCTCTTTCTCTTAATGGAGGCACTATAATTGGCACAGTATTTAATCTATAATAGAGATCTTCTCTAAATTTTCTCTTATCTACAGCTTCTTTTAATTTCACATTAGTTGCAGCAATGATTCTGACATTAGTCTTTTGAACTTTAGAAGAACCTACCTTAATAAATTCACCATTTTCTAATATCCTAAGTAATCTAGATTGAGTAGAAAGTGGCATTTCCCCAATTTCATCTAAAAATATTGTGCCACCATCAGTAACTTCAAAATATCCTTTTCTAGATTCATTTGCACCAGTAAATGATCCTTTTTCATGACCAAAAAGTTCAGAATCAATAGTTCCCTCTGGAATTGCACCGCAATTCACAGCGATAAATTGACCATGTTTTCTTTTACTCATTGAATGAATAATTTTAGAAAAACTTTCTTTACCAGTCCCACTTTCTCCCGTTATCATAACAGTCATGTCTGTTGGAGCAACTTGAGTTGCAACTTGAATAGCATGATTTAGACTATTTGAATTGCCTACTATACCAAACTTTTGTTTTATTGATTTTATTTTATCTAGCATATTTCTCCAAATAATGTTGCTGAATTACAATCTTTTACTCTTACGTCTACATAAGTTCCCATTATATTTTGTTTTTTTGGAAATACTATCAATTTATTTTCTGAAGTTTTTCCTTTATTATAATCTGAAGATTTTTTTGATATACCATCAACTAAGACTTTATAAGTTTTATCTATTGTCAGTTTATTTCTATTTAAAGAATGTTTATTTTGCTTTTTTATAATTTCACTAAGTCTTCTCTTTTTTATTTCTAAACTAATATCGTCTTCATATTTTCTTTGTGCTAAGGTTCCAGGTCTTTCAGAATAATAATACATATATGAATAATCATAAATTACATTATCCATTAAAGATAGGGTGTCATGGTGTTCTTCTTCAGTTTCACTGCAAAAACCAGTAATGAAGTCAGATGATATACCACATTCATTCCCAACAATTTTTTTAATATTATTAATTTTATCTAGATACCAATTTCTGTCATATGTCCTGTTCATTTTTTTTAAAATTCTAGAATTTCCACTTTGAGCAGGTAAATGAATATAATTACATACATTCTCGTGATTTTTAATAACTTTTAAGACATCATTAGTTATATCTTTAGGGTGTGATGTTGAAAATCTTATTCTTAAATCTGAGTTGATATTTGCAACCATTTCTAGAAGATCAGAAAAAACTATAACATCTTTAATTTCTGTTGATTTTTCTAATTTTTTCTTATTATTTGTTTCTTTGGACCATTTGTAGGAATCAACATTTTGTCCTAATAATGTAATCTCTCTATATCCTTTTGAGTATAAATTCTTTGCCTCTTTTACAATTGATAATGGGTCTCTACTTCTTTCTCTTCCTCTTGTAAATGGAACAACACAAAATGAACACATGTTATCACAACCTCTCATTATAGATATGAATGCTGTAATTCCATTAGAATTTAATCTTACTGGCTCTATATTATCATAGGTTTCTTCTAGAGATAATATTGTATTGACTGATTTTTCATTCTTTTCTAGTACTTTACAAATTAATTTAGGGAGGTCTCGGTAAGAATCGGGTCCAGCAACTATATCAACAATTTTTTCTTCCTTAAGTAACTTATCTTTCAATCTTTCAGCCATGCATCCTAAAATTCCTATTATAAGTGAAGGTTTATTTTTCTTTATGATATTTATATTTCTTAATCTGTGTCTAATTGTTTCTTCAGCTTTTTCTCTAATAGAACATGTATTAATTAATATTAAATCAGATTCTTCAATAGTATTTGTGATTATATAACCTTCTTTACTCAATATAGAAGCTACTATTTCACTATCTGAAAAGTTCATAGCACAACCATAACTTTGAATAAACAATTTTTTCATTTCTTAATTTTAGACAAATTTACATTAAGACTGACAAAATGTCAATTGTGTTTTTTATATTAAATTGTTATTATTGAATTATTATAACTTAACCCAGCATACCATGAAAATTTTTATCACATTAATTTTATTCATTTCTTTTAACTTTTCACCTCAGGCTCAAAAGAAGAGTAATTCAAAAAATACTCTTTCTTTTAGTGAAGAATTATATAATTCTATTAACTACAGGCTTGTAGGTCCATTTAGAGGTGGAAGAGCAGGTACTGTAGCTGGTGTACTAGGAAACGATAATCTGTATTATATGGGAACCGCAGGAGGTGGGGTATGGAAGACGGAAGATGCTGGAAATACCTGGGAGCCAATCAGTGATGGTTATTTTGGTGGTAGTATAGGTGCAGTAGCTGTAAGCAACTCTGATCCTAATATAATTTATGTAGGAGAAGGAGAGCAAACATTAAGAGGAAATGTTTCTTCAGGAAAAGGTATGTGGAAAAGTGTAGATGCCGGTGAAACTTGGAAATTTATTGGATTACCTAAATCTGAACATATATCTAGAATCAGAATTCACCCTGAAGATCCCAATATCATTTATGTTGGTGTAATTGGTAATTTATGGAAGCCAAATGTAGAAAGAGGTTTATATAAGTCTGTTGATGGAGGAAATACCTGGAATAAAATTCTATATGTTTCAGAAAAAGCAGGAGTTGGTGATGTGATACTTGATCCTAATAATTCTAGAATAATATACGCATCTACTTGGCAGATGAAAAGAAATGGTTACAGAATGGATAGTGGTGGGCCAGATAGTAAAGTTTTTAGAAGTTTTGATGCTGGAGAAACATGGGAAGATATTTCAGAATTTAATGGTTTACCAAGTTTTCCATGGGGAATAGTTGGTGTTACTATATCACCTGTTAACTCTAAAAGGATATGGTTAATGATTGAAGCTTCTAATGGCGGACTATTTAGATCTGATGATGGAGGCAATAACTGGAAAAAGGTTAACTCAAATAGAGCTTTAAGACAAAGGGCATGGTATTACACTAGAATATATGCTGATTCGCAAAATGAAGATAAAATTTATATTTTAAATGTAAGTTACGGTGTATCTACAGATGGAGGTAAAACTTTTACTTTAAAAAATGCCCCACATGGTGATCATCATGATTTATGGATAGATCCTCATAATAACATGAGATTAGCTATTGCAGATGATGGTGGAGCACAAATATCAAATGATGGTGGCAATAATTGGACAACTTATTTTAATCAACCAACAGCTCAATTTTATAGAGTTTCAACTGATAACTCCTTTCCATATAGGATTTATGGAGCTCAACAAGATAATAGCACAATAAGAATAAATCATAGAACATCATCTTCTTCAATAACAGAAAAAGATTGGGAACCTACTGCGGGAGGAGAAAGTGCTCATTTGGCACCAGATCCAATAAATAATAATATTGTGTATGGAGGAACTTACAAGGGGTATATGATGATGAAAGATCATTCTAATGGTCAAAATCGTTCAGTTAATGTTTGGCCAGATAATCCTGCTGGATCAGGTGCAGAGGTAATGAAATATAGATTTAATTGGAATTTTCCAATAACATTTAGCCCAAATGACTCAAAAAAACTATATGCTGGTTCAAATTTTCTTCATTTATCTGAAAATGGTGGTCAATCATGGAAAACAATTTCAGGGGATCTTACAAGAAATATTCCAGAAACAATTGAATCATCAGGTGGTCCAATAACTCAGGATAATACTGGGGCAGAGTTTTATGCTAATATTTTTGCCATTGCTGAGTCAGAGATTGAAGAAGGAGTAATATGGACAGGTAGTGATGATGGATTAATTCATGTTACGAGAAATGGTGGAGAAACATGGGAAAATGTAACACCTCCAGAAAATATTTCCCCTAAACTTAATATGATTAATTCAATTGATATTAGTCCATTTAAGAAAGGTAAAGTCTATATAGCTGCCACATCCTATAAGTTTGGAGATTATACACCTTATCTATATAAAACTGAAGATTATGGTAAAACCTGGGATCTAATTACTAATGGTATAAATAAAGATTATTATACAAGAGTAGTAAGAACTGATAAAAAAAGAGAGGGATTGCTTTACGCAGGAACTGAGTGGGGTATGTTCATAAGTTTTGATGATGGGACTTCTTGGAAACAGTTTCAATTAAATCTTCCAATAACATCAATCAGAGATTTGGAAGTGAAGGATAATGATTTGGTTGTAGCTACACATGGGAGAAGTTTCTGGATGATTGATGATTTGACTCCTCTTCATCAACTTAATAATGATATGAAAAGTAATTCAGCAATTCTTTATAAACCTGATATTTCATATAGGTTAGCGCAGTCAGGTGGATGGAGAAAACCAAACACATTACTTGTTGGTGAAAATCATCCAAATGGTGTGATAATCAATTATTATCTTAAGAATTACAATGAAAATGATTTTGTTAAAATAGATATTTTAAACAAAGATGGATCAACAATAAGATCTTATTCTAATAATAAAAATAAAATAAAAGAATATTCTAATAAACCAGTATTGAGTAATGAAAATGATATTGATTATGCTTTGTCCGCTAGTAATATAAAAAACATAAAACCTAAATCCGGAGGCAATAAATTAATATGGGATATGAGACATCCTGGGTTTGTTGCGTTTGATGGAATGGTTTTATATTCTTCTCCAAACACTGGTCCAAAAGTAGTTCCTGGGAAGTATGATGTAGTATTAACTTATAATGAAGTTGAGCTGAAAAAAGAATTTGAAATTGTAAAAGATCCTAGAGTTAGTAATACTCAGGAAGACTATGAGAATCAGTTGGGATTTTTACTTCAAGTTAGAAATGAGGTGTCAAAAGCTAATCAGACTATTATTGATATCAGAAAAATAAAAAATGATTTAAAATATTTAAAATCTAAAGTTTTGGACAAAAATCAGATCGTTGATTTGATTGATAATTTTAATAAGAACTTGGAAGTCGTTGAAAATAAAATACATATGACAAAAAATCAAAGTAGACAGGATCCCTTGAATTTTGGAATTAGAATCAATAACAGGTTGGCGTTTTTATTAGCAGATTCTCAAAGGGGGGACTATCCTCCAACTAATCAAGCGGTTGAATTTTTTAATCAAATTAAAGAAGAGCTCAGCATAGAAATTTCAAATTTTAAAAGAATATTAAACACATATACTTTACAGTTAAATAATATGATTGATGATAATGGTATAAAGTTTATATCTTATTGATTATTAAATCCCAATCTTTTTTGTATTTCATCATTGATTTTTCAAGATATTCTTGATCAATTAATGGTTTTTTAATAACTAAAGACTTAGGTAAGAGTATTGCGAAATACATTACTAAATGGTATAGAAACCACCATGGTCTAAAAAACAACCAGTGTTTTAATTTATTTTTTTCATAGTATTTAGGTGGATTTTTCTTAAATATTTTACAAAATCCTTTTAAGAATATAAGTTGCTTTTCAGAATAAGACTTATGAACTATGTTTAAAGAAATTTGATCTTTAACATAGTTGGATTTTGTGTAATTTGCTATTTTTCCTAGATAAGAGTGTGGGTTAGTTTTAAGCTCATCAAAATTTAATATTAGTGGTTCTTTTTTAGAGTATTTGTGTATTATTTCTAACTTATCCTTGTACAACATATCTTCTTTCTTCCAATATCCAGTATTTTCGCTGTTGTAAAAATCTTCAAAATCCCAATGCCAACCATTTTTAGAATATTTTTTAAATTGTGATGATATCCATTTTTTATGTTCTCTGAAAACAATAATAATTTTTGTTTGTGGAAAATGACTAAGGATTTTAATTACCTCTTCTTCGAGTTTTCTATCAAATTCTCTAGATATCAAATAAGATTTATAATTAGTTCTTTTGATAATATCTATACACTTTTTATACTTATGTGTACTTATATATTTTATATTTTTAAGTTTAGGAAAGAAATTATTTTGAACAAAAGTTGATCCTGTTTTTGCTAATCCAACATGAAAATAAATTTCCTTTTCAGAATTTAACATACTAAATATTTTAGTAATTAAAAAAAAATATATACTTTTACTACTAATTATAGTAAAATATGATAAATGTAAACGAAAATATAAGGTTTCTTCGTAAGAAAAAAGGATGGACTCAAGAAAAATTTTCTAAAAAAATTGGGATAAAGAGATCCTTGGTTGGCGCATATGAAGAGGGTAGGTCTGATCCAAGGTTAAGTAACCTATTAAAGATGTGTGAGGTGTTTACAATTTCATTAGACAATATTCTGAAGAAGGACGTATCTCTATTATCTGAAGATCAATATCTTAAAAATGAAGATCAAAATGTTAAAGTTCTTTCAATTACTGTTGACAAAATAGGAAAAGAAAATATTGAACTTATTAATCAAAAAGCATCTGCTGGTTATTTAAACTCATATTCTGACTTTGAGTTTATTGAAAATTTACCAAAGTTCCAATTGCCTTTTTTAAATTTTAGTGGAACACATAGAGCTTTTGAAATTAAAGGTGATTCAATGTTACCACTTACATCAGGAAGTATAGTTATCGGAAAATTTATTGAAGATATATCATATGTTAAAGATGGTAAAACATACGTACTACTTACTAAAGAAGATGGTATTATATATAAGAGAGCAGAGGTTCTTGATAATTCAATTAAACTAATTTCAGATAATAAAGAATATGATCCATATACAATTTCTAACTATGATATTTTAGAAATATGGGAAGGTATCGCATTTTTTAGTTTGGATTTTCCTAATCCTAACACTGAATATTCATCTATAAAAAATCATATAAATAATTTATATTCCAATTTAGACGACCTTAAGAAAAAGTTATAATCTTTTTTATATAATTTTGGAAAATGTCTAAAATCACAATTCTATCAGATATTAAAAGTGATAAATCTTTTGAAGAGAAATTACCAAATATTAATCATAAAGAGTTTGATAAAGTTATTCAGTCAAGAAGAAGTATAAGAGTATTTACTAAAGACAAAATCCCTCATGATATAATTAAAAAATCTTTAAATAATTCTTTAAAGGCTCCCACATCTTCAAATCTACAGACATGGGAAATATATTGGGCAAAATCAAATATTATAAAGGATAGAATAGTAAATGCTTGTTTATCTCAGCCTGCAGCAAAAACAGCAAAAGAATTATTTGTGTTTGTTTCTAGACCTGACAATTGGAAACGAAACAATCAAATGATGATAGATCATCTCAAAAATAAAGAAAATCCACCATCATCTGTACTAAGATATTATCAGAAAATAACGAAAATAGCATACAATCAAGGCTTTTTTAATATTTTCGGTTTCCTTAAAAAGATTTATGTAACTGTCTATGGACTATTTAAAGTTATTCCAAGAGAACCAACATCATTCAATGATATGAAAGTGTGGTCTCAAAAAACTACAGCATTAGCTTGTCAAAATTTTATGTTATCAATGCGAGCATATGGCTTTGATACTTGTCCCATGGAAGGTTTTGATTCATATAGGCTAAAAAAGATATTAAAACTGCCAAAAAAAGCACAAATTTGCATGGTAATAGGTGCTGGTAAAAGGGACCCTAGTGGTGTTTATGGTAAACAATTTAGATTTGATAACAGTTTGTTTATTAAAGAAGTTTAAAAGTTATGTCCAAAATAAAAGTTCAATTTCCAGATAATTCAGTTAAAGATTTTAATTCTGGAATATCATGTTTTGAAATTGTAAAATCAATAAGTAACAGTCTTGCAAAAAAAGTTCTTGTTGCCTCATATAATAACAATATTATTGATCTTTCATCTCAGTTAACTACTGACGGAAAAATTAAATTTTATACATGGGATGACAATGAAGGTAAATCTACATTTTGGCATTCTTCAGCTCATGTTTTAGCTGAATCTGTTGAAAGTTTATACCCTGGTGTAAAATTTGGAATAGGACCGCCAATTTCAAATGGATTTTATTATGACATTGATTTTTGTGACCATGATGTATCTAAAATTAACACTTCTAAAATAGAAGAAAAATTTTTGAATTTATGTAAACAAAATCTAGAATTTGTAAGATCAGAAGTTTCAAAAAATGATGCTAAAACCTATTTTAAAGATAAAGGTGATAATTTAAAATTAGATTTAATTGATGATTTAAAAGACGGTGAAATTTCTTTTTATAATCAGGGAAATTTTACAGATTTATGTAAAGGACCTCATATACCATCAACAAAGTTCATAAAATCTTTTAAAATATTAAATACTGCAGGTGCTTACTGGAGAGGTGATGAAAATAACCAACAACTAACTAGATTATATGCAATATCATTTCCTAAACAAAATATGTTGGAAGACTTTATAATGAAGTTGGAGGAAGCTAAAAAAAGAGATCACAGGAAATTAGGAAAAGAACTAGAACTTTTCTTTTTCAGTGATAAAGTTGGTTCAGGTTTGCCAATGTGGTTACCAAATGGACACATTATTAGAGAAAACCTAATGGAATTCATGAGAAATGAGCAAATATCACAGGGATATCAGCATGTGACAACACCTCATATTGGATCAAAAAAACTTTATGTTACATCAGGTCATTATGAAAAATATGGTGAATCATCTTTTAAACCTATAGAAGTTCCTTCTGACAATGATGAATACCTTTTAAAACCAATGAATTGTCCTCATCACTGTGAAATATTTAATTTTAAACCTCATTCATATAAAGAACTACCAATTAGAATAGCAGAATTTGGTACGGTCTATAGATATGAACAAAGCGGGGAGTTACATGGAATGACTAGAGTTAGGGGATTTACACAAGATGATGCTCATATTTTTTGTACTATAGATCAGGTCAAAGAAGAGGTTTTGGGTGTTATGGATCTTATTTTAAAAGTTTTTAAATCTTTATCATTTGATGATTATAAGGTTCAAATCTCTTTAAGAGATAAAGAAGATTTTTCTAAATATATAGGTGATTCTAAATTATGGGATAAAGCTGAAAATGATTTAGTTGATGCAGTAAAAGATACAGATGTGAAAGCTGAAGTAGTATACGGAGAAGCTGCTTTTTATGGGCCAAAAATTGATTTTATGGTGAGTGATTCTTTAGATAGAGAATGGCAACTAGGCACTATTCAGGTTGACTATCAGTTACCAAAGAGATTTAATTTAGAGTACGTAGATAAAAATAATTCTAAAAAGACACCTGTACTTATACATAGAGCTCCTTTTGGTTCTTTAGAAAGGTTTATTGCTATACTAACAGAGCACTGTGAAGGTAATTTTCCTTTATGGATTTCTCCAAAACAAATAATTATTTTACCAATTACCGAAAAAGCAAATGAGTATGCACAAAATATTAAAAATCAGTTAGATAATTTAAATTACAGAACATCTCTTGACTTAAGAATTGAAAAAATATCTAAAAAAATAAGAGATGCTGAAGTAAAGAAAATTCCTTATATGTTAATTATTGGAGAAGATGAAATGAAATCAAATACTGTTTCAATTAGAAAAAAGTCTATTGGGGATAAAGGGAAAGTGAAAATAGAGAAATTGATTAGCATGTTAGAAGATGATATGAAATCTTAATGAAATTAATCTAAAAATGCTTTTATTTTTTCAAATATTTGAGATATTTGCAAAAAAAATTAAACAAAGGAGGGTAAAATTAATAGAATAAGAAAAAGAAGAAACTGGAGGAAGCCAGAAGAGAAGCACAGAATAAATGATAAAATAACTTCTAATATGGTAAGGTTAGTAGGAGAGAATGTTAAAGTTAATATTTACTCAATTCATAAAGCAAAAGAAATGGCACAACAACTTGGACTAGATTTAGTAGAGATTTCACCAAATTCTGATCCACCAGTATGTAAAATCATTGATTACTCTAAGTTTAAATATATACAGAAAAAGAAACAAAAATCTATTAGATCTAATGCCCAAAAGACTGTTTTAAAAGAAATTAGGTTTGGTCCAAACACTGACGAACATGATTTTAATTTTAAATTAAAACATGCAATTAAGTTTTTAGAAAGTGGAGCAAAAGTTAAAGCATATGTTCATTTTTATGGAAGAACAATTGTATTTAAAGAAAGAGGTGAGATTTTATTATTAAAATTAGCACAAGCTCTCGAAGATTATGCTAATGTAGAAGAATTACCTAAATTAGAGGGAAAAAGAATGTTTTTAATGTTATCACCAAAAAAATAAAAATTATGCCAAAAGTCAAAACAAAGTCTGGTGCAAAGAAAAGGTTCAAGTTAACAGGTACTGGTAAAATTAAGCGTAAGAATGCTTTTAAAAACCATATCTTAACTAAGAAGGAAACTAAGCAGAAGAGGAATTTAACTAAGACATCAATTGTTAATAAATCTGATGAGAAGAATATAAAGAGAATGATTTAAATTTGTAATTATGCCAAGATCAAGAAATAATGTAGCTTCAAAAGCAAGAAAAAAGAAAATATTCAAATTAGCTAAAGGTTATTTTGGAAGAAGAAAAAATGTTTGGACAGTTGCTAAAAATGCAGTTGAAAAAGCTTTACAGTATTCATATATTCATAGAAAGACAAAAAAGAGAGAAATAAGAAGTTTATGGATTCAAAGGATAAACGCAGCAGTCAGAGATTCCGGATTATCTTATTCTGATTTCATGAATAAACTTAAGGTGGCCAAAGTTGAATTGAACAGAAAAGTATTAGCTGATATTGCTATGAATGATCCAGAATCATTTAAGCAAATAGTTAAGTCTGTTTCGTAATTTTCTTTATGTTTAATAATGACTTATTAAACAAATTTCAATCTATAAATACCCCATTTTATTATTATGATATTAGTATTTTAAAAGCTAACCTAGACGCTTTAAAAATTTCTATTAATAATAATAATAAAGTTCATTTTGCATTAAAATCTAACTTTAATAGTAAAATTTTAGATATTATTAATTCATATGGATTTGGCATTGATGCAGTTAGTGGAAATGAAATTAAAAAAGCTATTGAAGTTGGTTTTAAATCTGAAGATATAGTTTTTGCAGGAGTTGGAAAAAAGGATAGTGAGATTCAATTTTCAATAGATAATAATATATCATATCTCAATTCTGAATCATTTCAAGAGATAGAAGTTATAAATAAAATTTCATCAAAATCTAATAAAATTACACCAATTTCAATTAGAATAAACCCTAATATTAAGACGCAGACTCATAAACATATTCAGACTGGATATAGGAATAATAAGTTTGGTATTGATATAAATGATCTAAATGAAGTTATTGATTCCTCCAATAAATTTAAAAATATTGAAATTGTTGGTTTTCATTTTCATCTTGGATCTCAAATAAATAATAATTCTCCTTTCTTAAAATTATGTAGTATAGTTAATGAAGTTAATGATCTATTTAAAGCTAAGTCAATTAATATAAGATATATTAATGTAGGTGGAGGTCTTGCAATTGATTATTCAGATCCTATTGATAACAGCATTTCTGACTTCAAAAACTTTATTAATCTATTTAACAAAAATATTTTTCTAAATGATAAGCAAATACTTCATTTTGAATTGGGCAGGTCAATAGTTGGTCAGTGTGGATTTTTGATCTCAAAGGTTTTATTTATAAAGAAATCTTATGAAAAAAACTATGCTATTATTGATGCAGGAATGAATGATTTAATTAGACCAGCCTTATATAATACTTACCATAAAGTAATTAATATTACATCTAAATCTCCAGAAAAGATAAATTATGATGTAGTTGGTCCTGTATGTGAATCTTCTGATACATTTGCATATGATTATCCTCTACCTATTACTAATAGAGATGATTTTATTGTGATTTGTTCTGCGGGTGCTTATGGGCAATCTATGTCTTCAAATTATAATTTAAGAAATAAACTTAAATCATATTATTCAGATGCAATTTGATATCTTTGAATAGATGAACTTTCGAAAAATTCATATTAAAGTTTTAATACTGCTGCTAGTATATATTTTTCTTTTAACCTTATATACATTCTTATAATTTAAAAATGAGCACGATAGATATCCTTGTATTTTCATCGATACTTATAAGTATAGCACTTTACGGTGCAATAAAAAACAGACAAAACAAAAATTTAAAATCTTATATTTTAGGAGATAATTCACTTAAATGGTCAACTATAGGATTATCAGTTATGGCTACTCAAGCAAGTGCAATTACTTTTTTATCTACTCCTGGACAAGGATATATGGAGGGGATGAGCTTTATTCAAATTTATCTAGGACTCCCACTGGCCCTGATAGTTGTTTCAGCAGTATTTGTACCAATTTTCTATAAATCTAAAGTCTTTACTGCTTATGAATACCTTGAGGAAAGATTTGATTATAAAGTTAGAGTTTTAACCTCATTCTTTTTTCTATTGCAAAGAGGATTTCAATGTGGTATAACTATATATGCTCCTTCTATTATCTTAACTACTATATTAGGTTGGGATATGACTCCAACAGTAATATTTGTTGGATTATTAGTAATTATATACACTGTTATTGGGGGAAGTAAGGCGGTTAGTTATACACATAAATATCAGATGATTTTAATTTTATCTGGATTAGTTATAGTCTTTTTTTATCTCATTTATTACATAAATAATTTCATTTCAATTAATGAATCATTTCAGTTGTTAAAGGTTTTTGATAAAAATAATGCTATTAATTTTTCAACTGATATTGAAGAAAAATATACAATATGGACAGGTTTGTTGGGTGGTTTCTTTTTGTCTTTATCTTATTTTGGAACAGATCAATCCCAAGTATCTAGATATATTAATGCCAAAAATATTGAAGAGAGTAGGATCGGTTTAATGTTTAATGCAATTCTTAAAATACCTCTTCAGTTCTTCATATTACTTATTGGAACATTATTATTTGTATTTTACAGCTTATATCAACCTCCACTAAATTTTAATAAGAACCTTCTTTTACATCAAAAAAATAATAATCCTGAATTATATGAAAAATTAAATAACCAATCAACACTGTTATTTGAAGAAAAAAAGAGTCTTATCACAAGTGATGTAAATAAATTATCAGAAGAAATAATCACTAGAGATAAGTTAATAACAGAAATAAGAGATGAATTTGAAAATAATGCTATTCAGAATGGTTTTGATTATGAGAAAGCCGAGTCTGATTTTATTTTTCTCCATTTTATTCTAAACTATCTACCAGTAGGGTTAATAGGAGTAATTATAGCTCTGATATTATCCGCAGCAATGAGTTCTACTTCTGCTGAGATAAGTGCATTATCAGCTATATCAACAATAGATATATATAAAAGATTTTTCAAAAAAGATGATGACCCAAAGAGAGATGTGTTTGCTTCTAAAGTTTTTAATTTAGTCTGGGGTATAATTGCAATTTTATTTTCTCTGTTTTTTGCACAAGAAGAAAATCTTATTGAGTCAATAAATATCATAGCATCATTGTTATATGGTAATGTATTGGGAATATTTTTAGTTGCTTTCTTTTTAAAATTTATAAATTCAAATCATATATTTTATGCCGCTATCATTTCACAAATCTTAGTATTTATATTGTTCAATATATATGATGATAAAATAAGTTATCTCTGGTTTAATTTTATTGGCTCATTTTTAACCTGTTCAATTTCGTTTGTGTTTTATATAATAAATAAAAAACTATGAATATAGCTATAGTTGCTCCAAACACTAATGTGAAATCATGGGAGAAGCAGTTTAATTTAAATTCTTCTACTGTTAATATTTCAATATGGCCAAATATTGATAATTATGATGATATAGATTGTGTTTGCTTATGGAAACACCCAAAAGGCATACTTAATAAATTTAAGAATATTAAACTTATTTATTCAATGGGAGCAGGGGTAGATCATATAATAAATGATGATTCTCTTCCAAATAATGTTCCTTTGTGTAGAATATCAGATAAAAAGCTATCTTTTTCAATGACCAATTATATTATTACAGCAGTCATGTTTTATCACAGACGTCTTTTAAAATATAATTTAGATAAGAAGAATAAGTTATGGGATAATGAGACTCCACCAGAAATACCAATTAAAATTGGAATTTTAGGTTATGGAGCTCTTGGATCAGATGCAGCATCTAAATTAAATTATTTAGGATTTGATGTAATAGGCTATTCAGTTAATAAAAAGACAGATAATAATATAAACCTATACCATGGTGATGATCTTG
>NTKI01000018.1 GCA_002457315.1 Rhodothermaeota bacterium MED-G19
AGCTACAAAAGGCGATTATTTATATGCTGATAGTTATCTTGATTTGGTTGTTTTTGATATTTCAGATGTAAATGCAATTAAAGAAATTAATCGAATAGAGGGATCATTTGAAAATTATTATTCCGATCAAGGACTATTTAATGATCAAGGAATAGTCATAGGCTTTGATGAAGAAGTTATTGAAGAATATATAGAAAATCATGATTGTGATAATACTTTTGATTAAAAACATGAAAAATTTAAAATTTATAATATTATTTGCGCTGATTTTTGCTTGCGAATCTTCAAGTGATATAGGTAGATTAGACGGTGGGGGTTTAGGTTTCTCTGGTGAAGGTTCATCCAATACAGGTATTGGAGGCTCAATGGCTAGATTTACTATTGTAGGAGACTACCTTTATACTGTAGATTCATATGATCTTAAATCATTTGATATAACTGACCAAATTAATCCAGAATTTAAAGAGGAGGTAAACCTTGGTTGGGGCGTTGAAACCATATTTCCTTATAATAGTAATTTATTTATTGGTTCACAGTCTGGAATGCATATTTATAGTTTAGAGAAAGAAGATAAACCTACTTGGTTATCTACTTATGAACATATTACAAGTTGTGATCCAGTGATAGTACAAGGTGACTATGCATATGTTACTTTAAGAGGAGGTGCTGATTGTCAAAACTTTAATAATCAATTAGATGTTATTGATATCTCTGATTTAGAAAATCCATCTCTTTTTAAAACTTATCCTATGATTAATCCACATGGATTAGGAATTGATGATAATTGTCTTTTTATCACAGAAGGTGATTATGGTTTGAAAATGTACGATGTATCAAATCTTAATGATATTAAATTAAAAAAACACTTTAAAGACATAAGCTCTGTAGATGTCATACCTTTTATGAATGTCTTAATGGTTATAGGATCAGATGGATTTCATCAATATAATTATGACTGTGATCTTGGTGAAATTGAATATATAAGTACTATTCCTATTAAGAGCTTATAATGAAAAATATTTTTTTTATTTTTTTATTTATTTCTTCTACACTATTCTCACAAAATAAAGATCTACTTATAGTTGATGGAGTTAGATATAAAGGAAAGTTAATTGATTATTCAAATTTAGATATTAGTAATTCAGATTCTGGCTACCTTACTTTTTATTTCCCAAAAATTAATGATACTCTTAGATTTGATTCAAAAAGAAATATTAAAATCAAAATAAATAAAATTCAAGAATTTTATGATTTCCAAAAAAAAAGTTGGAATAATTTTGAAGGAGGACTTATCTTTAGTCCTTATGGCTCTCATGGCAGTTTACTTATTTCAAAAGGCTTATTGAATAAAAATTTTCTAAATATTGGGCTTGGTTCAGGAATCTATAATATTGATCAGATAAATTTTATTCCAATTTTTTTATCAAATACTTATGATATTTTACCTATAAATAGATCAGTTAATTATAGAGTTTATCTTTTTAATAAAATCGGTTTTTCATTTGGAAATGATTTTGGCTCCAATGATTATATTACAACTGATGGAGGTTTTTTTATTAACCCAGGAATTGGTATTAAAAGATCATTTAGAAAAAAACATTTTTCATTCAATATTGGGTATATGATTCAAAATTATAAATCTGAACATAATTTTTGGCGATGGGATTGGTGGCCTATTATTGGTTTACCAGATGATCAATCTAATAATATTATAAGAAGAGATGGTAATTTTAAAGTATTAACATTCTCTTTTTCAATCTATTTTTAAATTTTTTCTTAGAAGATTTAGTGCATTTATTGTTGTCAAAACTATATTAACATCTCTTCTTTTAGTTAGTATTAGTTTTTTGCTAATTGTTTTTTCTTTATCTGAAAATGCTATCCAGATAGTACCTACAGGTTTTTCTTTTGTCCCTCCACTAGGTCCTGCAATACCTGTTGAAGAAATTCCAATAGAAGAATTAAATCTAATTCTGATATTTTTTGCCATCTGTTCTGCTACTTCTTTAGATACTGCCCCGTATTTATTTAAGGTGTCTTGATCTATACCTAAAGAATTTATTTTAATTTCATTACTGTATGCTACAATTCCTCCAGTGAAATATTTAGAAGATCCTGGTACAGATGTAATTAGACTTGAAATATTTCCTCCAGTACAACTTTCTGCCACAGATATAGTTTTATTTGTTTTAGTTAAGAAATTACCTACAACATTTTCTAATTCATCATTATCATACCCGTATATATATTTATTAATTAAGCTGACTAAATTTTTTTCCTCTTTTTTTACTTTTACTTTTAATTTAGATATATCATCGCCTTTGCCTGTTAAACGTAGTTTCACTCTTCCAATACTTGGTAAATAAGCTAAGCTTAAATCTTTGTCTAAATTGTTTTCCCAATTTGAAATTTTATCAGATAGCCATGACTCGCCAATCCCAACAGTCTTAATCATTCTATGATAAATAAATGGTAGAGTAAATTTTTTCTTTATTAAGTTAATACACCCATTTTCAAATAAACTCTTCATTTCAAACGGTACACCTGGTAATGAAATAAGGATATTTTCATTTTTTTCAAAAGCCATTCCTGGAGCTGTTCCAAATTGATTTAAAAGAACTTTACAATTATTTGGCACTAGTGCTTGGTCTTTATTTTTTTGAGTGAAATCAAAATTTCTTTCTTTAAATATTTTCTTAATATGATTAAAAGTTTTTTCATCATACACTAGATCTCCATCAAAAATATTATTTAAACAATTTTTTGTTATATCATCATTTGTTGGCCCTAATCCGCCTGTAATAATTGTAAGATTATAGTTAGAAATTGATTTTTTGATA
The DNA here is from genome assembly GCA_002457315.1 of Rhodothermaeota bacterium MED-G19. GTDB lineage: Bacteria > Bacteroidota > Bacteroidia > Cytophagales > MED-G16 > MED-G16. The sequence continues at coordinate 2,841 of NTKI01000018.1, forward strand.
TTATAGTTAATATCTGAATTATTGTCTCCTATTGATGTCTTTTTTGATACAGTAATACCTAAATCAATAATCTTTTGGCTTAACCATTTTGAATTTGTATCTAAAATATGACCATAGAGAATTTCATCTCCAATAGTAATAATATGGCAAGTTATCTTATTCACTTTTTTTATAAATTACATAGTCGAAGCCAAATTCATGTCTTTTATCCTTAGGATGAGATATTCTGCTAATTTCTTTCCAATTTTCCTTATTCCATTTAGGAAAATATGTGTTTCCATCAATATTAGCATAGATTTCAGTGATATATAATTTGTCAACATAATCAAAACCTAACTTATATATTTCTCCACCTCCGATAATAAAAATTTCTTCATCTTCTGATACTCTAGACTCTTCAATAGCTTTCTTAATAGAATTAACAACTATTGCTCCTTTATCTCTAAAATTATTATTTCTAGTTACAACTATGTTTTTTCTATTAGGAAGAGGTCTATACTTATTTGGGATAGATTCCCAATTTTTTCTTCCCATTATTACTGAGTGGTTTTTTGTCATATTACTGAAGTAATTCATATCATCAGGTAGATTCCAGGCAAGTTTATTATCTTTTCCAATCACTTGATTTTTAGATACAGCAACAATCATTGATATATTTTTCATATTTTATTTCCCCTTATAAAATCAGATGAAGACATTACTTTCTTGCCTTCAACTTGAATCATTAGAACATCAATACTCTCACCTAAATTGTTATTTAAAATAATTTTATTATCAATTTCAAACATTTGTTTTCTATTATTATGATAAGTATTTGATTTTATTGCTTTTAAAATTTTATAATTTTTATTCTTAAAAATAATTCTAGCTCCCGGGTAGGGACTTAATCCATTAACTAACCTGACTATATTATCTGCGCTTTCATCAAGATTAATTATACATATGTCTTTACTTATTTTAGGAGCTAATTTATCACTTTTTGAAATTTTTTGTTTTTTCTTTTTGAGATTTCCATTAAAAATATTTTCCACTGATTTAAGGACTAATTGTGAACCTGTTGTCATTAACTTATCATGTAGTGATCCAGCATTCTCATCATTTTCTATTTTGATTGTTTTTGAGTCTATGATATCTCCTTCATCAATTTTAGAATTAATATAAAAAGTAGTGACTCCAGTCTCTTTTTCTCCATTAATTATTACCCAGTTAATAGGTGCTGCTCCCCTGTATTCAGGTAATAATGATGCGTGAAGATTAATGCAGCCTAGTCTAGGTAAATCAATAATTTCTTTAGGTAACATTCTAAAAGCTACTACCACAAAGAGATCCGCATTTAGATTTTTTATTTTATCAATAAAATTTTGATCTTTTAAGTTCTTTGGTTGAAAAAGTGGAATTTCTTTTTTTAACGCGTAATCTTTAACAGGTGAAAATTTGATCTTTCTTCCTCTTCCTCTTTCTTTATCTAATGCTGTTATTACACCAATTAGATTATGATTATTATTAACTAAACATTCTAATGATTTTACTGCAAATTCAGGAGTTCCCATAAATAAGATTGATTTCTTCTCCATCTATTCAAAGTCTTTATATAATAAGTATTTTTTTCTCATTTTCTTATATTCAATGATGTCCTTCTCCCATGAGATTCTTATCTCTTTTTCACTCAAACCTTTTTTAATTTGTGTTTCTAAGTTTTTATTTCCTGAAATTCTATAGAAGTATTTTCCAAAAAATTCATTTTTATCTTCTTTTAAATTATTGTAAAAATCAATCAGATATTTAATATTTAATTCTCTTTTTGCTTCATTAATTCTAAGATCAACACCAAAAACTTGTTCTCCTTCAAATTTAGGTCTACTTTCTTCACTCAAGCTTTTAGGAAAAAATGAGAATTTTTTTTCTTTAAAATGAGGATGTCCAATTACTTGGAAAGGATAGTCTGTACCTCTTCCTATACTTACAATAGTCTGTTCAAAGAGACATAATGATGGGTAAAGTATAATAGATTGTTGGTTTGGTAAATTAGGGGATGGTCTGATTGGTAATTTATATTCATCATTATGATTCCAATTATCAATTTTTATTATTTCTAAATCCAATTTTTCAGCATTATCTATCCATTTTTCTCCTTTAATCATCATAGCTAGTTCACCAACTGTACAACCATGCACAATTGGGATGGGGTGCATACCAACATATGAACGATAAAGTGTATCAAGAACAGGTCCATCGATATAATTTCCATTAGGATTTGGTCTATCTAAAACTAGAAATTTAATTCCTAAATCAGCACATTTTTGCATCATGTTATGCATAGCACTTATATATGTATAAAATCTTGCTCCCACGTCTTGAATATCAAAAATTATAATATCTAACCCATTTAAATCAGAATCAGTTGGGATCCTATTCTTTCCATACATTGAAATAATTGGAATTTTAGAAGAATTGACAAATAATGTATCTCCACTTACGGTTTTTCCTCTTTCAATTTTTCCAGTAAAACCGTGTTCTGGACTATAAATTTTTTCTATGTTATGACCTCGAGATAAAAGAGTGTCTATTAAGTGTTGATCTTTAAATGTAGAAGTGTGGTTTACTAGTAATCCTATTGATTTATTTGATATTATTTTTTCATAGAAATTTATTCTTTCAGCTCCAACAATAATGTTTTTTTTAGGGTATAAATAAGTACAGTCAGTTATAAAAAGAAAAATGAAAATATACCTTTTCAATGTATTTAAAATTTATATTTATAAATCTAGTTTAAATTTATAACTAAAGGTTTAAATTCGAATAATATGAAAATAAATAAAGAAGTTGAAAGCCTTTTAAAAGGAAAAACTTTTAGTAATGGATTTAAATTTCAATTATCTAAGTCAACAGAACAACTTGATAGAGATTCAGTAATTATAGATAGATGTAAAGACAAAAAAGTTTTACATCTTGGCTTCCTTGATCATATACCTCTTATTGAAAAAAAAATTAAAGAAGATAGATGGCTTCATAACAAACTAACGAAACATTCAAGTACTTGTATTGGAATTGATATTGATAAATATGGTGTTGATCTAGTTAGAGATAAATTTGGAGTTAATAATATTTATTGTGTTGATATTCAAAAGGAAAAAATTCCAGATAAAATAGCCCAAATAAATTTTGATATTTTATTAATATCAGACGTGATTGAACATATTGGTGATCCTTTAACATTTCTTAGAGATATCAAGAAAGTGTTTCATGGAAAAGTCAATTCTATTATTCTAACAACGCCTAATGCTTTTAGATTAGAAAATTTTATTAATGCATCAAAAAACCAAGAAATAATTAATACTGATCATAAATTTTGGTTTTCGCAATATACTTTATCAAAACTTGCTGTTGATGCTGGTTATAAAGTTATTAAAGTTGGAATGTGTCAACATCTATTAGGAGGTTACACTAAAATTTTTAAAAACTTTATCTTGAAATTTTTTCCAAATTTAAAACAGACTTTAGTCTTAGAGTTAGAGTTCTAAATATGAAAATTTTAATTATTTCTTCAACTTTTCCTTTTGGTAATAATGAGGTTTTTTTAGAAAACGAAATAAAATATTTAAGACAAAGGAAAGATATAAATTATGAAATTTTACCATCAAAAAAAGATATACAAATAATAAGTAATAGAAAGAAATATAAGTACAACAATTTCTTAATTAAAAAAAAAAATAAATCTAAATTCTCTAAATTTTTAAACTTTATTTTTAGTATGAAATATACTAAATGCAGAAAGGAAATAATTAGGGTTTTATCAAATAACCCTAAAGCTATTTTATATTCCGCATATTCAGTTTCAAGTTTTTCATTCTATGTCGATATTTTTAAAAATTACTTTAAAGAAAGTAGAGATTTAGATAAGCTAGTTATCTACACATATTGGAACACAGAAATTACTTATGCTCTTCAGTTTTTAAAACCTATTTATAATTATTCAATAATTAGTAGAATTCATGGTTTTGATATGTATAAGGAGGTTCGTCCATTTAAGTACATGCCATTAAAAAAATATTTTCTTAAAAACATTGATTATTTATTTCCAATCTCAAAAAAAGGAGGAGATTATATAAAAATGACTTATGGATTTAATCCTTCAGTAATTAAATGTTTTTATCTTGGTGTTAATGATATAAATTATATATCAAAACCTAATAATAACAATATTTTTCATATTGTATCTTGTTCTAAATTAAGAAAAATAAAAAGAGTTGATAAAATAATTAATTTACTTAATTCCGTTTCAAAAATTAGGGGAGACATAAACTTTCATTGGACTCACATTGGTGATGGACCTCTCCTAACAAAATATGAATCAATTTCAAAAAAAACATTAAAAGGAGTTAATTTCAACTTTTTAGGTTATTTAGATAATGATGATGTGTATAGTTTTTATAAAAAAAATAATATTGATTTATTTATAAACACTAGTAAAAGTGAAGGTGTCCCTGTTTCAATAATGGAAGCAATGAGTTTCGGCATACCTATTGTTGCTCCAGATGTTGGAGGAGTTTCTGAAGCAGTTAATGATAATAAAAATGGTTATTTATTGCCAAAAAGATTTAATGATCAGCAATTGATTAATGCTGTAATAAAAATATTAGATTCAAAAAAGATTAATTATATAAAAAATGAATCTAGATTAATGTTTGAAAAAAAGTTTAATTCTGAATCTAATTATAAATCTTTTTATAATTTTCTTAAATCAAATATTTTAGAAAGTTAAGTATTTTTATAATTTATCTATTTCCTTATCAAGCCAGGACGTTCTTAACTTTATCCAATTCTTTAAAAATTCAATTTCCTCATAATAGTTATTGCCGATAAAACTATTTGGCCAAATGTATATTCCAAAAATTCTCCACTTATCAAAATTCTTTTTAATTACATCTGTTTCATTGTTAAGTAGTGAATATTTTGTGTTTATAATATCCATTAGATTTTCATCAGACAAAATATTAGTTCTTAAGTCACTCCACCTGTTTTTTAATTTAATTACAAAGCTCTCGTCTTCAAGCATTCTTTCCCACCAAAATGGTACATTCCATGAATCTCCAAGACATCTTTCATTAAATTTATAGCACCATAAGTCATATCTTTCTCCACCACAATAATCTGCATTGCCAAATGATAAATTAAAATCCCATATTGGACCAATATTTAACTTCTCTCCTCTGTCCTTATACAAATAAGTACTAAGCCTATATCCATCAACATTATTTGATAACTCATTCAAAATAAAGAAATCAATAAAGGAGTTTTCATTTATATATTTTCTATAACCATCAATTGGATTTTTAAAATTATTTGATGCTAATGAAAACTCAAATTCATTAAAATATTTTTGAATGTATTTTTTTTGATCAGCATGAATCTCTCCAGGCTTAGGGTATTCATAATTAAAATTTATTTTTTTATCTCCATTAAGTATTCCAAACACATCATAATTTGATTGGAATGAGTTATAATCAGTGTAACTCCCATCTTCCATATCACTCTTATCTATTTTAATTATATAACCACCTGAAATAGTATTTTCATCTAAGTCATTTTCTTCTAGTTTTGATATGTTAATTCTGTTTTTATCACGTTTTAGTTTTTCCATAAAAATATACAGGCCTTTATATTCATAGTTTATTGTAAGTTCTACAAATTCAGTTCTTGATGCATAATACCCCATTAAATTGGATAACTCATATATGATTTTATTTCTTATAAGTGTTTTATCACTAAATGGACCATAAAGAATCCAATCTTCTTCTTCTGGAAAACCTAATAATGGGACATCAATGTCATTATATTGTTGATCCCATGTTTCAATACCATATGATTTTTTATCAAAGTATTGGGATGTCTCTCCTCTGATTTCAATTCCAATAATTCCTTCAAAAAAAACTGAATCTGCTTTTTTAATTTTTAGTGCCGCAGGTACTTTTGGTTCATCAACAATTTCGGACTCTGGTCCTACTCCTAGTGTGTTAATTTCGAAATTATATACATAAACACAATCTTCACAATTGTTACTATTATCATCTGTTGTATCTTCATTTATATTTTCACCATTATTATTATCTGATACGGGGTCAATACTATTACAGGAAATAATTAGAGCGATAAATAAAAATAGAAAAAATATGTCTTTAATTTTTCTTTCCACTATGTTTGATTTACACAAATTTACTAAATGAAACTATTTAATAATATTTATAAATTCAATAATAAAAACAAACTAAATAGTTTTTCTGATGTAATCAGAAAAGTTGCTTTAGTAAGTATTTCTTTTGGTCTATTCTCAGTGTTAGTTTCATCATTTATTTTATCTGGATTTAAAAATGAAATTAAGAGAAAAATATATGATTTTTCAGGACATTATAATATTTCAAATTATAGCAATGGCTTAAGTTTTAAAAATTCTCCAATTAATTTATCAGCAGGGTTATCTATTAATCATAAAAAAATTCAACAAATTAAATCTGTTGATCCATATATATTAAATTCGGCACTAATTCAAGGTAGAGAAAATGTTCTTGAAGGTGTAATATTTAAGGGTATTGAAAAAAAATATTTAAATAATATAAAATATCATATAGATGATATTGCAGTTAATTTTAATTTAAATAATTCTATAATTCTAAGTAATTCTTTATCAAAAAAATTGAAAGTTGATCAAAATGATACCGTTACTTTATTTTTTCCTAATGAACCTCCTGTTTTTAGAAAACTATTAGTTATAGGTATATACAATACTGGTTTAGAGGAGATAGATGACATGACAGTATTTGGTAGCATTGATTTGTCTAGAAAACTATATAAGTGGGATAATAATAAGGCATCTGGATTACATGTTTTTGTTAATGATGGATTAAACGATAAAACTTTATTTGATGAAATAAAAAATAATACTTCTTATGATGAATACGTTGAGGCAACTGACTCAAAATATATACAAATTTTTGATTGGTTAAGTTTACTTGATAAAAATGTCATAATCTTTTTTATAATTATTGTATTGGTTGCTTGTTTTAATATGGTATCAATAATTTTTATTTTAATTATTGAAAAGACAAACCTAATTGGAACCTTAAAATCGTTCGGTGCTAAAAGAAATATTATATACAATATTTTCTTTAATGTTGGTATAAAAATTACTGTTTATGGTATGCTTTTAGGTAATCTTCTTTCTTTTATAATAATTTATCTTCAGAATAATTTTAAACTATTCAATCTAGATAAGGAAAACTATTATATAGATCATGTACCTATGGAATTTACTATTTTTAATGTATTAATAATTAACATAATAATGTTTGCTTTGATGCTGTTTTCTATAAGTATTCCGATAATATATATAGATAGAATTAGAGTTATTAATTCTATTAAATTTAGTTAGCTTTTAAATGACTTGAAAAAACTTATAAACTTCATATATATAATTCCAAGAAAGGCTTCCCCAGATATTTTAAAGGACATTTTTGATTCCCCAATTTCTCTGTCCTTAAAAATTATAGGTATTTCTTTAATTCTATAACCCAATTTATATCCAATAAATTTCATTTGTATTTGAAATGCATATCCTTTAAAATAGATATTGTTTTTCATAATACTATTTAGAGCATTATAACTATAACCATTAAATCCGCCTGTGGAATCATTTACATTCAATCCAGTAATAATCTTAACATAATAATTTGCAAAAATTGATAATAAAAGTCTAGATAGAGGCCAATTTATTACAGTAATACCCTTGATATATCTTGATCCAACAACAATATCAGTATTATTATTTTTTAATTCATTTAACAAGTCTTCTAGTTTATTTGGATCATGAGATCCGTCACAATCTAATTGAAAAATAAAATTGTATTTTAGCTCTAGACTCTTTTTAAACCCTTCAATATATGCTGTTCCTAAACCCTTTTTTCCTTTTCTTCTTATTAAAGTTATATTAATATTAAATTTTTTTGAATTTATTGAATCTTGAACATATGACCCTGTTCCATCTGGAGAATTATCGTCAACTACTATTACATCAAATTTATTATTTAAATTTTCAATTTTTTTTAATGTAATCTCAATATTTCCAATTTCATTAAAAGTAGGTAGAATAATAACTGAGTCCCTTTTTTCTCTCATTTTGAGGATATAAAATATTTATTTTCAAACTTAATCTATTATTTGTTATGAATATAATCCATTTAATTTAATTTTTGTAGCATGATAAACATTCAGCTTGAGATAAAACAAATAATAAAAAAAGCTTTAATTGATTCTTTTAATTATGATTGTAATATTCAAAATATATCAATTGACACAACTCCTAAAAATTTTGAAGGATTTTATACTTTTATACTTTTTCCACATCTTAAGTATTTAAAATTTAACCCTGAAGAGGCAGGTAATATAATTGGTAAATATTTAGTTAAAAATTCTGAGATTATTTCTGAGTTTAATGTAGTTAAGGGATTCCTTAACCTAGACTTATCTAATGTTATTTTAAAAGATTTATTTAAAAGTATATCCAGTTCAAAAAAATGGGGTTATAAGAAGCTAGATGGGGAAGAGGTAATGGTTGAGTTTTCATCTCCTAATACAAATAAACCTTTACATTTAGGTCATTTAAGAAATATATTTTTAGGCGATTCCATGTCAAAAATTTTAGAGGCTAATGGTAAAAAAGTTCATAAAGTTCAAATAATAAATGACAGAGGAATACATATATGTAAATCCATGATTGCGTGGAAACTTTTTTCAGATGGAAAAACACCAAAATCAACAGATATTAAAGGGGATAAATTTGTAGGTGATTATTATGTCATGTATGAGAAAGAAAATCAGAAACAAATTAAAGATTTAATTAAAGATGGTATGATTGAGGAAGAGGCTTCTAGAAACACTCAACTAGTTAAAGGGGCAATAGATCTTCTAAAATTATGGGAAGAGAAAGATAAGTCTACTATGGAATTATGGGAGATGATGAATAAATGGGTTTATGAAGGTTTTAATTCAACCTATAAGTCAATTGGAGTAAATTTTGATAAAAACTACTATGAGTCTGAAACATATTTGTTAGGTAAAGAAAATATTAAAAATGGTCTCAATAATAATTTATTTAATAAAAAGGATGATGGTTCTGTTTGGGTAGATTTAAGTAATGAGAAATTAGATAATAAAATACTTCTAAGAAGTGATGGAACATCTGTTTATATAACACAAGATATAGGAACTGCAATTAAAAGATTTCAAGATTTCCCAAATATTAAGAAACAGATATATACTGTTGGAAATGAACAAGACTACCATTTTAAAGTTTTATTTAAAATTTTGGAAAAACTTGGCTATGAATGGGCTAAAGAGTGTTATCATTTATCCTATGGCATGGTTGATTTACCTGATGGTAAGATGAAATCTAGAGAGGGTAATGTAGTTGATGCAGATGATTTAGTAAATCATATGATAAAAACAGCAAAAATTAGAACTGAGGAATTAGGGAAAATTGATGATTTTGATTCCGATGATTTAATTGATTTATATAATAAAATCGCATTAGGTGCATTAAAATATTATCTATTAAGAGTTGATCCTAAAAAAAAGATGTTATTTGATCCTGATGAATCAATTGATTTCCATGGAAATACTGGTCCATTTATTCAATATACCTATGCTAGGATTTGTTCAATAATTAGAAGAGCTGAAACACTAAATATAGAATATGGTAATTACAAAATTGATGATTTAGAAAACATATCTCTTAAACAAAAAAAAATAATTGATCATATATATCAGTTCCCAAACATTATTGAAATTTCATCAGATTCTTATTCTCCTTCATTAATTAGTCAGTTTGCTTATGATCTTGCTAAACTATTTAACTCTTTTTATCAAGATGAGAAAATAATTGATGGGAAAAATAATGAAACAACTTCTTTTAAAATTGCGTTATCACATTTGACATCAGTTACAATAAAAAATTCGTTAGAATTACTTGGAGTTGATGTTCCTAAAAAAATGTGATGAAAATATTATTTATAGTACTTCTTTCAACGATTATATCTTTCAGTGGAATTTATTTTCTGAGAGAGAAAGTTTTTAAAGTTAATGATAAAGCTCCTGATAATAATTTGATATCTAATGAAAATAATTTTTATAAATTAACTGCTAATGATATCGATGGTAACATTATTGATTTTTCTAAATTTAAAGGTAAAAAGCTATTAATAGTTAATGTTGCATCAAAGTGTGGATATACATCACAGTATAAAGATTTACAAGAGCTTCACAAAAAATACAATGATAAAATAACAATATTAGCTTTTCCATCTAATAATTTTGGATTTCAAGAACCAGGATCAAATGACCAAATCGAAGAATTTTGTGAAACTAATTATGGTATTGAATTTCAGTTATTTGAAAAGTCTGATGTTAGAGGAAAAAATTCTAATTCAGTCTACAAGTGGTTATCCTCTATTGAAGATAATGGATGGAATGATAAATCACCAAGATGGAATTTTTTCAAGTATTTAGTTGATGAAACTGGAAATTTGAAAGCAGTTTATTCATCAAATGTTAACCCACTAGATAATGAAATTATTGATTTTGTTATCAATTAAATCTGTAATCTCTTTTATCTTTTTTCTTCCTAAATATATTTACTAGTGCCAGAGCTGTAATTGAGGATAAACCGGATACAATACCTCCTATAACAGCAGATATAATGATTAAGGAATTAGTAGAGTTAATATTTAATATTTGAATAATTTTAGATGAAAGAATTGCTTCTGTTTGATATTCCATTCCCAATAGTAGGAAAAACCAAGATACTGAAACACCAATAAAACTGCTTAAAAAGTGCGAAATGTAATTGTCATCAAAGATTAGACCTAAAATAAATGGAATGAAAATAATTGACCACCAAGGAAAAAATGAACTGATATAATATGTTGATATTCCAGTAATTAAAATTCTTAGTATAAAATTCATTTATTATAATATGTTTTTTCATAAATAACTTTTCCATTATTATCTATGTGAGATTGATTAAATAATAATTCTTTATAATTTCCTTTTCCCCAATTTTTTATTTCACCAAAATAATTTATGTTTCCAGGATTTCCAGATTGACCACCAGGATAAACTCCCCAAGCTTTTGTCTTCTCATTTTTATTTAATCTTACAATCATTCTCCATGATGGACCGTGTGTTTTACTAGCAGCGTTTAAAATATTACTATATCCCCCAACTTCCACATTGTCTTTACTGAAGCTCTTAATATTTAGAAGGTGATTAATAGATGTGTTCTTAAAATCTTTCCATAAAATATCTTTTTTGTTATTTTTTTCTTTCCAATTATTTAATGATTCAGTGGCTTCTAAAAATGATTCATTTATTATATTCTCAATAGTTTCTTTTTTCGGAGTAGATATATTATCATAAAACTCAAAGTCTTTGTTGTTTTTAATTATTTCTGTGGTAACGAACGAATTTGGTTTTCTATAAGAGTACTGCATTGTATCAAACTCATCCCATAACTTTTGACGAATTTTTCCCCACCAAGTAACAAACAGAGGTGGATCAGATATATTAGGATTAGAAAAATAATCCCAATCTCTTATTGAGTTATAATATATTTTTTCTTCATTATTTAATTTTAATGTATCAACCATAGGTAAAATTATGGGTAAGGCTTCAAATGCTTTATAACTAAAATTATCATTCTGAATTTTTTTAATATCTTCAAAAGAAACTAAATCTAATGATTCAAGTCTTTCGTTAAGTCTTCTTCCTCTGTACATCTCATAATTATCACTATAATAATAATACGGATAAGATTTGTCAACAGGGTGTTGATTAGCTGAACTTACGTAACCACTTTCAGGATTTCTCAATGAAAGAGAATGGTTATAGGGTATGTACCCATTCCATTCATGATCTGGGTTAGAACCATCCAACACAAATTTACCTTGACCTTCCCACTTTACGGGAAATTTTCCTGCTATTGTTATGCCTATATCACCTTGCTTTGTTGCATAAGCAAAATTTTGAGCAGGTCCGTGAAAGAATTCAAGTGCATTCTCAATATCAAAAATATTTTTAGCTTTATTTAATAAAAGGAATGTTTTATACTCTACTGATTCATCATGAGCAATCCATCTCATTGCATAATTCTCTTTTTGTTGATTGGAATTAAAATTTTCATCGTACACAATTGGCCCATAATGAGTATAAACAATTGTATCATAAAAAGACTTTTCTCCTTTTATTTTTATTTCTTCAATTATTTTTTCTGTTTTTAACCATTTATCACCATATCTATACTCAGATCTAGAATGATCTTTAAATTCTACTTTATACCAATCAACTACATCTCTTGTTGCATTTGTCTCTCCCCAAGCTACATTATCATTAAAACCTATAATTACTCCTGGAGCGCCTGGTAGAGAGGCTCCCATTGTATTATAATTTGGTGAGTTAAGGTGAACAATGTACCATATTGATGGAAGATTTAGTGATAGGTCAGGCTGACTAGCAAGAAAAGAGCTACCATCTTTACTTTTTATTGGCGATATAGCAAAGTTATTACTCCCATTGTCTTTATCATGTTTTGAAATTGTAGAGGGGAGAGCATTTTTAAAAAATTTATTTTTAGGGGGATCTATTTTTGAAATATTGAAATTGAATTTAGTTCCTGAAGGTACAATTGGTTTTATTTTATTGTTATACTCAGGAAATAGTAGATTATACTTTTTTTCACCTAATATGCTTAATAAGTAAGTGTCTTCTATATCCATATTTCTATTTGATAACATATCGGACATTGATTCCATCAGTATAAATGTTTTCAATAGGGTCCATTTCTCTGGCTTATAGTTTAAAAGTTTATATTCAATAGGATAATTTTTATAGTTCAAATTTTCGATATAATCATTAATTCCGTCTACATATGAAGATAAAAGTTTATATGTTTTTGATTCAGAAATTGATTTATTTAAAGTTCTATTAGCTGCGTAAGTAATTCCTTTTCTCCTCTGCTCTCTATCTCTTTTCAAAGCTCTTGTTCCAACTATTTCAGATAATTCTCCAGAAGCAGCTTTAATTTGAAATTCCATTTGCCACAATCTGTGTAATGCTGTTAGATATCCTTGAGCATAAAATAAATCTTCATCATTATTTGAGTAGATGTGTGGTATTAACATGCTATCATATTGAACAATAACAGAATCTTTAAGGTTTTTAAAACTTATATTTTCAAATACTTTTCTTTGATCTATTTCAGAATTTGTCCAAAATCCATTATATGGATTTAAGAATTTACCCAGAGGTGGAATGTTAGAAAATTCATTATTTAAGACAAAAACTGTTGAAGATGTTAGTACAGCAAGAAATATAAATAAAACCTTATTTTTCATTTTCTTTTTGGTGCGTTAGGGGGGATTCGAACCCTCAACCGTCAGAGCCGAAATCTGATGTTCTATCCAGTTGAACTACTAACGCAATAGCTTAATTTTTAAGTATTTTGTTTATTTTATCTGCAGCATCTTGTAAAGTATTGGTTGAGAAAACTTCAAGACCAGATTCCTTAATTATTTTTGCTCCTTCTTCTGAATTAGTTCCTTGAAGTCTTACTACTATAGGAACTTTTATTTCACCAATATTTTTATATGCTTGAACTACACCATTTGCTACTCTATCACACCGAACTATTCCTCCAAAAATATTTAGTAATATAGCTTTGACATTTTTATCTCTGAGAATAATTCTGAATCCAGTTTCTACTGTCTCTGCACTTGCTGTTCCTCCTACATCTAAAAAATTTGCAGGATCTCCTCCAGATAGTTTTATTATATCCATAGTAGCCATTGCAAGACCTGCACCATTTACCATACAACCAACATTTCCATCGAGCTTAACATAGCTTAAATTAGATTTATTAGCTTCAATCTCTGCAGGATCTTCTTCAGATAGATCTCTCAATTCCTCAATTTTTTTTTGTCTAAATAATGCGTTATCATCAATATTAACTTTTGCATCAACAGCTAAAATTTGATCGTCAGAAGTTTTTAAAACAGGGTTTATCTCAAAAAGTGATGCGTCAATACTATTATACGCATTGTATAGTGAATAGATAAACTTAATCATTTCTTTTAATGCATTACCTGATAAACCTAGAGCAAATGCTATTTTTCTAACCTGATATGCTTGCAAACCTATTTTTGGATCTACCCACTCTTTAATAATTTTTTCTGGGGTTTCTTCGGCTACTTTCTCAATTTCAACACCGCCCTCTGTTGAGGCCATTATCACATTCATTCCATTTGTTCTATCTAATAAAATACCCAAATAATATTCTTTTGGTTCGTTCTCACCAGGGTAATAAACGTCTTCTGCAATTAATATTTTATTAACAGTTTTTCCCTCTGACCCAGTTTGGTGAGTTACTAGAGTTCCTCCTAAAATATTTTTTGCCTTTTTTTCTACCTCACCTATATTTTTTGCTATTACAACACCATTTGAATTAGTTTCTCTAATAGTACCTTTCCCCCTTCCACCAGCGTGGATTTGGGCTTTAAGAACAAAAATGCCGGTTTTTCTTTCTTCTGATAGTTTTTTAGCAAGCTCATGAGCTTCTGTTGCTGAGGTTGCAACATAACCATTTTGAATTTTTACTTTATAATTATTTAAAATTTCTTTAGCTTGATATTCATGTATATTCATAATGATACGAAACTATAACATTATAAATTATATATCAAATCTTATATTATTTATTAATCTTAAATGTTAATATTAATTAGATTTGCTTAATGCTTAAAGCTGTTAATATTTCAAAATACTTTGGTAAAATTAATGTTCTTAATAATATTAATTTAGAAGTTAAGAAGGGTAGTATAGTCTCAATATACGGTAAATCTGGTGCTGGCAAATCAACTCTTTTATATATTTTAAGTACCCTTGATGAAGCAAATAGTGGAGAGGTTTTTTTTGATAGCATTTCAATAAAAGAATTAACGGGTAATAAATTATCAGAATTTAGAAACAAAAGGATTGGTTTTATATTTCAATTTCATAACCTCTTGGAAGAGTTTAATGTTCTAGAGAATGTATGTGTTCCTGGTTATGTTTCTAAAACTAAAAATTCAGAGATTGAGTCAAGAGCTATCGAGCTTTTAAAAATATTGGATCTTTCTGAAAGGATTACACATAAGCCTAGTCAGCTATCAGGAGGAGAACAACAGAGAGTTGCTATAGCTAGGTCTCTAATAAATTCACCGGATATTATTTTTGCTGATGAACCTACAGGAAATTTGGATGCCGAAAATTCGAAAAATTTTATTGAACTTATAAAAAAGCTTAATAAAAAATTTAATCAGACATTTGTAATAGTAACACATAATAAAGACTTTGTCAAAGTATCAGATTTCAGTTACATTATTGATAAAGGAAAATTAAGTTGAATAAGGGAATATATTTTATGTTTTTTGCAACAATATTTTTTATGGTTGTAAAGATAGGAGTGAAATTATTACCTCATATTCCACCAATGGAAATTGTTTTCTTTAGATGTCTTATATCTTTTATTATCACTTACTTTTTACTTAAAAGAAAAGGGTATAATATTTTAGGAAATAATAGATTTTTGCTTATTCTTAGAGGTGTTTTTGGTACAATAGCTTTGTACCTCTATTTTGTAATATTACAAGAAATCCCTCTAGCAACAGCTTCTACTCTAATTTATCTTACACCACTATTTACATCTTTAGTTGGGGTTGTTGTTTTAAAAGAAAAGATGACTAATATTCAGTGGATGTTATTATTTATTGCATTTATCGGGATTTTACTCATACAGGGTTATGATTCCCGTGTAACGGTTAAATATATTATTATTGGTATAACTGGAAGTCTTTTAGCTGCTTTTGCATATAGTATTATTAGATATCTTAAAGACAAAGAAAAATCTTTAGTTCTTATGATTTATTTTCCTATGATAGCTTGTCCAGTGGGAGCTCTACTGAGTTACTTTAATTGGGTGACGCCATCATATTATGATTATTTTATTCTTGTAGGTATAGGAGTTTTTACACAATTTGCTCAATACTTTATGACTAGAGCATTCCAATCTTCAGAAGTTTCTAAAGTATCTATTATTTCTTACGTTGAGATATTATTTGTTATAGCTATTGGTGATATTTATTTTAATGAAAGTTTTGAAACATTGGTATACTTAGGTATGTTTCTAGTAACTTTTGGTGTTGTATTAAATGTGATTTTATTTAGAAGTGATAAACAAAATATATAATACGTCCTTTTCTCTGTTGACAGATCTGTATCAATTAACAATGTCTTATGGATATTGGAAGAAAAATATTCATTTAAGAGAATCTAATTTTAGTGTTTTCTTTAGAAAAAACCCCTTCAATTCTGGATATGCTGTTTGTTCTGGTTTAGAGTTTATAATTGATTATTTAAATAGTTTAAAATTTTCAGATTCTGATATCAAATATTTAAAATCATTAAAGTCTCAAAATGGATCTCAATTATTTGAAAATAAATTTTTGCAGTTTTTAAAACAGTTCAAATTTTCATGCGATGTAGATGCCATAGAAGAGGGTAGAATTATATTTTCAAATGAACCTATAATAAATGTTAAGGGACCAATTTATCAGTGCCAATTAGTAGAGTCTGCAATAATTAATATTTTTAATTTTAATACTCTAATTGCCACTAAGGCTTCTAGAATGAAATATAGTGCTAAAAGTGATCCCATTCTCGAGTTTGGACTCAGGAGAGCACAAGGAATAGATGGCTCTTTATCAGCAAGTAGGGCATCTTATATAGGTGGCTGCTCTCATACATCAAATGTTTTAGCTGGTAAAATATTTAATATTCCAGTTAGTGGGACTCATTCTCATAGTTGGGTTCTTGCTTTTGATAATGAATTAGAATCATTTAGGAACTATGCTGATATCATGCCTGATAATTCCGTTTTATTGGTTGACACATTTAATACCATGGAAGGTATAAACAATGCGATAGTTGTTGCTAAAGAATTGGAAAAATTGGGTAAAAAATTATTAGGTATTAGAATTGACTCTGGAGATTTAGCTTATTTAAGTAAGAAAGCTAGAACAAAACTTGATAAGGAGGGTCTAGATTATGTAAGTATTGTTGCAAGTAATGATTTAGATGAATTTTTAGTAGAAAGTCTTAAAAATCAAAAGGCTAAAATTTCTATTTGGGGTATAGGAACAAAATTGGTTACAGCTTATGATAATCCATCTCTAGGGGCTGTATATAAGTTAACTGCTTTAAAAAAACAAGGAAATAAATGGGAAAAGAAAATAAAATTATCTGAACAGAAAATAAAAATAAATAATCCTGGAATTAATAATGTAATGAGATTTAGAAATGAGAAAAAATTTCTTGGTGATATGATATATGAGAAAAATTCAAAAATTCAAAAATTGAAAATGATCGATCCTAACGATTCTACTAGAAAGAAAGTTTTTAATAAGAATTATATTATTGAGAATTTATTAATTCCAATATTTAAAAAAGGAAAACTCACGTATAAAATTCCTTCAATTGAGCATATTAAAAAGAAATTAAGTGTTGACTTAGACTTATTGGATAATTCACATAAAAGACTAAATAACCCTCATACTTATCCAGTAGGGATTGAAGAGAATTTGTTTTTAGAGAAACAAAAGATGATTCTTAAGTTAAGAAAATGAAAGCTTTATTAGTTATTGATGTACAGAATGATTTTTTGCCAGGCGGAAAATTAGAAATTAAGGGAGGTAATCAGATAATATCTAAAATTAATGATTTAATGAATAATTATAATCTTATTGTTGCTACAAAGGATTGGCACCCAGAAAATCATATTAGTTTTTCATCAACTCATGAAGGAAAAAAGGTTGGTGATATAATTAAACATAATGGTATAAATCAAATTTTATGGCCAAATCATTGTATTCAAGAATCATTTGGATCAAAATTTCCTAAAGAATTAAATTATAATAAAATTAATAAAATAGTATATAAGGGAAAAAATAAAGACATTGATAGCTATAGTGGATTTAATGATAATGCTAAAAATGCTTCTACTGAATTATCTGTCTTTTTAAAAGATAAAGGTGTTGATAAACTAGACTGTGTTGGTTTAGCAACTGAGTATTGTGTGAAACATACAGCATTAGATGCTGTTAAGGAAGGTTTTAATACTAGGGTGATTATAAGTTGTACTAAAGGTTTAAGTAATAACGATATTAAAGATGCTATTAATGAAATGAGAATAAACGGAATTGTAATAATTTAATTTTCCTTGGACTCCATGTAGTTTATTAATTCAACAACTTTAGATGAGTAGCCCCACTCGTTATCATACCAACTAACTAATTTCACAAATTTACTATTTAGCATTATTCCTGCACCAGCATCAAATATAGATGTCCTTGAGTCTCCAAGAAAATCTGTTGACACAACTGCCTCATCAGTATATCCAAGTACTCCCTTTAATTCGTTTTCTGATGCTTTTTTCATTACACTACAGATTTCTTCGTATGTAGTTTCTTTGTTTAAGTTAACCGTCAAATCAACTACTGAGACGTCAACGGTAGGAACTCTAAAAGCCATTCCTGTTAATTTTCCATCTAAACTAGTAATTACTTTTCCTACTGCTTTTGCAGCGCCAGTAGATGATGGTATAATATTTGAGAATGCTGCTCTTCCACCTCTCCAGTCTTTCATTGATGGCCCATCAACTATTTTTTGAGATGCAGTTGCTGCATGAACTGTAGTCATTAACCCACTTTCAATACCAAAATTATCATTTAAAACTTTTGCTAATGGAGCAAGGCAATTTGTTGTACATGAAGCATTTGATACAAAATTCATTTCAGGAGAGTAACTGTCATTATTTACTCCCATAACAAACATTGGAGTATCATCTTTAGATGGCGCAGACATAACAACTTTTTTAGCTCCAGAAGAAATATGTCCATTTGCTGAATCTTTAGTAAGGAATAGACCAGTAGACTCTACTATATATTTAGCATTAATATCACCCCATTTTAAATTTGAGGGATCTTTTTCACTAGTAACTCTAATTTTTTTTCCATTTACCACAAGATCTTTACCTTCAACACTAACTTCACCAACAAATCTTCCGTGAGTTGTATCATATCTTAACATATAACTCATGTAATTAGCGTCAATTAGGTCATTTATTCCAACAATTTCTATATTAGGGTTATTAACAGCAGCTCTAAAAACCAGTCTTCCTATTCTCCCAAATCCATTTATTGCAATATTTATTTTATTCATGATTATATATTAGATTTTTTGCAAAACTATACACGATTCTTTTCAAAACAAATAATTAAATGTTAACAAATTAATTTTCTTTAAAATTTTTATGATTTTTTAAGTACTGGATTATATTTGCACCAATATTGGTCCCTTCGTCTAGGGGTTAGGACGCCAGGTTTTCATCCTGGAAACAGGGGTTCGATTCCCCTAGGGACTGCAGCCTTTAAAACCCATCATATGATGGGTTTTTTATTTACTCTTATAAATTTATTTACCAGCAGTATTAATCTTAAATTTGGATTGATTACTAGATATTCTATCAATCAATTTTATCTAAAATTTCCCATCTTGCAAGGCTCACAGGTATATTTCCCGACTCATTAAATTTTTTAAAAAAATCTTTTAAAGTAAACTCTTTATTTTCTTTTTCAAGTTTTTCAGCATACTCTGCTACAATTTTTTCTGCCATATATTTTCCTGTTATATATGAAGTCCCATAACCTGGTTGTCTTAAATATAGATGCTGTTCAAATTTAAGAAGGTGTGGTTCTCTATTCATCCATCTCCTTGGAGTCCACTTAACATGAACACCACCAGCTTCTTCCATTGTCATTTCATTAGCATGAGCGTACAATGATCCAAGCCCTCTTGCAGCTCTCTGTGCAATCATTATCCAAACAATTTCTCTTGATCTAGGACTATCATTATAAAGACCGGCATGCATAAACATTTCTTCAACTCCTGTGGCAATTCCTTCATTTTTAGTATCAAAAATATTATAAAGAAGAGCGTCCCTTCTTATAGGGCTTTGATGTGGATTATCTCTCATTTCTGCTAAATCAAACCAATGAACAAAATGAGAATACAAAGGTAATGGGTCAAGATGAAGACCTATATTAAAAAAGTTTCTTTCGTTTTCAGGAACATATTTCCCCATGTGTTCTCTCAGTGCTGGTTCCATATTTTCTTTGAAGGGCATAATATCTTTTTTCTTAATAAAGTCAATAAACCTTCTAACTCCTTCTTCTGTTAATTTTTTAAAATCTTCTGGTGAGTTTGCAGGTGAAAGTTCAGGGAGGTTTCTATTATTATGTTCCTCTAACTTTAAAGATGCCCAAGCCCTATCAAGTTCTCTTTGTAAAAGTCTCACCTCATCCTCCCATGTCATTGGTAGCAGGTGTACATTTTTTTGGTACCAAGTATAATTTTCTTTACCTATACCTGATGGCCCAGTTTTTTTAGATGATTCCTCCTCTAACCATACAATAAATTCTTCAGTTGAATTAATTGCATTCTTTATTTCTTTATTAATCTCATGGTCAGATGTTAAATTTAATTTAGATCTCACGACAATTAAATTATCTCTCTGCTGTCTTAAATTTTGAATTCCTGCTATCCAAAGTTCTTTTGCATTCCCTATTAAGTTTGTCCTAGCTTGATCTAAAAATGGAGTAATTGATTTTAATTCTTTTATCATTTTTTCTTCAGAATCTGAATCAAGTGGTAAATCATACATCCAAAACTCAAGAACTCCGTGATTTGTCGGTCCCTCATGTGCTGGAACATCGCTCTGATTCATCCATAATGTCTGATAGAAAGCAGGGTCTCTTTCCCAGGGTCTTAACACTCTATAGTTAAAATCATAACCATTAATTTCAGCTCTTATTACATGCCAATCTACCTGCTCGCTTACTGACCACTTGTTTATATCAAAAGAATTAAGTCTATTTTTTAAAGTTAAAAAGCTATTGTGATAGATTTTGAATCTTTCTCTTGTATAGTCAGGTGCACCATCAAGAAGTGGAGGTGATTCAAATTCTCTCCAATCATTAAACAGGTTCACCAAATCTTTATATTCAAGTTCACTATTTACTTTATAATTTTCCTTTGTGTTACATCCAAGTATGAATAATAGAATAATAAATGTTCTCATTTTACTAACTTAATAATTTAACTATAAGTAAATATAAATTGTTTTATTTTGTGAGATGAGGATTTCTCATAAGCATAAGTTTATTTTCTTTTGTAA
>NTKI01000019.1 GCA_002457315.1 Rhodothermaeota bacterium MED-G19
TTATAATAATGTCAAGGTCAAGACTTGATTTTGGATATAAGATTAGAAATAATAACTCTCCTAACGAATTTCTAGTAAAATTAACCTACATAATCTACTGATTTATCTTCAATTAGGTAGGTCCCTTTATATACTTTAAAACCATCATTAGACCAGTACGCAAGCTTTGGGTTATTTCCCTTTCTCTCTTTTATAGACGCACACCCAACACTTCCATCTTTTCCTAAGGCAACTATTTTATCATTAAAATTGATATTTTTTGTGCCTCCATTTATATCTATTATTCTTTGACATAATGCTTCACATGCTTCTTGAGGACTTTTTCCATTTCTCATCTGTTCAACTACAAAGAAAGAACCACATGTTCTTAATATCTCTTCACCTCTTCCGGTAGCTCCTGCAGCTCCAACTTCATTGTCAACATATAATCCAGCACCTATAATAGGAGAGTCACCTATTCTTCCAGGTATTTTGTATGCAAGTCCACTGGTTGTAGTTATTCCGGCTACGTTACTATCTGCATCAATTCCTAATACATTAATAGTTCCAGTTGTCCTATTATCATCGTAGTTATTATCAGCAGGTGGAAACCAGTCATCTTTGCTTGATAAATTTTCTTTCCAACTTAACCATATTTTTCTAGCTTTATCAGTTAATAAATTTTCTACTTTAAACCCATGTAGTTTAGCAAAATTTTGTGCTCCCTTTCCAACTATATGAATATGATCAGTTCTTTCCATAACTAACCTTGCAACTGAACATGGTGTTTTGATTCCCTCTAGTGCAGCAACAGAACCACAATTGTGTGTTGGCCCGTACATTATGGAAGCATCTAATTGAACAACTCCATGTTCATTTGGCAAACCACCGTAACCAACAGAAGTGTCTTCAGGGTCTAATTCTGTAACGTTAGATGACTTTTCTATAGCATCGAGCAGTTTTCCGTTTTTTGATAGTATATCCCATCCAGGTCTTAATACTTTCTCTCCCCATACTTCGCCTCTACTGCATAGAATAACAGGTCCTTTATTTTTTTTAGGTTTTGCTTGAATATTTGTTACTAAAGGAACTGTTGCTCCAACAGCTGTTAAATTTTTTATAAATTTTCTTCTGCTATTCATAATTTAATTTGTTTAATGTGTTAATATAGGTTTTAATATAAAAATTCTTTTGTTTGGATTTATATTGCAAAATCCATCTTGGATGGGGCAATGCAATAATTTCATCAAAGAATTTATACTCTTTGTTTAATAATTCAAAAATTTTTTGATTTTTTCCTTTACCTATAATTATACAATATTTATTATTTCCTATGTAATCTACCTGAAATCTTATCCATTTGACTATCTGTCTTTCCCAATTATGGAATAATGTTTTATCATCATAATAATTTAAATTTTTGCCATCCTTTGTGAATCCATATGGACAAATACTAGAAATAAAAAAATTATTGTAAAATGTTTTAACTCCACCATATTCCTCAATCATTTCATAAACAAATTTTGAGCTTAGTTCTTTATTTACTGGAATATTTGAGTCTATTTGGCATCTGTTTTTTAAATTGAAGCTGTCAGTAAATGGTATCCCAGTAATTCCACCTCCAAATCTTCCTGGGTTTATTCCAAATATTAAAATTCTTCTTTTTGAATCGTTAAAATATTTTTTATAAAACTTTTTGTAAACATTTCTGATCTCTGGCTCTGTATATGGATCTAATACACTAATGTCTCCAGGAGTAGAAAGTTTCTCAAGATCATCATAAAATTCAATAATCTTGAGAAAGGTTTTCATTAATAAAATTAAAAAAAGATTTACTCTAATGTTTTTGCAAATGCTTTAAGGTGTTCTTCAGGCATGGTATCAACTTGGAATGAAATAATTGCATTTGCCCATATCATAACAACATTTGCAACTTTATTATCATTAGCATCAATCCTATAGGTTAGTCTTTCAATATTAGTATCCCAGAAAAATGGATCCACATCAATAGATTGTGCAAGATCTTTGTTGTAGGCATCCATGTCAATCTTACCATCTACATAATATGCATAAGGATATTTGACTGCGGAATTCAAATCGACTGTCCATTTACCACTAGCTCTTGGAGTGATAGCAATGGCATATTTACCAGCTCTTATTTTTTTACCTCCAACCATGACATCGGTTGAAAAAATTATAGATGTAGGGCTGTTGGCTCCTGCTCTCCATATTTCATCATATGGCACAAGATCTCCAAATATTTTTCTTCCCTTTACTCCAGGGGAGGAATAATAAACTGATATTTTAGTCATCCCAACATTTTGTGTTACAGAGGCCTGAGGACTAGCAACAGGAGCTAAATACTCTCTTGCAGTCTGGCTAAATCCAGTTAAGTAGGTTAAAATGATAAATGTTGTAAGTATTATTTTTTTCATGTTTTTAAATTTTTGATAATTATAATTATTTTTTATTTGATTCTATTGCTAAGACTTAAGAATTTTTAAATTTTAGACATTGAGTAATCTCCCCTTAAAATTCTCCATCTACTTTCAAAGCTTGAAGGTCTGTGAATTTTACCTGTCAATATATTAGGGTCAATTTTGATTCTTGTTTCTTCATACTTTGTTCCCTCTTTCCATCTCATATAAGGCCAAGTTTCGCATGTATTATTATTTGATTCAAAATTAACACAGGTTAAGTATTCTCCACTGTCAAATTTATAATCATCTTCTATGAAAGAAACCCACCCATAAATGTCTATACTTCCACTTACATTAAATGAAGTATTTGAATCTTCAAATGTAGAAAAACCTTTAAATGTGCAATCATTTGATGAATTTATGATTAAAGAAAAATTATGAGTTTTACCATTTGCATAGTATGGGTTTGTATAATTTATTGTTCCAGACCATTCTCCAATCATATTTATTGATGCTTCAGTGCAATCAACAACATCATCAGCACATCTATACGTACTACTTGCTATTAATATAAAAGTTAAATAAATGTATTTCATAGAATAAAATAATTAATCCCAAAGTAAAGAGGGGTATATGTTTTTTTCAACTAATTCTTTAATTTTATTTCTGACTACTTCACTATCATCTTTGTAAGTTACTCCGAACCAATTTTCATTAGTAGTATCGATAAACACATTATTTTTAATTTCTTTTCCTATTACTTCCGGTAATAAAAATTCTTTTTTTTCTTCATTGATGTTTTCTTCAAGAAATAATTGAAATTCTTTTCGAAGCAGAGAAAATATTGAATGTTGAAATCCAAATAAATTCATTGCGACTTGGGTTCCAATACCATGTTCTACTTTATTATTATTAAATAGACCATGTATAATATTATGTTTCATTTCTAATTCATGAGTCTCGTTTATCCCAACAAGTTTGTTGTTGTCAGTAATACATACTCCTCTTGAAACTCCTCCATTTTCTGAGAGTGTGTTTTCAATTAGGTATGATATTGTAGAAACCATTATGTTATTTTTTACGATATAATTTAATGAATTATAGACTTTCTCAAATGCACCTAATCCATAAAAATCATCAGCATTGATAGTGGCAAAAGGTTCATTGATAACATTTTCACAGCATAGAACAGCGTGCCCTGTTCCCCAAGGTTTTTCTCTAGTTTTTGGTAAAGTAAAGTTGCTTAAACCATAACTTGGATCTTGTATGACAATTTCTAAATTGACTTTATCAAATAGGGGTAACTTATTTTTATATTTTTTAATGAAATAATCTTCAAGTTTTGGAGATGATAAAATAACAATCTTATTAAAGCCAACCTTGATAGCATCATAAATTGAATAATCTAATATTGATTCATTATTTGGTCCGAAGCTGTCAACCTGTTTCAATCCACCATAACGGCTTCCCATACCCCCTGCCATTATGAGCAAAGTTCTGTCCATAATTTATTTTGTGAATGTGAAATTCCCTCTTATCGTACTATTCCAACCACCTCCTGCTGTAAAAAACTCTCCATTAAGTACATATGGATCTGATCTAAATCTAGCCTCATGAAATTTAGTTCCTGGTCTCCACCTTACGTATGGCCATCTATTACAAGGGTTACTCCAATTAGAACCGTTTCCTTGGCAGTCAGTATATTCTCCACCATTTATTTCATATTCAGTTTCCATAAACTCTACCCATCCGTACTTGTCAATAGTTCCAGATATTACGAAAGTAGTATTTGAATCATCAAAAGCACTAATTCCTTGGAAGAAGCAGTCATTTGAAGATATAACAGAAACTGTCATTTTATGTGTGACCCCACTTGCAGATGAACTTGTATAGTCCGCTCTCCCTTCCCAAGTTCCAACCATTTGTTTAGCAGCATTAGCGCAATCAATTGTGTCTTCTGGTTCTCTACATCTGTATGTGCTGCTAGCTAGAAATATGAAAAGGAATGTAGTAAATAATTTCATGTCGTAAAAGTAATGAAATGTATATTAATATTTTAAAACATTTGAATTTTTCGTGTATAGAGTGTTAGATGTCATTAGTTTGCAAATCTTGCTGAATTTAAATTCATTTTAGAAAAAATTTAATAACTATATTTATTGCTAATATGCAAATATCAATTATTGATTGGATTATAATTTTCTCATTTTTTGCAGTATTTATTCTTATTGGATTTTTAACTTCAAAAAAATCAGGAAAAAATTCAAAAGAGTTTTTTTTATCAGGGAGGGATATGCCTTGGTGGATGCTTGGGATATCCATGGTTGCTACAACTTTTTCAGCTGATACGCCAAATCTAGTTACTAACATAGTTAGGCAGAATGGTGTTTCTGGAAATTGGGTTTGGTGGGCTTTTCTACTAACTGGTATGATGACAGTTTTCTTTTATGCTAGGTTATGGAGAAGATCAAAGGTATTGACAGATCTAGAATTTTATGAATTAAGATATAGTGGAAATCCCGCAAAATTTTTAAGAGCGTTTAGAGCTATATACCTTGGAGTCTTTTTTAATGTTATGATAATGGCCACAGTATGTTTAGCTGGAATTAAAATAGGTGGAATACTATTAGGGCTTTCTCCTTTTGAATGTGTATTTTATTCTTCTCTGATTACTGTTTTTTATAGTTCATTAGGAGGATTAAGAAGTGTAGTTATTACAGATATAATTCAGTTTGTTTTGGCTATGGTTGGATCAATATGGGCTTGTGTCTACATTTTAAATCTTGATGAAGTTGGGGGGCTAAATAATTTAATAAATCATTCACTTGTGGCTGACAAGTTAAGTTTTTTTCCTAGTCTAGACGATAAAGAAACTTTTTTAACCGTATTAATAATACCTTTAGCGGTCCAGTGGTGGGCTGTTTGGTATCCAGGTGCAGAGCCTGGAGGAGGAGGCTATATAGCCCAAAGAATGTTGTCAGCAAAAGACGAGAAGAGTGCCATATATTCTACATTATTATTTAATGTTGCTCACTATGCATTAAGGCCATGGCCCTGGATATTGATTGCCTTGTCTTCCATAGTAGTTTATCCAACTTTGTCAGATATATCCTCTTCTTTCCCGGGTATCGATAATTCTATTATAGGTAATGACATAGCATATCCTGCCATGCTTTATTTATTACCAAGTGGCCTTCTTGGTCTAGTGTTAGCTTCATTGATTGCTGCATTCATGAGTACCATATCAAGTCATCTTAATTGGGGAGCTTCGTATATATCTCTTGATTTTTATAAGAGGTTTGTTAAAAAAAATGCAACTGAGAAAGAAGTAGTATCTATCGGTCGAATATCTACAATTGTTTTGATGATAATGGCTGGATTTCTTGCCTTAAAATTATCTGATGCACTAGAAGCATTTCAGATATTACTTCAAATTGGTGCTGGGACAGGATCAATATTTTTAATGAGATGGTTTTGGTGGAGGGTAAATGCTTATAGTGAGATCACGGGTATGGCTGTGTCCTTTTTATTGGCTATATATTTTCAATGGTTCCATTTTGATATTACTGGGATAGAACTGCTTTCATATGAAAAGTTATTAATTAGTATTTTTATAACAACCTCTTCTTGGGTACTTATTACCTTGGTTACAAGTCCTTCAGAAAATAAGGTTCTACTCGAGTTTTATTACAAGATAAAACCGTATGGTATTGGGTGGAATGGATTTTTGAAAAAGAATAACTTAGTAAAATTTGAAAATAGTGTTGATTCACCAATGAAAGATTTAATGTTAATGTTTTTAGGAATAGTAACAGTCTACTTTGGTTTGTTTGGTACTGGTTATTTAATATATAATCAGTTGTTCATAGGTTCTCTTATGATAACAATATCTTTATCATCAGCTTATGTTGCAAATTATATTATGTCAAGTAATACTAAGGGCTAATTTTATTCTGATTTTATATAGTTTTTCAAAATATTTCATTTAAACTTTTTGATTTGTTACCCGTATAAAATTAAAATGCTTATTTTGCATTTATTAATTAATATTATTAACCAAACGATCAAATATGAATACGTTAAATTTTATTTTAGGAGCAAGTTTACAACCTAATGATTTCACGGGTTTTACTTTCTTCATAGGATCTGTTTCTATGCTAGCTGCTACTGTGTTCTTTTTAGTACAACACGGTCAAGTTGATAAGAAATATAAAGATTCAATGCTTGTTGCAGCCTTAATTACTGGTATTGCAGCGGTACATTATTACTATATGAGAGACCAGTGGGCAGAAGGTCTTGGTTCACCAACTGAACTAAGATATGTTGACTGGATTCTAACTGTTCCACTAATGGTAGTAGAGTTTTCTCTATTAACAGGTGTGGGAATGGCCAAGCTATTTTGGCTTTCAGTAGGTATGCTAGTAACTGGATACTTCGGTGAATCTGGAGTAACTGGGATGTTAGATGCTCAAACTTGGGGTGCTGTTGCTGGATTATGTTATTTCTGGATGGCTTACGAAGTTGGAGCGCTTAGAGCTTTAAGTGATGGCATGCCATCAGGAGCTGTTGGCGATGCATTAGCTAGTGCAAAAGGTAAGATACCTGCTGCTGGTAAAATGTTACAATGGTATGTTTTAGTTGGATGGTCTATCTATCCTCTAGGCTACATGTTGGGAACTGACGGATGGTATTCCGGAATGCTTTCTGGCTTAAATTGGAACATGGATATTGTATATAATATCGGTGATGCTATCAACAAAATTGGTTTTGGTATGGCTGTATGGTCAGCTGCTAGAGACTAATTTTAATAGCTATTAAAAATTAAAAGGTGAGGTTTTCCTCACCTTTTTTTTTATATTTTCCTATGGTTTCTTCTCATAATGGTTTGCTGACATCTAAAATCATAGGACTTATCTTTTCTTTATCACTCATCTTTTTTGATGTAGGAGATTCATATTCTAGTATAATATTTATAATGATTATGCTCTCTATAGGAATTCCTCATGGATCTGTAGATCATATTATTGCCTTTTTAAACCCTGAGTCAAGAAGGTTTAGTAGTAAACTGCATTTTTTTATTGCATACATATCATTAATAATTATTAATGTTATAATATGGGTATTTTATCCATTTATAGGTCTTACAATTTTTTTGCTAATATCTTGTTATCATTTTGGTGAGACTCAGGTAATAGGATATAACTCGACAAAAAATAAATTTTTAAATTTTGTTGTAGGTGCAAATATTTTACTCTCTCTATTTTTAAATAATATTTTTGAATTACAGGAAATATTAGTTGATTTTAAATTATTTAGTACCCTAGATCTTTCTTCATTCGAGAAAATATTTTTTCTTCTCGTATCTGTTTCTATTTTAATGATGACAATTGTCCACTTTGACATAAAGAAAAAGGTTCCTTTATATGCTGAATTAACTATATTATATTTAATATTTTATCATACTGATATATTAACCTCATTCTCTATATTCTTTGGTTTCTCTCACTCATTACCAATGTTATTAATGGAATATGAGGAGATGAAAGAGAAAAGTTTTTTAATATTTTATTTGAAAACTCTTCCATTTACTCTTTTAGCAATAGCATTCGGATTGGTGTTATACTATTTCAATAATAGTATCTTAACGACTGATAATCTTATACTTTTTGTTTTTATAATTATATCAAGTCTTACTTTACCACATGTTTTTATTATGAAAGATTTTGTAAAGAGTAAATAAAAATGGATTTAGATTATGCAATAGCTTTTATGTCAAGAGACTGGATTGTAGCAAATTCTTTATCTCTCACATTTTTAATTATATGTCTTCTAATTGGTAAGTATTCTTCAAAAAAGAATGTTGAACTTTTTTCTCGATATTTTGTCTACTTGTTTATAGTTATATATTTCATCTATCATGTGCTTCATCTCTATGAAGGTTCATGGTCTTTAAATAAGAGACTTCCTCTTCACTTATGTGGAATTACTTCTGTTATTACATGTTTTATATTATTTATAGATAAAAAACAGTTTTGGTTTGAATTTCTTTTCTATGCAGGTATTTTAGGGGGTTTAAATGCTTTGATGACACCACTAATAGATAATTATACCGGTGTAGATTTTTTCTATTACGAGTACTTTTACAGTCATACCTCAATTATAATTTTACCCTTGTATATGTATTATTACATGGGTATGAATCTCTCAAAATACTCCTGGTTAAAGTCATTTTTATTTATAAATGTATTGCTAATTATAATTATGCCGATTGACTTTTTAATTGATGCTAACTACATGTATTTGAAAAATCCTCCTGAAGTTGACCACCCATTAGTTTCAGGTGAATGGCCATATTATTTAGTTAATTTAGAGTTTGCTGTTCTTTTTTTGCTTTACTTCACGTATTCTCTTTTTAAAACTCCAATACTGAAGAACAAAAAGAGTATTTAACCGTTATAAGTTTATGCGCCTTGGATTTTTAAAAGATAACGAGTCAAGAGTTTCAGTAACACCTTCATCTCTAAAGAAGTATATTGATTCAGATCATAGTGTCTCTATAGAGAAAAATGCTGGTGAAATTTCTGGTTTTTCAGATAAATCTTACAATCATGACAAATTTTTAAATAGAAAAGAAGTTATAAATTTTTCTGATGTCATCGTATTAGTTAGTTCCTCAAGTATAGATTCTTACAAAGACTTAAAGGGAAAAACAATAATCTCAAATTTTAGTGTTGAAGCTGATAAACAACGTATAAAAGAAAAGATAAAAACAAATGATATAACTGCTTTTGATTTGTCTATGATTCCTAGAACAAGTATTGCCCAGAGTATGGATATTCTTTCATCTATGGCAGGATTATCTGGTTATAAAGCTATAATCAAGGCTGCAGAGTTATTACCCAAGATATTTCCTATGACAATTACAGCTGCTGGTAGCATTAAACCTGTAAAAGTAGTAGTTTTAGGAGCTGGAGTTGCTGGTCTTCAGGCTATTGCTACCGCAAAAAGACTTGGAGCAATAGTTGAAGCTTCTGACCCACGTCAGGCAGCAAAAGAAGAGGTATTAAGTCTTGGGGCAAAATTTATTGAGGTAGAAGGTGCAGTTGAGGATAAATCTGCTGGAGGTTATGCTGTAAAACAGTCTAAAGAATTTTTAGAAAAGCAAAAACAAGAAGTATCTAAGAGACTTACAGAAGCTGATGTAGTAGTGACCACTGCACAAGTATTTGGTTCTAAATCTCCGATATTAATTCCGAAAAGTGTTGTTGAGCAAATGAATTCAGGTTCAATAATAATAGATTTAGCATCATCTACTGGAGGAAATTGTGAATTAACACAAGATTCGAAAATCATTGAACATAACGGAGTAAAAATTGTTGGAAATTCTTATTTAGCTTCAGAATTATCACACGATGCAAGTAATCTTTTTTCAAATAATGTATTTAATTTCATTAATTATATAATTCAGGATAACGAATTTATTAGTGATGAAGATGATATTTTAAAAAGTTGTAAAATTTAATTTATGAATGAAATATTAAACTTTTTGATTGAATATGAGATTTTGATATATCTTCTTCTTTTCACTATCCTATTAGGATTCGAGGTAATATCAAAAGTTCCTTCTGTTCTTCATACACCACTAATGTCTGGAGCAAATGCAATAAGTGGAATTGTTATTTTGGGTGCAATCATATTAATTAGAACTACAGAATCAGATAATTATCTCACTTTAATTATAGCAGGTATTGCACTTTTTGTAGGTTCAATTAATGTTTTTGGTGGTTTTTTTGTCACAAATAGAATGCTAGAAATGTTTAATAAAAAGAAAAAGAGTTAATGGATAAAATTTTATTTCTCATATCTGCATTTTTATTAGTTTGGGGTTTAAGACTTCAGAGTGATCCTGCATCAGCAAGTAAGGGAAATAAACTTGCGGCAGTTGGTATGTTAATAGCAATTTTTTCTGCAGTAATCATGCCCCTAGAAAATAGCTTTTCAAATTTAATGTGGATTGTAGTGCCTTTATCTCTTTCTGCACTATTAGGGTATTTAATTGCAAAAAACATTAAAATGACATCAATGCCTCAAATGGTATCAATTTTTAATGGACTCGGTGGACTTAGTGCTGTATTATTATCTTTTGCAGAGGTAAATAAATGGATAAGCTTTCCTGACTCTTACCAGATTATTGTGGTTATTGTGTTGATATTAAGCTTATTTATTGGTTCAGTAGCGTTTACTGGTAGTTTACTTGCTTTTGCAAAACTTGATGGATACAGATGGTCAGAAAAATTGACTCTTCCTTTTCAGCATGTAGTTAATATCGTCTTTCTTTCATTGATAATTGGATTTTCATATTACTTTATAACTACTCCAGTAATTTCATTTCTATACATAATAATTATTCTATCATTTTTATATGGAATATTTTTTGTTGCTCCAATCGGAGGTGCTGATATGCCGGTTGTAATTTCTCTATTAAATTCATTTACTGGAATTACAGCAGCTCTTACTGGAATAATTTTTGGTAACATAGTTATGCTTCTCGGTGGAATTTTAGTGGGTGCAGCAGGTACTATCCTTACAGTTTTAATGTGCAATGCTATGAATAGATCCTTGTTAAATGTTATTATAGGTGGATTTTCTTCTAGCGGATCTTCAAAAGAAAATAAAGAACAAGGTGAAGTTAAGGAGATATCAGACTCAGACTTTGCAGTACAATTATTTTATTCTAATAAAGTAATTATTATTCCTGGATATGGGTTAGCTGTTGCTCAAGCTCAAAAATTATGTAAAGAGATACAAGAGGCATTAGAAGCAAATGATGTGGAAGTAAAGTATGCTATCCATCCTGTCGCTGGTAGGATGCCTGGTCACATGAATGTATTATTAGCTGAAGCTGATGTAGACTATTCTAAATTAATAGAACTAGATCAAGCTAATGGGGAGTTCAAAACTACTGATGTAGCAGTCATTATTGGTGCTAATGATGTAGTTAACCCTGATGCTATTGATGACTCTTCAAGTCCTTTATATGGAATGCCAATTTTAAAGGTTTGGGAATCTACAGCTACGGTAGTATTAAAAAGAAGTATGTCTGCTGGTTATGCAGGAGTACAGAATCCTCTGTTTTTTAAGAAAAATAATAAAATGTATTTTGGAGATGCTAAAGAAAGTCTCCAAAGATTATCATCTGAGCTTAAAAATCTATAAATATTTTTTTAAATTGGACTTATGACTAGAAGTTCAATTTTTTTTCTTTGTTTATTATTAACATCTTGCATTAACCATCAAAACGAAAAGCCTAACATTATTCTATTTTTTTATGATGATTTAGGTTATGGTGAGCTAGGCGCTTACGGTCAGAAAATAATTCAAACAAAGAATATTGATAACCTTGCTAGTAATGGCTTAAAGTTTACAAATTTTTATTCAGGTTCTCCTGTTTGCGCACCATCAAGGAGTATTTTACTGACTGGTCTTCATGCTGGACACACAAAAATAAGAGGCAATCACGAGTATGGTAGTAGGGGAGATGTTTGGGATTATCATAAGATGTCAGAAGATCCAAATCTGGAAGGTCAGTATCCTATAGGAAAAGAAGAATTAATATTTCCTAAACTTCTTAAAGGAGCAGGATATACAAATGCAATGGTAGGAAAGTGGGGTCTAGGTCCTCCAAATTCTACATCTATTCCATCAGAAATGGGTTTTAGTTATTTCTATGGATATAATTGTCAGAGAATGGCTCATAATCTATACCCACCTCATTTATGGGAGAACGAAGATAGAGACATGTTAGATAATGAGGTTATCTCTCCAAAACTAAAACTTCAGCCTGGTCAAGATCCTTATAAAGAAGAAAATTATAATGTTTTTAATCAAAATGATTATGCACCAGATATGATGCATTCTAAAGCTCAAAAATTTATAGAAAATAACAAAGACAATCCCTTCTTTCTTTATTATGCAAGTCCAATACCTCATGCTCCTCTGCAGGCTCCACAATATCTAATTGATAAGTACAGAAATATTATAGGTGATGAGGAACCGTATCTAGGGGACAAAGGTTATTTCCCAACTAGATATCCGAGAGCAACATATGCTGCTATGATTGAATATATAGATATTCAGGTTGGTGAGATCATTGAACAGCTAAAAAGATTAAATATTTACGATAATACTATTATTTTAATTACTAGTGATAATGGCCCAACATATGCAGGTGGTGTTGATTTTGATTATTTTAATAGCACTGGAATATTTCAGAATGACCCTAAAAGAATGAAAGGTTATGTATATGAGGGAGGTGTTAGGGTTCCGATGATTATTTCATGGCCTGAAAAAATTAAAAATAGTAGAGTTGTTGATGACGTATCAATCTCTTATGATATTTTCCCTACTTTGAGTGAAATGTCCGGTGCTGATAATTTATATTCTTATTCTACGGATGGGGTAAGCTTAGTTGATATATTTACTGATGAGACTAAATCTTTGGATAGAGAGTATATATATTGGGAATTTCCATCTTATGGAGGACAGCAAGCCGCCAGAATGGGAGATTATAAAGCTATCCTTAAAGATATTAAGAAAGGAAATAAGAAAATGGAGTTATATAATCTATCTAATGATTTGAAAGAGCAAAATGATATATCATCAGAGAATCCAGAAATAGTAAGAAGATTTGAAGATATTTTTAAAAAGGAACATGTAAAATCTGATATTAAAAGATTTGAAATGGGCTATATTGATGAAGACTAAACCTTAAAAAAATGAATAAAATAAATAGAAGAAATTTTATAAAGAAAACATCCTTGTCAGGAGCAGCAATAGCCACTGCTAATGCCTTGTCAGGATCTGCTCTTAAAGAAAGAGATTTAAAATCCCAGTACATGGGTGATTTTGCTGCAACAAAAATTGATAAAGTTAAGGTTGCCTTTATAGGTGTTGGAGCAAGAGGAACAGGTCATGCTAAACAAATTGCATCAATTAAAGGAACCGAGGTTGTTGCTATTTGTGATTTATATAAAGACTTAGCTGAAAGATCTAAGAAATTATGTGTTGAAGTTGATAACTCAAGACATAATGATATTAAATTATATCATGGAGATGAAAATAATTGGGTCAAAATGCTCAAAGAAATTAGACCAGATGCTGTATTTATTTCTACAAATTGGGATAACCACGCTCCTATGGTAATAAAATCTATGGAAATGGGTTCACATGCATTTGTTGAAGTGCCTATGGCAACTAATTTAGATGATTTATGGAAAGTTGTTGAAACATCAGAACAGACTACGAGACACTGTATGATGATGGAGAATGTTAATTATGGTAGAGACGAGTTAATGTTTTTAAATATGTGTAGAAAAGGTCTCATTGGTGACTTCTTGCATGCCGAGGCTGCTTATATTCATGAACTTAGGTTCCAGATGGAAGAGCAGGAGAGAGGGACAGGGTCTTGGAGGACACATCATTACGCTAAGGGAAGAGGAAATTTATATCCAACACATGGACTAGGACCAGTGGCTCAGTATATGAATTTATCTAGAGGTGATGATAATTTTAATTCTTTAATATCTTATTCAACACCAGCACTAGGAAGAAAATTATATGCTGAAAAGAATTATTCATCTGACCATAAGTGGAATAAATTAAATTATTTGAATGGAGATCTAAATACTTCTATTATCAAGACAACCCTTGGAAGAACTGTTATGGTTCAATGGGATGAGACAAGTCCAAGACCATATTCTAGGCATAATCTTATCCAAGGCACTAAAGGTATTTTGGCTGGATTTCCAACTAGAATTGCATTAGAGGGAGGAGTTGAAGGTATAACTAAAAATCATCATTCCTGGGTACAAGGTGATGATATTAAAATATTATATGAAAAATATGACCATCCGCTATATAAGAGGGTAGGAGAAGAGGCAAGAAGAATGGGTGGACATGGTGGAATGGATTTTATAATGAGATATAGAATAATAGAATGTCTAAGACAAGGGAAACCTCTTGATCAAAATGTTTATGAGGGATGTTTTTGGAGTGCTGTGACTCCACTTAGTGCTGATTCAATTATCAACAATGGTGCTCCACAGAAATTCCCTGATTTTACTAGAGGAAATTGGAAATCAACAAATAAATTAGAGGTAATATCTTAGTTATTACCTCCAATTATAATTGGCGCATTCATATTATCTAGTTCAACTTTCAAGTTAGGCATTTCAGCAATAATAGTATTTAGTTCAACATCAAGCTTGTCCAAAATGCTATTAGCTATTGATAGACTTTGTTTATGTTGACCCGTAGGACCATATGTTGAGGTTAGACCTCTATATGCATTTCCTATATAACTACTTACTGTAGGATCATTTTTTACACCAACTTCTGACTTAGCTGAATTTCCATATACTTTTTTAGACATTTGATTTAATGTCTCTTCAATTACAAAAAGTCTACTACTTAATTCATTATTTGAGCTATTTGATCTGCTTAATGAAAGTCTCATTGCCTTAACCATGTTCATATTCTCATTTAGTTTGTCAGAGAATTGAGCTTGTCTGTTTTGTAATTGAATCACATTTTCTGCATGATTACTATATTCTTCGTAACCCATTCCTTGTAGAGTTCCTCTCTGTAGATCAACCACATTGAATTGAATAGGATTATCTAGATCAGATGATGTGCCCTCTTCTTCTTTGGTAAGTGTTGCAGTATACTGACCTGGAGATGCTAACTGACCTGAGTTGTACCAACCTCTACCACCACCTCTCCCAGATGAAATTCTATCAGGATTTATGGCACTTGAACTTGAATGTCTTAAATTCCACGAAACTCTATTCAATCCTTTCGACTTAGGTGCATTTATTTTATTTATAATGTTTCCTTCTTGGTCTTTAATAACTATATATACTCTAGTTCCTTCCTCTCTAGACTCTTTTTCTAGTGCATTCCAATCAATATTAGGAATTTGTTGACCTTTTTTAATCATCTCCTTTTCTTTTTTAACTCTCGCACTTTTCATAGAAGGGTATGATTTAGATAGATGATAAGTAAATACAGCACCAAAGTCAGGGTTATCTGCAAAGTAATAATCAGCTCCTGTGTTTCCTTTAGTGCTCTTTGGTAAATACCATAGGGCATCTCTTGTATTAAATAAATCACCTTCTTTTGCAAGATTATCTGATGTCATCTCTCTTAATGAAGAATAATCATCAAGAATATAGAAACCTCTTCCAAAAGATGCTGCAACTAAGTCATTTTCTCTTTTTTGAATGGTAATATCTCTAAAAGAAATAGTTGGTGCTCCAGGAACTTTATTCCATTTTTTACCGCCATCTAAAGTTACATATATTGCAGACTCAGTAGCACAAAACATCAAGTCTTTAGAAACGTGGTCTTGGACCAATCTCCACACAAGATTTCTTTTGGGTAGATTACTTGCAATAGAAGTCCATGTCTCTCCTAAATCAGTACTCTTGTATAGATAAGGATTATAGTCACCTTCTTTATGATTATCAAGAGATACATAAACAGTATTTTCATCAAAATTATCTGCTTTAATATCATTTACGAATGTTCTTGCAGGTAGACCAAGTCTTGTTACTGGAATTTTTTTCCAACTTTCACCACCATTTGTAGTTACTTGAATAGTTCCGTCATCAGTCCCAACATATATAACTCCCTCTCTAACTGGAGATTCAGATACTGATGTGATGGTATTATAATTTGACATTGCTTTTACATCCCAAGCATTATCCCATCCGTGCCTTCTTCCCATGATAGGGAGGTCTAATCTTTCCTCGTCTCTAGTCAAATCTCCAGAAATTGGTTCCCAACTGTCACCTCTATCCTCTGATTTCCAAACTCTATGAGAAGCAAAGTATAACCTTTCTGGTTTATGAGGACTCACTAGAATAGGAGAATCCCAGTTCCATCTTTCATATTTTTCTCCTTCTCTTGGCTGAG
This sequence comes from Rhodothermaeota bacterium MED-G19, assembly GCA_002457315.1. Classification (GTDB taxonomy): domain Bacteria; phylum Bacteroidota; class Bacteroidia; order Cytophagales; family MED-G16; genus MED-G16. The sequence goes on from NTKI01000019.1 coordinate 16,374, forward strand.
GTTGAATTAGTACAGTCTCTCCTGTCTTTAGGTCAACTCTGTGTAATACACCTTGTTGAAATTCACCATAGACAATATCATTATATACAGGGTCAGTAGCAGTCTGGTGCCCATCTGCACCTAATATCTTATACCAGTGAGCGTTTCTTATACCATCTCTTTCATCTGTCCTAGAAGGTCCTCCAGCAGATCCATTATCTTGGGTTCCTCCAAAAATATGATAGAAAGGGTATGCGTTATTTACGGCAACTTTATAAAACTGTGTGATTGGAAGATTTTTGTGATATTTCCATGTCTCAGCTAAATCAAAAGATTCGTAAATTCCAGCATCTGTTCCAACTAAAAGATAATTGGGATCATCAGCTCTAAAAGCTATGGAGTGGTTGTCAGAGTGCTTATCTCGTTCTCTTAACTCATTAAATGTCTTACCTCCATCTTCTGAAGTTAAAATTCTTACGTTCATCAGATATAATCTATCAAATTTGTGAGGACTAGCATATAACTCTTGATAGTAATGTGGACCAGTAGCACCAGAAACTGTATTTGACATTTTTTTCCAAGATGATCCTCTATCGACTGACTTATAAACCCCTCCTTTTGTCCTATTTAATTCAATAGCTGCATATATTACATCAGGTTTTTGTGGCGATATAGCCATACCTATCTTCCCCATATTAGAACCAGGAAGCCCAGATTTTAATTTAGTCCATGTTTCACCTCCGTCTTCTGATTTGTGTAAGCCAGATTCAGGTCCACCACCCATTAGAGCAGCGGCAGTTCTATGTCTTTGCCATGTTGCGGCATATAGTCTATCTGGGTTTCTTGGATCAATGAGTAAGTCAGTAACTCCTGTCCACTCACCACCTCCTAAAACTTTTTTCCATTTTTTTCCTCCATCAGTAGTTTTATATAATCCCCTTTCACCTCCTGAACTCCAGAGCGGTCCTTGTGATGCAACCCAAACTATATTTGAATTATTAGGGTGAACAATTATTTTAGATATGTGTTCTGAATTTTTTAAACCCATATTCTTCCATGATTTACCTCCGTTCTCACTTTTATAAACACCGTCACCATAAGCAACATGTCTACCTCCAACATTTTCGCCAGTACCTAACCATAGTATTGAGTGGTCATTAGGATCAATGGTTATACACCCAGTTGAGTAAGTAGATTCATTATCAAAAATTGGTTTATAAGTGGTTCCGGAATTCTCAGTTTTCCAAACACCGCTAGATCCTGTTGCAACATACCAGACGTTATCATTTTGTGGATGGATAGCAATGTCAGCTATTCTTCCAGATAAAAATGCTGGGCCAACATTTCTTAATTTTAGAGCTGATAATGAGAGTTTACTTTCATTATTAGGTTGTGAATTATTTTGACTACCTCTTCTTCTTTGAGAGAATACATCAAAAATAAATAAAGATACTATACTAAATAATAGAATTTTTTTCATGGTTTTGGGTTTTAATTACTAATCTAATCTATATATAATTTTTTTTTTCTAATAAATTTATCATAATATTTTATATATTATATCATGGAATTATTAGAAGGAAATGGTATATTAAGTGCCTTTCAAGCGGTTATTGCCCTATCTGTTCTTAAAGTTTGGTTAATAAATTTCAATAAACCTACAAGGTGGAGAGGTGGCAATGCAATGTCTATGAGGGAAGAGTTCGAGGCATATGGGTTGCCTGATTGGGTTCTTTATATGGTCGGTTTTCTTAAAGTGGCTTTTTCTTTAGGCCTATTAGCTGGAATTTGGTTTCCTGAATTAGTAGTTACTTCTGCTACTGGAATTGCTTTTTTTATGTTTTTTGCTATTTTAATGCATATTAAATTAAAAGATCCTATAGTAAAGTCTATACCTGCTATAACTTTTTTGACATTATCAATATTAATTGTTCTTCTCTTTGAATAATTCACAATACCTTTTTTTATTTTTTATTTTATCTTGTACTCATACAAAAAATTTTGATTTAAACTCTGATTTGTTTTCCTCTAAATCATCTGAATCATATCTTCATTCCTCTGGAGAAGATATTTATATCTCTTGGACTGAACAAAAACTAGATTCTAATTATTTATATAATAGCAGGTTTAATGGTAACTCTTGGGGAAAAAAAGAATTAATAACAAAAGGGAAAGACTGGTTTGTAAATTGGGCTGATTTTCCTTCAATTTCCCATAATAAGATATCAAATACCTTCTTTTCATTTAATCTTCAAAAAAGTTCTGAGGAGACTTTTTCATATGATATAAAATATTTTTTTAAGAAAGGAGAATGGGTTGATATGAAAAATATTCATACTGATAATACTTTTTCAGAGCATGGTTTTGTATCAGTTGCTCCTTATGGAGAAGGTTTTATTGTCAGTTGGTTGGACGGTAGAAATACTTTGCCTTCTTCTGATGGACATGGTAAGGGGGCAATGACTTTAAGGTCTGCGGAGATAGATAAGGAAGGTAAAATAATTAATGAGAGATTGGTTGACAGTATGGTATGTGAATGTTGTCAAACCTCAATGACTATCGCTGGGGAAATTCCATTATTAGTATATAGAGATAGGTCACCTGAAGAGACAAGAGATATTTATGTTTCTAGATATATAAATTCTCAGTGGTCAGAACCATTTCCTATTCATGATGATGGGTGGACCATAAATGGTTGCCCTGTAAATGGGCCTAATATTGATTCTTTTGATGATAAAGTAGTAGTCTCTTGGTTTTCAGCATCTAATGGAATACCAAAAGTTAATTTAAAATTTTCAAATAATAAGGGACAATCATTTGGCAGAAAGATATTGGTTGACAATATTGATAATAAACCAATGGGAAGAGTAGATGTTGAATTTATTAATAAAGATGAAATACTTGTCAGTTGGTTATCTATAGTTGATGGAGAAGGGAAACTTTTAATGAGAAAAGTAAATTCAATGGGTACTTTAGGTGATATTAATATAATAAAAGAGGTTTCAACAGAAAGGTCTACGGGATTTCCGCAAATTGAGAAATGGGAAGATAATATCTTTCTTTCCTGGACTGATATCAGTGGAGGCGAGAAGAGAGTTAAGACATCAAAGATTCCGCTTTCTAGTCTTTAAAAATTAAGAGAAAAATTGTCTAGGTAATATTTCCCCTTATTAAACTTAAATACAATTGATTTAAAATCTTTATTTTCTAAATCAACATAGTAAGTTGAAAAATTAATGTCATTTCTTTTTTTAAACCTTTCTTCTGTCAAGTAATTAAACTTTAAATTGTTTAGATCTATATTGGTATTAAATAATTTCAGTGTTTTAGAACCTATAACGTTACTGTTTTTATCTATAAAGCTTATCTCTAATTTTGCAGTATCTTGATCATTTGAGACGTCAAAAGAGAGAAAATTATAATAATATACCTTTATATCATCAAGTATATCAATAATGAATTCACTTGAGTCAGATACATTTATCTTTAGAGCAGAATTCTGTTGATTTTTTCCTCCCCTAAATTTTAATGGCTCAAGTTTAATTTCAGAAATATCACTAAATTTTAATTTAGAGTTTTTGCTGTATGAAAGTTCATCCTCCTCAAAGTCCAATAAAACACTTGAACCACCAATTTTTGATCTAGAAATAATTTTTTTTGATACGTTTTCTTCGATAGTATAATTTTCAGATTTTTTTAATATTTCTAGAGAATTAGGATTTCCGTTAAGTGTGTATGCTAAAAAGTTATAGACATACTTCTTTAAAATTTTTCTTTGTAGCCAACCAGGTAAAATATTTGAGTTATTTACAAGTAATTTTCCGGGAAACCCAAAATCATGTTGCCCCCAAGAAGTATTAAATTGTGAGTGGTTTGCTCCCTCAACAAGAATATTAAAGTCAGAAAATGAGCTACTTTCATTATCAATTCTATTTGCTTGTCTTATACCAAAGAAACTATCTTCATCACTGTCCATACTACCCTGAATACTCAGATAATTTATATTTTTAAGTTTGTAGTTTCTAAAGTATCTGTAATCTGTAGGAGCTAGAGTAACTATTCCTTTGATATTGAGGTTATAGTCTAATTCTATATTACCATTATCTGGAAATGTTTTAAGCTCATTAAATTTTGATGCGATATTAACTGCTTCTCCACCTCTTGAATGGCCCATCACAATAATATTATCAAAATCTATTTTGTTATATAAAATGGAGGAGGAGTCATTATTTAATTTTTTAAGATAACTTAGATTTTCAAGAAAATGCCATGCTCTTGTCGTCATCTCTTTACCTCTAAAATCACCAGTCCATGAGCCATTTAAAAAATTCTGATCTAATGAATTAAATATAAATCCGTGCTTAGACAAGTACTCTCCCAGGTAGTTATATCCGTCATCTGAATGCTCCTGCATGGAATGATTTCCATGAATTATTGATATTATAGGGAACTTTTGGTCACCCTCTGGAATCCATAATCTTCCATTTAAAGGAAGATTTTTTTTGTTAAATCCCCAGTATCTTTCTCTCCATTCTATTTTAGATTGATTCCATTTAGATTCTAGTATTTTGGATGCGTCTAGATTATAAGAA
>NTKI01000002.1 GCA_002457315.1 Rhodothermaeota bacterium MED-G19
ACAGAAGTGAAAGGTGTAAGTAGATTTACTATTGTTGTAAGTTCAACGAAAGAAAAAATTATAAAAATTGTTAATCATATAAATAAACTTATTGATGTGTTGGCAGCATTTCTTTATGAGGAAGATGAAATATACTATCAAGAAATAGCTTTGTATAAATTATCTACTAACATGTTTTTAAAAGGCGATCTTGTTGAAAAAATTATTATTAGAAAATATGGAGCAAAAATTTTAAAAATAGAAGAAGACCATATTATTATTCAAAAAACAGGCACAAAAGTAGGAACCCAAAAACTCTATGATGAACTTAAAAAATTTGGTGAAATTTTAGAATTTGCTAGGTCTGGAAGAGTAGCGCTATCAAAAAAGAAAAGAAAAACAGTAAACTTTATTAAAAAACTAGAAAAAACTAAATCAAATAAACTAAATATTTAAATTAAAAATTATGGCAAAAATAAATTTTGGAGGTACTATAGAAGAAGTAGTAACACGTGAGGAATTTCCATTAAATAAAGCTTTAGAGTACTTAAAAGATGAAACAATAGCTATTATAGGGTATGGTGTACAAGGACCAGGCCAGTCATTGAATTTAAAAGATAATGGTTTCAATGTGATAATAGGTCAAAGAAAAAATTCAAAGTCATGGGATAAAGCTTTGTCTGACGGATGGATAGAAGATGAAAACTTATTTGAAATTGAAGAAGCATGTAAAAGAGGAACAATCATTCAATATCTATTATCAGATGCTGGACAAATTCAAATGTGGCCAACTGTAAAAAAACATTTAACAAAAGGCAAAACACTTTACTTTTCTCATGGTTTTGGTATTACATACAAAGAACAGACTAATATAATTCCTCCAGATGATGTTGATGTTATTTTAGTTGCTCCTAAAGGATCAGGTACAAGTCTAAGAAGATTATTTGTAGAAGGAAATGGATTAAATTCTAGTTTTGCAATTCATCAGGATTACAGTGGTAATGCTAGAGATAAAGTTATTTCATTAGGAATAGGTGTTGGATCAGGATATTTGTTTGAAACAACATTTAAAAAGGAAGTTTTTAGTGATTTGACTGGAGAAAGAGGTACACTTATGGGAGCTATTCAAGGATTATTTGCTGCTCAATATTCAATTTTGAGAAAAAAAGGTCACTCTCCATCGGAAGCATTTAATGAGACAGTAGAGGAAGCAACACAATCTTTGTATCCGCTTGTAGCTGAAAATGGGATGGATTGGATGTATGCTAATTGTTCTACTACTGCACAAAGGGGTGCTCTAGATTGGTGGAAAAAGTTTAGAGATGCTGTTTATCCAGTTTTCGAAGAACTTTATGAGTCTGTAGAAAGTGGAGAAGAAGCTAAAATAACTATTGAGGCCAATAAAAAAACTAATTATAGAGAGGGTTTAGATAAAGAATTATCAGAATTAAAAGAATCTGAGTTGTGGATAACAGGAAATGAAGTAAGAAAACTTAGACCATAAATCTAATTAAAGTGTTAGATGAAAATCTGAATTTGGAAGATTTTAATTATATACTTCCAAAAAAGAATATAGCCTTATATCCTACAAATAAACGAGAAAACTCAAGATTACTTGTCTATAATCCGAAAGAAATAACTGATTCAAATTTTAAAAATATAGACAATTATATTCCTAATAATTCTACTATATTTTTTAATGATACTAGAGTTATTAAAAGCAGATTTTTATTTAATAAAAATCAAAGATCAATAATTGAAATTTTAGTAATTGATTCTGTAAAATTAAACAATAAGAGTGTTGAGATAAGCGCTTTAGTTGGCAATAATAAAAAGTGGAAAGAGAAAGAAATTTTAATTTCTAAAAAACATTCTATAGAAATAAAAGCAATAAAAGAAAACAAAAAAATTATAATCTCCTGGAATAAAAAAAAGAAATGGAGAGAAATTGTGGAAATTTTTGGCACTCTCCCACTCCCCCCTTATATAAAAAGAGATATTGAAGAAAGTGATTTAAATGATTATCAGACAGTTTATTCTAAAAAAGAAGGCTCCATAGCTTCCCCAACAGCAGGATTACATTTCACTGAAAAAATAATTAAAAAACTAAAATCAAATAATAATATCGATTACTTAACACTTCATGTTGGAATTGGAACTTTCAAACCAATAAATAAAAAAAAGATTATAGATCATAAAATGCATTCAGAAGAAATAATTGTTTCGAAAAGAAATATTATTAATTTAAAAAAATCAAAAAATATAATTGCCGTAGGAACAACAAGTTTAAGGACATTGGAATCATTATATTATCTTGGAATCAAAATTTTAAATAAAAACAAAAATTTAAATATTGAACAATATCCTTATAAAAATCTGAACAAAAATTATAGTAAAAATGAAATATGTAATTTTATTTTAAATTTTATGGAAACAAGTAATTTAAACTTACTAAAATTCAGATCAAGCATCTTCATTCTACCTGGTTATAATTTTAAATTTTGCAACCAATTAATAACTAATTTTCATTATCCTAAATCAACCTTAATTTTATTAATTGCTGCGTTTATTGGTGAAGACTGGAGAAAAGTTTATAAGTTCGCTTCTCAAAATAAATTTAGATTTCTAAGTTATGGTGATTCTTCTCTACTCTTTAAAAAATGATTAAATCTGGAAAAAATATTGATTATGCGGCTAAGGTCTTAAATGATGATGGTATTGTAGTAATCCCAACTGAAACTGTATATGGTTTAGCGGGTAATGCTCTAAAAAAGAATTCAGTTAATAAAATTTATTCGATTAAGAAAAGGCCAAAACATGATCCTTTAATTTGTCACACTGATTCTTTAGCTAAAATTAAAAAATATGTAAATGATATACCTGAAGAGGCATATGCATTAGCAGATAAATTCTGGCCTGGTCCAATGACAATTATTTTTGAAAAAAAAAATATCATTCCAGATTTAACTACATCTAATTTAAATACGGTTGCGTTTAGAATTCCAAATAAAACAATTACTCTTAAATTACTAGAAAATTTAAATTATCCATTGGCCGCACCTAGTGCTAATGTTTTCGGTTATATATCACCAACAAAAACAGAACATGTCCATAAAAACTTTAATAAAGGAATAGATTATCTTTTAGAAGGTGGTAATTGTAAATTAGGTCTAGAGTCAACAATCATTGGATTTAAGGATAATAAAATTATTGTTTATAGATTAGGAAGTTTGGTGTTGAATGACTTAAAAAAAATAGGAAAAGTTGAAATTTTAAATAAAAATGATAATTATCCAGGTTCATTTAAAAACCATTATTCACCAAGAAAAAAATTATATTTAGGAAATATTAAAAATCTCTGTGAGATTCACAAAGACAAAAAGATTGGCATTTTATGTTATAATAAAAAATACAAAGAAATTAAATATGAAAATCAAATCATTTTATCAGATAAGTCATCATTGGAAGAGGCAAGTAAAAATCTTTACTCTGCTCTATATAAACTAGATAATATGAAAAATATTGATATAATAATCTCAAGTTTATTACCTAATAATCATATAGGGAGAACAATTAATGATAGATTAACTAAATCTGCAGAATAGAATGTTGGAATGTAAGAGTTTAGTAGATATAAATTTTAAAGATAAAGTCGCAATAGTAAGAGTTGATTTTAATGTACCATTAAAAAATAATCTAAAAATATCAGACACCACAAGAATAGATAATGGTGTCAAGTCAATAAAATATGTTTTAAAAAATAAAGGTAAGTGTGTTATAATGTCCCACCTTGGGAGACCCAAAGGTAAAGGATACGAAAAAAAGTTTTCATTAGAAAATATAATAAGCTATCTCGAAAAAATTTTCAAAATCAAAATACCTCTTATTAGAAATTATTATTCATATGATTTTTCAATAGAAAAATACTTAGAAAAAAATGACATAATACTTCTAGAAAATTTGAGATTTTATCCAGAAGAAAAATCAAATAATAAAAATTTTGCTAAGACTTTAGCATCATTTGCTGATGTTTATATTAATGATGCTTTTGGAACTTGTCACAGATCTCATGCATCTACAAATTCAATTATCAATCATATAAAAGAGTCTTGTGTAGGTTTATTAGTTGATAAAGAATTAAAAAATATAAATCAATTATTTTATAATAATAATCCGCCATTTACTGCAATACTAGGAGGATCTAAAGTCTCTGATAAAATTGGTGTTATAGAAAAATTAATAAAAGTTGTTGATAATATATTAATAGGGGGAGCAATGGCTAATACCTTCATTAGGTATCTAGGAGGAAATATTGGAAATTCAATATATGAGAAAGATAAATTAGGTATAGCTGGAAAATTATTAAATCAAGCCAAAGAAAAAAAAGTCAATATTTTATTACCTATAGATTTTGTATGCTCAAACTCAATAAACAAAATAGATAAAACAATAATTTCTAATTCATTTAGTGTTCCTGCGAAGTTATCTGGCTATGATATAGGAGATGAAACAATTAAAAGTTTTACAAGTATCATTGCTAAATCTAAAACTATTATATGGAATGGACCTCTGGGAGTATTTGAAGTTAATGAATTTTCTGAAGGAACATTTAAAGTAGCTGACGCAATATCTAAATCAACAATTAATGGAGCATACTCATTGGTTGGAGGAGGAGATTCAGTTGCTGCAATCAATAAAAATAACAATTATAAAAATATTTCGTTTATATCAACTGGAGGTGGTGCTCTTCTTGAATATATAGCAAAAGGATCATTACCATCATTGAAATTACTGAAATTATAATTTTAAATACAAAAACAATAAATTAATTATATTTTTAAGCATGGAATCTTAAGAAAAAATCAATTTTTTTTGATTAAAAGTTAAAAAGTTCATATTTTTTCTTTTTTTATGCCATTAATAAATATTTTTGTCGCTATGAAAAAATTATTTCTTTTATTAAGTGTTTCTTTTTTATCATATAATGGCATATCACAAAAGCTTGAGTTTGATTTTATTGCTTCAAGTTTAAATGAAACAATATTAGATGATTATCAATTTATAAAATCACATTTTTTAGGAAATGAAGTTGCTAGAAAAGTTAAATTGCTTGATTTGACCTACAAATGGGAAGATCCCCCTACCCCTACAAGAAGTACAACTTTAGTTAAAATAGAGAAACAGCCAATATATTTTGCTATAAGAAAAGTTATTAATCCCAAATTTTACAAAAATAAAATTAAAACAAAATCCATGTCTAAAGATGAGGCTAAATCTGAAATGATGGAAATTCTTGATATAGCAATAATGCTTAGATACCAAGAAACTGATGAATTAGAATCTATTTTAAGAGGCATTGAAAATGGCGATCAAGTTTTAGAAGTTTTTAAAAATCAAATAGAACTTATTTACTTTTAATTATTTAGGAATTACCCTGTAGAGGTAAATTGTAATCATACCAAAAATTATATTTGGTAACCATATAGCTATTAATGGATTAATACTACCATTTTCAGCAAAAGCCCTTGACATTACAAAAGATATAATAAATGCAAAAGCAAATGCAAAGCCTAATGCTATTAAATATCCAGTGCCCTGTCTAGATTTTTTTGATGCAATAATAACACCAAGAATAACAAGTAATATAACCGTGAATGGTTGAGCTATTCTTATATATTTTTCAATCTTATATAGGTCTATGTCATCAGCTCCCCTCAATGTTTGTAGTTTAATGAATTCGTCAAGTTCACTCATAGTAAATGTTTCACTTAATCTGTAGTTATTATCAAAATCAGATGGTCCTACTAGAAGAGCGGTATCTAATTCAAAACCATCTTCAATCTTCTCTCCTCTGTCCAGAAGATCTCTTTTTCTCCAACTTTTAAGGCGCCACTTTTTTAAATCATTTTTCCAAATTATTTGTCTTGCGAATAGCTTACTTTTCAATTTAACGCCATCAAAATTTTCAAGAGTTACATTATATCCGATTTCCATATTATTATCATACCTCTCAAGGTATAGATAAGAGTTTTCACTTACTTTAAAATGGACATTCTTATCAGAAAAATAATAAGGACTCTTAATATACATCACCTCAAAAGAGACCCTATCCTTATTTAAATGAGGAATTATCCATCCATTCAAAACAAAACTTAAAGATGCTATAATAACAGCACCAACAAAAAATGATCTAATTACTGAAAATAAACTTTTTCCGGTGGATAAGATAGCAATTAACTCTGATCTCATAGATAGTTGAGCCGTAACATAAACTGTAGCAATAAAGGCAGTAATAGGTGTTACTAAAGAAGTTATATATGGTATAAAGCCATAGTAATAACTTATTATATCATTCCATGAAAGTTTATTCTGAATGAATTTATGGTTTTTTTCAGTGAAATCAATTACCACTACTACTAGAACCATTATAACTACTACAAAGAGAAAAGTTTTTAAAAATTTCTTTAAAATATATTTATTTAAAATACTCATCTTAAAGTCTTTTATTAAGTTTTGGTATCATAATATCCTTCCATTCATGAAAGGTATCATCTTTTATATTCTTTCTTGCTTCTTTAACTAACCACAAATAAAAATTTAAGTTATGAAAACTTGCTATCTGTGAGCCTAAAATTTCTTTATTTATAATAAGATGTCTAAGATAAGCTTTTGAAAAATTGGAACTATAATGATCTAAATTGATATCAATAGGCGAAAAGTCTTTCTCCCATTTTTTATTCTTAATATTTATTGAGCCTTCTGATGTAAATAACATTCCGTTTCTTCCATTTCTAGTGGGCATAACACAATCAAACATATCTACGCCTAATCCGATACATTCTAAAATATTTTCAGGAGTGCCTACCCCCATCAAATATCTTGGCTTTTCTTTAGGTAATATAGAACATACTAAATCAACATTTTCATATATAATATCTTTAGGCTCTCCTACAGAGAGACCCCCAATAGCATTTCCAGGTAAATCTTTTTCAGAAATAAATTCAGATGATTGTATTCTTAAATCTTTAAAAGTTCCACCTTGGACAATAGGAAAAAGAAACTGTTTATGACCATAATTATAACTGGATTTATTGAATTGTACTATTGATCTTTCTAACCATTCATGCGTTAGAGCTAATGATTTTTTTGCATATGAGTAATTGCAAGGATAAGGTAAACATTCATCTAAAACCATACATATATCTGATCCAATTATATTTTGAGACTTAATAACAGATTCGGGAGTAAATAAATGTTTAGATCCATCTATATGAGATGAAAAGTAAACCCCTTCATTTTTAATTTTTACATTTTTAGATAAAGAAAAAACCTGATAACCACCTGAATCTGTTAGTATAGGTCTATCCCAGTTAATAAACTTATGAAGACCTTCTGAGGCACTTAAAACATCAAGACCAGGCCTTAGATATAAATGGTAATTATTTGATAAAATTATTTGAGCTTTTATTTTATTAATCAAATCATCTTGAAAAACTCCTTTAACTGAACCGAGAGTTCCTACTGGCATAAATATAGGGGTATCTATTTGGCCTCTACTTGTAAAAATTTTACCAACCCTAGCGTTTGATTTTGATGATCTATGTGTTAATTTGAAGAACATATTATTGTAAAGCAAATTTTACCCAATATTATACTCATTAATGGATAAAAAAAGAAAATTTTCAAAAAAAGCGTTAAGAGACTTTGAATTAATTGATGCTGCAATAGCTTACAATGATCAAAATGCTTTTTCAGAATTAATGTCTAACTATAAAAACTCAATATATTTTACAATTTTAAAAATGATCAAAGATCCAGATGATGCAGAAGATCTTACAATTGAAGCATTTTCAAAAGCATTTAATAAGCTAGATAAGTTCAAAAAGGACTATACATTCTCGACGTGGTTATTTAGAATAGCTACGAATAATACAATAGATTTTATCAGAAAAAAAAAATTAAAAACAACAAGCTTAAATAGAACATTTAAAGATGATAGTGGTAAAAATATTGATATTGATGTTAAAGATCTTGATAAAACACCAGGTGAAGAAGCAATTCACAAAGAGAAAATTATCTTAGTAAGAAAATTTGTATCAAAACTCCCAAAAAAATATGAAAATTTAATCAAGTACAGATATTTTAAAGAACTATCATACAATGAAATTGCAGAAAAAACTAAATCGCCACTAGGTACTATTAAAGCTCAGTTATTTAGAGCTAGAGAGCTTTTATATGAAATCTTAAAAGACAAAAAGTCTCAAATTTGATGCATAAATACTTTAATCTTATTAGAAAATATCACTCCAATATTTCGGAGAAAAAACTAAATACTTATAATAAGCTATTTGATATTTACGAAAAGATAAACGTAAAAATTAATTTAATATCAAGAAAAGATTTTGAAAACTTTTATTTACACCACATTCTACATTCTCTTTCCATTATCAAATTTGAATTGATACCTAAAAAAAAATTAAAAATAGTTGATTTAGGAACTGGAGGAGGAATTCCTGGAATTCCATTAGCAATATTTTATGATGACAATAAATTTTTTCTTGTGGACTCTATTAGAAAAAAAATAAAATCAGTTGATAGAATTATAAAAGAATTAGAGTTAGAAAATGTTAAAACCTATAACGATAGAATTGAAAATTTAGAATTTAATGCAGACATAATAATATGTAGATCTGTTTCTTCAATCAAGAACATTTTAAAATGGACTAAAAATTCATTGAAGAAAAATGGTAAAATTATTTTGTTAAAAGGAGGTGATGTTGACAAAGAGTTGATAAATATTAATAAAAGATTTACGATTTATAACATAGATAGTATATATTCAGACGATTACTTTCAAAATAAAAAAATCATTGAAATCCAAGCATAAACTATGTTTTTAACATTTGATACAGAGACTACTGGATTACCAAAAAATTTTAAAGCAGATATCTCAGATAGTGACAACTGGCCTCGTCTAGTTCAATTAGCATGGCAACTTAATAATCAAAAAGGTGAACTATTATCAAGTGATTCTATTATAATAAAACCAGATGGATTCACTATTCCATATAATTCCGAAAAGGTTCATGGAATTTCTACTGAAATTGCAATTAAAGAAGGAATAGAATTAAATGATGCAATATTAAAATTTGAAAGTGATCTAAAAAAATCAAAATATATAATAGGCCATAATATAAATTTTGATATTAAAATTTTAGGAGCAGAACATTATAGATTACAATTTAAATCCGAACTAGAGAAAAAAAATAAAATAGATACAGGTTTTATTTCAAAGAAATTCTGTAATCTAAAAGGTGGATTTGGCGGAGGATTAAAGATGCCAAAACTCATTGAAATGTATGAAATTTTATTTGGTGAAAAATTTTCTGATGCACACGATGCTTCATATGATGTTAATGCAACTGCAAAATGTTTTTTTGAATTAGTAAAAAAAGGTGAATTTGAAAATGAAGATTTAATTTCGACCCAGATAACATACGAAGGAGCAAAATTATCAAAATCAAATTTTGATAATAAAAGAAAAAGTAAAAATGAGAACTTAAACAAAGAAAAAAAATTAATTTCAGAAGATATAGAATTTGCTCATCTCCATAACCATTCTCAATATTCTGTTCTTCAAGCAACATCAAGAATTGAGAAGATGATAGAAAAAGCAATTGATTTAAAAATGGACGCTGTAGCTCTTACAGATTTAGGAAATATGTTTGGAGCATTTAAATTCAGCAAATTGGCAAAAAAACATAAAATTAAAAAAATATTAGGGTGTGAGTTTTTTATATCTGAAGAACGAAAAAAAACAAAATTCACTAGAGATAATAAGGACAAAAGACACCAGCAAATATTGATAGCTAAAAACAAAGAAGGATATAATAATTTATCTTACCTTTCATCAATAGCATACACAGAGGGTTTATATGGTCAATATGCAAGAATAGATAAAGATCTAATACATAAATACAGAAAAAATATAATTGCTTTATCTGGAAATTTAAATGGAATTATACCACAATTAATTTTAAATAATGGAATAGAAGCAGCTGAAGAAGAATTAAAATGGTGGCTAGATACTTTTGGAGATGATTTTTATTTAGAACTAAATAGACATGGAATAGATGAGGAAGATCATGTAAACAAAATACTTCTTGAATTTTCAAAAAAATACAATATTAAAACTATAGCCTGTAACGACGTGTTTTATCTAAACAAAGAAGATTCTACTGCCCATGATATTTTATTATGTATAAAGCAAGGAGAATACAAATCAACACCTATAGGAAGAGGAAGAGGTAAAAGGTTTGGTTATAGCAATGATCAGTATTATTTCAAATCTAAAGATGAAATGAGAGATCTGTTTAATGATATACCAGAATCATTAATGAATTTATCAAGTCTACTTATAAAAATAGAAGATTACGACCTTGAAAGGGATGTTGTGCTACCAAATTATAATGTCCCAGAGAAATTTATAGTTGAAAATGATTTGATAAAGAGTCAAGATAATTTTTTGAAAAAAATAACATATGATGGAGCTAAAGAGAAGTATGGAAATTTAGATGATAAATTAATTGAGAGATTAGAATTTGAACTCAAAACAATTAAAAATACTGGGTATCCAGGATATTTTTTAATTGTACAAGACATCACAAATTTTGCTAAAAAAATAGGGGTTTCAGTAGGACCTGGAAGAGGTTCTGCAGCAGGTTCAGTTGTTGCCTATTGTATAGGAATAACAGATGTTGATCCAATAAAATATAATTTACTTTTTGAAAGATTTTTAAATCCAGATAGAATATCATTACCAGATATAGATATTGACTTTGATGACGAAGGAAGAGATAAAATAATTAATTATGTCATTGAAAAATATGGATATGAACAAGTTGCCCAAATTATTACTTATGGAAGTATGGCAGCAAAATCATCTATTAGAGATGCAGGAAGAGTTTTAGAATTACCACTATCTGAAACGGATAAGATTGCAAAGTTGGTGCCTGAAAGACCTGGAATAAGTTTAATTGATGCATTTAAAGAAGTTCCCGAACTTTCAGAAATAAGAAAAAGAAAATCATTAGAATCTGAAGTTTTAAAACAAGCTGAAATAATAGAAGGTTCAATTAGAAACATTGGAACTCATGCATGTGGAATAATTATAACTCCTGATAAGCTTACAAATTATATCCCTGTTTCTAAATCTAAAGATTCTGATCTATTAATAACTCAGTTTGATAATAGTGTGATAGAATCTGCAGGAATGTTAAAAATGGATTTCTTAGGTTTAAAAACATTATCTATAATAAATACAACAATTAGAAATATTTATAAAAAAAGTGGAAAAAAAATTAATCTTGATAAGCTAGAATTAGATGATGAGTTAACATTTAAATTATTCCAAAAAGGTGAAACTAATGGAACATTCCAATTTGAATCAGATGGAATGCAAAAACATTTAAAATCTTTAAAACCAGACAGATTTGAAGACCTAATAGCCATGAATGCATTATATAGACCAGGACCAATGGAATACATCCCAAATTATATAGCAAGAAAACACGGTAAAGAAGAAATTAAATATGATTTACCTGAAATGGAAGAATACCTATCTGAAACATATGGCATCACTGTATACCAAGAACAAGTTATGCTATTGTCACAGAAGCTATGTGGTTTTACAAAAGGAGAAGCAGACCAACTCAGAAAAGCTATGGGGAAAAAAGATGCAAAATTATTAGAACTACTAAAACCTAAATTTTTTGATGGCGGAAAAAAGAACAAAATTGATGAAAAAAAACTTGAAAAAATTTGGTCTGACTGGCAATCATTTGCAGCCTATGCATTTAATAAATCCCACTCTACATGTTATTCATTAATTGCATATAAAACTGCTTACTTAAAAGCAAACTATAAATCAGAATATATGGCCTCTATTCTTACTCACAATCAAAATAATATTGATAAAATATCATACTTTATGGATGACTGTAAGAAACAAAACATAAAGGTTTTAGGTCCTAATATAAATAGATCTGACAATAATTTTGTTGTAGGAAAAGAAGGTGAAATTTTATTTGGATTAGGTGCAGTTAAAGGTACAGGAGATGCTGCTGTAAATTATATTATTGAGGAGAGAGAAAAAAATGGTGACTATGAAAATATATTTGATTTTATATGCAGAACTAGCTCAAGAGCTGTTAATAAGAAAACTTATGAATCTCTAGCACTTGCAGGATCATTTGATGATTTAGAGGATATAGATAGGAGAAAATATATTCATTCGAATGAAAATGAATTATCATTTATTGAAAAAGCAATCTCATATTCAAATAAGCTTCAAAAAGAGAAAGAAACAAAACAAACATTTTTATTTGAAAATTCTGAAGGTAGTAATTTAGTTGCACCAGAAATACCAGAAATTGAACCTTTTAGTGAAATTGAAAAACTAAAAATTGAAAAAGAATTATTAGGCATATATGTTTCTGGACATCCTTTGGATAAATATTCCTTTGAAATTAAAAATTTATGCAATTCTAACTTCAGAGAAATAAAAGATCAAAACAAACTAGATAGGAAAAGTAATCTTTATACAGCTGGAATAGTAACAAGTGTAGAACATAGAATATCAAAAAATGGAAAACCTTATGGAACAGTAATAATTGAAGATTTTACAGACTCTTATAACTTTATATTTTTTAGTGACGATTATGTCAAATATAAAAATTTCTTTGAAGAAGGCTGGTTCTTATTTTTAAAAGGAAAAATGAAAAATAAATGGAATAGAGAAGATGAATTAGAATATAAAATTGATGAAATAAACTTACTATCTAAAGTAAGAGAAAAGATGATTAAAGAACTACATATTAAAATAAATATAGATGACTTGAATAATAAATTAATTGAAAATTTAGATAAAAACTTTAAAAATCTAAAAAATGGAAATTGTCATCTTAAGGTAACTATTTTATCAAATAATAATGGTAAGAATATATCACTTGACATGATCTCAAGAGATAAAAAATTTGAACTTGAAGATAACCTTTTAAAGGTACTATCATCAAATCCAGAAATAGATTATATTGTTAATAAATAAATAATTTTAATTATTTTTACAAGAAAAAGATATGGGTAAAGCTTTAGAAATTACAGATTCAAATTTTAATGATATAGTATCAAAAAACAAAACAGTTCTTGTTGATTTTTGGGCTGAATGGTGTGGACCATGTAGGATGATAGCCCCTATGATTGAAGAACTTGCTGGAGAGTATGATGGAAAAGCAATTATAGGAAAATTAGATGTTGATAACAACCAAGAATCAAGTGTTAAATTTGGTGTTAGAAGTATTCCTACATTGTTAGTTTTTAAAAATGGAGAATTAGTTGATAGACATGTAGGAGCAGTTCCAAAAGAAACTTTATCTAAATCCATTGATTCTAACTTATAATTTAACTAGTGCATAATTTTTTATAAGCACAAAATTTGCAGTTCTCCTTATTATCAGTTTCAACAAAAGGAGTGTTAATATTAAATATATCATTTAGTTTACTTTTTAATAAATCTTCAAACTTTTCTAGATGACTATTTATGTCATCCACTTTTTCATTATTAATAAAAATATTAATTGCAAAATTTTGATTATTCATCTCCCTAATATTTATTAATCCTGGTGTAATTGATGAATTATTTTTTAATTTTTCTTTCAAAAGAAGAGAGTAGTAGAATAATTGAAAAACAGCATCATTTCTTTCATTCTTTTTATCAGAAAAAAGTATTTCAATAGCTTTAATCTTTTTAGTGTCACCTCCTGTTTTATAATCTATAATCCTATAATTATCATTTTTTTTATCAATACGATCAACTATACCAGATATATTCACTGAAAGATTATTTGATAAATTTATTTTTTTAATGTAACCTGAATTTTTATTTCCTTCTAAATCAATGATTTGAAATGGCGAATATTTTTCATCCAAAGAGATTGTATCAGAAATATATTTTTTCATAATTTCAGTTAAAACAATATTATTACCTTCTAATTTTAATTCGTTTTTTTTCTTTAATCTAAAATGTTTTCTAATTGCTAATTCTAAAGCTCCAGAAATACTACTTTTAATACTAAAAAAATCATTCTTATTTACAATCCATTTAGGTTGTTGCTTCTTAATATCCATATATAAAAGCTCTAAAGCTTTGTGAGTTATTTTACCAAAATCAGTTTTCAATATTTCTTTAGTGAGTGTATTTAATTCTCTTATATTAGCAACATATTTATAATAGAATCTTAGTGAACAATCCATATAATCTTTTATGCCTGATGGAGATATATAGCCACCTATAAAAAATCTATTAGATAACTTATCAATTATATCTTTATTCTTATATATTACTAATTTAGATTTAGATGATAATTCTAAATTTTCTGAAACTGAAATATTTTTTATTTTGATACCTGATTCAGATTGCAGCTGTTTAATAAACCTACTTCTTTCTCCTTTATTTGTGAAGTTTGAACTTGTATTATGAATTAAAGTTATATCTTTTGATCTTTGAATAACTCTATAAAAAAGATAACTAAAAACTTTATCCATTGAATCTGAAGTATCTAGTTTAAATGCTTTTCTAATATTAAAAGGTATAAATGAGACACTATACATTCTCTTTGGAAAATCGCCTTCATTCATAGAAAGAATATATACTTCATCAAAATCTAGATTCCTCGACTCAAGCACACCCATAACCTGAAGGCCAGAAAGTGGTTCTCCTGAAAAAGGAATTCTAATAATTTTAAGAATTTGATTTAATAATTTAGATTGATTTTCTAATGATTTAAATTCAATATCAATTTTTATTAATTTATCTAAAATCTCAAGAAAAGATTTTATATATTCCATATCTAGTTTTCCTAAATCTTTAGAATATTCGAATAAGTAATTACAAACATTTCTTATGTTTTTTATTATAGAGCTTTCAGGATTAAGCAGTGCACTTAAAATATCAGATAACTCAATAAGATTCTTATGTTTTATATATAAAACTTTATTGTCTCTTATTTCTA
The DNA here is from genome assembly GCA_002457315.1 of Rhodothermaeota bacterium MED-G19. GTDB lineage: Bacteria > Bacteroidota > Bacteroidia > Cytophagales > MED-G16 > MED-G16. The sequence goes on from NTKI01000002.1 coordinate 15,048, forward strand.
AAATAAACCTATCAAATAATTTAGAATTATATTGATAAATATATGGATGAGATAATAATTCTATTACCTCTTCGAAGTAGTTTACTTTATTAAAATCATTATTTGTAGATCTATTATAGACTTTAGTTATTATTTGCACTAGACTATATAATGGAGTGTCAGACAAAGACAGACCCATTGTTACATTAATATTTTTAATAGAGTCTGGTATAGAATTAAGTACTGGTAATAATAACTTTTCATCTGGAAGTAAAATAAGAACCTTATCCTGATCAAAGTTTTTTTCTTGAACTTTCTTTGTCAATAAGTTTCCCAAAACTTTACATTGTCCAACCTGAGAACCAATCCCAATAGATTTGATTGTTTTTTTTACATTGTAAAAATTGTTTGGTATTTCTTTAGGAAATGTTGAATTTAAAATTTTATCATCATAAAAATCTCTAAATGCATCACCAGCTTCTTGATTATAATCATTAAAATAATAACTATCAAAGTCCCAAAAAGCCATTGATTTATGTTCTTTTATAAAGTATTTAATTATTTTTTTTTCAGAATTAGAAAGAACATTAAATCCAACAAAAAGATATTCTCTATCACCGTTAACTATTCCTGAACTAATACTTTTTAAAAATTCTTTATATACTAATCCTTTATATCCTATCTTATTTTTCTTTAAAATCTTTGTAAAATCTTTGTAAACATTTAACAAAATTTTCCATGTTTTTCTGAAACTTTTCTGATTAATACTCATTTTAGGAAAAAACTTTTTCCAAAATGATTTTATTCTTTCCAGATTTTCGTTTTCTAAAAAATTAAATGACTCATCAATCTCTTTCTGATTTTTAATAACTCTAAAGACTTTTGATTCATCCTTTAGACTCTGGTCTATATCATCGAAATCTTTAATTAGAATTTGGCCCCAATAATAAAAATCATCAAAAGAAACCCTTGAGTCTTTGTCTTGTATTTTTTGAATGATTTTATACAAATAATGATTAATAACTATTGAGTCACTTACATCATCAGATATTTTAATATTAGAAAACTCCTGAACAAAATCTTCTAAAGTTTTTACAGTAGGGGACCACAATGGTTTATCTAATTTTTTAGAAAGAGCCTTTTGGAAATAAAGACCCGCCCTTCTATTTGGAAAAATAATAGTAAGATTTCTAAAATCTTTATATTTCTTAAATGTATAATCTACTACTTCTTCTAGAAAAAAACTCTTTTTCATTAAATCTCAATCGTTTTATTTGAGTCAACATAAATTAATAATCCCTTTATTTCTTTCGAATATATTTCTGATAATAAGTCTTTATAATTTTCAACTTGTTTTATATAAGAATCTCTTATTTCACCAGTCTTATAATCTATAACATAAACAAGATTATCACTCATCTCAACAACTCTATCTAATCTATACACATCTCCTTTGTCATTTAAAATTTCAACTTCATTAAATGAGATGTTTTTAGGATTAAAAAATTTTCTAATATTTTCAATTTTGAATAATTTATCAAAAAAGTTTTTAAAAAATTTTCTTTCTTTTTGTTCAATAATATTTTTGGACTCTGCAATTTCTAAACTTTGATTTATATCATTATAATTATGTATAAAATATAGAATATCGTGAATTTTTTTACCTCTATTAATATTTTCAAAATCAATCCCATTTTCAGATGAGGTTCTAATTATTATTCTATCTTTCCATGAATAAGAAGGATAATTTTTCTGATAAAAAACTTTATCATTTCGAACAATATTATCACGTTTTATTTTACCAGTAATATAAATTTTATTTCTTATTTTATCTTTTAAGGATGAATAGAGTAAATCTGATACATTTTTAACATCATTACTAGACATTTTGTTAGCATTAACAAACAATCCTAATCTTGGTCTAGTAAAGGAAACATACATTAAATTAATATTATCTTCATAAGCTTTAATTCTTTCATTAATATAGAATTCCTCAAATAAACTTTTAGGATGAGATGATTTGTATTTTAATGGATATGGAAAATCAAATCTTTCATCAAAACTTTTCAAATCGACCCATATTAATTTTTCTTTACCTCCTCTACTATCATTATCTAATGGCCAATTTAAAAATGGCATAATAACAAAATTAAACTCTAAGCCTTTTGATTTATGAATAGTAATTAGCTGAATAGCATTTTTTTGTGATGATAAATTTAATTTTTTGTTACTATTCTTTTCCCACCAATCTAAAAAAGATGTTATCTCTCTTCCTTTGGATTGTTTGAACTCTAATATTAAATCCATAAAGGCTTGCAAGAAAGGAATATGACTTTTTATTTTTTTCAATTCAAATATTCTTATTAATTCTTCAACCATCTCATAAATTGGAAGTCTAGATATACTAAAGAGATTATTTTTAAATTGGCTAGGTAATAAATTTAATTTTTCTTCATTAGACAGAGAATAATGATCATACTTATCTGAATTAAGAATTTTTATATAATAAAAGTGTAATATTTCAGATAATGCTAATCTGTCTCTAAAATTTGAAAAATAATTAAATACACTTATTAAAAACCCAACTACTGGTGAAGATTTTATTTCAAGTGCATCTGCTGAAACATGATTAAAATTATATTTAGATACATTAGCAGATTCTTCAATTAATGCTTCTGCAATTATTTTTGCATCTTTATTGTCTCTAACAATTATTCCAATATCACCTGCACTGTATCCATTATCTTGAATTTTTTTTATTGATTCAATAGTGTGTTTTTTTGCAGTTTCAATTTTATCTTCTTGATCATCCTCAAAAACTATTTCAACATATCCTGCGTTGAACATCATATCACTTGTATTTTGAATCAATGAATTATTATAAACTTTACCAATATGATCACTAATAACTTTTTGACTTATATGTTTATTTAAAGAACTGAATATTTTGTTATTAAATAAGATAATTTTTTCACCACTTCTCCAGTTAGTACTTAAATGAGTAATTTGATGTAGACTAGAGTCAATATCAGATAAGACTACATTTTCCATTATATCTGAGTCTGAACCTCTCCACCTATATATACTTTGTTTAATATCTCCAACAATAATATTTTCATCACCTGAAGCAAGAGACTCCTCAATAAGCGACTTAAAATTTTTCCACTGGAAATGACTTGTATCTTGAAATTCATCTATGAGAAAATTTTTAAATGTATTCCCCACTTTTTCAAAAATAAAAGGGATTTTCTCATCTTTTATAACTTCATATAAAAGCTCAGAAATATCAGATATCAAAATAACTTCATTCTCATCCCTATAATCTCTAACTTGATTTTGTAGTATTCCTGTAATACCAAAAGCATAAATATTATTTCTTAATTCTAGAGCAGTATTGTATTTTAAAAATTCATCGTCAAAAACTTGAATTATCTTATTTAATTGAGAATTAAAATCATTATCAATTAATGATAATATTTCTTCTTTCTTGTGATGACTTTTATTTATCCAATTATTATTGTCTTCAAGACAAGACAAAACTCTTTTTCCAGGTGATTTTATAGACCCAGCAGATAGATTATTTATATATCCATAGACTCCTTTTTCTTTATATTTAAAATCATCAAAATCATAACCATTATCATGTATCGATTTTAAGAGTGTTTTAGATTGCTTTATTATTTTAGATTCAAAATCTTTCTTTATAAAATAAATTTCTTTTTTAAGTTCATTTATTTTAGAAGATACATCCTCTCTCGGAAATTGATTTGATAATGATTTAAACTCTTCAGAAAAAAGATTTTTAACCATTTTAATAAGCTCATTATTAATTAAAAAATCTTTTCCATTAATAATTTTATTTTTTGAAAATTCAGTTAACCATTTTGTTGTATAAGAATTTTTTTTAATGTTTCTTAAAAAATTATTAACAACTTCATTTGCAACAAATTCAAGATCCATATCAATATTAAATTTTCCTCTAAATTTTAAGTCTCGAGTGAAAGATTGAATTATAGAATAAAAAAAAGTATCAATTGTTGTAATTGAAAAATATGAATAATTATGTAAAATTTTAGATTTTAAATTATTACATCTAGATATTATATCCTCTGGAGAGACATTATAAAATTTTGAAAACTCAATTATTAAATCTTTTTCTTCCCCATTTGCCATTCGATGAATCATTTCAAGAATTCTAGATTTCATTTCACCTGCAGCCTTATTTGTAAAAGTTACAGCTAAAATTTTTTTGAAATGATTTTTACTTTTTAATGCTAATCTTATATAGTTTTTAGATAAAGTATAAGTTTTACCCGATCCAGCTGAAGACTTATAAATGATAAATGGCTTTCTTGTCACTAGTAATAATTAAAGTGACTTAATATATATAATAAAGTAGATATTGGAAATTTTATAAAGAGTAAAATAAGCTAATTATAAAATTTTTTGAACTCAGAACTCATATCATCAAACCTAGATTTAATTGATGTCATAAAATTATTATTAATTTTAGCTTCTAAATCAGAAAAATCTATATATTCTAACTTATCTAATTTATAAGTTTGTTCCATCCCCGAATATTCAAACTTTATTATATACTTTAAATTAAGTTCAAAATAAGTTATAGTGATATGATTATAACTTGACGTTTTAATTATTCTCATTAATTATGAAATTCTCAATTTTATACTCTTTACTAAATATTGGTAATGAAATAATATTCTTACGAAATTTCATCAATACATAATGACTTTAGTTCCTGATATTTTATTTTAAGTTCTCCTAATTCTTTAAGATACGCAGAAATATTTTTTTTAGATTCTATAATATTTCCATAGAATTCATCACTCAAGTAGAAATCATTATTATATCTAAATTTTAAAATTTCAATTTGGTTCACTTCAGAGACATTGGTCTTCCAATTATGTTCTAAAAAAAATTTTTCAGATAAGTTATAATTGAACTTAAGAAAAAAGTTATCATACTCTTTGGTGTGCACATCATGTCTTCTCAAATCTTCATTATATAATTTAAACAACTTGTTTTTCAATGTCTCTGATTTAATTCTTTTTATCAAATCAGAACTTATTAATTGATTAAATATTCCCTCTTGTGGAAAAAAAGATTTGAGTGCTCTGCCTACAGAAGAAACATGATACATTTTTTTATCATTAGAGAGCTTAATTTCATTATTAAGATTGTCATATAATATCATACAGCTTTCAAAAGAGATATCTTGAAGCTTTATGAAATTATCTATCTGGGAGATATCTTGATCTATTACTTTAATTAATTGTTCTATAGATTTATTTTTTCTATCATTTTCAATTCTATTCTGCCTTGATTGCTCAAAATACAATGAGATAAGAATACCTAAAAATATAACAACAAACTCAAACCCATACTTAATTAAGTATTTGTTCATCTAATATGATTTTAATGATGGATCTACTTCATCTCTCCATCGCATTATGCCTCCATCTAAATTATAAACATTATCAAAGGAAAAACTTTTCTCAAGTAAATTCACAATGTTTGCACTTCTTACTCCTGTTCTACAATAAATAATGATTTTTTTATTTTTTGAGAGTTTATCAATATTATCAGTTATAGAGTACATATTAATTTTTTCACCACCTATACAACATATATCCTGTTCGTATTCATCCCTTATATCAATTAGCTGACAATTAAAATTATCTGATTCAATAATACTATTTAATTGTTTAGGAGTAATACTCTTCATCTCAAGCTTTTATACTACCAGAAATTCCTCCAGAAACAATATATTTCATGACTTCAGAAGATGAGTTTGTAAGAGGAATAATATTTTTCTTTTCTGTAATGAAAACGTTTCCACTAAAATTATATGAGTGTGGCAAATAAACTGAAACTTTACCTGGTAATCCAATTTCCTTTAAATCTTTACTAGTGACAAAACCAGGTTTATATAAATTTGATTCTACTTTAACTAGAACTGGTTTATTAAACTTTTTCTTTTCTCCCATAAAAGATGTCATAAGATCCTTTATTGAAGAATAAACAAGATTTAAAAGAGGGATATCTTTTATTATATTTTCAAACCAATTTATCATTCCTGTATTATATCTTCTTGCAAATGAGCCAACCATAGTTATTAAAAGCACTACTAAAACAAAACTCAATCCAGGGATATTCTTAACTATAGGAATCAAACTATCTAGAAAATTATATAAATACCAGACCACATAAATAGCTGCAGCCATAGGGACTAAGAGTAGTAGTCCTCTCAAGAAATTATTTAATAAGTTTCCCATTAATTAAATTTAAAGAAATTATAGTGTCATTCCAATAAATGTCTTGAATGCTAACCCCATTAGACCAGTTATTAACATAGTAATTCCAAGACCTTTTAAACCATTAGGAACATGAGAATATTTTAATTTTTCTCTAATTGCGGCAAGAGCTATTATTGCAAGATAAAACCCAAAACCACTTCCAAAACCAAATGCAGTAGCTTCTGATAGATTAAAATCTCTTTGAACCATAAATAACGAACCGCCAAGAATAGAACAATTTACTGCGATAAGTGGTAAAAATATACCTAGAGATCCGTACAAAACTGGAGAAAACTTTTCAATAATCATCTCTACTAGCTGAACAAAAGATGCAATAACAGCAATAAACATAAGTAGTTGTAAGAATGTTAAATCTATAGCAGAAAACTTAGGACTTATCCAAGCTAAAGCTCCCTCTTCAAGAATATGTTTTTGAATTAACCAATTAAGTGGTGCAGTACAAGTTAAAACAAATATCACAGCAAGACCTAATCCATTTGCAGTACTTACTTTTTTTGAAACTGCTAAAAAAGAACACATACCTAGGAAATAGGCAAAAACCATATTATCCATAAATGCACTTTTAATAATTAAATTAATTAAATCTGTCATTTTTTAATTTTCAATATATCCATTATTAGTTCTTTGAATCCAAATTAAGATTCCTAATATAATAAACGCTCCAATTGAGTCTACAAATAAACCATTTGTCGGAAATGAAGTCCATCCAATCATCTCAAAGACTTTAAAGCCAAGAACTGAACCAGATCCAAGTAGCTCTCTAAAGAAAGCAACTGTCAGAATAATCCATGCATATCCTACACTACTCCCCAAAGCATCTAATACACTATCATAGGGTTTATTACCCATAGCATAAGCTTCTAATCTCCCCAAAATAATACAGTTTGTAATAATTAAACCTACAAATGCACCAAGGACTTTATACATCTCATAATTGAAGGCTTGCAAAAACTCTGAAACTAATGTTACTAAACTAGCTATAATTGCAAGCTGGACAATAATTCTAACTCTTGATGGAATATAATCCCTAACTAATGAAGTTAGCAAACTTGAAAAAATCATAACAAAGACTACACTCAAGGACATTACAATGGTTGGCTCAAGTTTTATAGTAACCGCTAGAGCTGAACATATTCCTAATACTTGAATTGAAACAGGATTATTATCATCTAATGGATCTATAAGTATTTTCTTTCTTCTTTTTGAAAGTAATGACTCACTTTTCTTAGTTATAATAACTTCTTTTTCCTTAAGTTCAGTTGTACTCATCTATTTGATAGTAAAATTTGATTTTGATTTTTTTTTATAAATGGTAAGTAACAATCTAAATAATTTTTTAACATATCATTAAGACCATTTGCGGTTATAGTTGCACCTGACATACCATCCACTTCATGAAAAGTTAAATTAATATTATTTTCTTTTTTTAACATTTTAATGGAAACTAAATCTCCCAATTCATTAAATATTTTTTTTCCCTTGTACCTGTCTTGTATCTCATCAGAAGAAATTCTAGCTCCTAGACCTGGAGTCTCTGTCTTGTGATCAAAAGCTACACCAACAACTTGATTTAGATCTTTGTCTAGAGCAATAAAACCAGATATCCAATCCCAAAGACCATTACCAAACATTGGAAAAATATAAAAATCAGTAGAACTTCCGTTATCACTATACATAAATACTGGATATAACCTATCGTCTTTATCAATCTTATAATTCTTTCTGACATCTACCTCTTCAGCGACATAGTTCCCTCCATCTTCCTTAAGTAACTCATCTCCATTTATATCAAGTACTTTAGAGGTCATTCTATTGTCATATGTTTCTAAAATTTCTTCAGGATTTAGAGAAGAAATATCCATGACAGCACCAAGAATTCTCCTCTTAGTATCAATTTCAACTTGAACTTTTTGAATTGGAGCTAACTTCATTCTTGTGAAAGAAAGTAATGTCCCAAAAAATATGGTCATAATTAGGGTGAATATTATAATATATGTATTAGACTTTTGCACGTTTTAATCTTCTTTTTTTATTTGCTTCAATAACATAAAAATCAATTAGAGGAGCAAAAACATTCATAAATAATACTGCTAACATAATTCCCTCAGGATATGCTGGATTAAAAATACGAATTAAAACAGTTAATAATCCAATCATAAATCCATAAATCCATTTTCCAGTTTCTGTTTGAGCAGCAGAGACAGGATCTGTAGCCATAAAAACAGCACCAAATGCAAGGCCACCCATTACAAAATGATAATGAGGAGGAATTAGCATAAACTCATTTAGTCCAAATAAGTTAAATACCCAACCCATAAAATATGCTCCTGCAAAAACACTTACAATAACTTTCCAACTTGCGACACCTGAAAAAATTAAAATAATAGCCCCTATTAAACACATAAGTGCAGATGTTTCTCCTATTGAACCAGGTATAGCTCCTAAAAACATATTTTCAAATGAATAGAAATCTGGAATACTAATACCAGCAGAATACCCATCCATTCTATTCAATACACTTTCTGAATTTGTTTTACCAACTGTTTCAGCACCTAATGATAAAGGTGTAGCTCCTGAATAACCACTAATAACTTCTTCCTTTGGTTCTCCATAAAACGTCCACACATCACCACTAATGTCACTTGGAAAACCAAAATATAAAAACACTCTTGCAGTCAACGCAACATTTAATATATTCATTCCCGTACCACCAAAAACTTCTTTAGCAATTACAATTGCAAAAATAGTGGCAATAGCAACTTGCCATAAAGGTATATTTGGAGGCATTATTAAAGGAATAAGCATTCCTGTAACCAAGAATCCTTCATTGATTGGATGTCTTCTAATAGTAGAAAATACTACCTCAACTAAACCACCAGCAATATATGAAACTAATACTATTGGCAAAACTTGTTTTGAACCAATTAAAATTTTTTCCAATAGTGTCGCTTCTAAACCAACTGAGATAAAATGTTGATGTCCAACATTCCAAATTCCAAATAATAAACATGGAATCATAGCTATAACAACAGTCATCATCAACCTCTTAAGATCTATAGCGTCTCTAATTTGTGCACCTTTCTTAGGGGTTACTTGATCAGGTACAAACATGAATGTTTCTCCGGCTTCAAATAAGTAATGTAATTTTTCAAATTTCCCTCCCTTCGCAAATAAAGGTTTTTGACTATCAAGTATTTTCCTTAAAAATTTCATTACCCTTCTTTTAACATATTTAATCCTTTCCTTAATAATAATTGAAGTTCATTTTTTGAGACATCAACAAATTCACATAGAGCAATGTCCTCTTCCACTAATTCATAAATTCCTAACTCCTCCATCTCATCATAATCTTCTGCTAGTATGGACTTAAAAAGATAAGTTGGTAATATATCCATTGGTAAAACTTTCTCAAAAACACCAGATTGTACAAAAGCCCTTAATTCTCCATTAATATTTGTATCTAGATTATATTTTTTATTTGGTGATAGAAATGAGAATAAGCCAAATGCTCTTTGAAAACTAAGCTTATTAAATACTGGCATAATCCAACCAAGAAAAGTATGATCATCCCCTTCAGGAATTATAGTAACCATATTATCATAAAATCCTAAATACCCATGATATCCAATTGAGGTGCCAGTTAGTACATTACCAGAAATAACTCTTGTCTTTCTTTCTTTGACTTTTGATTTAATTAAATCCATTACTGAGAACCCAGATAAACATCTATAATATTTAGGATTATCAATGCATGAACCAACAAGAGAAATTATTTTTGATGCATCATAAATTCCTTGATTAAATAATTTACCAATTTGAATAAGTCCAAATGGTGAGATTGACCACACGATATCATTCTTATTAACCGGATCAATATGATGAATTTGTACACCAACATTTCCTGAAGGATGAGGACCAGAAAAAATATTGTTTTCATACTCATCATTATTAAAAATTTTAATTGATTCAGAATTGTGATTCAAGTGAATCTTACCTTCAGTAAGCCTACTTAATACATTTAACCCAGTTTTAATATTATCTAGTTCTTCATTATACATAAATTCAAAAGATGGGGCAAGTGGGTTTGTATCAAAAAAAGAAACATGAATAGACTTAGGCTCTACATTAGTCTCTGCTACTAAACCGAAAGGTCTTTGTATGATATTTGGCCAAACTCCAGATTTAGATAAATGTTTAACTATTTTTTCTCTAGATAAACTTTTAATATCGGAACTATTAAATGTTTTATATTTTATGTACTTGTTTTTTTTATCTGGTAAGATCCTAATTTCTTCTAACCTCCTTTTTTCGCCTCTTACTATATCTATAATCTCACCACTAACTGGTGAACAATACATAATATCTTCTTGTAATTTGTCAAATAATATTGGGAAACCAGCTTTTACCTCTTCACCAATTTCAACTAATAGTTTTGGCCTAGTAATACCTATAAAATCAGTGGGCTTAATCGCAAATGAACTTTGATTAAAATCATTACCTATTTCAGTGACAGCTCTACCTTCTAAATTAATATTGAATCCTCTATTAAGATTGAATTTTAGGGACATTAAGCAATTAAAAATTTTTTTCTTAAAGCGACAAAAATAATCTTAATAATTCTTTTATTAATCTTTTATTTAAAAAAATTATGAAAATTTATTCTTTATTAAATCAATTATTTTTTTTATTTGCTCATCTATTTCTAAGCTGCTAGTATCTATAATTATGGCATCATCTGCAACTCTTAGTGGGCTATCTTTTCTATTAGAGTCTTTACTATCTCTTTCAGTCAAATTTTTTAAGACATCACTATAAGTTATATCTGGATTATTTTTTTTCATATCCTCAAATCTTCTTTTAGCTCTTACATCAATATCTGCAGTCATAAATATTTTTATCTCAGCGTCAGGAAAAACAATTGTGGTTATATCTCTTCCCTCAACTACAATTTTTTTTCCTTTTCCAATTTCCTTTTGAATTGAAACAAGATATTCTCTAATTATTGATATTGAGCTGTACTTACTAACAAAATTTGATATTTTTTTTCCTCTAATTTCTTTCTCAACATTTTCATTATTTAAAAATGTATGTTGTTGACCATCCACATAATGAAAGGTAATGTTGATGTCATTTAATTTGTCTTTTATTAAATCTGTTTCATTATGAGATATTTCATTTCTCATCAGATACAATGTTATTGCCCTGTACATAGCTCCAGAGTCTAAGTATTTATAATTAAAATATTCAGCTACAAACTTTGAAGTAGTACTTTTACCACAACCGGAATGACCGTCTATAGCTATTATTATATCTTCAATCATATTTTTCTTTATTTATTTCTAAACCTCTTTTACTAAAAGTGTACCAATACCCAACTCTTGTGTTTTTATTATAATTTCCAATTATTGACTCTTTTCCATTTAAATGAAATTCCTTATAAACTCCATTCAAATATCCGTCCTTATAATTTGAAATTGAAAATAAAGAACCATTATCATAGTAATCCAATAACTCTCCATTACCATCTTTTAAGCTTCCTGAGCTCACACTAGATCCGTCAGAAAGATAGTAATCTGTGACATTAATTAATCTACCTAAATTGTAAGTTTCTTCTAACTTCAAAGTACCGTCTCTATGAAATCTGCCCCATAATCCATTTTTTAGACCAAAAGAGTAAGAACCTATTTCATCAAGCTGCCCTTCCTCATAATAAAAAATCCATTGATCTATTTCAAAACCATTTTTATAAATCCCTTCTGAGGATATATTACCAGTTCTATGGAAAAACTTCCAACTTCCATCCTGAAAATCATTATTAAAATTGCCAATTGAAAAAATAGTTCCATCTTCTCGGTAAGTCTCCCACAGACCATCCTTTAAACCATTTTTAAAATTACCTTTTACACTTATTGTGCCATCGGGCAAGAATTCATTGTATTCTCCTTCTTGTAAATTATTATTGTAATAATACGACTTTGCTAACTTCCTATTATAATAATATTCATTAAAAAATCCATCTTTTATTCCATTAGAATAAGACTCTTCTTTTTTAATAATATTAGTATTAGGATAATAATAAGTCCACTTTGAATTAGGCAAATCATCTTTATATCTTTTAAGAAAAGATATATTCCTATTTTGACCAAATTCAGTCCAGACACTATCTCTAAATCCTAATTTATAGAAACCTCTTAAGGCAACTCTACCATTATAATAAAACTCTAAATACTCTCCATCTATTTTATTTTTTAAATAACTAGCTTTTGAAACAATTGTACCAAAATCATCATAAGAAATTAGATCACCATGTAGTAGACCATCAACATTATAATTAGATATTTCTTTTATATTTCCACTTCTAAAAAAATAATTCCACTGTTTATATCTCTTACCATTTAACATCTCACCCTCAGTTTCAATTTCACCATTTAAATAAAAAGTTTTCCATATTCCAGTTTGAATATTTTTATCAAATTTTCCAAGAACTTTAATTTTACCGTGAGAATAATATTCTACAAACGTCCCATCAAGGTAACCTTCTTCAGAATAGGAATAATTTGACATTAATTTTCCATTGTCAAAAAAAACATACCATTTTCCAACTGGTTTTAATCTATTAAACTTCCCTTTTATTCTAATATTACCTAAACTATCTCTAGAGATATAGGAACCATCTTCATCTTTTTCACCTTTTTTATAAATAGAAATGATTTCAGGATCACTTACAGGAATAAAAAGCTTTTGAGAATAAGCATTTATATTAATAAAGGAAATAATTAATAATATTTTAATATTAAAATTCACCATCTTATTAACGCAGAAGCCCATGTAAACCCACTGCCAAATGCAGCTAAACATAAAATATCTCCTTTTTTTAATCTTTTCTCATCTAAAGCTTCTTTTAAGGCAATTGGAATTGAAGCTGCAGTTGTATTCCCGTACTTCATTATGTTATTAAATACTTGTGAATTTGATAAGCCTAATCTACTTTGAATGTACTGACTTATCCTCAAATTAGCCTGATGAGGAATCAACAAGGATATGTCTTTTGAAGAAAGATTTGAATAATTTAATGCCTCATTAATAACTTCTTCAAATCTTAAAACAGCATTTTTAAAAACAAAATTACCATTCATTTTTGGTGAATAACCTGTACCGTCTTCGGTTTTATCTTTAATGATTTTATCAATCCAAAATGTAGTAGCTGGTTTGATTAAAGCTAATTCCTCTGCATATTTTCCTTCCGAATGAAGATGAGTTGATAAAATACCCGAACTACTTTTACTAGATGATAATACAACCGCACCTGCTCCATCTCCAAAAATTACTGAAACAGCTCTTCCACGTGATGTTTTATCTAAGCCTCCAGAATGAATTTCACTTCCGACTACTAAAATATTTCTATACATGCCAGACTTTATATATTGATCAGCAATTGATAAGCTATAAAGAAAACCAGAACATTGATTTCTGACATCTAAAGCTCCAACTTCATTTATACCTAAATTTCTTTGTAACAATACACCAGATCCAGGAAAATAATAATCTGGACTTAATGTAGAAAATATTATAAAATCTATATCTGCATTTTTCAAACCTGCATCTTTAATAGCATTTTCAGCTGCATAAGTACCCATTAATGATGTAGAAGTTTTGCTGTCATTAACCCATCTTCTTTCTTTTATTCCTGTCCTTTCTTGAATCCATTCATCTGATGTCTCCATTATTTCCTCTAAATCCTTATTTTTTACAATATTTTCTGGAACATAATACCCGACCCCTGTAATCTTTGACATTATCATAATCAAAACTATATTTTTTTTTATTAATCAAAAAGAGAATAATTCCCATATTGGTTTAAACTGTCTTTTGGTTCTATTAAAGATTTATCATCAATATTTTTTTTATCAAAATAAGGTGAAACAATATGATTTGAAAAATCATTAAATTTTAAATTATTTGTAAATGGTAATATTTTTTTAAGGGTTGATTTTTTATCAAACCAAATATCAAAATATCTCATATCAAAAAACAATGGGACACGGGATGTAAAACTCTTCCATTCTAAAGTTGACGGAGAAGTTAAAAAATAAAAATACATAAACTTATTTCCTGAGAAATCTTCAAAAGACTCTCTTATGCCTACACAATATGTTAACTTATCTTTTATATACTTAAAATAATATGGTCTTTTATCATTAGAATTAATATTTTTCCAAAAATAAAAACCATCACAAGGAATTAAACATCTATTGATTTTAAATTGATTAGTTAGAATATTACTTTTTTTTACTTTAGAAATATCAACATTTATTAATCTTTTAGCTAAAGTGTTATTTCTTGAAAACTCATTATTTGATCCCCAATGATTAAGGGACACGTTCTCTTTATCAACAATTGTAATTATTGGTAGTTTTTTAGTTGGAAAAGCATTGTAAATAGGCTTAATTATATCCTTACCAATCTTAAAAGAATTTTGAACATATTTAATATTTATAAGAGTATACCTATTTATCATTAGATAAAAATAATAATTTTCTTTAGTTAAATCCTTTAAATAAATTTTTGGATTAAATTTGAGCAAAATTAAAATATATGGCTGAAATAATCAGAATGCCAAAAATGAGTGACACAATGGAAGAAGGTGTCATAGCTGGTTGGTTAAAGAAAGTTGGAGAAGAAGTAAAATCTGGAGACATATTAGCTGAAGTTGAGACTGACAAAGCTACAATGGAATTAGAATCATATGATGATGGGTTTTTATTGCATATAGGAATTAATGAAGGGGAATCTGTGCCTGTAGATGGAGTAATCGCAATTATTGGAGAAAAAGATGAAGATGTATCAAGTATTCTTAACGAACTTAAGTCGGATGCAATAGAGCAAACTAAGAAAGAGATAGAAGAACCAGAGTCGACTCCTAGTGAAATAGAAGATAAAAATATTCCTATTGAAGAAGTTAAAGAAGAAACTGATCCCGTTAAGGAGATTAAAGAAGATACAATTTCTGAAAATGATATTAGAGTTAAAGCATCTCCCCTAGCAAAAAAATTAGCAATAGAAAAAGGAATTAATATTTCTAAAGTATCTGGTTCTGGAGACGGTGGAAGAATAACTAAAAAAGATATTGAAAACTTTAGTCCTGTTTCATTTACAGATACTAAAAGCGAGCTTATTTTACCAAAAATTCACTCTGAAGAATCCTATGAAGAAATTCCTGTCTCTCAAATGAGAAAGACTATTTCAAAAAGACTTGCAGAGAGTAAATTTTCTGCTCCACATTTTTATCTTACTATGGAAATTGATATGAACAATTGCATAGAGGGACGAAAGAAAATTAATGAATCTTCTGAAATAAAAATTTCATTTAATGATATAATACTTAAAGCTTGTGCAGTTGCATTAAGAAAACACCCAATGGTAAATTCTAGCTTTCTTGGAGATAAAATAAGAATAAACCATCATGTCCATATAGGTGTTGCTGTAGCTGTAGATGAGGGACTACTTGTCCCTGTAATTAGATTTGCTGATAATAAATCATTATCTCATATTTCATCTGAGGTAAAATCGTTAGCAGGAAAGGCTAAATCAAAACAACTTCAATCATCAGATTGGGAAGGTAATACTTTTACTATTTCAAATCTAGGTATGTTTGGAATAGATGAATTCACTGCTATTATTAATCCTAATGATTCTTGTATATTGGCAGTAGGGGGAATAAGAAATACACCAGTTGTTAAAAACGGAGAAATTGTTCCTGGAAACTTAATGAAAGTAACATTATCTTGTGATCATAGAATTGTTGATGGTGCTACTGGCTCATCATTCCTTAAAAGCGTTAAAGAATTAATTGAAGACCCTATTAAAATTTTAGTATAACTATGAATAAACTAATTAAATCAACAACAGTATGTGCTGTTTTAAAAGATAATAAAATTGCTATTGGAGCAGATGGACAAGCTACCATGGGAAATACAGTAGCCAAAAGCAATGTAAATAAAATACGAGTTTTAAATGAAGGAAAAATTCTTGCAGGATTTGCAGGTTCAACAGCAGATGCATTTACACTTATTGAAAGGTTTGAGGAAAAACTTTCAAAATATGGTGGAAACATGAAAAGGTCTGCAATCGAATTAGCTAAAGACTGGAGAATGGATAGATACTTAAGAAGGCTAGAGGCCATGATGATAGTAGCAGACAAAAACCAAATTCTTGTTATTTCTGGTACTGGGGATGTTTTAGAACCTGATAATAATATAGCTACAATTGGTTCAGGAAGTATGTATGCTCAATCAGCAGCAATTGCCTTAAAAGAAAATAATCCTAAAATGTCATCTGAAGAAATTGTTAAAAAAAGCTTAACAATTGCAGCTGATATTTGTATTTATACAAATCATAACATAGTTATAGAAAAACTTTAATTTTCTTTTATTATTAATTTTCAATTGTTATGGATCCAACTCCACCTGTTGCTTCCCAAAAATTGTAAAGATGAGACCCATCATCTTCTTTTTTTGAAAACCATTCAGCAGTAGCATCTACCCTATTCCACTCATCCTCAGTCAATGGATTATCTGTAAGTACAACAATCAACAACTTAAAATTTTTCTGTGCATTATTATTATTAGGAACTCTTTTTCCGAGAAAATCTTCCAAAGATCCTGGATTATAAGTTGTTCTAGTAGAAGCAGTAAAATCAAAGGTGTTATTATTTACAGCAAGAGATGTTATATCTGTAAACATGTCAAAGTCAGTGACAGATGAAAGTGGTAGCATACCCATAAGATATAATTCTAATTCATTATATGGTATGGAATTACCTCCATTAGCATTAGGTCCAAACGCATCAACAGTATATGAATTTCCACCATGCTCTACTAAAGAACTTTGTTTAAATCCCCCCAATTGTCCTTTTGTACTTCCTCCAGTAAACCCCCAGTGACTTCCATAAAGGGATGATGTTATGTTTGATCCAGCATTATCTACACTATGAGTTGGGAGAGCAAAATTTGCCCAATTATGTGCTACTTCATGAAGTGCGGGTCCATATTTTAAATATTCTAACGCAGTTAATTCCATCACAGCTTTTAGTTTACCTGAAGAACCATATTCAGCCGAATTATCATAAATATTTAATCCTATGCCTTCGACATCATTAGAAACTCCAATCAAACTACCATAATATGAAGGAGATGATGGTTTATCAAGTTCATTCAAGACTAAAAAAATAAAATCGTATTTATCTGGAAATTTTTTGTAAATATCTTGAAAGAGGGCATGTCTTTTTTCTGTGTTATAAAAGTCATTATTATTTAACCAACTATTATACTCACTTGAACTCATAAGTAAAGAGGAAACTCTATTATTCGAATGTAACTCAAACTCATGTAAGGTATCCTCATCTGGATAAGGTAATATTTCATCCTCATCCTTTGAACATGAAAATACTATTAATATAATTAATAAATAAAAAATTATTTTTTTCACAAATACTACATTTTATTTAGTTACAATTTTAATTCATTTTTTTAATTATAATTTTCTAATCCAAATATTTCTAAAACTGACTGGGTTGCTATGGTCTTGTAGCTTAATTGGTAACTTAGGAGGATGAGCTTTATATTCTGGATAACCAATAAATTTTACATAGCCTTGAATTTGAGAGTTATTTTGAATTAAAACACCATTATGAAATACAGTAATGTATGCTGGTGATTCAACTCCACCTTTTTCATTAAAAACTGGAGCTTTAAATATTATATCATATGTCTGCCACTCACCAGGTTTTTTTGAAGCATTAACCAAAGGACTATGTTGTTTATATACACTACCAGCCTGACCATTAGAATAAGTCCTATTATCATAAGAGTCTAAAACTTGAATCTCATATCCAGTATCCCCATCTTCAGTGTTTTCCATAAAGTAAACTCCACTATTACCTCTATTTTGACCATCTCCCTCAATTTTAACTGGAGACATAAATTCTACATGTAGCTGACAACTGCCAAAAACCTCTCTACTCAATATATCTCCTGTTCCAGGTTTTACAGTAAAATACCCATCTTTAACATCCCATTTTGCAGGGTCTCCATTTTTGTGAACCCATTTATCTAAATTTAATCCATCAAATAAAACAATTGCATCTGAAGGAGCATCTCCGAAGGAATTTCCCGGAGTAACAATTTTTGGTTCAGGATCCCAAATTTCGCTTACTTCCCAGGCTGTCATTTTAACATCTTGAGAATATATAATTCCAATCGTTAGAAAATATAAAGGTAATAGAATGCTTTTCTTCATTTTTTAATTAGTTAATTTCAAACTCAGTAATTGAGTATTCTTCTAAGTTAGTTACTTTTATTTTATACTTTCCTTTCGATAAATATTTTTCCTCATTTTGATTATACAAATTGTTTTCAATAAAATTTAACCCGTAATCTAATTTACGTTTTTCATTAAAAATCACTTCATCATTGCTAGTAATAGCTAAATCTATTTCCTGATCAGAATCAGAATAAATAACAAATTGTATAGAGGGTTCTATAGTTTGACCAGACCAGTTTTTCGAACCCCATCTATTTGAAAATTTTATCTTATCATTCTTGAAAAGATATAAGCTTTTGGATAATATAGTTTCATCAATTTTTTGTAAATGAGACATATCAGCTATATAAACAGATCTGCCATGAGTACCAACTACTAAGTCATTATCCCTAGGGTGTATAACTAGGTCATGAACAGGCGCACCAGATAATCCTTTTGAAAAGGGGCTAAACGTATTTCCAAAATCTAAAGATGCATATACACCATGATCTGTTCCAACATAAATCAAACTCTCATTTTCATTATCCTCAATGATTACATTCACAGGTTCTGTCGGCAGGTTATGACCAATTTTACTCCAATTCAAACCATAATCTTCAGATACATATACCATTGGAGAGAAATCATCCCACCTATAACCATTTAATGCCAAATAGACTCTACTCTGTTTAAACTTGGAAGGGAAAATTCCGCTAACCCACATATCATTAGGTAAAGATGAAGAAATGTTATTCCAAGAGACACCTCCATCTTTAGAAACATGAACAAGACCATCATCACTACCAACATAAATCAGTCCAAATTTTAAATCTGATTCAATTATAGTAGTTAAGGTTCCATAACTTACATTTCCTTTAATTCCCCCATTAGTTAAATCATTTGATAAAGTTTCAAAATTATCACCTTGATTAAGAGATCTATGAAATTTATTTGATCCCATATATAAAATATCTTGATTATGTCTAGACAAATAAATTGGTGTCTCCCAATTCCATCTATATGGTCTCTCTCCAAGCTTATGGGATGGTGTTATTCTTTTTCTTTCTCCAGTTCTAGTATTAACTCTAGAATAATTACCAAACTGTGAGCCCGTATAAACAGTTTCGTTATCTCTAAAATCTATTTCTGTTTGCATTCCATCACCACCATAAATTGATTTCCATGGATATTTACCAGAACTATGCCATCTTAAGCTTGAGGTGTAATTTGATGGTCCCATCCAAACTCCATTATCTTGAAAACCACCGTAAACATTATAAGGTTTTTTCATATCGATATTTATGTCATAAAACTGACCAACCGAAGGACTATTATATTTCATCCAATTATCTCCATCATCGTAACTAATATTTACGCCTCCATCATTACCAACAATTAAATGACCTGTTCTATTTGGATTTAACCATAAAGCATGGAAATCCCCGTGCATATTTTCATAATCAATTGATTCCCAAGTCTTACCATAATCATTTGATTTAACAATTGGGACTCCCATTGTATATACTTTAGCAGGGTTTTGAGGGTCAACCCTAATCTCTCCAAAATAATATCCATAAGAATAAAATAAATTAAATAAATCATCTTCATTGACTTTCTTCCACGTATTCCCATAATTTTCTGACATATAAACTTCCGCCCCAATTACAGGAGTATCATAAAGTAAAGTATTTGAATCTTCTAGATATTCTACCAATGAATAAGGTAGTATATCACCATTTTTAATCATAGATCTTATTATAGAAACAGAATACTTTGAAGGAAAACGATTATCTCTTAAAAACTTGTTTATCTTCTTATTAGAAATTTTTAAAAAATTTTCTACACTTATCTCTCTAAGTTGACCTTTAGTTAAATCATTATTAACATTAACTTCTTCAATTTCTTTTCTATCCTGATTATCTAGAATAGCATATAAAATATTTGGATTTGACCTAGAGATATCAAGGCCTATTCTACCAGTGCCTTCTGTATCGGGGAAGCCGCTAGATCCACCAGAAATTTCTAACCATGTTGAACCACCATCTGTGGATTTATAAATACCTGACCCCAAACCAGCACCATCAAAATTCCAAGCTTTTCTATCTTTTTCCCACATAGAAGCATACAATATATTAGGATTTGATTCATCAATTATTAAATCAATTGCACCAGTCAGGTCATTTACATACAAAGTTTTTTTCCAAGTTTCTCCTCCATCAATAGATTTATAAACTCCTCTTTCAATATTTTTTGAATAAAGATGTCCAAGAGCTGCAACCCATAAAACCTTTGAATTATTAGGATGTATTATAATCCTTCCTATGTGATGTGAGTCATCAAGTCCAATATGAGTCCAATTTTTTCCATTATCAACTGATTTATATATACCATTTCCAGAATAAGAGGACCTACTTGAATTATTTTCACCAGTACCAACATATATTATATTTTCTTTCCAGTCAACTTTAATATCACCAATAGTCATAACCACTTGGTTATCAAATAAAGGTGAAAAAGTATTACCATGATTTCTTGTCTCCCATAAACCTCCAGAAGCATAAGCAACATAAAAATGTGTTGGATCTTCAGGATTAATATCTAGATCAACAACCCTACCACTCATAACGGTTGGACCTACATTCCTAAAACTAATATTTTTAAGAAATGATATATTATTTAATTTACTGTTGTCAGAGTTAAATCTTTCAAGAGCTGATGTTGATTTAGGAAAAATATTTTTTTTATTTTTTTTTTGTGCGTAGGAAAAATTAAAAATTAAGAGGAGAATAAATAAATTTAAAAGTTTAATCATAATTGTAAGGGAATTAGGTTTACATTGTTAATAAAAATTAAATATATAAAAATTGCAGCTATTTTACACATCAAGGGCAGACACTACTGTTTTAGAACAAGATGAATTCATCCATTGCACTAAAGTATTAAGAAATAGAGAAAATGATAAAATTTTATTAACAGATGGAAATGGAAATTTATTTGAATCTAGAATATTAAAAATAAAAAAAAATCATTGTGAAATTGAAAGTTTAAAAAAAATAAAAAGTATAGAAAAAAATAAAAAAAATCATCTTGTATTAGCTGCTATTAAAAATCAGAATAGATTAGAGTGGATGGTTGAGAAATTGACGGAAATAGGTATAGACGAAATTACATTTATTAAAACAACAAACTCTGAAAGATCTAAGATTAATTATAGTAGAATTGATAAAAAAATTATATCAGCATTAAAACAATGCAAATCATTATTCAAACCAAAAATTAATAAAATAATCACTCTAAATGAGTTCTTAGGTTATGATTATGAAACTAGTAATAAATATATTGCTGACCTATCTTCAAAAACGAAAATGAAAAAAAACATTAAGGATAAAGTTTCTATAATTATGATAGGACCAGAAGGAGATTTTACAAGAAAAGAAATAGATATGATATATAAAAAAGGATATAAAAAAATAACATTAGGAAACCAAGTACTTAGATCTGAAACGGCTGCTGTTGTTGGAGGTTTTTTATTAGTAAATAATTAAGAAGTGATTGGCCTGGGTCTCGAACCCAGGACCCTCTCCTTAAAAGGGAGATGCTCTACCAACTGAGCTAGCCAATCATCCAAACAATGGAACGCGCAAAACTAGAAAATGTTATTGAAATTACAATAATGAGATTAATATTATTTGAAAATTGTTATATTAAAATAATGAAAAAGATAAATTACCTGGTATTAGTTTTAATTTTAATCTCAAATATTTCATTTTCTCAACAGAAAATATCTCCATTGGTAAATTCTTTCAAAGAATATAAGTCACTTAAAAAAGAGACGTCATATAATATGAGTTGGGTGTCTTTAGGTCCTGTTTTAAATTCTGCAAGAGTAGAATCTGTACAAGTAGATGAGACAAAACCTGGGACCATGTATGTAGCATTTGGCTCTGGGAACTTATGGAAAACAACAGATAATGGAATATCATGGAAACCTATTTTCAATGATACCCCTTCTATAGGAATTGGTGACATTGCAATTGCTCCATCAGATAAAGATATTATCTATGTAGGTACAGGAGAAAGTCTTAAAAAAGGGAGAAATTTTACAATGCCAGGAACTGGTATTTACAAATCTATTGATGGAGGGGAAACTTGGAACCATTTAGGACTAAATGACTCTTGGCACATAGGGGAAATATCTATTAACCCATCAAATCCAAATATAGTTTTTGTTAGTGTAATGGGACACTTTTGGAGTAAAAATAATAATCGAGGAGTTTATAGAACAACTGACGGAGGAAAGTCTTGGAAAAAGGTATTATATGTTGATGAAATGACTGGGGCAAATGATATCGTAATATCGTATTCAAATCCAAATATTATTTATGCTTCATTATGGGAAAATTATCCCGGAATAAGTGGAAGAAAAAGTGGTATTTATAAAAGTATAGACAACGGAGAATCTTGGAATAAAATGGAAAATGGACTCCCGTATGGTGATAAAATGGGGAGAATAGGCCTAGCAGTATCCCATTCAAATCCTGATAAAGTTTATGCATTAATTGATAATTTATCTAAAGAGAGAAATCATGCAGCAGAAGTATACTCTACTGATAATGGAGGAATAAACTGGTACAGAACTCATGAAAAAGAACTATTAATTTTTCCAGGTATTGGCTGGTACTTTGCTGACATTTATGTTAATCCTTTGGATGATAACGAGATATATTCTCTTGGTGTTAGAGCTGCTTACAGTAATGATGGAGGGAAAAGTTTTAAAAATTTAAATGGTACTGTTAAAAGAATAAACCCCAGTCAAGCAAAAGGGTTACACCTTGATCATTGTGAGTTGTGGATTAACCCAATTAACCCTGAGCATATTGTTTTAGGAAATGATGGTGGGGTATTTGTGAGTTACAATAAAGGTAATTCATGGCTTCATTATAATAATATTCCTACAGGGGAGTTTTATGATATTGAACTAACAAATGGATCACCTTACTTAATTTATGGTGGAACGCAAGACGACGCTACTGTATATGGACCTCCAAAAGAATGGAAAAATAATAGTGAAGATAAATGGAAATATTTATGGATAGATGCATGGGACGGTGGAGATGGTTGCATAACTCAGGTTGATCCATCAGATAATAATACTGTTTACTTTAGTATGCAAAATGGTGCAATAAGAAGAAAAAACTTGAAGAAAGGTCTTTCGGTCTCCATAAAACCAAAATTACCTAAAAATATAAACGATACTTTAAAATATAATTTCATAACACCATACTTTATATCAGAACATAACCATAACACTCTTTATCATGCAGGTAATTATGTTTTTAAGTCAACAGATAAAGGAAATAATTGGGAAGTAATCAGTAATAAACTAACTAAATCAAAAAATTCTCAAAAGTTTGAATCACATTCAGCTGGAGCAATTGCTGAGTCTAAATTATCAAAAGGACTAATATATTATGGTACTGATAGAGGAGTATTTTGGTACACAAAAAATGATGGTAGAAAATGGCATGAAAATTCAGAAAATATATCGAATGGATATATCAGAAGTATATTCCCATCTCAATTTGAAGAATCAAGGGTTTATATGGCAATGACAGGAATAAATTATGATGACTTAAATAATTACTTATATGTTTCTGAAAACTATGGAAAAAACTGGAAAAAAATTAAAGGCAACCTGCCAAATGAACCTGCAAATGTTATAATCGAAGATTACAAATATGAAAATGTTCTCTATGCTGGACTTTACAGAGGAGTATATATTTCATTAGATAGAGGTAATTCATGGGAGATAATAGGAAATAATTTTCCAATGAGTAGCGTTTCCGATATAGAGATCCATAAAGAAACTAATGATATGGTAGTTTCTACTCATGGCAGAGGGATATACAAATTGAATTTAGATCCAATTCATAATCTAATATCTAGTAATAATATTGAAGATAAAGATATGATTCTTAGTACCGGTGAATTCTTATTACCAAAATTTAATGATACTCATAGAGAGCCATTAATGCACTCATATGAAAACGTTCCTATTACTTTCTATTTAAATAATTCAAAAGAGTATTCATTAATTATAAAAGAGAAAGATAAAGAGATTTGGAAAATGAATGGAATTGGTGAAAAGGGAATAAATCAAATCAGATGGGATTTAATAATAGAAAAAAATAATAGCCAAAAACCATACTATATTCATTTTAATAAATTTATTTCAACTGGGGATTATAATTTAATTTTAAAAACTGAAAATTTAATTTTAGAAGAAAAAATTACAATAAATGAATTTAAAAATCTTTAATATTTCAATATTTGTCTTTTTATTTTTTCCAATAATTCTAAAAGGAAAGAATGATCTATTAAATGCTGGTGATTCCCTATTTAAAGAAGAAAAATATTACGATGCAAAAAAATATTATGACAGCATATTTTATAATAAAAATATGTTTAGTTATAGCATGCTATTAAAGATGTCTTTTATTGAAGAACGTTTAGGAAACTTTGAGAGAAGCATATACTATTTATCATTTTATAAAAAAAGAAAAGAAAATATAGAGGTAAATAACTCATTACAAAACATTATAGATAACAATAAACTAAAAAGTTTTGAAAATTCTGATTTTGATTTTTTTGAGGGTAAATTTTTAATTAATAAATATCATATAATTTATTTACTTCTATCTATTTCAATCTTAATATTCACATATAATATTTATAGAATTTATAAAAGAAAAAAAATCAATTATATAAAGTCTTTCTTCTTGGTAAATATGTTTTTGCTATTTGTACTTAATTTTAAAAATAATCCTTCAGGAATAATCTCAAATAACAACACATTTATTATGTATGATCCCTCATCTGGATCAGATGTACATAGTATAATTAATAAAGGTGAAAAAATTGAAATTACAGGTGAGACAGATGTCTGGTATGAAATTATAATTGATAATGAAAGAAGATATATAAGGAAAAAGAATTTATTAAAGATTAATTAATAATCTTTCAGAAGAGATTCTCTCTCGTTAAGAATTTCTTTGTATGATAGTCTATCTGATAACTTAGGAAACCAATTTTTTATTAAGTGAGCTAATTTACCTCTGAATGTAAAAATTAAATCTCTTTTTTTATTTTTATATCCCTCATATATTTTATCAGCTAAATGTTCAGAAGTTATCATGCCTTTTTGATCTCTTGCGGTACTCCCCTCTTTATTACCATCGCTTTTTAAAGTATTTTTCCTAAAGTTACTTTCAAAATAACCTGGTGAAGCGACCATTATATTCACATTTTTATTCTTAAGCTCAAGCCTGATTGAATCAAAAAAACCTTGCAAAGCATGCTTAGAAGATACATAAGCTGATCTAGTTGGTGTTGCAATGAATCCATTTAATGAAGAAATTGCAATTATTGATCCCTCTGATTTAATAAGATAAGGAATTGAATGTTTTACTGAATAAATGGAACCAAAAAAATTTATCTTAAATAATTTTTCAAAAACTTCCATATTTGCATGTTCAAAAACAGACCTATAAGAAATCCCAGCATTACAAATTAAAACATCTAACTTACCAAAGGATTTTATTGTAAGCTCAATCATCTTTTTTACATCTTTTTCTACAGAAACATCATGAACTATATACTCACATCTAGTCCCTATTGATTTTATATTTAATTGAACTTTTTTAAGTCTTTCTAAGTTTGTTCCACCTATAACAACATCAAAACCTTCCTTTGAAAACTTGTAGGCTAGAGCTTCTCCCGCTCCAGATGAACCGCCAGTTATAACTACAACTTTATTTTCCATATTATAAATATAGTTTATTAAAATTATTATAATTTCGTAAAAACAACTTAACTAAGTAATGAGTAAAGATATTATAAATCAGCTTGGAGAAAATCGAGAAGAGTATTTTAACGCAGCTATACCTCCAATTTTCTCAAATTCTAATTTTTTATTTTCTAAGGTAGAAGACATGCGTTCAGCTATGATCAATAAAAACAATATTCCTTTTTACACTAGAGGTCATAATCCTACTACAAGAATATTTGAGAAAAAAATTGCCGCATTAGAAAAAACAGAAAATGCTATAGCTCTCAGTAGTGGAATGGCTGCAATTTCATCTGCTATACTTTCTCAAATAAAGAGTGGTGAACATATGATTTCAATTAATCAACCCTATACAGGAACTGACATGTTCATGAAAAATATATTACCAGATTATAACATTGATATCTCGTTTATTAATGGAGAAAAAAAGGAAAATTTTGAAAATAAAATCAAAAAGAATACTAAACTTATTTACCTTGAAAGTCCAAATTCATGGACTTATGATATGCAAGATTTAGAAAAAATTTCAAAGATTGCTAAGTCAAATAATATCATTACTATAATAGACAATAGTTATGCCTCTCCAATAAATTGTAATCCTTCATTGTGGGGAATAGATATAATAATTCATTCAGCAACTAAATATATTGGTGGTCATGCTAATGCGATGGGAGGAGTTATTTGTAGCACAAATAAGATAATTAATCAAATTTATAATTCTCAATTTAAACTCATTGGAAGTGTTTTATCTCCATTTCATTCATGGCTTTTTATTAATGGGTTAAGAACGTTAAAAATTAGGATGAAATATGTAAGTGAGTCTACGCCTAAAGTTGTGAGTTTTCTCGAAAAAGAATCAAAAATTAAAAAAGTACTTTATCCTCACTCTAAAGATTTTAGTCAAAAAAATCTTGTCAAAAAATATTTAAAGAAACCATGTGGTCAGTTTACTTTAGTTTTAAATACTAAAGATGATAAGGAAATAGAAAGATTTTGCGATAATCTATCTCATTTTAGAATGGCTGCCTCATGGGGTGGACATGAATCATTAATTTTTCCTGAAATTGCAAGGTATAATAAGGAAAGCGAATACTATTCAAAAACTGAGCTTCTCCCAAAAAATTATATCAGATTCTATATTGGATTAGAAGAGACAGACTTAATAATTGATGATATCAAAAATTCTTTGAGTAAAATCTAAAAAACAATTGTCACAGACCCTTTATATTCAGACTTGGAATACTTAATATAATAATAATACACACCTGGAGATCTATTGCTGCCATCCCACTCAAAAAACTTATTGCTAGATTTATAAGCTTCAACTCCAGTCCTATCTACAAAAACAATTGACTCAAAATTATCATCACAGCCGTCTAAAGGTAAGTTCTGTGAAGGAATTGATAAATTAGTTAATGAGAACACATCATTTATCCCATCTCCATTAGGACTGAAGGCATTTGGAGGATTAAATATATCCCAGTTAACTATAGGTTTTTCTAATAAAAATTTAATTTGCTTAGTATATTCACTATAATATGGACAGCTATTATCTTGTACCCTAAAAGTTAGATTATATCCTTTAGAAGTAAAGTCACTATTCAAAAATTCACAAGTTGGATTCCAAGTAAGCTTACTGGTTACCTCACCAACACCAGAAGATTGAGCAAAAACAAAATCACCAGGTAATCCTTCAGAAATCAATTCTAATAAAATTAGGTCATTATCCTGATCTATAGCATTAATATCTATCTCAAATGGATTATTAACTGTCATTACATATTCATTTTCATTTGTAATTAAAGGAGTATTATTCTCGTCAATATTAATTTTAAGAATTAGCTGGATAGTATCCGGGTTTGATTCTTGACAGTAATCAATATCTTCAGTAATAAAATTAATTTTGTATTCATTTATATCTTTATAAGGGAAATTTACACACTCAAGATCTACATTAAATTGACCTTCAATATGTCCAGTTTGAAAGTTATTTACTGAAAAAGTAGAATTTATATCTTCTAAATTAAATCCTATTCCATTTGCTGACATAATTAGAGTATCATTGTCTTGATCATCTGAGAATAGTTTTAAAGAGAATAAACCTGAAAGATCAGTTTCATATTCAATAATTGAAAAATTAGGTCTTGAATTGACTGAATCAGTTATCTGCATATCTGCTGTCAACTTAGGTCCAGAGTTCTGTGGTAATTCTACTCTTAAATCATAATATATTGTATCCTGATTAAACTGTTCACATGTATCCAAATCATCTAGAACAATACCAATCATAAAACTATCTTTATCTGAATAATCAAAATTTCTACAGTCAGTATCAAAACTTAGAGTAGAAGAAATAGAGCCAGCTCCACTCTCAGATACGTTAAAAGAGATGCCATAATCTTCAATATTATATTCTGGTTTTAGAGGAACAATAAAATAATCCAAACTTAGAGAATCTAAATCTACATCTTGACCCTCAATTAAAGTTGAGTATTGTGAATTCCAAGATACAGTAACAACATTAGTATCTTCTTGATTTAAAAAGAAAGGGTCTTTATTAGTTGGAGGCTCTACTATAATTGTAACTCGAACTGTATCTCTTTGAGGTAACGGGCATGCATCATCAGCTGCAATTAAATCTATCAGATAAGGTTCGTTCTGAACATATGGGCAATCTGAAACACAAACCTCTACTTTTAGAGTATCCCCAGAAGAGTTAATAGAACCCTCACTAAATGAAAAAATATCAGATAAATCTGTACTTCCTCCTTTACCAAAATTAACCCCTTCAGCAGTTAGAGTAACATTTGTTCCTAAATCATCAGTAACAAATAGCTCAAAACATTTTGGTTGTGACGCAACATAAATAATGGTGTCATCTTCCTTATAAAAATCAAGCTGTCCAGGAATTTTAACTAAAGCTTCAGGAGGATCGGGTGGGTTACATCCATCAACAACCAACATCTGGAAATCTCTGCGAGACTCTCCTATCTTAATACCATTCCTATATTCTTCAGCTCTGACTGAGAAAACATATAATCCCACTTCAGACGGAGTCACTGTTATAAACCCTTCGTTTGAAATTGATAATGACGGATTTCCAGGAATCATACTAGCTAGATCATAACCAGGAGCAAAATTAACTATAGGATGAGGAGGAGGTGTAGTCGGTGGCAACGCTTGTATATCACCATTATTATCTTGTTTATCATCTAGAGGCGCAGCAAGTGAATAAGCAATTGAGTCTCCATCATCATCAGTACCTGCGAAATCTATGTAGAATAACTGATTAACGCAAGCATAATCACTAAGAGGAGGAAATAATTTTGGAGAAGAGTTTACAAATGGTTTACCAGTTGCGTCTACTACAGGAGGAAAATATAAAGTATAGGTCATCCCATTAGTGTCAGGATTAATTAAATTTTTTATGGCTGCGTTTCTACAACACCTTTCCCACACAATTACGTATCCATCTGGATCATTATATATATCTGGATCTAAAGTTATTTCATGAGAATATTCTACCTTATCGGTACATAAGAAACCTAAAGCACAGTCAGGATTAGTATAAGGAACATTCTCTGTCTTTGTAATAACCATAGTACCATTTCTCATAAACTGACCATCTGATTTTCTGAAAATAGTATATATTACCAGGTCATCAGGTCCTGGATTCGATGTCTGAGCACAATCGAAATACTGAATTAATTTAACTTGATAAGTAAATGAGTTCTCATCCCCGATGTGAATCATTTCTATTTCACCTCCTACAATATGAGCTGCTACAACATATTGAATTGGAATTAAAGAAATAAATAAAATTAAGAAGGTCCTTAACATAAATTTGTTATAAATATAGTAAGTTTATTGTAGTATGGAGAACAAAAATGATGATTTAGATTATAATAAAATAGGGCAAATAACTTCCGACTTTGTTAAAGTTTCAGATCAAGTTAAAATAACATGTAAAAAGATTATAGAAAAAAAATTTTCAAAGTTTCCTGTAATAATATTAAGCGACACAAATAATGATTTAGGTGCACTTCTCATTGATCAAAATGAAATTTTAAATAATAAATGGAAATATTTTGCAAGTTATGCTGAAGTATTAATTGAAAAAAAAATTATATCAGATATCTCTATATTTAAAGAAAAATATAAAAATCCTGATGAGTTTTGTTGTTTATTAACAAGAATAGATATTAATTCTAAGATAATATTTATACCATATCCAGAAGATTAATTTAAATTTGTTATATGTCAGATATATTAAGCCCCGATAACTACACTTTTCTATTAAACATATTAATAGAATATGCCCCAAAAATTATTTTAGGTTTTGTTTTCCTTTTTTTTGGATTAAGAATAATAAGAAGATTGTTAAATATTTTAGATAATTTTTTAAAATCTAAAAATATAGATGAGTCTTTGAGACCATTCTTTAAATCATTACTATCTATTACTCTTCAAGTTGCGTTAATTATATCCGTCCTTTCGATGATAGGAGTTGAAATGACTTCTTTTCTAGCTATTCTCGGTGCAGCAGGTCTTGCAATAGGATTAGCTTTAAAAGATACACTTCAGAATTTTGCAGCAGGAGTAATGATATTATTTTTTAAACCTTTTAGGGTTGGTGACTTTATTGAATACGAAGGAACTAAAGGAACTGTAAAAGAAATTCAAATATTTAATTCTGTACTTACTACGGTTGATAATAGAAGGGTAATAATACCAAACGGAATACTTCAAACATCAATTGTAATTAATTACTCTTCTGAAGATATTAGAAGAATTATATGGACCTTTTCAATAGCATATGGAGATGATTTTAATAAAGCAAAAACAATTTTATTAAAATGGATAGATGAAGATGATAGGATATTAAAAGATAAAAAGCCTATGGTTGTAATATCAGAATTAGCTGATAGTTCAGTTAATATAATGGTTAGAGCTTGGGTGAAATCTGAAGACTTCTTGGATGTAAAATTTAAGTTTAATGAAAAAGTTTATGAAGAGTTTCCTCAAAATGGATTAAGTATACCATTCCCTCAACTCGACGTGAATATCAAAAAATGAAAAAAATTACATCCTTAATATTACTTATAATAGTAGTTATATCTAGCTGTAGTTCTCAAGATAAAAATGATAATTACTGGAAAGAAAAATTGACTAAAGAACAATATGAAATATTAAGAGAAAAGGGAACAGAAAGAGCTTTTACTGGTAAGTACTGGAACAATAAGCAAGAAGGAGAATACAAATGTGCTGGTTGTGGTCAAAAATTGTTTACATCAGAAAAAAAATATGACTCAGGAACAGGATGGCCTTGTTTTTTTGATGTTGAAGACAAAAAATATGTAAGTTTCGTTGATGATAACAGCTTAGGAATGCAAAGAATTGAAGTAATATGTTCAAACTGTCAAGGTCATTTAGGACATATTTTTAATGATGGACCTAACCCTACTGGATTAAGATATTGTATTAATTCAGCTTCATTAGAATTTACAAAAAAAAATAAATGAAAGAAATATTTTTTGTTGGTGCTGGAGGGATGTTCGGAGCTATTTTAAGATTTTTAATTGTTAAAATTCCTTTTATAAATTCAAGTTTTCCATTTAACACATTTATAGTTAATATGATAGGTTGTTTTCTGGTTGGAATATTAATTAAATATTCATCAATCTCTAATAAAGAATTATCTCATCTTATAAATAATTTTTTAATTATTGGGTTTTGTGGTGGGTTTACTACTTTTTCAGCTTTTTCAGCAGATTCAATAAACTTATTAAATGAAAGTAAGTATCTTCTTTTTTTAAGTTATATGATTTCTAGCTCAGTAGTTGGTATCCTATTTTGTTATATTGGCATTAATATTATTAAATGATGGATTATAGCAATAATAAAATTATTTCAATTTATGATGAGGTTTGCACCAACCATAAAAATTACAAAAACACACCTGTCAATAAAAGAATTGTAAAACTTAAGGAGTTAAAAAAAAACATTTTAGAACATAGAAATGAAATAAAAAATGCTCTTTATGATGATTTTGGTAAAAATAGCAGTGAAGTTGATCTTACTGAAATATTTCCTGTAATATCAGAGATAAATCATTGTATTAACAATATAAAAAAATGGGCAAAAAGAAAATATGTAAAGACTCCAATAACACTTTTAGGATCTAAATCATATATTGAATATGAAGCAAAAGGTGTGATACTCATAATTACTCCTTGGAATTTTCCAATTAATCTAACATTTGTATCACTTATTAGTGCTGTAGCCGCAAATAATTCAGTTATTATTAAGCCATCTGAAATAACAAATAAAACATCACTAATAATTAAAAAAATTATAGAATTAACATATAAGCCTAATAATGTATCTGTTATTCTTGGAGGAGTAGATACAGCATCAAATTTATTAAAATTAAAATTTGATCACATTCTGTTTATTGGATCCCCTTCAATCGGAAAGGTTGTAATGAAATCTGCAGCTAAAAATCTGTCATCAATAACTTTAGAATTAGGTGGTAAATCTCCTACAATAATTGATAGAGATTGTAACTTAAAAAATGCAGCAAAAAAAATTACTTGGTCTAAATTTATAAACAATGGTCAAGTCTGTATCTCTCCAGATTATGTACTTATTCATGAAAATCAGAAAAAAAAGTTTATTCAATATGTTATTAAAAATATAATAAAGCTCTATACTGAAGAATCAATAAAATCTTCTTCATATTGTAGGATTGTAAATAGAAATCATTTTAAAAGAATAAAAGAACTTATAGATAATGCTAAATTAAATGGAGGTAATATACTATATGGAGGTAATACAATTGAAGGAAAAAATTTCATAGAACCAACTATAATTGAAAATATAAGTGAAAATTCAAAAATTTATAATGAAGAAATTTTTGGGCCAATATTACCAATATTCACCTATAAGAATATCAATGATTCTATATCATTTATTAATAAAAAAGAAAAGCCTTTAGCTCTATATATTTTTAGTGATAACAAAAAAAATATTAAAAAAATATTAAATGAAACTTCATCAGGAGGAGTCTGTATCAATCACAGTACACTTCACTACTCTAACTATAACCTACCCTTTGGAGGCATCGGAAATAGTGGCTTTGGGAAATGTCATGGAAAATATGGATTTAAAGAATTTTCAAATCAAAAAAGTATTTTAAAACAATTTACATCTTTTAGCCCAACCGATATGTTGGTTCCACCTTATAACAGATTTAAACAAGGACTTATTGATATAATAATTAAATATTTTTAATATTCTCTCTTAAATTTCTTTCGATATCTCTTTTTTTAATATCCTCTCTTTTATCATATGCCTTTTTACCTTTTCCCAATCCTATTTCAAGCTTTACATAACCCCTATTATTAATAAATAATTTTATTGGTATTATTGATAACTTCTTTTCATTAACCTTCTTTTTTATTTGCTTTATTTCACTTTTGTTTAATAGTAATTTTCTATCCCTATTTGGGTCATGATTATTTATATTACCATATAAGTACTCAGAGATACTCATTCCTTTTAGATAAATCTCTTCGCCAACAATTGAACAAAAAGAATTTGAAAAATTAACCATAGACTCTTTTAATGATTTAATTTCTGTTCCTTTTAATACCATTCCAGCAATATATTTATCAGAAATCTGATAATTAAAATTTGCTTTTTTATTTTTTAAAGAAAAACTTTTAAAATTCATATTATTCAATTTTATGCTTTGAATATGGCACAACATCAAAATCTGAAAAAATTTTGTCTTTGTACATGTAATATGCATAATTAGCAATCATTGCAGCATTATCTGTACAATATTCCATTTCTGGTATATGAATTTTTACATTTTTTGACTCTGACAAATTAAATATTTTTTTTCTTAGGTATGAATTTGCAGCAACCCCTCCACAAATAGAAATATCTTTAACTTTAAAATCATCTATAACCTTTACCAATTTTAACATTAACATACTTATCAACTTAGATTGGATAGAAGCACAAATATCATTTAAATTCTCTTTAATAAAATCAGGATTATTTTTTAATTCTTTATTAATAAAATATAAAAATGATGTTTTTATTCCACTAAATGAATAATCATATCCATCTACGTTAGTGTCAGGAAATGAGTAAGCCTTTTTATTTCCATCATATGATAATTTATCTATCAATGGTCCACCTGGATAATCAAGACCTAATATCTTGGCACATTTATCAAAAGCTTCACCAACAGCATCATCTCTAGTTTCACCAATAATTTTCATCTTATCATAAGATTTAATCAATATAATCTGGGTATGGCC
Source organism: Rhodothermaeota bacterium MED-G19 (assembly GCA_002457315.1). Classification (GTDB taxonomy): domain Bacteria; phylum Bacteroidota; class Bacteroidia; order Cytophagales; family MED-G16; genus MED-G16. The sequence goes on from NTKI01000002.1 coordinate 49,844, forward strand.
ACCGCTAACTAAAAGAGAAACAAAAGGATAAGTAATTTTTTTCTTATTTATAGTATGAGAAAAAGCATGAGCTTTAAGGTGATTAACACCTATAATAGGAATATTTAGAGCATAACCAAAAGATTTTGAAAATGTTGAGCCTACAAGTAATGACCCTAATAATCCAGGCCCAAGAGTAAAAGCAATTGCATCTAATTTTTTTCTGCTGATTTCAGCTTCTTCTAAAGCTTTTTCTACTATATAGATAATGTTCTTCTGATGTCCTCTTGAAGCTATTTCAGGAACTACTCCACCAAGCTTAGTATGATCTACCTGAGAAGAAACAATATTTGATTTTATTATACCATCCGATATAACAGAAGCAGATGTATCATCACATGATGTTTCAATAGCTAATATTGAGTTTTTCATTTTTAAATATTTAAACAAAAATATATATACTTTTGCGATGTAAGTCGTCTTATCGCTTCATATTTTGAAGAGGAAAGTCCGGACAATATAGAGCATTATACTTCTTAACTAGAAGGTCTCTTTTGAGAACAGATAGTGCAACAGAAAAAAAACCGCCAATTTGGTAAGGGTGAAAAGGTAAGGTAAGAGCTTACCGGTCAAATAGTGATATTTGATGCTTTGTAAACCTTATAAATTGAAAGATCAAGCAATTCGAATGTTTTTAACATGTAGTTGCTCGCTACAAATCGAATGGGTAGATCGATTGAACTTAGTAGTGATACTGAGTCTAGATAAATGATAAGAGTCTGATTATATCAGATACAGAATCCGGCTTATAGACTTACTTTTTTTAAGAAACTTTAATTGAATTTTCAGTTTTAGCTGACTGATTATCTATTGAAGAATATGTAGGACAGAGTTTTCTCTCACAAGATGAAAAAAGAATTAATAAGATTACTAGTAACTTTTTCACTATTATTTATCTTTTGTAAAGATACAAAACTTTATTCATTTAATAAAAACCACTGTATAGACTAATGTCAAATAAACTTTCTACTGAAAAAAGCAGTTATCTTCAACAACACTCAGAAAACCCAATAGATTGGTTTCCATGGAGCAAAGAAGCACTAAATAAAGCAAAAAAAGATAAGAAAATAATAATTTTAAGTATAGGTTATTCTAGTTGTCATTGGTGTCACGTCATGGAAAAAGAAACATTCCAGAATCATTCAATCTCAAAATACATGAATGAAAACTTTATTTCAATAAAAGTAGATAGAGAGGAAAGGCCTGACATAGATAATTTATATATGGAAGCCTTACAGTATATGGGTATACAAGGTGGATGGCCTTTAAATATTTTTCTTTTACCTAATTTAAAACCATTTTATGGAGGAACTTACTTTTCTCCTAATCAATGGTATGGGATTATAAATAATATAATAGATGCATATTCTAGAAATAAAAAAGAATTTGAAAAGTCTTCAGAAAAATTCTCAAAAGATCTAAAAAAATCTCATAGTGAAAAATACAGTTCGAAAAATGAGTTTTCAATTAAAACTCTTGTGAATGAGATTAAAATTAAATTTGACTATGATGAAGGAGGTATTGACAGAGCTCAAAAGTTCCCAATGCCATCAATTTGGAACTCACTTCTATTTTATTCATATCATAATAATGATCAAGATCTTTTTAATCATATTTCACACACAATAAATAAAATAATTGAAGGAGGGATTTTTGATCAGTTAAAAGGTGGCTTTTATAGGTATTCCACTGACAAAAAATGGATAGTACCTCACTTTGAAAAAATGTTATATGATAACGGTCAGCTTTTAGAGTTAATATCAAATATTTATTCTATCACAAAAAACGAAAAATATAAAGCTATAATCAAAGACACAATTAATTGGATTGAGGATGAAATGACAGACGAATCAGGTGGTTTTTATTCATCTATAGATGCTGACTCTGAGGGAGAAGAAGGAAAATATTATTTATGGGAATATGATGAACTAAAGAAAATTTTAAATGAAAAAGAATTTAATCTTGCAAAAAAAATATTTAAAATATCTAAAAAAGGGGACTGGAATGATAAAATTATTATAAAAAGAAAATTTTTTGAATCTGAGAAAAATAATCAAATAAATAAATTAAAAAAGAAATTATTAAAAATAAGAGAAGGAAGAATTAAGCCGTTAATAGATAAGAAAATAATTCTATCTTGGAATTCAATTATGTTGAAGGGAATTTTATCAAGTTATCAATCAACTGGTGATGAAAAATATCTTTCTTTAGCTATAAAAAATGCAAATTTTATATCTAATAAATTTTTAAAAAATAAAAATTTAATTAGAGTATATGGAAGTAGAATAAATGCGTTTTTAGAAGATTTCGCCCATACAATTAGTGCATTTATTAAGTTATTTGAAACAACCCAAAACATAGAATATTTAGAAAATGCTAGAAAATTAATGGAGGATTCTATAAGGTTATTTTATTGCAAAAAAAATAAAATGTTTTATTTCAGTGGCACTAATAATGAAAAGTTACTTGCAAAAAAAATTGAAATTTTTGATAATGTTATACCATCATCAAACTCTGTGATGTTTTATAATCTTCTAATATTAGGGAAAATCTATAATGACAAACTATATATAAACCTTTATAACGAAATGACTAAAAAATTGAAAAATTATTTAAATAATTTTGAATTTATGTCTAATTGGATTTATATAAATGAGATTAATCAAAAAATGATAAATGAAATAGAAATAAGAGATATTTCATATAAACATAAAATAACCAAAGAAATAAATTCGTGGTACTTTCCTAACAAAATTTTAATGTATAATAATAGACCTAATTCAGATAAGATAAAATATGAAAATTCAAAACTAAATATTTACCTGTGTCGTAATAATGTATGTAATGAAGCTATTCATTCTATTAAGAATTTAAAAAACACAATAACATTTAAACCATTTAGTTATTAGATTATGAAATATTACTTATTGATACTTGTGTTATTTGCATTTATTTCTTGTGAAAAAGATGAAGGAGTATCAAAAATTCCTTCAATATCATATGAGAACATTGAATTTAAAAAAAGCATTAATAATATCACTCAGGACTCTCTAATTCTCACAATAAACTTTATAGATGGTGATGGAAATTTAGGATTATCTAATGATGAAAATAACTATCCTTACCACCCATATAATGCAATAATTGATCAAGAGTTTAATTGGGTAACGTTTGGATCATCTACTGTAACTCCACCACTTTATGTTTACGAACCAAATGGAACTTATTATTCTTTCAGTAACAGCGACAATAGACCTTCATATAATTGCGAGGATTATATAATTGATACAGTTAGCACTACTTCTAAATTAGATACTTTCTTTATCCAGAAAAATGATTTTAATAAAAATATTTTTATTGAATTCCTGAAAAAAGAAAATAATGATTTTAAAATCATTGACTGGAAAAGAATTTTTGATGAAGAATATGGATGTGGAATCGATTTTAATTCTAGATTTCCACCACTAAATATTTCTAATTCCTCACAGCTTCTATCTGGAAAACTTAGGTATGGTATGGTTTCATACGGATTTGAGATGATTCTTAAAAATGATATTTTTAAGCTAAGAGTTCATATTATAGATAGAGAATTAAATAAAAGTAATATTATTGAAACACCAGAAGTGACACTAGAAGAAATACTAGTTGAATAATTTAATCTAAGCTAGGATAAGCTTTTGGATTTAACTCATTAAATAAAGAGTAAATTTTTTCAAATACAGATTCGCAATTTGGTTTTGAAAAATAGTCACCATCTGTACTATATGCTGGCCTATGATCTTTGGAATGTATTGTGAGAGGTTTTGAATCTAGATAAAAATAAGCATCTTGATTTTCAATAACTGATTGCATCATGTATGCACTTGCTCCACCAGAAACATCTTCATCAGCAAATATCACCTTATTAGTCTTTTTAATTGACTCTACAATCAGATTATTTTTATCAAAAGGAAGTAAGGTTCTAACATCAATAACTTCACATGATATACCAATATCATTTAGTTGAGAAGCTGCTTCAAGAACAATTCTACACATTGACCCATATGTTACTATTGTTATATCTTCTCCTTCTCTAAGAATTTCAGGAACTCCAAACTCAACTCTTACATTTTTTAAATTTTCTGGAAGATTTTCCTTTAATCTATATGCGTTCAAAGGTTCGATAACAATACCCGGTTCATCAGAAAGTAATAATGTATTATACATACCAGAAGCTTCAACAAAATTTCTAGGAACTAGTACATTTATTCCTCTTAAACTATTTATTAGAGTTCCCATCGGAGAACCTGAATGCCAAATTCCTTCTAACCTATGTCCTCTAGTTCTAATTATAACCGGTGCCTTCTGCCCACCTTTAGTTCTGTATTGTAAAGTTGATAAGTCGTCAGAGAGAGTCTGTAAAGCCCAATAAACATAATCTAAATACTGAATTTCAACAATTGGTCTCAAACCCCTCAAAGCAGCTCCAATACCTTGACCTATTATAGATGATTCCCTTATTCCAGTATCTGTTATTCTTAGCTTACCATATTTTTTTTGTATTCCTGCAAAACCTTGATTTACACCTCCAATTATTCCCACATCTTCTCCAACTGCAAAAACCAGAGGATTATTATCAAATGTTAAATCAAAAAATTTGTTTATTATCTCTCTTCCGTCAACTAATTTATTTTGTTTTGAGTAAGTTGGCTTTAATTCTTGTATTTTATCAACTGAATATTTTGATTCACTATTTAAATGTGAGCTGTATTCAAAATTATACTTGTTCTGTAATTCATCAATTAGGTTTAATAAGTAGCTTCTAGATATATTATTTTCATTTCTTATTATTCTTTGGGCAAACTTTAAGGTTTTAAAAATATCTGATTTTAATGGGTGTAATGTATTTGACAGCTGATCTCTAACATCAATTATTTCCTTTTTATTTTTAGGGCTATTTTGCGCAACCCTAGTTATAATTACCATTGCATCATTTAAATCATCGTCAATAGATTTTCTATAATTTTTCCAGGAAGTGTCTCTTGAAACTTTTGTTGAATCTAAAGCATTTTTTTCTATTTCATCTAATTCCTCAGCACTTGATAAATTATTTTCAATTATCCATTCTCTCATCATTTTTATACAGCAAAAGTCTTTCTCCCACTGAAGCCTTTCTTTTGATTTATATCTTTCGTGTGAACCTGATGTAGTATGTCCTTGTGGTTGAGTTACATCTTTTACATGAATTATAGATGGTACATGTTCATTTCTAGCTAGTTTTTCTGCCTTAGAATAAGCGTTTAATAATCCAACATAATCCCATGCTTTTACGGTAAATAATTCAAACCCATTTTCTTTATTAGATGACCTTTGAAAACCAGACAAAACTTTTGATAAATCATTTCTAGTTGTATGATATTCTGATGGTACTGATATACCATATCCATCATCCCAGATTGACATAATAACAGGTAACTGTAAAACTCCACATGCATTTATTGATTCCCAAAAATGACCTTCAGAAGTACTTGCATCACCTATTGTTCCAAATATCACTTCGTTTCCATTTATAGAAAAATTAGGCATATTGGATAAGTTCTTGTTTTCTCTATATAATTTGGAAGCATAACCTAAACCAACAATCCTTGGCATCTGTCCAGAAACACATGAAATATCACTAGCTGAGTTTTTCATATCAGTCTGTGTTTTCCAATCTCCATCATCATTAAGCATTCTTGTAGCAAAATGACAATTCATCTGTCTTCCCGCTGAATGAGGATCAAATTTTGTGTCAGTATGGGAATATAATTGAGCAAAAAATTGAGATGAATTTAACTGATCAATTGCCATCATAAATGTTTGGTCTCTATAGTAACCACTCCTAAAGTCACCATTTTTGAAAAATTTTGACATTGCTATTTGAGGAAGTTCCTTGCCATCGCCAAATACACCAAATTTAGCTCTTCCCATAAAGACTTCCTTTCTACCTATAAGACTTAGGTTTCTACTTTCATTAATTAAAAAGTAATCTTTTAGAATTTCTTTTTTAGAGATTTTTAAAGATTTATTTATTGTAATATTAGAATCTATCATATATTAAATAACAAGTGCAAATATATAATAAAAGAGATTAAATAAATTTTATATATTTTATTTATATAGTATAATATTATCTATTTAGACAGATAAAAGAATTATATTATTTTAATCTGTGTTTTGCCAAATAATATTTTGAAATATATAAAAATTGAAAAATTAAAAAATTAAAAAAATTATTAATTAAATATATTTAAAAATATCATATTTGTGCCATATGAAAATAGGTGTACCTAAAGAAATAAAAAACAATGAATTTAGAGTTTCAATCACTCCTTTAGGTGTTAGAGAATTAATATCTAATGGCCACGAAGTTTTCATTGAAAAAAATGCCGGACTAAACTCAAGTTTTACGGACCAAGAATATATAAGTGCTGGTGGAAAAATAGTAAATGACAATAAATCTATCTTTAATATTTCTGATCTAATATTAAAAGTTAAAGAACCCATAGAAGAAGAATATAGCTTAATAAAGAAAGATCAAATTGTCTTCACTTACTTTCATTTTGCTTCACATGAACCTCTGCTTGATGCTATGATAAAAAGTAAATCAATTTGTATAGCATATGAAACTGTTGAAGATGAGCAGAGAAACCTACCACTGCTAGTTCCAATGTCAGAAGTAGCTGGAAGAATGGCCACTCAAGAAGGTGCAAAATATCTTGAGAAACCAATGGGTGGAAGAGGAATTTTATTAGGAGGAGTTACTGGAGTTGAGCCTGCTAATGTCCTCATAATTGGCGGGGGAATATCAGGCACTGAAGCAGCAAAGATGGCAATTGGACTTGGTGCAAATGTTACTATTTTAGATACTAATGATCAAAGAATTAGAGAGCTTAATGAACTTTTTGGAGATAAAGCAAAATACATAAAATCAAATAAAAATGTAATTGAACAAGAAGCTATTGATAGTGATTTAATTATTGGGGCAGTTCTTATTCCTGGTGCTAAAGCTCCAAAACTTATTTCTAAAAGTTTATTAAAAAAATTAAAACCAGGCTGTGTATTAGTTGATATAGCAATTGATCAAGGTGGGTGCTTTGAAACCTCAACTCCTACAACTCATGAAAATCCAGTATTTACTATTGATAATGTTCTTCATTATTGTGTCGCAAATATGCCAGGAGCAGTACCTTATACATCAACTTATGCCTTAACCAACAGAACACTACCCTATCTTATTGAAATAGCTAATAAAGGCTGGGAGAAGGCATCAAAAGAAAATTTAGAAATAAGAACAGGAGTTAATGTGATTTCAGGAAAAATTGTAAATAAAAATGTTTCTGAAGCATTTAATAGAGAGTATTGTAATATTAACTCTTTGATTTAATTATATTTTGGTATAGAATCTAGAAAAGTAAAAGATTCATCATCCCAGTTGTATTCACAAATCACATGTTTTATCCCATTTGATAACATTAAGTATCTGCTCCTGTAGACTTTATTATAAACTGCTGCCTGATTTAAATTTGATTTATTAAGATTTAACTTATAAGATTTACATTCTATAACCATAAAATTATTCATACTTCTATCTAAAACTATAATATCTGCCCTTTTATTTAATTTATTATACTTTAGTGAAGATTCAGTCTTAATTAATCCCTTTGGATAATTCAAATCATTTACCAGGTGACTAACTAAGTTCTGCCTAACCCATTCTTCTGGAGTTAATATTAACTTCTTCTTTCTTAGAAAATCAAAAACATAAGTTTTTGATTTTATAGTTTGAAGTTTAATGTTTTGATCAGGGATATTTAAATTGATCATCAATCATCATTTTTTAATTTTTGTAAAGATTAAGAAAATAAGTCCAATAATAAAAAACCCCATTAGAGCTAAAATACTAGTTCTCATACTTCCAGTTAATTGCTCAATATAACCATAAGTAAAAGTTCCAATTACAACTGAAATATTATAAGTGATAGCATAAAAATTAAAAAAAGAAGCATTATCAGTCCTATTGGATGGAATTAATTTTGAAAAGGTAGATCTTGATAAAGACTGTATACCTCCCATGAGAATTCCGACACCTAATGCTAATAAATAAAATTGATTTTCATTTGTAGTATAATAAGCTGAAAAACATATGAATATCCAACAAATATTCATCACAACTAAAGAGAATTTATTACCTTTTAATTTAGATATATAAGCAAAAAAGTAAGCACCAAAAATAGCAATTATCTGAATTATTAAAATAGTCATAATTAACTTGGACTGCTCTAACTTTAATTCTTTGTCACCAAAGTAAGAAGCAACTAGCATAATAGTTTGCACTCCCATGCTATAGAAAAAATATGAAAATAGATATAATTTTAAATCTCTAATATTTTTTATATAGTTCCATGCCTTTATTAACTCATTGGCTCCAAATAATAAAATCTTTTTTGATAAATCAATTTTATTAGATTTCTCAGGAATAAAATAAAGAGTTAACTGAGAAAATAATATCCACCATATACCAACTAATAAAAAAGTAAATTGAGTTGCATTTTTGGAATCAGAAAAACCAAAATACTCATAATTTTGAATTAAAACTAAACATATAATTAGAAGAATAACACTTCCAACATATCCAAAACTATAACCTCTAGCACTTATTTTATCAAAATCTTTTGCCTCAGATATTTCTGGTAAGAAAGCATTATAAAAAACTAAACTTCCAGTAAATCCAATACTAGCTAAAACAGAACATATAATTCCAAATTCTACATTATGACCTTCAAAAAAATATAATGACATACAAGATAAAGACCCCATATACATAAAAAGTCTTAAGAAAAATTTCTTATTTCCAGAATAATCTGCTATTCCTGATAAGATTGGCTGAAAAAATGTCAATAATAAAAAAGAGAATGAAAGAGAGTATGAGTAAAGTACTGAGTTGACTATATTAATACCAAAAAAATTTACAATATCAGACCCAGAATCACTTGTAGTCACAGAATTATAGAAAATAGGAAATATTGCAGTAGTTATTACTAATGAGTAGACAGAGTTAGCCCAGTCATACATACACCAGGCATTGATTTTTTTATTATATGAACTTAAGCTTTGAATCATAATTTAAATAAGAAATTAGCCTCTTATTTAAATTAAATATCTATCGACTGGACAGAACTATAAAGAATTTTTCTAGCATTAGCATCTCTGAGCTCTTGTTGAACATCAGAAACAATTCCCATCTTTGATTCAACATCAACCTTCAAGGACATGGTTATCTGATCCCTTTCAGCTTCATTCAACTTGTCTTTTTCTTGGTTAACAAATTGTACTATTTCATCAACCTCAACAAAAACATCATTAACCTGAATTTTTGGTTCTTTACCAAATAAATTACTTTGTTTTGGTTCTCCTATATATATGTAACTAACTAGAGACTTTCTTTCTAGTTTAGATAATTGAGCAGCCTTAGGCAACTTCTGTTTAACTAAAATATCCGTCTCCCTAAGTACTGTAGTTACCATAAAGAAAAACAATAACATGAATATTATATCAGGTAAAGCAGCAGTAGGAATATCCTGAGAAGTATTTGATTTTTTTCCAAATTTAGCCATTAGTTTACAATTTTATTAGGTTCAGCAATTGAGATAGCACGTGGTATACCCTGTCTAGCAGCCAAGTATTTTTTATCTTGAATTGGATCATCTCTATCAAGTTGTAAAAACTCAGAAGCAGATAAGCCTATCCTTTCACCATAAACATCGTTATATGCTGCATTTACTTGATCAAGAACTTGAACATATAGTTCATATGAAGTACCCCTATCAGCCTTAAAAGAAACTATTGCTGTCTTTGGATCATCTGAAGAATCTACCTTTCTTCCATTCAAAGAAATATAAGATTTCATAGAAGCAGGCAAGCTATTGTATATTTCAACACCCTCTTCTCCTGGACTACCAAAATTTAAAATAAAACTCTTTACCATCTCCCTTAATTCAAATACATCTGTTAATGGTTCATCCTCCACCAATAACTTATCTTGAGAATTAGCTAAAATCTTAAATATATTTCTAGCATTTTCTGTAACCTCAGGCGGTGGTTGATTAGGATCAGGTTTTGGAGGTAATAACATTGCAATACCTTTATCATTCGCTATAGTTGTAGTAACCAAGAAAAATATTAATAGAAGAAAAGCAATATCAGCCATTGATCCATTAGGAATTTCCGCAGTAGGTCTGTTTTTTCTAGCCATTTTTTAAAGATTTGGTAACCTCAGAGTAGATAATTCCGGAAAGAGCTAAACCAACTAACATATAAACAAGTATCAACATTCCACCAATAAATTTAGAAAGAGAAGCATCTACTCCAAATTCACTGTAACTAGAATAAACTTCACTACCAGAAATTAACCAGGCTATTAAAAATAACACAAGAATAGAGCCTAATCCAATTCCGGTACCTACTAATGATTTAGGGTTCTTTGAAGCTATCCACAATGGAAAGCCAATTGCTAAAATAGCTCCCACCATTACCATTCCGTAACCGAAATATAAAATAACGTCAACTAGATCTAATAATATCATTATTTAGAAAGTTTGTTTTTAACTAGAATATCTACCAATGATATAGATGCATCTTCCATAGTATTAACCAAAGAATCTATTTTAGATACAAGATAATTGTAAAATAATTGTAGAATAACAGCAACAATCAAACCACCAACTGTTGTAAGAAGTGCAATCTTAATACCACCCGCAACAAGCGAAGGAGATACATCTCCAGCTTCCGCTATAGCATCAAACGCTCCAATCATACCTATTACAGTACCCATGAAACCAAGCATTGGTGCAAGTGAAATAAATAAAGAAATCCATACCATGCCTTTTTCAAGTTTTCCCATTTCTACTGAACCATACGATATAATTGATTTTTCAACCATATCAATACCTTCAGATGCTCTCATAAGTCCCTGAACAAATATAGAAGCTACAGGGCCTCTTGTATTTTTACAAATTTCTTTAGCTGATTCAACACCACCCTTATTAGAAAGTGCATCATCAATATCTGATAATAATTTATTTGTATTAGTCGTAGCAAGATTTAGAGTTATAATTCTTTCAATAGCAACTGCAAGACCTAAAATTAGACATAATAGTACAATACCCATAAATTGCCAGCCTCCTTGTATAAATTGTTCTTTTATGGCATAATGAAAAGATTGAGACTCTTCTACTACTTCTTCAATCTCCTCTTCTTCAACAAATTGAACAGTATTCATTATTTCAGTTGCAGAGTCAACAATAACTGATGATGAAGTATCTTCTTGCATTTCAGTATCAGCTACTTGCTCTTCTTCTTGAGAATAAGTAACATTTGAGAAAGTCAAGAGACTAAATGTTAATATTAATGTAAATAATTTTTTCATAGTTAAATGTGTTATTTTTAATATAGAATTTTTCAAAAATAAAGATTTCGTATTAATATAAAAATTATAACATAAATTTTTATGATTGAAATTTTTGCAGAGAGGAAGGGATTCGAACCCTCGATACGAATTACTTCGTATACACGCTTTCCAAGCGCGCGCCTTCGACCGCTCGGCCACCTCTCTAAATTAAGAAGACAAATCAAATAAATTATTTACATTTTGTGAAGTAACTTTTGCAACTAATTCAATAGGAACAGATAATATTTCTGATAATTTTTCCGCAACATATTTAATATTTGAAGGTTCATTTACTTTACCTCTTTTTGGTTCTGGGGAAAGATAAGGACTATCTGTTTCAAGCAAAATTGAAGACAAATCAATTTTTGATATCACATTTTTTAAATCAGAGTTTTTAAATGTTAATATTCCTCCTACTCCAATTTTAAAACCAAGGTCAATAATTTGATTAGCTTGTTTTAAATTTCCAGTAAAACAATGGAAAACACCTGTAATATTTTTATTAGAATACCTTTTAATAACATTTATCGATTCATCTATAGAGTTTCTTGTATGTATGACAATAGGTAATTTTTTATCAATAGCAAACTCACATTGTAATTCAAAAGCTCTTAATTGATTAGTAAAAGTTTTTTCTGACTGATAATAATCAAGCCCTATTTCTCCAATAGCAATAACTTTAGAATCAAAAAAATCAAAGATTTCGTTTATTTCTTTTTCATAATTACCTTCTACATAACAAGGATGTAACCCCAGCATAGAAAAACATCTACCCTCATACTTTAAGGATAATTTTTTCATTGGATTAACTGTTTTTAAATTAATATTAGGCATTAATATCTTCTCAACATTATTGTTAATAGAATTATCAATAATTGCACCTAATTGATTCGAAAAATCTTTAAGGTAGATATGAGCATGAGAGTCAATGAAAGATTTATTCACTATTTTTAAATTAATTAATAGTTTTTATGATCGTGAAATTAATAATAATATATTCACATTATGGCTTCGGATAAAATTATTTTAGGACTTGACCCAGGAACTAATATTATGGGTTTTGGCGTTATTAGTAATAAAAATCAAAATTTAAAGGTATTACAATATGGAGTAATTAAGATGAGCAAAGAGAAAAGTCATTTAAAAAAATTGAAAATTATTTTTAATACAGTAAATAATTTAATAAATGAATTTAAACCTCATGACATATCAATAGAATCACCTTTTTATGGTAAAAATGTTCAATCTATGTTGAAATTAGGAAGAGCACAAGGTGTAGCTATGGTAGCTGGAGAGATAAATAACATAAGTATTACAGAATATGCTCCAAAAAAAATAAAACAAGCTGTTACTGGAAACGGTAATGCCTCAAAAGAACAATTAAATAAAATGGTTCAAAAAATATTAAATATTGAAATTAAAGACTCAAAAAAGCTTGATGCTTCTGATGCTTTAGGAGCTGCCTTATGTCATTTATATCAAAAATCAAATAATCAAACAACAAAAAAATCCTGGAAACAATATATAATTTCTAACCCAGAAAAATTAATTTAAATTTTTTATAATTTTTTTCTGTAGTTCTAAAAATTGATCTTCTGAAAAGTTTAGTCTTTCATTAGAAAAACTCATTTCTTTTTCATTATTAAATGGTATTAAATGTACATGAGCATGAGGAACTTCTAGACCAACAATTGATAGACCAACACGCTCACAACTAACACTCTTTGAAAGAGCGTTAGATACTACTTTTGAAAAAACCATTATTTTACTTAGGTATATATCATCTAACTCAAAAAAATAATCGGTCTCTACTTTTGGAATAACTAATGAATGACCATGAGTTAAAGGGTTTATATCAAGAATAGAAATAAAATTTTTATTTTCATGTAAGATATACGCTGGAATTTCTCTATTTATTATTTTTGTGAAAATTGAAGACATTATTATATAGAGATATCAATTATTTTTAATTTTAACTCTCCAGAAGGCACATCAATACTAACTGTCTGACCTTTTTCCTTGCCTAATAAACCTTTGCCGATAGGTGATTGAACAGAAATTTTTCCTGATTGAAGATCAGATTCTTCCTCTGATACGATAGTATATTGGAATTCTTTATTAAAAGATAGATTAAGAATTTTAACTTTAGATAATATAGATACTTTATCAGTATTTATTTCAGATTCATCAATTACCCTTGCATTACTAATAGATTCCTCTAATTTAGATATCTTCAATTCATGTAGACCCTGAGCATCTTTTGCTGCATCATACTCGGCATTTTCAGAGAGATCACCTTTATCTCTTGCTTCAGCTATTTGATTTGCTATCTCAGTTCGTCCTTTTGTTTTTAAATAATGTAATTCATCATTTAATTTTTTAAGACCTGACTCTGTAAAATATTTTACTTTACTCATATGATATAGATAAAAAAAACGGACTATATCCGTTATGTAAGCAAATATAGTTAATATGAATTAAATTCCTCCCAATAGAAGAGCAACTATGAAGTATATTGCTAAGGCAATCAAATCATTAGTTGTTGTTATAAATGGGCCAGATGCCAAAGCAGGATTAAAATTAAGTTTATCTAAAATAATGGGTGTAATTGTCCCTAGTAAAGAAGATAACATAACTATAGAAAATAAAGAAACTGATACAATAAGAGCAGTTTTTGAATAAATCCCAAAATCTAAATAACCAAAATAATCAAAAGCAATTAATCCTAAGTAAACTAATAGGGATAAAACAACACCATTAATTATTGAAACAAGTAAAACCTTAAATAATCTATTTGTAACAGAACTTTCAAAAGCACTTGGGTTAGATAAACTTTGAATTACAATTGATGATGACTGAATACCAACATTTCCAGCAGTCGCCATGATTAATGGTATAAATAAAGATAATGACAAGAACATTTGGTTATTTTTAAAGTAATTGTTTTCAAAAGAGCCTAAAAAAAATGCCCCAAAAAGACCTCCAACTATTCCAATAACAAGCCATGGCAAACGAGCATTAGATAACTTCCATATTGAATCATCTTCTTCTACATCTGAAGTTATACCAGACATAATCTGTCTCTCTTCTTCAGCTGTCTCAGTAATTACATCCACAACGTCATCTATTGTTATCCTACCTAATAATTTACCTCTTTTATTAATTACAGGTAGAACAGTCAGATCATATTTCTGCATAATTTGTGCTACCTCTTCTTGATTCATATGAGTATCAACTGATATTATATAGTCATCATATACATCCTTAATACTCGAATTGTCTTTAGCTAAAATAATGTCTTTAAGAGATACAGTACCTAATAATTTTCCTTTATCATCTGTTACATATACACTATAAATGTTTTCTACATTTTTAGCTTGTTTTTTAATTAATTCTATACATTGATTTATTTTCCAATTTATATTGCATTTAACAAGCTCAATAGCCATTAATCCTCCAGCAACATCCTCATCATATTGCAGTAACTCCTTTAAGTTTTTTGATTTTTCTGAATCTTTTATAGATGTTATTACATCATTTCTTTTTTCAAAATTAAGTTCAGATAATATATCTGCACCATCATCAGAATCAATAATATCCAAATATCGAGCTATTTCATTAGCTGAATATATTTTCAGAAAATTTTGTCTATTGTCTTCATCTAATTCAGAAATAATTTTTGCAGAAATATCGATTTTAATATTATCTAAAACATACTTTGAATCAACAGAATCAAACTCATACAAGAGTTCTGTAATATCTACATAACTAGTATTTTCAAATGATTTTTGGATAAAATCAATGTTTTGATTTTTTATCTCTAATCTAAGTTTTTCTTTAAATTCATTTGTTAGTGAAAACTTCATCATTGTAAAAGTTTAATTTCATTTGAAAGCCATATAAAATCATTCAAGACTAATTGTTCAGCTCTCTTTGAAAATATTTTTTTTGAGGTAAAGTCTTGGGGTAAATTTAGGTTTTTTAAAGAATTTCGCAATGTTTTTCTTCTATTTTGGAACGAATTTTTAACAATACTTTTTAAAAATGAATATGAGACACCAATATCTGACCTTTTATTTCTAACACCTTTAATTACTGAAGAAATAACCCTAGGTGGAGGATTGAAATCTTCAGGTTTTACATCAAAGACATATTCCATATCAAAATAGATTTGTATCAAGACAGATAATATTCCATAACTTTTTTTGCCAGATTTAGAACATATTCTCTCACCAACTTCCTTTTGAACCATAAAGGTAAAGTGATCTATTTTATCTCTTGATTCAAGAATTTTAAAAAAAACCTGAGATGAAATGTTATATGGTAAATTACTAATTACTGAGAAATTTTCTTTAAATAAATTTTCGAGTTTAATTTTTAAGATATCCCCATGAATAATTTTAATATTTTTATAAATCTTATTTAAATAATTCACACATTCTAAATCAATTTCTATTAAGATTATTTTAGATCTATTTTTATGAATATATTTAGTCAGAACACCCATTCCAGGACCAATTTCAAGAATATTATTTCTGCCATTAAAAGTATTTGAAATCAATTTTGCAGTTGTTTCATTAATTAAAAAGTGTTGACCTAATTTTTTTTTAGTTTGAATCTTTATCATTAAGATAAATTTGAATGTAAATTTGGAATTATATCAAGAATTTAATGAAAAAAGATATTAACAAAAAAATAATCATAGGCTTTAGCATCGGAGATTACAATGGAATTGGACCAGAAATTTTACTAAAATCATTTATGAATTCTAAATTATTCGATAAGTGCATCCCAATGATTTTTTGTGATAAAAGAATATTAGAATACTATAATAATCGTTTCAATTACAAGTTAAAAATTGAGAAAAAAGATAGTTCAATAACAAAATTCAAGGATAATATTTTATATACAATATCAGATGAAGAGTCACAAATAATTATAAAGCCAGGATATATAAGTAAAAAAGCAGGAAATTATTCAATAAAATCTCTAAAAAACTCTATTAAGTATTTAGAAAAAAATGAAATCCATGGACTAGTGACTTTACCAATAAGTAAAATTAATTCTCACTCAGATTTTTTTTCATTCCCCGGTCACACTGAATTTTTAAAGTCAAAGTATAATGTAGAAGATAATATCATGATTATGTATTCAAAAAAGATGATTATTGGATTTCATACTGGACATATTAAGTTAAAAGATGTCCCAGCATATATTAAAGAAACTTTAATAAAGAAAAAATTAAAACTATTTCTAAACATTTTAAAAAATGACTTTAATAAGAAATACCCTAAAATTGCAATTTTAGGGTTAAATCCTCACGCTGGTGAAAGCGGAATGTTAGGTTCAGAAGAAATAGAAAAAATAGATCCAATTATCAAAGAATTAAATAATAAAAGAAAAAATTTTGAAGGTCCTTTTTCGGCTGATTCTTTTTTTGGCGCAAAAGAATTTAAAAATTATGATGGTGTTTTTTCATGGTATCACGATCAAGGATTAGTAGGGTTTAAATCATTTTCTTTTGAAGATGGTGTTAATTATACAGGAGGCCTCCCTATTGTAAGGACTTCCCCAGATCATGGGACTGCATTTAACCTCTCAGGAAAAGGTATTGCCAATGAAAATTCTTTGATAGAATCAATCAAGTTAAATATTAGAATTATAAATCAAAGAGAATTATAAATCAAAGAATGTTTTCTAAATAAGAGATTTGGTAATATTTTTGCGGACATATTTATAATTATGGATAAAAAAATTCTTAGAAAATTTGATATAAAAATTCAAAGTTTATCAAATAATAAACATTCATTTTTATTTGAATTTAATCATAGTCTTTTAGAACATTTCTCTGAGGAAATTGAAATGAAAAATACATTGGGAGAATGTAATTTAGAAATAGTTAAGACAGATATGATGTTAAACGCTACTTTTTCTATAAAAGGTTCTACTGAATTAATTTGTGACAGAACATTAAAAAATTTTATTCATCCAATAAATATAGAAAACAAAATATTATTCAAATTTGGTGATTTTGATGAAGAAATATCTGAAGAAATGATAGTTATTGAAAGAAATAAATCAATAATTAACATAGCAAAATATATTTATGAGTTTGTTATTTTAAAAATTCCAGTAAAAAGATTACACCCTTCTTTAAAAAATGAAGATAATATTGATAATTTTGTATTTAGAACAAATGTTATTAAAAAAACTGATCCAAGATTGGATCCATTAAATAAATTAAAATAAATTAAAATGGCACATCCAAAACGTAAAACGTCAAAAACCAGAAGAGATAAAAGGAGAACTCATTACAAAGCAACTGCAAAAAAATTTGTTGTTTGCTCAACTACTGGAGAATCTCACCTTCCACATAGAGCATATTGGTATGAAGGCAAACTATACTATAAGGGTAAAGTAGTTCTAGAAAAAGAAGCAGTAGCTTAATTTTCATCAAATTTATGTCCTCAAAAAAATATAAAGCTTGTATTTCTGGGGTACATGGTTATGTGCCTGATTATGTTCTAACTAATTCTGAGCTTGAAAAATTAGTAGATACCACAGATGAATGGATTGTCACAAGAACTGGCATTAAAGAAAGAAGAATTTTAAAAGGCGAATTACAAGGAACATCTGTTCTAGGTGTAAGATGTTTAGAGGGGCTACTAGAGAAAACCAATACTAATCCTAAAGATATAGATCTAATAATTGTTGCTACTGTTACACCAGACATGTTTTTTCCTTCAACAGCAAATTTAATAGCTGATAAAGTTGGCGCATCAAAAGCATATGGTTTTGATATTTCAGCTGCTTGTTCCGGTTTCCTATTTGCTCTTACGACTGGGTGTCAATTTATAGAATCAGGAACACATAAAAAAGTTGTTGTAATTGGAGCAGATAAAATGTCTTCTATTATTGACTATGATGAAAGAAAAAATTGTGTGTTATTTGGAGATGGTGGAGGATCAGTATTACTTGAAAGATCTAATGATGATACTGGGATACAAGATTATATACTAAGGAGTGATGGATCTGGAAGTGATATGTTATGTCTTAGAGGGGGTGGAAGTTTAAGGCCAGCATCAATAGAAACAATTAAAAATAAGGATCACTATATATATCAAGAAGGTTCTTCTGTTTTTAAATTTGCTGTAACTAACATGGCAGATATTTCTGAAGAAATAATGAAAAAAAATAACCTTTCATCTGATGATGTGTCTTATCTAGTTCCTCACCAGGCTAATAAAAGAATAATTGACGCAACTGCTAAAAGAATGGGTGTGGGTCCTGAAAAAGTTTTGTTAAATATTGAAAAATACGGCAATACTACAGCTGGAACTATCCCATTATGCTTATGGGATTTTGAAAAAAAATTCAAAAAGGGAGATAACTTAATACTTGCTGCTTTTGGAGGTGGTTTTACTTGGGGCTCTCTTTATTTAAAATGGTCTTACAATAATTAAATAAAATGGCTTCTACTAGTGATATTAAAAATGGACTTTGTATTGAGTACAATGGGAACTTATACTTTGTTACTGAATTTCAACATGTTAAACCTGGAAAAGGTCCAGCTTTTGTAAGGACAAAGCTTAAAAATGTTAAAACGGGAAAAGTTATCGATAATACTTTTCCATCTGGACATAAAATTACTACTGCAAGAGTTGAAAAAAGATCTCATCAATTTTTATATAAGGATAGCTCGGGATACCATTTTATGGATGCATCTTCATTTGACCAAATATCTCTTGAAGAAAATCAAATTGATTACTCTAATTTTTTAATGGATGGAATGGAAGTTGAAATTTCTATTCATACAGAGACTGGAGATATTTTATCATGTGAACTGCCACAAAATATAGAAACTAAAATAACTTATACCGAACCAGGGGTAAAAGGTGATACTGCTACAAATGCAACAAAATTAGCAAGAATTGAAACAGGAGCTGAAATCCAAGTACCTCTTTTTATAAATGAAAATGATAAAATAAAAGTTGATATTAGACAAGGTAAATACGTTGAGAGAGTAAAATAAATTTTAAATTTGTTAAATGAAAGTAAAAGAAATACAGGATATTATAAACTTCATTAAAAAAACTGACCTTGATGATGTGAGTATAGAAACTGAAAATTATAAGATTAGAGTCAAAAAAAATAATACAGTTGTCTCTGAAATAAAAACTAATAAAAACACATCAAAGCAAATTAAAAAACCAATTGAAAGTGAAGTAAAGGAAGTTGTTAAAAATGAAGAGAAGAAATTATCAAATACCATTATAGTCAAATCACCAATGATTGGCACCTTCTACCGTTCTCCAAATCCTGAAAGTGATCCTTTTATAAGTGAGGGAGACACAATTAAAATAGGTCAAAAAATATGTATAATAGAGGCAATGAAATTATTTAATGATATAGAATCAGAAGTATCTGGTAAAATTGTAAAAATTCTTGTTGACGATAATTCTCCAGTTGAATTTGATCAACCTTTATTCGAAGTTGATCCAAGCTAATAATCAAGATGATTAAAAAAGTACTTATTGCTAATCGAGGTGAAATTGCTCTAAGGGTAATTAGGAGCTGTAATGAGATGGGAATAAAAACAGTTGCAGTATATTCAACTGCAGATAAAGAAAGTTTACATGTACGTTTTGCTGATGAGGCAGTCTGTATTGGACCTCCTATATCAAAAGAATCATACTTAAGTATTCCTAAAATAATGGCTGCAGCTGAAATTACAAATTCTGATGCTATTCATCCTGGTTATGGCTTTTTATCAGAAAATGCAGAATTCTCAAAAATTTGTAATGAAAGCGGGATAAAGTTTGTTGGTCCAGACTGGAAGATGATTGAAAAGATGGGTGATAAAGTTACAGCTAAAGAAACTATGAAAGAAGCTGGAATTCCTACTGTACCAGGTTCAGATGGTTTGTTGAATTCAATAAAAGAAGGAAAAAAATTAGCATCTTCAATTGGATACCCTGTTATTTTAAAGGCAACAGCTGGTGGAGGGGGTAAAGGAATGAGAATAGTAAATAGTGAAAAAGAATTTGAAGATTGTTGGAATAGTGCAAAAGCTGAATCTGAGGCATCATTTTCTAATTCTGGATTATATTTAGAAAAATTTATCGTAAAACCTAGACATATTGAAATCCAAGTTATGGGAGATCAATATGGTAATGTCAGTCATTTATCAGAAAGAGATTGCTCAATCCAAAGAAGACATCAAAAATTAATAGAAGAAACACCTTCTCCTTTTGTAGATGAAGAGTTAAGGGAGAAGATGGGGGAAGCAGCTGTTAAAGCATGCGAATTCATAAAATATGAAGGTGCAGGAACTATAGAATTTCTTGTCGACATAAACAAAAAATTTTACTTTATGGAGATGAATACCAGAATTCAGGTAGAACATGGAATTACAGAAGAAGTTACAGATTATGATTTAATTAAAGAACAAATAAAAGTTGCTAGTGGTGTAAAGGTCTCTGGAAAACACTACTACCCAAAATTATATTCTATCGAATGTAGAATTAATGCTGAAGATCCTTCTGCTAATTTCAGACCTTGTCCTGGAAAAATTACTGCACTACATAAACCAGGAGGGCATGGTGTGCGAGTAGATTCACATATTTATTCAGGTTATATCATTCCTCCTAATTACGACTCAATGATTGCTAAATTAATTGTTAGTCATCAATCAAGAGAGGAGGCAATAGTAAGAATGAAAAGAGCACTAAAAGAATTTATTATTGAAGGCATTGAAACAACTATACCATTTCATATAAAAATTATGGATGATCCTAACTTTAAAAAAGGAAATTTCACAACTAATTTTATGGATACTTTCAAATATTAGTTTCTATCTCAGTGAACTCAATTCCTAATTTTTTAAGTTTTTTAAGTATAGGCTCATAAATATCCTTACTGAATGGTAAATGGATGCCTTTTTTTTGAATTTTATTTTTTATTATGTGTTCTATCAGCACAGCAATTGGTAATCCTACAGTTTTTGACATAGCCGTATATACATTGTCTTCACCTTCAATTTTTAAATAAGATAAAATTTTATTTTGTTTTTCTTCAGACTCATATACTATGGAATGGGTCATAACAATTAAGTCGATGTCTCCATCAGATAGAGTCCATTTGTCCATCAATACTGCCAAAAGAAAATCTGATATTTTACCTTCGACAATAGGTATTTTTTTATTAGAAAAAAAACCTGACCACTCAAGATTTTTATATACTAAAGAAGTTCTTTTTATTCCATGTTTTTTATCAAGGTATTTAATTAAATCTTCAATGCTTTTTGCTTTTATTTTATGATTAAAAAAGTCAAAAAAAGTCATTTTTTTATTGTTATATAGAGTTTTAGTATTGCTAGTCAATCCTAATTCAATCAGCAAAGACCACGTTTCACAAAATCCTTTATGTCTCAGTGTTCCTCTCTTAAGAGTTTTAATATCTTTTAACTTATATAAGTCTTTATACATTAATGAATTTCTATTAGGATAACCTTCAAAACCTTCTTCTCCAGGTATAACTATAGATGTAAAGTCTTTAAATATCTTTTTATATGGAATTGATTTATTGACGCCATCCTTTAAATAATTTGCTCCGTCTGCTCCTGCAAGAATAACATTCATAGGATTCCAAGTAAATTTATAACCCCAAGGGTTATTTTCTTTATCTAGCTTTACTAAACCACCAGTATATGATTCAAATTCAATAATTTTATTTGATGCACTTAATTTATCAATCATCTTCATGGCAGACATGTGGTCAATACCTGGATCAAGACCCATTTCCATAAATAGAAAACAATTATTGTCAATAAATGTTTTTTCTAAAGTTTTTATTTTATCATCAAGGTAAGATGCCGTTATCATATTAATTTTATTATATGAGCATATTTCTGCAATTTCAAAGTGTAAAAATGGAGGTAATAGGCTAACTACTATGAAGGAGTTTTGCATGACTTGAAGTAGCTTTTCTTTATTCTTTATATCTAAATTTATAAAACTTATTTCTTCAAAATCATGGATGTATTTAGGTCTATAATCTGATGCTATATTCAAAGAAATATCTAATTCATTTCTATTATTGTATAAATATTTTATCAAAAAAGATGAAGATTTTCCGGCGCCAAGAATTACTATTTTTTTTGACATAAATTTGGGTTTAGAATTTTCAGGTAATGTATATTAAAATTAATAAAAATATCTAATGAAACTTATTATAACTGGTGGAAGACAATCTGAGTCATCTTTATCTTATTTTAATAAAGAATGGAGTAATGGTATCTGTGGAGTTATTTATGAATATGATTCAGAAGATAAAACTTTGGTAGAAAAAGTAAATTATCAAACACCATTAAAGTTTCGTCCAAAAAAAAACTTTAGTATATCATTTAAAAGTGGGTCTATTTTTAATAATAAGCTTTATATAACTTCATTAACTGAAGTTTTAGTTTACACACTCCCTAATTACAAACTAGAAGAAAGAATTTCACTCAAAATATTTAATGATTTGCATCATGTCATCAGGTATAACAATGATATATTCATAGTTATAACAGGATTAGATAT
Source organism: Rhodothermaeota bacterium MED-G19 (assembly GCA_002457315.1). Taxonomy (GTDB): domain Bacteria; phylum Bacteroidota; class Bacteroidia; order Cytophagales; family MED-G16; genus MED-G16. Next base: position 72,932 of record NTKI01000002.1, read on the forward strand.
AGTAGCAAGATATTCTTTATCAAAGAAAAAAATATTATGTGTTTATAACTGCTTTCCAGAGATTGATACTTGGAATAGGTTTGATAAACAAAAAGATTACAGAAAAATAAATACAACAAAACCACATTTATGTCATCCTAACCATGTAACTATTCATGATGATAAATTATTTATAACAAGATATAAACAACAAGACGTGTTAGTATATTCTCTTGAAGGTAAAATAATTGATACTATAATTTTAAATGAGGGAATCCCTCATGATGGATCTATTTTTAATAACAAATTAATATATACTGTGGTAAATGGAAAAATTATTGAGATCAATAAAAATAACTTGAAGGAAACAGAAATTATTAATCTAAATAAATTTGAGAAAAAAGGTAGATCTTTAGGATGGTGCAGAGGCTTTCAGCAATTAGATGATAAAAACTATGTGGGTTTTAGCAGAATAAGACCAACTAAGTTTATTGAAAATGTTAAATGGCTAGGTAATAAGCTTACGAATGAAGTAAAACTTAAAAAACCAACAAGGTTGGTATGTTACAATAAAAATTATTCAAAAATTTTAAAAGAGATAAATTTAGAAAAATTAGGGATAAATTGGGTATTTAGCATTCTTAAATATTAATCTCTTTTAACAACAGTAGATGACGCCTGTGCCTTAGGTAAAATAGTTATGTCACTAATATTGACATTATCAGACCTATTAATTATAAAATTTATAACCTCAGCAATATCATCTGCAATAAGAGGGAGCATTCCCTTATAAACATTATCTGTCTTTTCTTTATCATTTTTAAACCTAACTTTAGAAAATTCAGTATTTACAAGGCCAGGATTTACTTGAGATACTTTTATATTTTTATGATTAAGGTCTATTCTCATCCCCTGAGAGATTGCATCAACTGCAAATTTTGATGCACAATATATATTTCCCTTAGGATAGATCTCTTTACCAGCTATTGAACCAATATTAATAATATGACCTCTTTTATTATATACCATAATTTTTAGTATCTCTTTAGAAACATAGAGTAATCCTTTAACATTAATATCTATCATCTTATCCCAATCATCGGTATCTCCCTCAAAAATATAGTCCATACCATGAGCATTGCCTGCATTATTTATTAAAAAATCTATATGTCTCCACTCACCAGTAAGACTTTTAATTTTTTCTGACACATCTTCTTTATTTCTTACATCAAATGACAGAGTCTTAACATTTGTTTTTCTAGACAATACTGTACTAAGCTTCATCAACCTATCATCTCTCCTCCCACAAAGAATTAAATTATAATTATGACACAAAAGTTTTGCTGTTGCCTCCCCTATCCCAGAAGTTGCTCCAGTAATAAACACCAACTTTTTATTATTATTTTGGTCCACCTTCAAAAGTAAAGAAAAATGAAATATTGTGAACTATTATTCTATCTAATGGTAAATTATATTGGTTAACATTTATACCTTTTAATATATTTCTAAGGCCTCGAGAATATCTTATCTCAGGTGAAAATTTAAAAAGTTGAAAAAATAAATCACTACCAAATCCAACTTCTAATGAAATATCAAAAGCTTTTAAGTCTAAAATATCTTCACCTGCTTCATCTTTATTTTTAGCTCCTATCTCTAAACTTGGTTTAATTCCGGCTATTAAAAACATTCGATGGTTTTTTCTTCTCTTAGATTTATATTTAAATAGTATTGGAGATTCTAGAAATACAGCAGGTCTAACATTAGAAAAAGTAGTAGTTACACCAGTAAATTCATCAACATTATAATAGTCTAATCTAAATTCAGAAAAAGAAACTTGTAATAGTGTTCTCAGGTCAAAGGGATAAATAAGACTAAAATCTGAAACAAAACCTAATTTAAATCCAGGCATTGATTTTGAGTGTACACTATGAAGATTATTAAAATTTGGTTTTAGAAACTCTTGAGAATAATATATTCTATAATAAGTAGAATGGGCACCTAAAAGAAAACCAAAATGTGTATTTACATCATCATACCCACCTAAGTTAATTCTCGTTGATTGGGAATACAAAGAAGTATTCAATGATATTAATAACACTATGAACACAAAAATCTTTCTCATTTATTGCTAAATATAACATCTAAACTTTAAAATTGAAGTAAAATTGTATAATGGTTGAAAACATGATCATAAAAGAAGCTAAATTTATCAAGAGTAGTTCAAATCTATCAGAATGCCCAAAAATAAAATTACCTGAATATGTTTTCCTAGGCAGATCAAATGTTGGAAAATCCTCACTAATTAACATGTTAGTGAATCAAAACAAACTATCAAAAATATCTTCAAAACCAGGTAAAACACAGCTTATTAATCATTTTACAATTAATGGAAGTCTTTACTTTGTGGATTTACCAGGATATGGTTGGGCCAAGGCAAGTAAATCAAATAGAGAAAAATGGGATAAAATGACAAAAGAATTTCTTGTAAACTCAGATAAAATCTCTTTAATATTTATTCTAGTAGATATAAGGCTAAAACCTCAAAAAATTGATATTGAATATATAAACTATATTGGAAAAAATAAATTACCACTAAATATTATATTTACTAAAAGTGATAAAGAGACAAAGTCTAAAATCAAGTCAAACATTTATGATTTTTTAAGTGAATTGTCAAAATATTGGTCAAAAACACCTAATTATTTTATTTCTTCGTCTATGAAAAATATTGGAAGAGAAGAAATTCTTAAACATATTTTTACCATAAATAAATCATTATTAAGATGATAAAAATATTTTATAACCTCTCAATTAAAATATTAAACTGTCTTCTACTAATTAGTTCATTCTTCAACAAAAAAAATAAAAAGATATATGAAGGAAGAAAAAATACTTTCTCTTATATAAATAAATATATTAGATCAGATGAGGAAATTGTTTGGATTCATGTTTCTTCAGTGGGAGAGTTTGAACAAGCTAAACCAATAATTGATCTTATTCATAAAAATTACCAGTATAAAATACTGGTATCATATTTTTCATCTTCAGCTGAGGAAGAGGTAAAAAAATACAAAAAAATTAATTATAATTTTTATTTAGTTTCTGATATAAAATCTAATACTGAAAAACTCTTCAAATTATTAAATCCAAAAATTATTATTATTGTTAAATATGAATTTTGGATAAACCTTATATATACAGCAAAAAAATATTCTGTTCCAATTATTTCAGTTTCATCTGTCTTCAGGTCAAATCAAATTTATTTTTTAAAGATTGGACTTTTCTTTAGAAATGCTTTAAAAAACATTAGTTTATTTCTAGTTCAAAATGAAAAATCGAAAGTGATATTGAATAAAATTAATATTTCACAAGTGGAAGTAATTGGTGATACTAGATATGATAGAGTTTTAAATATTTATAATAATTCTAAAAATATTTCACGGATAAAAGATTTCATAAATAATAAGACAACAATAGTTATAGGAAGCTCATGGAAGAGTGATATTGAAATATTAAGAAAAGAAATAGAAAGAGATTTAACTGACACAAAATATATTATTGCACCTCATAATATTGGAATAAATGACATTGAATATTTAGAAAATAGTTTCATAAACGATACAATTAAATTTTCTGAACTACCTCAAAAAAATGTAAGAAAAAGAATTCTAATTATTGATAATTTAGGTATGCTATCATCTTTATACAAATATTGTAAAATTGCATTTATTGGAGGTGGTTTTAGAGGAGCTTTACATAATACTTTAGAGGCAGCTGTATGGGATGTGCCAGTAATATATGGATTCCATAAAAACAATCTAAAGTTTATTGAAGTAAAAAAATTAGAAAAAAATAGTGTTGGGTTTCCTATTAGAAACGGCAATGAGTTTAAACTTATAAAAAATAGAGTTTTAAAAGATAGAGATATAGGAAAAGGAGGCAACTCATTTATAATTAAAAATTCAGGAGCTACAATTAAAATAAATAAATTTTTATCTAAATATCTTTAATGAAAGGAGTTGTTGTCAAGTCAGTTGGGGATTTGTATAATGTTAAGATTAATAATAGTATTATACGATGTAATTATAGAGGAAAAAACAAACTAAACAATAAATTTTCAAACCCGATTGTATCAGGAGATAAAGTAGAAATAAAATTATTAGACGACAAATCGGGAATTATAGAAAAAGTTATAGAGAGAAAAAACTATTTCATTAAGAAATCATTAAAAGATAAAAAAGCTCATATAATTGGCGCAAACCTGGACCAAATTCTTATTATCAGTAGCATTAAAAACCCTTATACAAAATTGAGTTTTATTGATAAATGCCTAGCAGCATCTATTTATTATAATATTAAACCTATTCTTGTTTTCAATAAAATTGATCTATTAGGTAATGAAGAAACTTTAAAATTAGAAAAAATATACAGTATCTATAATGGTGCTGGTATTGAAACATGTAATATATCTGCTGAATCAAAAATTAATATAAATGAATTATTAAAAAAATTATTAAATAAAAAGACATTGATTATAGGCAATTCCGGAGTAGGCAAGTCTACATTAATAAATACTCTATCTCCAAGCTCGAATCAGAAGACAGGAGATTTATCATCAAAAACAGGCAAAGGAAGGCAAACAACAACTTTTTCTGAAACTTTTGAAATAAATAAAAACAGCTACATCATTGATTCACCCGGGTTTAAAGACTTTTATTTTTTTGATATTAAAAGAAATGATTTGAAATTTCTGTATCCTGAATTTATATTATTAAATGATAAATGCAAATTCAATAATTGTTTACATCAAAATGAACCAAAGTGTTTTATAAAGAATGTAATAGGTAAAGAAGTCTCCAATAAAAGATATAATAATTATTTATCTATTCTTAATGAACTAGAATAGCTATAAACGTTTTATTCTTATCTTTAAATAGGCTATTAAGATTGTGATAATAGGACTAATAATACTAAAAAAACAGTAAGGTAAGTAAGTTAAAGTAGATACATTTAAAACACTAGCATGGTATGCACCACAAGTATTCCATGGAATTAAGACCGATGTGACAGTTCCACTATCTTCTAAAGTTCTACTCAAATTCTCAGGAGCAAGTCCTTTATCCTTATATATTTTTGAGTACATTTTACCAGGAACAACTATTGATATATATTGATCTGATGCAGTTAAGTTAAAAAATATACAAGTTCCTGCGGTTGAGGTTACTAAGGATCCCGCTGAATTAACTTTCTTTAAAATTAAAGATGAAATTACATTTAGAAAACCTGCTTTGTCCATAACACCACCAAAAATCATAGCTGAAACAACTAACCAAATAGTCCCTAACATACCATACATCCCACTTGATGAAAGAAGATCAGATACTAACTCATTAGATGTTGATATTGAAATTGACCCATATAATGATTTCATTATTCCAATAAATAATGAAGTCCAGTCTTCTGAAAGATTTCCTGATACCTCTCTAACTAAATCAGGCTGAAATATTAAAGCAAAAAAAGATCCTAAGACTACACCAACAAATAATGAAGGGACTGCTTTTATTTTTTTATAAATGAGAAAGATAACAGTGAAAGGGACTAAAAATAAAATTGGGGATATATAAAATTTATCTAGAATGGAAGATGAAATTAGTGAAGCATTATCAATATTCACATCACTCGAAATATTCATGCCCATTATAATAAAAATAACAAGTGAAATAATTATAGATGGAAAAGTGGTTATTGATAAATATTTAATATGAGTAAATAAATCACTACCAGCCATTGCCGGAGCAAGATTCGTCGTGTCTGATAAAGGAGACATTTTGTCTCCAAAATAAGCACCACTAAGAATGGCACCTGCAATTAACCCTTCAGGAATATTAAGAGCTTTACCAATTCCTATTAAAGCTATACCAATTGTAGCAGATGTTGTCCAAGAACTTCCAGTAGCCATTGAAACTATAATACATATAATACAAGCAGCAAATAAAAATATTTTAGCATTTAAAATTTGAATACCATAATAGATTAGAGCAGGTACAATTCCACTCAATAACCAAGACCCAGCAAGTGAGCCAACAAGAAAAAGTATAAGAATTGAAGGTATAGCAGAATTAATACTATTTTGAATCCCCTTTTGGATTTCAATCCATGTAAAACCTAAATTAAATGCAATTACAGTAGCTATAGCTGACGAAAAGATAAGAACAATCTGAATACTTCCAGATAGAGCATCATCTCCAAAAACTGTGACATTAATAGATAAAAATATTACAAGAAATATTATTGGTAGAAAAGACTCAATTAAAGTAGGTATTCTTTTTTTCATGATTCATAACAAATTAATAATATTTATTAAGAAAAACTGGAAAAGTACCTTAAATAAAAGTATAATAGCTTACATATAAATGAATAAAAAAATAATTTGGATATTTTAAAATTAATTAATTCTCAAAAACAAAAATTTCCTCTTGAACAACCCTTCTATGTTAACAAAGAAATATTTGAATTAGATTTAGAAACTTTTTTTTATAATCAATGGGTATTTGTTGGACATGCATCTCGAATTACAAATAAAGGAGATTATTTTTTATTTTCAATAGGAAACGAATCAATAATTATTATAAGAGAAAACAATGAAAAGATTAATTGTTTTTTTAATGTATGTAGGCATAGGGGTTCGCATATATGTTTAGAAGATGAAGGTAGGGTAAGAAAACTTATTTGCCCTTATCATGCATGGGGTTATGATCTTGGAGGAAATCTAATAAATGCTAAAATGATGGAGAAAAACTTTAATCCTAAAAATTGGAATTTAAAAAAATGTTATTCTCAGGTTTTTGAAGGATTAGTATTTATTAATTTGTCTGAAAAACCCTCAGAATTTAAAAATTTCATTAAACCAATTAAACCATTTATCGAATTACATGGTTTAGGTAGAGCTAAAATCGCAGATAGAAAAATATATCCAACAAAAGGAAATTGGAAATTAGCATTAGATAATTTTCATGAATGTTACCACTGCCAGCCATCCCATCCTGAGTACTGTCATGTTCATAGTAGAGATTATATTCAATCATATGGTGCAGGGAGTAATACTGGACCAAAATCAAAAGAATTTAATAAAAAATTAAAAATTTGGAATAAAAAGGTTAAGAAATTAGGGTATTTAACTGGTGAATTTTCAGAAGATAAATTCTCTGAATTCTTTAGAAGTGCAGAAAGGACTCCATTTAGTAATGGGAAATTATCTGAAACAAAGTCTGGAAAGCCAGCATCAACTCTTATGGGAGAATTTAATGAATTTGATGGTGGATATACAACTATAGGACCTTCTCCATTTAACAGCATAATTATGTCAAATGATTTTGCTACAACTTTTACATTTATACCAAAAGGACCAAATGATACTGATATAGAAATAATGTGGTTAGTAAATGAAAATGCAATTGAAGGAGTTGATTATAATATGGAAGAGTTGACCTGGATGTGGCATAAGACTACTTTAGAAGACAAAAGAATAATAGAAGATAATCAGAAAGGGGTTCTATCAAAAAAATATGAACCTGGACCTTTATCAGAAATGGAAATGGGGTTAGAAAAACTAAAAATATGGTATTTAAAACATTTGGAAAAGAGCATTAAAAAAACAACAAATACTATTTAAGTATTTCATTAACCATATTAAAAGCATTAGATCCATGAAGACCTCCTCCTGGATGAGTTGAAGGACCACAGATAAATAAGTTTTTAATATGAGTTCTATATTGTGATGAAGAAATTGTTGGTCTCATAAATAAAAATTGATCAAGAGTCATATCACCATGATTAAAACTACCCTCAGTTATCCCTAATGAATTTTCAAAATCTAATGGAGTGGATATGGAAGAATCAATAATAATATCTGAAAAGTTAGAAATATATTGATCTAATATATTAGTAACATTTTTAATAATATCATCTTTTAAACTTTTATTCCATTCCTTATTTTTTAATTTATATGGAATATATTGTATTGATGCTGAAAGAACATGCTTACCATTAGGAGCATATCCAGAATTAATTAGGCTAGGAATACAAAACTCTATACTAGGGGATGATGAAAATCTGCCGTATTTAACTTCATCAAATGCCTTCTCTAAATAATTGATTGATGGAGTGATAGAAAATACAGTTTTTAGCTGATCATTATTAACTCCTTTAATCTTTGGTATGGTTTTCAAAGCAAAATGAATTCGAGCAGTACTTCCCCTATACTTTATATTATTTAATTGTGTTCTAATATTAGGATTAAGATTTTCAAGCCCTAATAATTTAATACAAGTATTGTTTTGATCCAATCCTGAAATAATATTGTTACAAAAAAACTTTTCGCCATTTTCTAAAGTTACACCATGACATATATCATCACTACAATCTATAGATATAACCTTAGAGTTTATTTTAATTACTGCCCCATTATCTATAGCTTTATTTTTCAGAACTTTTGAAAAATTATTTACCCCACCCTTAATAAAATTAGCATCTAAAATATGTGACCCCGAATATAAGTTGTGATGTAAAAAATTTAGAACAGTAGCAGCTGAATATGGTCCCTGATTCAAATGATGAATACCACTAGCAGAAATAGTACCCCTTAATAGTTTTGATTCAAACCATTCATCTAGTAACTCAGGCATCATCATTGGCAATGTTCTTAAAATATCAACAAAACCCCTTGTTCCATGACTCCACATTGGCTTAATCATTTCCTTCATAGACATAGCATCACCTAATCCCATTTTTTGAATATTAGGAGGTGTTATTTTATAAAGAGGTTTTAAAAAACTAGCTATTTTAGAAATATAATTTGTGAAATCAATCCACTTTTCAGAATCAGACTTTGAAATTGATTGAATTGATTTTACAGTTTTATTATTATCTCTATTAAAAAAAATATGATCATTTGTATTTGAGTTTAAAGAGATCCTATATATATCATTTTCTATGTACTCAAGTAAGGATTTATTTATTTTTAAATTTTTAATTACTCTATCGTCTATCCATTTTATATAATCATAAATTAAATTACATTTAAACCCTGGAGAAAATTCATTTAGGGATGCCATGCCACCTATTTGGTCGCATGACTCAAATAATAATACTGATTTATTTTTCTTAGATAGAAGTGCTGCGGATATTAAAGAATTTATACCTCCACCAATAACTATATAATCAAATTTCTTATCTACCATATTTTAAGAATTTTTTTAGCAGCCATTTCTCCCGGAGATCCAGTGACTCCACCTCCTGGATGAGTTCCAGAACCACATTGATAATAATTTTTTATAGGCGTAGTATAATCAGCCCATTTGACCGCAGGTCTAAATGAAAACAGTTGTTGTAATGTTAATTCACCATGAAAAATATTTCCTTCTGTTAATCCAAAAGTTTTTTCTAAGTCCATTGGAGTGAGAACTTGGCGATGTAAAATTAAGTCTTTTATGTTGGGGGCAAATCGTGAAAGAGTATTAACAACTGCATCGCCAAAGGCTTCTCTTTTGTTATCATCCCAGCCACCATTTATATTATATGGTGCATACTGTACAAAACATGACATAACGTGTTTCCCTGGTGGTGCCATAGTAGGATCTAGAACTGAAGGTAAAATAATATCCATATAAGGCTCTTTAGAAAAATTACCATATTTAGCATCATCATATGCTCTTTCAAGATGATCATAACTAGGGCTTATTGAAATAGCTCCTCTTAAATGGGGCCCATCTCCAGGTAAAGATGTAAAATTAGGCAATCCATCAAGTGCTAAATTTACCTTACCTGAAGAACCTCTAATTCTAAAATTTTTAATATCTCTAACAAAATCTTCAGGAAGATCACTTTCATCTATCATTTTAAGAAATGTTAGTTTTGGATCTAAACCTGAAATTACTATATCTGATTTATATTCATTACCATTCTCTAATGCAACACCTACAGCTTCACCATTCTTAACAATTACTTTATCAACTGAAGCTTCCGTTAAAATTTCAGCACCAAAATGCTTAGCAGAACGAGCTATTGTCATACTTAATTCACCAGTTCCTCCTCTTTGGAAACCCCAAGCCCTAAAAGATCCATCGATATCACCCATATAATGATGAAGCATAACATAAGCAGATCCTGGAGACCTTGGACCCATAAAAGTTCCAATAATCCCACTTGCTGACATTGTAGCTTTGAGAGGTTCAAATTCAAACCATTCATCAAGAAAATCTGCAGAGCTCATTGTCATGAGTTTACATAAATATTCAAAAGTCTCATTATTTAAACCTTTTACATGACCTAATAAACTTTTCAAAGAAAGCAGATCATTAATGCTAGGTCTTATTGCATTTGGGGCAATTGTCTCTAGAATTGGCCTTACTGCCATACCTACCTGACCCATCAATGGACCAAACCTAGTATAATTTTCAGCATCTTTTTTAGAGTGTCTATATATTTCCTTGTAAGTTTGATCGTAGTCAGATGTTCTAAATAAATAGTCATTATCTAGAGGAGTAAATGTACTCTCTAGTGGTAATATTTCAAGACCAAAACGTGGTAACATTAGTTCTCTTATAACATTAGCCTTTAACAAACTCACAACATATGAACAAACTGAAAATTTAAATCCAGGAAAAACTTCTTCTGTAACTGCTGCTCCTCCCAGTACATGTCTTCTCTCTAAAACTAATACCTTTTTTCCAGCTTTTGACAAATAAGCAGCAGCAGTTAAACCATTATGACCACCTCCTATTATAATTGCATCATACTTATCTAATCTGGACATGACATTTTTCTTTTAGGATTGTAAAAAGGGGTTTTAACAATTTTAGCAGGTGTTAGGTGTCTGTAATGTTCAACCTTAATCTCAAAATCTAAGATAGTATCTAAAGAAGAATACTTTGAATTAACGTGAGCAAGTGCAATATATTTCTTAAGAATAGGTGACCAACATCCACTTGTTGCATATCCAACTTGACTTTTATTATAATAAAGAGGTACACTATCTCTCCATGCAGCATGGGGAAGATCTGGAGCTAATCCTACTTTTTTATAAAGTTTTTCTAGGTCATCCCATAAAATTTCAATCCCAACAAATCTCCAGTGCGATGGATTTTTATTTTCATTTTTAAGTGCTTTATAGCCAATAAAATTTCCTGAATTTAATTTTACGGTCCAGCCCAAACCTAATTCATATGGAGAAGATTTTCTATCTTCAATAAGTGCATGTCTTGAAGAAATATAATCTACATCTAAAAGAATAAGAGATGCTTCTATTCTAGAAATATCTAAAGCATTAAGCCCAGCAGGAGTTATACCAAAATCTTTACCTTTTTTAATTAAAATATCCCAAATTTTCAAAGAGTCACTAGGTTTTATCCAGATCTCATAGCCCAAATCCCCTGTGTATCCTGTTCTTGAAATAGATACTTCAATACCATTAAAATCAGTGTTAATTATTCTAAAAAACTTTAAATCATTTATAGATTTAGATGAAATAGAATTGATAATATCTCTAGAGTTTGGTCCTTGAAGTGCTAAAGCAGAGATCATTTCTGACTCATCATGAATGTCAACATCCATACCATAAGAATTTAATTCCAACCAATATAAATTAGGTTCTGCACTTGTTAACCTAAAATCCTCTTTATCTAGCCTTTGAATTGTACCATCATCTATAACCTTTCCATTTTCATCACACCATGAAGAATACATTACCTGACCTACTTCACATATATTAATATTTCTTGTAACTAATCTATTTAGAAATAACTTTGAATCTTTTCCCTTAATTCTATACTTATACAATGGTGATATATCTAATAACCCTGCTTTAGTCCTAATGGCAAAATATTCATTATCATGATGTAAATCATATTTTGTTGATGCCAAAAAACCACCCCATCTTTTCCACTCTTGAGACATATTAATTTTGGATGTTCTTTCAAAAAATGGTGAAATTTTTAATTGAGTATTAGCAGTAAATTTACTAGATTTTTTACCCGAAATCATAAATTAATATTAGGGTGTAAGTTTATTAATTTAATTGTCTTTTTCCAATAGAAAAGCTTTAATAAAATCATTAATATCTCCATCCAAAACATTATTCACATCCCCTCTCTCAACCCCTGTTCTTACATCTTTAATCATTTTATAAGGATGGAGAACATAATTTCTAATTTGGGAACCAAAATCAATCTTTAATTTAGTACTATCCCTTTCATCCTTTTCTTTATTTACTTTATCAACCTCTATTTGATATAACTTAGATTTCAACATATTTAAAGCTTTTTCTTTATTTAATATTTGACTCCTCTCCTGCTGACACTCTATAATTAGACCAGAAGGCTCATGTTTAAGTCTAACCGCGGATTCAATTTTGTTTACACTTTGACCTCCTGCCCCACTAGCCCTAAATGTTTCCCACTCTATATCAGCTGGGTTAATATTTATTTCTATAGTTTCATCAACTTCAGGGTATGCAAATACAGAAGCAAAAGAAGTATGTCTCCTCGCTCCAGAATCAAAGGGGGAAATTCTTACTAATCTGTGCACTCCAATCTCTGATTTTAAATTACCGTAAGCAAATTGACCTTCAATTCCCAAAATTGCAGATTTTATTCCAGCAGTATCTCCAGGTTGAACATTTACCTTTTTAACAATAAAATTTTGAGATTCTGCCCACATAATATACATTCTCATCAATATACTTGCCCAGTCTTGACTCTCAGTTCCTCCGGCACCTGGATTAATTTCAATTATTGCGCTCATTTGATCTTCTTTACTTGAAAGCATCTTCTTGAACTCAAGCTTTTCAATTAAATCTAATGTTTTGGTATATTCTATTTCTATTTCTTCTTCATCAACTTCACCTGATTCATAAAATTCAAATAAAGTCTCTAGATCGGATATTGAGCTGGTAATATTATCATATGCTACGATCCAAACTTTATTAGAAGATATTTCTTTTAAGACTTTTTCTGCTTTTTCTCTATTATTCCAGAAGTCAGGTTCAAGAGAAACCTCTTCTTTTGAAGAAATTAGTTTTTTTCTTTTTTCATAGTCAAAGATAGCCCCTTAGAGCCGAGGCACGCTTTGTTAAATTATTAATCTGGTCTATATTCATTAATTTAATTTAAGTATCCAACCAAATTTATCTTCAGTTTCTCCATACTTTATTGAATTAAGTGATTTGAGTAAAGTAGATGAAATAGAGTCTCTAGATAATTGAGGTATATGATATTTTTTATTTTTATATCCAATAGTCTTTATTGGGGCAATAGTTGCAGCAGTTCCTGCACCAAAAACCTCCTTAATTGAATTATTATCTAAAGAATTAATTATTTCATCAACAGAGATTTTTCTTATTTCAATGTCAATACCAAGATCTTTACTCAGAATAATAATACTATCTCTAGTGACTCCATCTAAAACAGTGTCACCGAGAGGTGGTGTTATTAATTTATTATCTATAACAAAAAATAAATTCATTGTTCCTGACTCTTCAACATACTTATGTTCTTTACCATCTGTCCATATTAACTGATGAAACCCATCTTTTTGGGCTTCGACAGAAGGATAAAGGGCTGCAGCATAATTTGCTGCTGTCTTTGAAAAACCTACACCACCTGAAACAGCTCTAGTAAATTTAGTCTCTATTTTAACATTTACAGGTTCAGAATAATACCCACCTGCAAGGCCACAGATAATAATAAAAACATATTTATCTCCTGGTTTTATTCCAATATAGGAGTCCATAGCAAACATCAGTGGACGGATATATAATGAGCTATTTTCTTGAGACGGAACCCATCTTTTATCAATTTTTAATAATTCAGTTATTGATTGAATAAAATACTTTTCTGGAAATGTTGGCATGCACATTCTTTGAGCACTTTTATTAAATCTAGTAGCATTCTTATCTGGACGAAAAATAAGAATCTCATCTTTCTTATTCTTGTATGCTTTTAAACCTTCAAAAATTGTCTGACCATAATGGAGTGTTGTGCAGGCTGGAGATAAATTTAAATCTTCATGAGGGGTAATTCTAAAATTTGACCACTTGCCATCTTCATAATCAGCAATAAACATATGATCAGAATGATATTTACAGAAACCAAGATCTGAAAAATTAACTTTAGTAAGTTTTGATTCTCTAACTCTCTTAACATTAATTTTCATAAGTTAAAATTAATTTTTTTTATCAGAAGAAATCAAACCATCTTTTAATCTTACAATTCTCTTAGAGTATTTTGCAATAGCTTCCTCATGAGTAACCATAATAATAGTATTTCCTCTGTCATGTAATATTGAAAAAAGATCCATTATACTATGTGATGTCTTACTATCCAAGTTACCTGTTGGCTCATCAGCTAAAATTATACTTGGATTGTTTACAAGCGCCCTTGCAATAGCTACTCTCTGCCTCTGTCCCCCAGATAATTCATTTGGTTTGTGAGTTGCTCTATCTACTAGATCAACATCTTTAAGTGCTCCCATTGCCATTTCATTTCTTTCACTTGATGAATATCCTGCATAAACTAAAGGTAAAGAAACATTATCCAAAGCAGAGGCTCTAGGAAGCAAATTGAATGTTTGAAAAACAAATCCAATTTCTTTATTTCTTATATCAGCGAGTTCGTTTTCAGACATGTTGCTAACATCTTTACTATTAAGCTTGTATTTTCCACCCGTTGGAGAATCTAAACAACCAATTATGTTCATCAAAGTAGATTTTCCTGAACCTGATGCTCCCATGAAAGAAACATATTCATTCTTTTTTATATCAACACTAATTGAATCAAGAGCTTTAACAGTTTGCGTACCTACAAAGTAATGCCTAGAAATATCCTGAACTTCAATAATATTTTTCATATTAATATTTTAATTTCGCTATGTAAATTAGATGCCAAAGTAAACAAAATTGCTCTTATTATTTTAAGATATATTAATTTATAATCAAATGGAAATATTTTTTCAGTTAGAAACTTATATAGCACTATTCACATTAACAATTATAGAAATAATTTTAGGTATAGATAATATAATATTTATATCAATTATAACTAATAAGGTAAATAAAGAGGATAGACAGAAAGCCAGAGTTATTGGTCTTCTACTAGCTCTTGTCTTAAGGATTATTATGTTGTTTGGATTGACTTGGTTTATTGGTCTGACAAAACCAATTTTTCTTGATTTCAGCATAAAAGATCTTATTTTATTTTTTGGAGGAGTATTTTTAATTTTCAAAAGTGCTCTTGAAATATCTCATAAGATAAATGTGAATTTTGATGAAAAAATAATTATAGAGAAATCTGTATCATTTGGATCAGTGATTTGGCAAATTGTAGCAGTTGATTTTGTGTTTTCTGTTGACTCTATTCTAACTGCAATTGGCTTGACAGAAATTTTATTATTGATGATTGTTGCGGTAGTAATATCAATTCTTTTTATGATTTTTTATTCATCAAAAATCAGTGACATAATTGATAGATATCCTTCTCTTGAAATTTTAGCTTTATGCTTTTTAATTCTAATTGGATTCACGTTAATTCTTGAAGCAGCACACTATGAAATTCCAAAAGGGTTCATTTACTTCGCCCTTTTCTTTACATTAGGTGTAGAATTATTAAATATAAGATTTAGAAGAGTAAGCCTAAAGAGAATAAAAATTAAAAAATAATTACTCTTTTATTACTTTGTACATAGTCTTCTTATCTCCTTGAATTAATTGAATTACATAAATCCCATCATTAGAACTTGATATATCAATATTATGAGATGAAGATGCATTATTATTATCTAATATTCTTTCATAAACAGGTCTACCAAAAATATCAATTATTTCACATTCCACATCACCTCTCCAAGTATCAGAAAAATTGATATTAACTATACCTTTAGTCGGGTTTGGATATATTGATATGTTCTTATCTAATTTAGTAAACTCTATTCCTTGAACAACCGGTGTCTCCATCTGTATGTAAAGGTCATCTACCATCCATCCCCATCCTACAGTTAAGTCATCAGAAAACATTCTAAACCTAACTTTAACTGTATCTCCTTCATTAAAATGAGGTTTGAAGTTAGCTTCTTTACTCCTTAATAAATCTAGACTTCCAAATTGATTTGTAGCATATGCTGACTTCCATCCTGGATCTGAATCTGAATCATACCCATCCAATAAAGCTTTCCAAGTAATACCATCTTTAGAGGCTTCAACGATCACATAATCCCAAAATTGTGCGTCACCATATGAGGTGCCTGGCTCACCCGGCTCAACAATAACTATTTCTTGGAATGTTATAGAAGGAGTAAAATCAGTAACTATTATAGGTATATTAAGCATAGCGTGTACACTATATCCGTCTGTATAACCTCCATCAACTCCAGATTCATAAGGATGCTCAGTATGTAACTGCCTTCCTTCAAATCCACCTTGAATACCAATCCTAAACCTATCTAAATAAAACTCATCCCCCACAAGATCACTAAAAGTAGTTTTAAATTGTGTTCTTGCATCTAAAATAGGGTTTACAGCAATCTCTAATATATTAGATGGGTACATTACTCCATCCTTATAGGCATATGCTTGTAAACTAAAGTCTCCTTTATCATCAACTTCAAAAATATATTCTCTTTCTACAATAGAATCCGTGTCATAGTATGTTGATCTTAATACACTATTTGCATTTATTTCAAGAGAATCATATATAGATCTTAAATCAACTTTAGCTTTTATCTCATACTTTTCATCGTTGTCAGTCTGATTTCCTTCTAAGATAACAGGACGAAGTGTAGTAGGTTTAGGTACAAAAGTTTTTAAATCTTCTAAAGTAGCTGTCCATATACCTCTTCCATGAGTAGCAAATACAACTTGTCCCTCATCTTTTATTTTCATATCCCAAATTGTAACATTAGGTAAATCCCCAACTACTTTATGCCAGGAGGCACCTCTATCTGTAGACTCAAATAATCCGATTTCTGTTCCTGCCCACATTATATCACAATTGTGTGGCATAACTAAAAAACTATATACGGCAACATCTGGAAATCCATTTGATGACTTTCCTGAAATGTTTAAATGGAATCCTGTGATATCTGTCCATGAATCACCCAAATCTTTAGTCTCAATTATTTTAGCTTCTCCTGCTACACCAAATAATATGTACGCAGTTGAATCTTCTTTTGGGTGTGAGTATATACCTGTGATTGTTCCTAAATTTGCAAATTTTGTAACAGGGTCAAATGTAGTACCCCAATCTTTAGATATGAAAATATCAGCAGAATTACCCATTACACCTCCAGCATAAACGAATCTAGGGTTTGCGAGAGATACTTCAACATCAGCCCCACTCCAAAAACTATTACCCCAAGTGCCGCTAATTGAAGTATGTTCCCAAGAAACTCCAAAATCTGATGATTTGTCAACACCTGATGAATTGATTGTAAACAAAATATCAGGGTCCTGGTATGAAGTAGATGCTCTATTTATAAATGGTCCCCCGCCAGTCAAAAGACCACCCACATAATTCCAAGTAGATCCTCCATTATGAGTATAAAATAAATTATTTCCTTGATAACCCCCAAACATCTTATCAGGATCAGTAAAGTGAGCAATCACTTCAAAACCATCACCACCTATCGGATGAAAATAATTAGTTGTGTCACTTGCATCCTGATTTCTTGGAGAGTAAAATGTTCCGTTATCTTGAGCACCAGCAATATACTGATCAAATCCTGCAATTTTATCAGCCCCATAAAATTGAGTAGTATTATATCCTCCTCCAGGAGCAAACATAATATCCGAGATAAGACCTGCTCTTTTAAAGTGATCATCCTTGACGCCTGGATCCTTATCTGAAATAGTATAATAGATTCCTCCATCAGTCGTAAGGTATATTCTAAATGTACTATCAACTTCTGAATCAACAATTGTTCCTAGGTTATGATGATCGACGTGAACATTTTCATTTAAATCAAATGCACCACCATTATCATACTGATTAGTCATATACTCTACAGATTTCTTTAGTGTCTTATAAGTTGCATCAATAAACTCAATTTTTATTTTTGACTCAGGAATATTTTGAGGATCCCAAGAAACTCCATCAGCAAGAAATGGCCATATAAGAAATAATGATTTATGTAATTGGCCATAGATAGAGTTGACATTACCAGGGGTTCCATCTCCAAAAATTTCTGACTGATTCATGTCTGGGTCATAAGGAAGCGATTGAGGAAATATATATTCTCTACTGTCACCTTGGGCAGCGAGAAGATTAAAATCTCCATCGTTTGCATTATCTCTAAAGGAAACAGTAAGTTGTTGTTCTGGGTCTGCAGAAATATTCCACACTTCAAATGGAACCTCTACCACACCTTCGTAGTTATATTTATCGTGAGTCACACCAGAGGTTGAACCTTCAGGTACTGAAAATCTATATGCTTTTTGTCGTTTTCCTGGACCAAACCTTACCTCTATATCTACAAGGTCTGGACTGTCTGAATTATTATTCCATTCAGTTTCATCAGGAGAAATTGCAGAACCTCCCCATATATTAACTAAATTCATGTGAGATGATATGTTATCTAATGTTACTTTTGTCGTAGATCCTGAAAATGAGGTTCCTTGATCAGGTAATACAGTAGCTTTACTTGCATCTCTTCCACCATAATATACTATACTATCATTAAATGGATTAACAGTTATAGTATTATCAAACCATCCCTGTGGATATAACCAATCATCATCCGTATTATCATCATTCTTCAATAAATTCCATGTAGTTCCTCCATCATAAGAGACTCTAAGGAAAGATGCAGCATTGCCATCAATTCCTGCATATACAATATCAGGATTTTGATGTGAAACAGCAATCTCTAATCTTCCAAAAGCACCTCCTCCTCCTCCAGATAGAATACCATCTGCATTATTGTATGAGACAGTACCTCCTAAGCCAATACCACCTGGATTAGACCATGAAGAACCCGCATCATTTGACCTAATTACTCCTACACCTCTTAGCACAGCATACTGTATGTTAAAATCTGAAGGCGCCGCTATAATTTGTTGAATTCTAATATGTTGGTTGAATACATCAGACCATGAAGTTCCTCCGTTTGTAGTTTTAAAAATATATCCATGACCAGCATCATTTGCATCTACTGTACTGATAACAACTACATCAGAGTCATTAGGATCAACAATTAATCTACTAACGTTAGAGAATCGAGAGTCTACATAACCACCGCTATCTTTTGTTGATATATTAGTCCAGTTAGCTCCGCCATTTACAGATTTATAAACACCAGCACCAGTTATATCTCCTAAAGAACCAATCCAGTTTTCACCAGTTGCAGCATATAAAACATCTGTATTAGATTTGGATTGACCTAACCACGATATAGCTATATTATCCATGTCATTTGATATACTAACCCATGAAGTCCCTCCGTCTGTACTTTTCCAGACTCCACCACCGACACTTCCTGCAATCCATGTATCTTTTGATGGATCACTAGCGTCTACTATGAAAGCTCTTGTTCTACCAGGAGCATTGTAAGGACCTCTTTCAATAAAGACCGCATTGTCCTTAGCATATGTTGAATAACTTGGGTTTGGATTACCAGTTGATCTTGAATAATTATTATTAAGTCTTTTTAATGCTTTCTCTAACTCTACTCTTTTATAATCAGATTTATAAGACCTAAATCTAGATGGTTTATTAACATCAACATCACCATGTTTAATTGCAGCATGATAATACATATATTTTTCTGGCCCATCATATTTGGCATCGCCAACAATAATTGACTTTTTTGACTTTTTTGGTTTATATGTACTTTCATTATTTTCTATTTTATTACAAGAAATAAGTACAAGTAGAAGGAGGAGATTTAAATTAAAAAATTTCATATTTTTAAAAAGAGAAGATTCAACAACATAAACTATACGTAATATAAGTTTTGTTATTTAATCTAACAAGTGAAATTTTTATATAAAATGAAGTATAATGAATATTTAATTTGCGCAGAATTCTTTTAATCTTCTATTTTTTCCTGGCTCTCTTAATTTCTGAAGTGCTTTTTCTCTAATTTGTCTAACTCTTTCTCTAGTTAATCCCATCACATCACCTATTTCTTCTAGTGTATATGGATTATCAAAACCGATGCCAAAACTCATTAAAACGACATCTCTTTCACGAGGAGTCAAAGTAGAAAGAGCTCTCATAGTCTCAATTTTAAGAGAATGGTTAAATACTAATCCAGTATCTGTTGGCCCCTCAGAATCATTTTCTAAAACATCAAGTAAAGAACCCGAATCATCTTCACCAAATGGAGCATCCATAGACATTTGTTTAACTTCAGCACCAAGAGTACTTCTAACTTCTGTAGTTTTCATATCCAAGTTCTCAGCAATTTCTTCTTCTGTTGGCTCACGTTCATACTTTTGTTCTAACTCAGCATAAGCCCTTCTTATCTGATTAATTGCACCAGATTTATTCATAGGTAATCTTACAATTCTAGACTGTTCTGCTAATGCTTGCATAATTGACTGTCTAATCCACCAAACTGCATAAGAAATAAACTTAAATCCTTTAGTTTCATCAAACTTTTTAGCAGCCTTAATAAGACCTAAATTACCCTCATTTATAAGGTCATTTAAAGGAAGACTTCTATTCTGGTATTGTTTTGCAACTGAAACAACGAACCTCAAGTTTGCTCTAACTAATTTATCAAGAGCATCTTGATTATCTTTTTTAATTTCCTTTGCTAGTCTAACTTCCTCTTCAGGTGTAATCATTGGGACTCCACTAACTTCAGTGAAGTACTTTTCTAGAGTATGACTTTCTCGTCTATTAGTGATTGATTGTGTTATCTTAAGCTGCCTCATGAATGTTTTTTGAGAAAAATTATCAGCAAATGTATCATATTATTTTAAATTTTTCAAAGAAAAAAGCTAATAACAGACTATAAACTTTAATTCTAATCTATCTCAACTTCAATTAAATCAGAAGAAGGGATGGCCTGACAACATAAAATATATCCTTCACTTATCTCTTCATCAGATAACCCGTCACTAACATCCATATCAACAGAACCAGAAATTAATTTTCCCTGGCATGAAGTACAAACACCACTTTGACATGAGTAAGGTAAGTCTATATCGTTTTCTAGAGCTGCGTCAAGAATTGTTTCAGATTTTTTCATTTCAAAACCAAAATCTTCACCATCCATCATAATTTTTACAGTAGTCATATCATTCATTCTTTAATATTAATCTTAATAACGTTAATATATGTGATCTGTTACAATATTTATCTAAATTTGCAAATGAATTCAATCTCAAAAAGTTTACTATCAATATCTCCAGTTGACGGTAGATATTCTAAGAAGACAACAAAATTTCAAGAGTATTTTTCTGAGTACGCACTAATAAAATATAGAGTTTATATAGAAATAAAATATTTCATAGCATTATCAAAATGTTCAATTAATCCAATTAATAAAATCTCTTCAAAAGAGTTGAGAAGCGTTGAAAAAATTATAGAAAATTTTAATGAAAAGAATGCACTAAGGATTAAGGAGATTGAAAAAAATATAAATCATGACGTAAAAGCAGTTGAATATTTTTTAAAGGAGGAATTTGATAAAATTGGTTTAAAAGAATACAAGGAATATATACACTTTGGGTTAACATCTCAAGATATAAACAATACTGCAGTTCCTTTAATGATCAAAGATTCTTTAAAGAATATTATCATCCCTTCATTCAAAGAGGTTATAAAAGAAATTAATAAAATGTCAGTTTATTTGAAAGATGTTGCAATGATTGCTAGAACTCATGGACAATCAGCAACCCCCACCACATTTGGAAAGGAGTTCAGAGTATTTGAAGAAAGGCTTAATAAGCAATTAGAAGCTTTAAAAAATATCCCAAATAACGGAAAGTTCGGAGGAGCATCTGGTAATTTAAATGCTCATTATGTATCATTTCCAGATATTGATTGGGACAATTTTTCAGATACTTTTTTAAAATCTATAGGTCTCAAAAGGAGCAAACCAACAACTCAGATAGAACATTATGATAATATGTCAGCTATATTTCATAATCTAAGCAGACTTAATACTATTTTAATTGATCTATGTAGAGATTCATGGCACTATATTTCAATTAATTATTTAATCCAAAAAGTAAATAAAAAAGAGGTTGGTTCATCCGCAATGCCACACAAAGTGAATCCTATAGACTTTGAAAATGCTGAAGGTAATTTAATGTACTCAAATTCTCAGTTTATTTTTTTAGCTGAAAAATTACCCATCTCAAGACTTCAAAGAGATCTTACGGACTCAACTGTTTCTAGAAATATTGGCATTCCATTTGCTCATACTAAAATAGCTCTTGAATCACTTATTAAAGGTTTAAATAAAATAGACGTAAACAAAGAAGTAATAAAAAAAGATTTAGAAAATAATTGGGCGGTAGTATCTGAAGCTATCCAAACTATTTTAAGGAGGGAAAGAATTCCAAATCCTTATGAACTTTTAAAAAATCTTACTAGAGGCAATAATGAAATTACTAAAAGTTCAATTACTAACTTCATTAAAAATTTACCTGTGAGTAAATCTATCAAGAAGGAATTATTATCTATTACTCCTAGCAATTACTTAGGAAATGCAAAAAGATGTTAAGAAAATTAGTAGGTTTTTTATTAAGAAAATTACCTAGAACCCTTCTCCAGAGGATAAGTAAGCCAATTTTTAAGATGATTTCCATATTTTACTATGGAAATAATGTAGAATGTCCTATCTGTAATAAATCTTTCAAAGAATTTTTTCCATATGGAAGAAAAACTCGTAATAATGCCCTATGTACAAATTGCCTTTCTCTTGAAAGGCATAGACTGATATATCTTTATCTTGAAAA
This sequence comes from Rhodothermaeota bacterium MED-G19, assembly GCA_002457315.1. Taxonomy (GTDB): domain Bacteria; phylum Bacteroidota; class Bacteroidia; order Cytophagales; family MED-G16; genus MED-G16. The sequence continues at coordinate 95,868 of NTKI01000002.1, forward strand.
AAAGACTTTAATTTTTAAAAATAAAACTAAATTATTGCACATTGCTCCTGAAGGGTGCTTAATAAGTATTTTTAAAAGATTTGATAATATAGAATATATAACTGCTGACCTTAATTCCCCTTTAGCAGATATTAAAATGGATATTCATAATATGCCATTTAAAGAAAACTCATTTGATTTAGTTTTATGTAATCATGTTCTTGAACATGTTAATAATGACATTAAAGCTTTAAAGGAAATTAAGAGAGTTTTAAAAAGAGATGGAATAGGAATAGTTCAAGTACCATTTTATGATCCTATACCAGAAAAAACCATTGAGGATAAAATTGTAAAATCAAAAAGAGAAAGAGAAAAATTATATGGGCAGTCTGATCACGTAAGAAAATATGGGAAAGATTATAAGAAAAGATTAGAATCTGCAGGATTCAATGTTAAAATAGTGAATTCTTATACTTATCTAAATAAATCAGAGATAAATAAATATGGTACTGATGAAAATGAGGATCTATATATTATATTCTCTTAATTAAAAATGGAGTTTTAATCTGTTTTTTTAATAGTGTTAGACACATACCTTTTATATATAGATTTACCTTTTTTTTCTTGATTTATAATAGTGAATACTTCAATCCTATTATCATCTAGGATATTTTCTTTAAAATCAACCTTATTATTTTCAATTAAACTTGAGTGATTTAATTGTATTGTTATATGATTTTCTTCCATTAAAAAAGTGAACTTAATCGGATGATTTAAATTATTTCTAATTTTCAAATCTTTATAACCATATACTACCGTAGCATCGGAACCTAGTGGAGTAAATCGATTCTCATTTGTATAAATATCCATAGAATGACTATATCTTTCGAGCACTTCTAGTTTAGCGTGCAAACTAATATAGTATATGAGTCCTGATAATTGACAAAGACCACCTCCTATAGATTTTTCTAGTTGATTATTAACTAAGGAGCGACTTTCTAAATAACCTTTTTTACTTGAAGGGTTACCAACAATTTTCCAAAACGAGAAAATTTCATTTGGATTTATTTCAACTGACTCTATAGATTTTATGGCTATCAATAAGTTATTCTTTTTTGTATCATTAGGTTTTAAGTCTTGCCTTATCTTCAAAGTATGTAAAAATTTACTTGGCAATTGCTTTCTCTTAGCATAATTGAAATAATATCCTTTAAAAATGTCTCTAAATATATTTTTTATTTCGTGGAGTTTGATTTTAATATGGTATGGAATAATTTTTTTTATCATTTCATTTTTTTTCATGCTCAACTAAACCATAAATATACCCAGTTCCATAGCCTAAGAATTGAGTGAAAGTTGTTATAACTGATAAAATTCCAATAATAGGATTTTTGTTCATAATAGAAGAGCTTAAAAATATTGCAGAGAAATAAACTCCATAAAAGATCTGAATTATCTCCCCGAGCTTATTACCATAAAAGACAAATAGAATCTGGCTAAGAATAAATCCAAGAATAAAAAGTGTTGGAAAAATATGAAATAATTTAAAGGTATTCTTATACTTAATATTTAAGTAATGTCTCCCTTTACCAGATTTAAACATCTGATTTAAAAAGTTAAATAAATTTGTTCTCCTCTTATGAAAGACCTTAGCTCCTGGTATAAGTGCAGATTTATTTCCGGAAAAAATTAATTTATATGATAAATCTAAATCTTCTCCGTACTGCCTTATGTCTGAGAAACCATTTATTTTCTCGAATGCATCTTTTTTTATTCCCATATTAAAGGATCTAGGAAGAAATTTATCTATTGATATCTTACTCCCTCTAATTCCACCTGTAGTGAATAGCGATGTCATAGAAAAATTAATTGATTTTTGGAGATATGTAAAACTCTCATCCATCATATCTGGTCCACCATAAAAGCTAACATTATTTTTTTCAAGAAACTTCTCTACCTCAAAAAAATAATTTTTAGGTATAGTACAGTCAGAGTCAAAAAATATTATCCAATCTCCATCAGATTTAGTAACACCAAAATTTCTAGCTAGTGCAGGACCTTGATTTTCTATAAAAAAATAAGATATTTTTAGTTTATCTCTAAAATTTTGAAAGACTTCTCTAGATGATTTTTCAGATCCATCGTCTACTATAATTATCTCTAAATTTTTAAATCTCTGTTGAACAATGCTTTCTAGAAGTTCATTCATCTCCTCTGGCCTATTGTAAACTGCTACAACTACTGAATATTTAACTTTTTTTGACATCCCCAGTCTCTTCTATTTTATAACCCTTCCTATCAGAATTAATCTGAATTACCAACTCCGAAAGAAAACCAACTAAGAATAATTGAACACCAATAATAATTGAAACCAAAGCAATATAAAATAATGGTTGGTCTGTGACAGGTCTAATTAAGTCTAAAGGTACATTCTCTGAAATTTTATTTATTTTTTCATAAACAATTAAACCAACTGAAATAAAACCAATAATGAAAAACAAAACACCAAAAGTTCCAAAAAAATGCATTGGCCTTTTCTTAAATCTATAGACAAAACTCACTGATAATAAGTCTAGAAACCCTCTTATATATCTCTCCATTCCAAATTTTGTTTTTCCAAATTTACGTTTATTATGATTAACTTCCTTCTCTCCTATATTTTTATATCCATTCCATTTAGCAATCAATGGAATATATCTATGCATCTCACCATATAAATTAATAGAATCTATAACCCCCCTCTTATAAATCTTTATACCACAATTAAAATCATTTAATTTGATACCTGAAAAAATTCTAGTTACCATATTAAAAAATTTTGATGGGATAGTCTTAGACAACGGGTCATTTCTTTTTTTCTTCCATCCTGATACAAGGTCAAAACCCTCTTTAGAAATAACTTTGTATAATTTATAAATTTCTTCAGGATCATCTTGTAAATCTGCGTCCATTGTAAGAACATAATTACCATAAGACGCTTTAAAACCTGCATCAAGCGCATCAGACTTACCATAATTTTTTATAAATTTTATTGGGGTAATGTTAGAATATTTTTTTTCTAAACATACAATTTCATACCATGTATTATCAGCACTCCCATCATCAACAATAATAACTTCAAAAATTATATTTTGATTTTGTAAATTATTATAAATTGATTTAACTAAAATAGGTAATGATTCTTCCTCGTCAAATGAGGGAATTACAATAGATAAATCTATATTTCCCATTTACTTTAAATTTGTTTTAGAGCCGACAACGACACCATTTACCTTACCTCTTAATGACCAATTCATCCATGGAGAATTAGAAGATTTTGATAAATTAGTATTTTCATTAAAATCCCATGAACCCTTATCATCAAAAATTGTAAATAGTGCTCTATCTCCAATTTTAATTTCTGGAGAATTTATACCTAAAATTTTTCTAGGATTAGATGTAACTTTTTGAATTATTTTATCAAAAGAAATCTTAGATGATAGCTCTAACATGTTTGAATAAAAAGTTTGCAATGAAATAATCCCAAAACTTGCATTTTCAAATTCACAATTCTTAGAATCATAATCTTGGGGTTGATGGTTTGATGTAATGACATCAATAGTATCATCTTCTAAACCTCTAATTAATTCTTGGATGTCTTCATTTGACCTTAAAGGAGGAAATACTTTATAGTTAGTATCAAAATCAAGAATTTTTGAATCATCTAAAAGAAAATTATAAATAGGTACATCGCATGTTACAGAGAGTCCTCTCTTCTTAGCTTCCCTTATAAGATTCACAGATTCTTTGCATGAAATTCCTGAAAAATGAATTTTTCCCTTAGTATACTCTATTAATGATATATCTCTTTTAATTGCTATTGTTTCAGATATATATGGTATTGATTTTACACCCAAAATATTACTATTCAAACTGTCATTTACCAGACCGCTAGACAAAAATCTCTCCCTAGGTTTTGATATGTATACACCATTAAACTGTTTAAGATACAATAGGGTATTTAAAACCAACTCAGTGTTATCAATTCTAGAATCAGAAAATGCAATTGCTCCCTCATTGTTTAAATCCATCAGATCATTCATTTCATGACCATCCCCATTCTTTGTAACTGAAGCACATGGATATATTTTACACAATTCATTTTTTGAATTGTTCATTATATATGAAATATCATTTTTAGTCTGAATAACTGGATTAGTATTTGGACTAATTACAACCTCAGTAAAACCAGAACTACATGCTAAATAAGTCCCAGATTGTAAGTCCTCTTTATATTCATATCCAGGATCACAAAAATTAGCATTTAAATCAATCCAGCCAATTGATATTTTACTTGATTTACAATCAATTTTTTTTCTTACTTTATCATTAATTTTACCTTTAGAGATCTTCTTTATTTTTCCATCTAAAGAAATTAGAATATTAACTAAAGAATTATGATATTTTGATGTTGGATCTGAAACAACTAAGGAGTTTAGCAACAAAGACATTAAAAGCAAATTTAGATAAAACTAAAATATTATCAATATACAATACAGATTAATTAATGTATATGGTTTCTTCTCTATCAGGTCCCAATGAAATTAACTTAATATTAACTCCAGTCTTGTCCTCTATGAATCTAATATAATCTTTAAAATTTTCTTCTAATGAATCATAATCTTTACATGAGTTAGTAGATGAGGTCCATCCATCAAAAGTTTTGTATATAGGTTCAATATCTTCTGAGTCAATTGACGAAGGAAAGTAGTCTATCTCTTTACCTTTATAATTGTACCCGACACATATCTTGACTTCTTTAAAATCAGATAAAACATCTGCTTTCATCATATAGAGTTTAGTTACTCCATTAAGCATGACTGAATATTTTAGAGCGGGGATATCAAGCCACCCACACCTTCTTGGTCTACCTGTTGTTGAGCCAAATTCATTACCATTAATCCCTATTTGTTTACCCTCCTCATTAAAAAGTTCAGTAGGGAAAGGTCCAGCTCCAACTCTTGTACAATATGCTTTAAATATACCAAAAACTTCACCTATTTTCTTAGGAGAAATTCCTAAACCAATACAAGCTCCTGCAGTTGTTGTATTTGAAGAAGTCACAAATGGATAGCTTCCAAAATCTATATCTAATAAAGTGCCTTGAGCTCCCTCTGCTAAAATTTTTTTATTTTTTTCAACATTTTTATTAATTAGATATTCAGTATCAAGGATATCAAACTGCTTTAAGAAATCTATAGAATCAAAAAATTGTGTTTCTTCATTTTGAAATTGTTCATTATAATATCCGTCTAAGAAATAATCATGATAAGATTTTTGAAGTTTATACTTGTCATGAAATGATTCTGATAAAACATCCCCAACTCTAAGACCATGACGCCCAATTTTATCTTGATAAGTTGGTCCAATTCCTTTTAAAGTTGATCCAATTTTTTTATCTCCTTTATTTTCTTCTAGAACCCTATCAAGTAATCTGTGGACAGGTGATATTAATTGAGCTCGAGAAGAAATAGTTAAAATATTTTTTAACTGAATGTCAAATTTATCATGAATCTGAGTTACTTCTTTCATAAAAATAACAGGATCAAGAACTACACCATTTCCTATTATATTATATTTATCTTCTCTAAAAATACCTGAAGGGATTTGATGCAAAACATGCTTTATTCCATCAAATTCCAAAGTATGACCAGCATTAGGCCCACCCTGAAACCTCGCAATAAAATCATAATTAGGGGCTAAGAAATCAACTATCTTTCCTTTACCTTCATCCCCCCACTGAAGTCCTAAAAGTACATCTACAGACATTTATTTTTTGTTTTTCTCACCAAAAAAATATAGTGAATGGTTTTTAATTTTAACATCAAACATTTCTTCTAAAGTGTTTTTTATAGATTGTATTCTAGGATCACAAAATTCAATTATTTCATTGTTGTCTAGTATTATATGATCATGTTGTCTGAAGCCAAAAGACTTTTCATACTTTGCTAGATTATCTTTAAAAACATGTCTAGTAACAAGCTCTAAACTAACTAATAACTCCAAGGTATTATATATAGTTGCTCTACTAACTCTATATTTTTTATTTATCATCTGAGAATAAAGTTCATCAGCATCAAAATGATGATCAAAAGAATACACTTCATTGATGATGGCGTACCTTTCTGGAGTTTTTCTTAGACCCTTTAATTCTAAGTGCTTATCGAGAATTTTATTTACCTCTTTTAAAATTGATTTACTTTCCATTTTTTACAAATCTAATCTCACAACATTATTAACATTTGGAACACTTTGTAATCTCTTAATCAATTTAGATAATTGCAAGGTATCAGATACAAATAACTCAATTTTACCATCAAATATCCCTTCATTTAAATCTACATTTATTGATTTCATATTAACTCTAAGTTGTGATGATATTATTTTAGTAACATCATCAATCACTCCAACCCTATCTGTACCATCTATTGAGAGAGAAGTAATAAGTTCTATCCCTGACTCAGAATACCAATTAGCTTTAATAATTCTATATGCATATTTTGAAAGTAGCTCAGGGGAATTCTTACAATTTGTCCTATGAACTTTAATTCCTTCACCTACTGTGACAAAGCCAAAAATATCATCACCAGGTATTGGTTTACAACATCTTGAGAGAGAATAATCAATGTTATCTTTTTTACCTTCAAATTCAATTAATTTATCTTTTTGATCTAAGCTTCTTCTGTTTGATTTAGACTTATCTAAATCAATCTCAATTATACTACTCTTAGACTTGTCTTTTACTTTTTTTAGATGTTCTATATATTCCTTTATCCTCTTGAGATTAAAAGAACCCTTTGCTATATCATAATAAAACTCAATAATACTTTTGTATTGAAAATAGTTTGAAACTTTAGAAATGTTTTCATCAAAATCTATTTTTAATTGTTTGAATTTTCTTTTTATTACATCTTTACCCTGACTTGATAAATTTTTTCTCTGTCTATTAATATTATTCTTAATTGCCGACTTTGCCTTTGAAGTGACAACCTTGTTCAGCCAATCTTCAGATGGTTTTTGAATTGTAGAAGTAATTACATTTACTTGATCCCCGCTTTTTAGTTTATAATTAATGGGAACAAGTTTGTCATCAATTTTAGCCCCAGTGCATCTTGAACCTAATTCTGAGTGTATAGAAAATGCAAAATCAAGTACTGTTGAGTCTATTGGCAAAGTGATAAGGTCCCCATTTGGAGTAAACACAAATATCTCTTCATTGTATAGATTACCTTTGAAATCATCAATAAATTCTTGAGGAGAATAGTTTTTTTGACTAATTAAATCTCGAATTGAACTTATCCAGTCATCAAACTGAGTATTCATTTTAACTTTCTCTTTATATTTCCAATGAGCTGCAAATCCCTTTTCTGCAATTTCATCCATTCTAAAACTTCTTATTTGAACTTCTACCCATTTACCCGAGTTACTCATTACAGTAGTATGTAAAGACTCATAACCATTAGTTTTTGGTGTAGAGATCCAGTCTTTCAATCTATCAGGGTTAGGATGATAACAATCAGTCACACAAGAATAAGCTTGCCAGCATTCAGTTTTTTCATCGTTTATTTCTGATTTAAGAATAATTCTTATGGCAAATAAGTCATAAATTTCTTCGAAAGATTTTTTCTGCGACTTCATTTTATTGCTTATTGAATAGATTGATTTTGGTCTTCCAATGATTTTAAAATTTAAATTATATGAAGAAAGTTTATTTCTTATTGGCCTAATAAATGATCTTATAAACTTATCTCTTGATAATTTAGTCTCACTAAGCTTTTTAGAAACCATCTTATAGCTTCTATTGTCAGTATATTTTAAATACAAATCATCTAGCTCAGATTTAATGGAATATAGACCAAGTCTATGAGCTAAAGGAGAGTAAATATAAATTGTTTCAGATGAATTTTTAAGCTGAGCACTTCTTGACATACTATCAAGTGTTCGCATGTTATGTAACCTATCAGCAAGTTTTATTAGAATAACCCTAACATCATCAACTAATGTTAATAACATTTTCTTAAAATTTTCGGACTGGATAGATGAACCTGGGGACAATACTCCTGAAATTTTTGTAAGTCCATCACATATCTTAGCTACCCTTACTCCAAATTCTTTTTTAATAAATTCTAATGTTATATCTGTATCTTCAACCACATCATGAAGTAAAGCTGCTATAATAGAAGTTGCTCCTAAACCAATTTCTTGTACACATATTTGAGCAACACTAATTGGATGTAGAATATATGGCTCTCCAGATTTCCTTCTCATCTCTTTATGAGCCTCTAAAGAAATTCTAAAAGCTTTCTTTATATCCTTTGAGTCATCTTTTGAAATAAAGGATTTAGAGTGTCTAAGTAACTTTTTATAGGCTCTAAGAATAAGTTGATTGTCCTTACCTTCTAGTGTTAGATTATTTTTCATCTCAAAATATATAAAGATAATTTAAATTAAATTTTCTCATTAAAATAATTTATTTCTAGATTTGCACACTTATTTATTTAGCGGATGTGGCGAAATTGGTAGACGCACTAGATTTAGGATCTAGCGCCGCGAGGCTTGGGGGTTCGAGTCCCTCCATCCGCACAAATCAAAATTTATATAAACTTGAAAATTAAAAAAACAAAAATCTCTAGCACTGAATCAAACATAAACTTGATACTAGAGAAAAATGATTATATCAGTCAATTTGAAAACAAATTGAAAGAACTTAAAAGAAAAGCAAATTTAAAAGGTTTTAGACCTGGTATGGTTCCTGTTCAACTTTTAAAGAACATGTATGGAAAAGGGGTACTACTAGAAGAAATTAATAAAATTGTTAGTGAAAAGATTAATAATTATATAAAAGAGTCAAAAATAAAAATTATAGGGGAGCCTAAACCTGAAAAGAACGAAATAGACAAGTTAGATATTAATGACCTTGATGATTTTATTTTTGATTTCAAAGTTGGTCATCTAAGTGATTTTAAACTTAATACTTTTAAAAAATCTCAAAAATTTAATCTTCATACTATAAAAGTTGATAATAAAACTATTGAGGAAACCATTAGAAACCTTAAAACTCAATATGCAGATACTAATGATTTAAAAGAAGTAACTGAGAAGTCATCAGTTTACTGTGAAATTAGTTTTGAAGATAAAAGTAAAAAAGGCCTTTTAGATTTGGCAAATCTTGACAAAACTGAAAGTAAAAAAATTATTTCTAGGAAAAAAGGTGAAACAATATTGGTTGATCTAAAAAAGCTATCTAAAAATAAAGTTGATACATTATCTCAAATAATTGGAGAACCTGTAGAACTGAAAAAGTTTCCAGAAAAAGTTCAAATTAAAATTGAAAATATAATAGAAAGAACACCTGCAAAACTTAATCAATCATTTTTTGATAAAATTTTTGGAGTAGGAAAAGTAAAAAATAAAAAAGAATTTGAGAATGAAATAAAAAAATCTATTGAATATAATTATTTGAAAGAAACTGAATTCTTTCTTAATAAGGAAATTGAAAAAGAAATTTTATCAAAAAACAAAATTGAAATTCCTAATAAATATGTGAAAGATTGGATATCAAATAATAATGATGAAGAAACATCTAAAAAATTATTAAATGAAGAGTTTGAGAGTTACTGTAATCAAATTAAGTGGTCTTACATTGTTGATGACATTATAGAGTCAAATAAAATTAAGGTTGAAAATTCAGAGATTGAAGATATGGCAAAAAATCAGATTCAACATCAGTTAATGTCTTCAGGTATGCAGAATATGAGCAAAGATATTGACAAATTCGTAGACAATTATTTGAGACATAACAAAGGAGAAAACTATTTGAAAATTTTCAATCAAATAAAATCCAATAAAATATTAAATCATATCAAAGAAAAAGTTACTATTACTAAAAAGTCAATAACATTTGATAAATTTAAAGATCTAGCAAAAAATATATAGTATGGATAAAAAAGAATTAAGAAAATATTTAGTAAAAGATAAGAATATAAATGGTCTAACTTTTGATAAGTATGTTGAAAAGGTTGAGAGTATGACTAGAGCAGTTATTGAAGAGAGACCAACTAACTTCAGAGAAATTGATGTGTTTTCAAGACTTATCATGGATAGAATTATATTCTTAGGTATGGGGATTGAAGAAAATATATCAAATATTATTACAGCTCAACTTCTTTTTCTAGAATCTGTAGATTCTAAAAAAGACATTCTTTTATATATCAATAGTCCTGGAGGATCTGTATACGCCGGTCTAGGGATTTATGATACGATGCAATATGTTTCCCCAGATGTTGCAACAATATGTACTGGTATGGCAGCATCCATGGGGGCAGTGTTACTATCTGGAGGTCAAAAAGGAAAAAGATCAGCTCTCAAGCATTCTAGAATTATGATTCATCAACCAAGCGGTGGTATGCAAGGTCAGTCCACTGACATGGAAATTACACTTAAGCAAATGCAAGAGTTGAGAAAAGATTTATACAATATATTATCTCACCATACAGGAAAGAAATATGCAGAAATAGAAAAAGATTCAGATAGAGATAAATGGATGAGATCAGAGGAAGCTAAATCATATGGCATAATAGATGAAGTGCTAACAAAAAAGAAATCATAAACTTTTAATAAGAGATTCAGCTACTTCTTTTGAACTATTTTTAACACCAATAACTTTTTTTATTTTTAAGTAGTCATCTTGAATCTCAGATATAACTTCTGAATCACTCAATCTTTCAATTTCTAAAATTAATTTATCGATATTAAAATCATCCTGAATAAATTCATTTACAACCTTTTTATTTAATATTAAATTAGTTAAAGAAAAATATTTAACTCTTACAAGCAACTTAGCTATTAGATAAGATAATTTTGATGTTTTATAAACAACTGCATGAGGAATATTTAAATATGCAACTTCTAAACTTGCAGTTCCAGACATTACAATTGCCAGGTCAGATGAAGACACTGAATTATAAGTGTCATCAAATATTAATTTAACATTTTTTATATTTTGAATACTACTGTAATCTCTTTTAGGAATATTATTTACAGCACATACTAAAAATTTATATGAACTTAACTCCTTGCATAATTTAATAAAAATAGGCAATGAATACTTTATTTCTGCTTTTCTACTTCCAGGCAATAATGATATAATCTTTTGAGAAGATTTTTTGTTTGTTTTTAAATTTGTTACTTGATTAAAAATAGGGTTTCCAACATATTTAATTTCACAACCATTACTTCTAAAAAATTCTAATTCAAAAGGGAGAATAGAATAGATCATATCAGTAAATTTTGATAAAATTTTTACTCTTTTTTTATTCCAAGCCCACGCCTTCGGAGGAATATAATAATGTACATTAAAATTATTTATTTTAGAGAATTTTGCAATTCTTAAATTAAATCCCGGAAAATCAATTAATAAAATTACTCTAGGATTTAATTCAAGTATATGTTTTTTACATTCATTCAGTTTCTTTGACAAGTAATTTAATTTTAAAAAAACTTCAAGAAAACCCATTACATTATAAGAATTATAATTCTGAATTAATTTAGCTCCTGCTTTTTCCATCATATCCCCACCCCAACAATGAATTTTTAAAGAAGGGTTTATCTTTAAAAGTTCTTTAACTAAAAATGATCCGTGAGTATCTCCAGACTTTTCTCCACAAATAATGAAAATATCAGATCTATTTTTCACCATAATATTCTACAAAATTTCTAGGAGTTTCATAAAGTCTAATTTTATGAAGTTTACAGTCAATATTCAAAGATTTGATCTTTTCATCTAAAATCTCCCAAAATTTTATAGTAACATTTTCTGTGGAAGTTATTACATCTTTAAGAAATGGCACATCCATATTTAAATTCATATGATCAACCTTATCAATAATTTCATTTTTTAAAATTTTGGATAAAATTTTCAAATTAATCAACATTCCACTTTCAGGATCTAATTTACCCTTTAATGTTACCTCAATTTCATAGTTGTGACCATGCCAATTTTTATTAGAACAAACACCAAATTCTTTTTCATTTTTTTCTTTTGACCAAGAAGGATTAAAAAGTTTATGTGCGGCATTAAAATGTTCTTTTCTTACTATATAAATCATTTTATTAAAACTTTTGGTGAATTATCTAACATAACTTCTACATGTTCAGTCTCTGTTGTACTCAATTCAAGACCTTTATAATCTGGCTTTAAAGGAAAGTTTTTATAATATCTTTCAATTAGTACTGCTATTTGAATTTTTTTTGGTTTATACTTTAACAATTCACCTATTGAGCACATTATAGTACCACCCGAATTCATTACATCATCAACAATTATAACAACTTTATTTTTTATTAGTTTACTATTTACCTCTGGAGTAATGTTATTTACGTAATTAAATTTTTTGTCAATCTCTAGAAAATGAACATTCAATTTTTTTTTAGAAAATTGATTCAAAAAATCTGAGATTTTATTGGATAAGTATTTACCATTTGGGAGGATCCCAAAAAGAAAAATTTCATTTTCATCATAATTTTTTTCAATAATTTCAAATGAGATTCTTCTTATCTTATTAGTTATATCATTAGAATCTAGGATTATATTTTTCATCTCAATTTTTATATAGGAATAACCTTGTTATCCTTAAAAGTAGATAGAATAACCAGAGACTGAAAACTATCAGCAACATCAATCTCATTGATTTTTTCTAGCATCAAATCTTGATAAGATTCAATGTTTTCGGCTACAACTTTCAAAATAAAATCGGCACTGCCTGTGATATGATGACACTCAACAATGTTTTCTAAATCTTTTATTTTATCTAGAAATGACAAGAGATTTTTTTTGTTATGCACTTTCAATGAAACCATAACAAAAGTGCTAACTCCTAGACCAAGTTTAGATTTATCTAGTTTTGCATGATAACCACTAATTATACCATTTGATTCAAGCTTTCTAACTCTTTCTAAAGTAGGTGCAGGAGATAAACCAATTTCTTTTGAAAGTTTTGAGTTAGTTATCTTAGCATTTCTTTGCAGAATAATTAAGATCTTCTTATCAATTTTATCTAGTTTCATGTTGAAATTATATTTTGTGAAACGTGAATAAATAAATTAATGTTCTGTTTTACAAAGAATATCATAAAAAAATTTTACTACCTTTTAATATACTCTCTAGACTCAATATTTAATTTATCTTTTTTATTCGTGAGTTTTAATACTTTTTTAAAGTATGATTTAGCTTCAATATCTTTTCCTATTTTATCATAGATTTTACCCAGAAGAAAATTTGAGTAAATAGTATACCTAAGTTTTTTATTTTTAAATTCACTTGAGAACTCTAAAGATTTTTTAAGGTGGAATATTGCATTATCATATCTTCTTTCAGAATTAAAAATCTCTCCGAGAAAGAAGTGAGCTAATCTTGCATCATTATGATTATATCCAAACTTTCCATTACTGTAAAATTCAATCATTTTAAGAGATTCTTTTTTACAAAGAGATAAATTTGAGGTTCTATATAACTGTTGTGAGTAATTTCTATGAAATATTGAGTTGTCTGGAAATGTGTTATGAAGATATCTAGACAAATATAAAGATTTGTTTAAGTTGTTTTCTCCTGAAAAAATTCTTACAAGAAAATATTGAGCTTCAGTTCTAGTATAAAAGGAGTTATTTGCTGCATTATTCAGTTGATCAATACCTAATTTTTTATCTCCTTTTGGAAAAAGTGCTACTATAGGTTTTAATAATGGGTACCTATCAGAAATCCATATCGAGTAATAATTAAATAATCCATTACCAAATGAAATTTCTGGAATCATAATATCATCTTTTCTAATCTCTTTTAAAAATTTAAGGGCGTTCATTCCTGCAAAAGCAGCTGCTCTCCACTTTCTTCTCTCCGATAGTAACCTCCCTTTGAAACCATATGAAGCAGCTAAAAAAAATGCGCCATCAATTTTATTCCCTTCCTCATAAACTTTCTTTGATAGGAGAATTGAGTTGTCCATAAGACTTAAGAATTCTTTATCTAATGATTTAAATTTTTCCGATTTTCTTTTATCAGACAACCCAGAATATGAATCAATTTTCCACCAAATACTGAGGCCTAACAAAAATACAGGGAGTGGATGTTCTTTATATTCTTGAACTAACCACTTAAATTCTTTCTCTGCTTCATCAAATTCATAATTATACATCTTATTAATTGCAGAAGTAGCTTCAATTTGAATATCAATATCAGTTAATATACTAGTCGAATCCTGTGACCTAAGATGAATTGGAATGAAATTAGATAAAAGAAAAATAAGAAAAAATAAAAATCTCATAAAGCAAAATAACTCAATCATTAAGAATATGATTATAATATTTTTAATTATTTTCGCCAATATTCTAATTTAATGATGGATTTTAAAAAACTAAATAATTTATCTGGTTGGCTAACTTTTTTAATAGCCCTTATAGTTTATAGTATTACTATAGAAGACACTGCAAGTTTTTGGGATGCTGGTGAATTTATAGCTGTATCAAATAAATTAGAAGTTCCTCATCCACCAGGTGCTCCATTTTATCTATTATTAGGTAGATTTTTTTCATTCTTTTCATTTGGTGATCCCGAGAAAATAGCAATATCAATTAACTTTTTAAGTGCTTTAGGAAGTGCATTTACCATATTATTTTTGTTTTGGAGTATAACCCACCTTACATCTAAAATTTACCCACCTAAGAACAATAAAAATATTATTTTAGTTATACTATCTGGTCTAACTGGAGCATTATCTTTTACATTCACTGACTCATTTTGGTTTTCTGCAGTTGAGGCAGAAGTTTATGCTATGTCTTCTTTTTTTACTGCTTTTGTGTTTTGGGCAATTTTAAAATGGGAGGGTTTAGAAAATAAAAAGTTAGAAAATAAATGGATAATTCTCATTGCTTATATGATGGGTCTATCCATAGGTGTTCACCTATTAAATTTAGTTGCTATCCCTGCACTAGCTCTAATTGTATATTTTAAAAAATATAAAAATACTTCTATAATTGGAGTGATAACTTCACTTATAACTGGACTAATAATTGTTGGGTTAATTGTTGAAGGGATTATTCCTGGTCTACCATCTATAGCAAGCTTTGTCGAAAGATTATTTGTCAATTCATTAGGGCTACCTTTTGGATCTGGAATAATATTTTTCATATTAATTTTTATAGCATCTCTTGTATATCTTATATGGTACTCTCAAAAAAGAGAAAAGCCAATTTTAAATACTTCATTACTCGCATTCACTTTTATATTAATTGGTTACTCTTCTTATTCTTTAGTCCTAATTAGATCTAACTACAACCCACCTATTGATGAAAATAATCCTGAGAATATTTTAAATTTTATATCATATTTAAAAAGAGAACAGTACGGTAACAGACCTCTTTTTAAAGGTCAGTACTTTGATGCTGAGGTTATTAAGCAAGAAGAAAGCGGTGTGAATTATAAAAAAGGTGAAGAGAAATATGAGGTCAAAGAAAAAAAATACAGATATGTGTTTGACCCTAAAAGATCAACTATTTTCCCTAGAATGTATAGTAACTCTCCAAACCATAAAAAAAGATACAGAGAAATAACTAATCTAAATGAAAATCAAAAACCAACATTTTCAGATAATATTGAATTTTTCCTTAAATACCAGGTTGGACATATGTACCTAAGGTATTTCATGTGGAATTTTTCTGGAAGATCTTCAGATATTCAAAATGCAAATTGGTTAGGATTACAAAATGTTTTTGATGAAGTCCCCTATCAGTTGGAAATGAATAAAGCTAGAAACAATTATTTAATGATCCCCCTTCTTCTTGGAATCTTAGGATTATTATTTCAGTACTATAGAGATAACAAAAATTTTTATGTTGTTATGCTTCTATTTATTTTAACTGGAGTGGCATTAGTAGTTTATCTTAATAGCCCTCCTACCGAACCAAGAGAAAGAGACTATATTTATGCAGGGTCATATTATGCTTTTTCAATTTGGATAGGATATGGATCACTATTTATTTTTTCTATATTTAGTAGATTGATTACAAATAAGAATATTTCAATTGCTCTCACAGCATTAATATCCCTATCCTCTCCTGTTATTCTAGCTAAGGAAAATTGGGATGATCATGATAGATCTGATAGATTCATGACTGTAGACTCAGCAAAAAATCTTCTAAATTCATGTGCTCCTAATTCTATTCTATTTACTGGAGGGGATAATGATACGTTCCCGCTCTGGTATGTTCAAGAAGTAGAGAATTTCAGGACAGATGTAAGAGTGATTGTTTTGAGTTATTTTAATACTGACTGGTATATTGAGCAGATGATGTCTAAAAAAAATGATTCTGAAAAAATTATATTTTCTATACCTCTAGATAATTATATTCAGGGAGGACTTAATGATTATTTGCCTTATGTTAATAATCCTAAAATTCAAAACGTAGCAATTAACCTGAAAGGATACATAAACTTAGTTAAAAGGAATAGTAAGGCTATTCAAGTGGCTACATCAGCAAGTAATTACAATTCAATCCCATCAAAATCATTTTGGCTATCAGTCAATACTGATAATTTAATTCCTGAAAAATTACAAGATATCAAACAAGACACACTATTTATAAGTTTAAAAAGTAATAAGAGTGGACTAGAGAAGAAAGATTTAGCATTTTTAGATTTGCTACAAGCTAATAACTGGGAAAGACCAATTTATTTTAACAACACATCGCTGAACGGGATAAATTTAGATCTTAAAAGAAATGTTATTCAAGAAGGGTTTGCATATAGGCTTTTTCCTGTTTTAAATCCAAATTCAGGAAGCATAATAAATACTGAATTAATGTATTCAAATATTATGAATAACTCATTCTGGAGAGAACTTAATAACCCAGATGCTTACTTCTCAGAAGATCATAGAGGATTTATTATGAATTACAGATCTACATTTAATACATTAATCAAGAGTTTGATTGCTAATAAACAATATGAGAAGGCGCTTGAAGTTATAAATAAATCAATTGAATTAATTCCAGATGAGTCTGTTATGTATGACCACTTCTCAGTACAATTAGTTGACTTTCTAATAGATCTAGAAATTAAAGCAAATTTTGATACTCAAAGTTTAGCAAATGAAATTGCTGAAATAATAAGTCAAAGGTCCGATGAAGTATTAAATTATTATTTTGATAATAAAATTCAGGATAGATATGAAATTCAAAAGAATTTAGTATCACTTAATACCCTTGCTAGAGCATATAACAAAAAGCCCAATTCAGATTTAGCAAAAAAATATAGAGAATTATTTGAGAATAATTACTCAAGAAACCAAGTAAATTAATTTTTAGAAAATTTAATTATTTTTCTTTTATCTAGAAGTAGATTATCAATAATCAAAAAATAATAACCGTTATTAAATTCATCTAAATATATCCTTATTTCACTATCAGAAAGATTTTCTTTATTAAAATTTATTTGGTTTCCTATTAGAGAATGAATAGAAATTTTATGATTATCCAAACTTAAATTTGTGCTGAATTTTAAATTTATATATTCAGATGCCGGATTAGGATAGAGCTCAAAACTTGTTTTATCTTCAGATTCTTGAGAAAAAACAGAATTTGATATAAAGAATAACACAAATATTAATAATCTAATCATATTTAAAAATAAGTTAAATAAAGTAAGTAATCAAAAATTAATTTATTAAGAAAGGTTAAAATTGATCTTTAACTCTTTTAGAAATCCAATTACCAACTTCTTGAGTTGAATAAAAATTTTTATTATTAATATCTTGGGTAACACATTCATTTTTAATAGCATCCTCCACAGATTTAATAATTATATCTGATTCTTTTTTCATATTAAATGATAGGTCTAACATCAAAGCAGTAGATAAAATCATTGCCATAGGATTTGCAATTCCTTTTCCAGCTGCCTCAGGATAAGAACCATGAATTGGTTCAAAAAGTGAGACTTTATCTCCTACAGATGCAGAAGGTAACATCCCTAATGATCCAGTTATTACTGATGCTTCATCTGTAATTATATCTCCAAACATATTTTCTGTAAGAATCACATCAAAATCTTTAGGATTAGTAATAATTTTCATAGCAGCATTGTCAACAAACAAGTAAGAAACTTTAACATCAGGATATTTATTAGATATTTCTTGAACAATTTCTCTCCATAATCGAGATGTATCTAATACATTCGCCTTATCTACCAATGTGATCTTTTTTTTTCTTTTAAGAGCTTCTTTAAATGCTAAATGAGAGATTCTCTCAATTTCTTTTGATGTATATGAACAAGTATCAAATGCTGATTTTCTATCCTCTGAAATTCCTTTATCTCCAAAATAAATACCTCCAGTCAACTCTCTATAAACCACAAAATCTGTTCCAGAAATAATATCTTTTTTTAATGGCGAAGCTTCTAAAAGAGCATCATAAGTTTTTACTGGCCTCACATTAGCATAGAGACCTAAAAATTTTCTCATTTCCAGGAGACCATCTTCTGGTCTTATTTTTGCCTTAGGATTGTTATCATATTTTGGGTCACCAATTGCTCCAAATAAAATTGCATCAGAATCTTCACATATTTTTTTTGTTGAATCAGGAAAGGGATGACCTTCAGCATCAATTGCTGATGAGCCTACCAAACTTTTAGTAAATGAAAAGTTGACATTAGATTTTTCAGAAATAATATCTAAAACCTTTAATGCCTCAAACATAACTTCTGGTCCAATTCCATCTCCAGGTAATACAGCAATTTTATTAATCATTTTTCTTCTTCGTATTTAACTATTTTCTCTTTAATATTTAATAAGTAATCTATATTTTCAAAACCATTCAAAAGACATGTCTTATTATATTCATTAATTTCAAAGTTTTCTTCAAATACACCATCATCAGAATAAAATTTCTGATCATTTAAATCTACATTAAAAGTAAGAGAAGGGTATTTAATTAATTTATTAAAAATTTCATCAAGTATATTCTGCCTAATCTGCACAACTAGTAAACCATTATTTAAAGCGTTATTCTTAAAAATATCAGCAAAAAAACTACTCACAACAACTCTAAAGCCATAATCATATATTGACCATGCTGCATGTTCTCTACTAGATCCGCATCCAAAATTCCTTCCAGCTAATAAAATTTGAGAATTAAAATCTATTTTATTTAAAATAAAATCATCTATTAAATTATCATGATTATCATACCTCCAGTCTCTAAATAAATTATCACCAAAACCCTCTCTAGTAACTGCTTTTAAAAATCTAGCTGGAATTATTTGATCTGTATCAACATTTTCAATATTGAGAGGAGTTAATTTTGAATTTAATTTCTTAAATTTTTCCATTAATTATCTTTTCTAATATCTGAAACATATCCATTAAGAGCAGAAATAGCAGCAGTAACAGGACTAGCTAAGAATGTCCTAGAACCGGGGCCCTGTCTTCCTTCAAAATTTCTATTTGAAGTAGAAACACAATATTTGGAAGTAGGTATTTTATCTTCATTCATAGCAAGACAAGCAGAACATCCAGGCTGTCTAAATTCAAAACCAGCCTCATCAAATATCTTGCTTAAGCCTTCTTTAATAGCAATTTTTTCTACTGACTTTGATCCAGGAATAACCCACGCATTGACATTGTCAGCAATTTTTTTACCTTTTATTATATTAGCAGCAACTCTTAAATCTTCTATTCTAGAGTTAGTACAACTTCCAATAAATACATAATCTATCTTTTTATTAAGAAGCTTCTCTCCAGAGTTAAGACCCATGTACTCAAGTGACTTTTTAAATGACTCATCTGAATTATTAATAGCTGATGAAGGTATTGTTTCATTAATCTTAATCCCCATTCCTGGATTTGTTCCGTAAGTTATCATTGGTTCAATTTCCTCAGCATTAAATTTTATTACTTTATCATATTTAGCATCTACATCTGTTTTTAGATTTTTCCATTTATTTATAGCCTTATAAAAATCATTTCCTTTTGGAGAAAACTCCTTATTTTTTAAATATTCAAAAGTTTTTTTATCAGGTGCTATAATACCTCCTCTTGCACCCATCTCAATACTCATATTACATATTGTCATTCTAGACTCCATAGATAAAGATGTAATTGCTGATCCAGCATACTCAACAAAGTAACCAGTGCCACCTGAAGCACTGATTTTAGAAATTATATAGAGAATAATATCTTTAGAATAAACACCTTCCCTAAGATCCCCTTCAATTTCTATAAGCATAGTCTTTGGTTTGTATTGCAGTAGGCATTGGGTTGATAATACCATTTCAACTTCACTTGTTCCAATACCAAATGCAATAGATCCAAATGCTCCATGAGTTGAAGTATGGCTATCTCCACAGACAATTGTCATACCAGGCTGTGTAATTCCTAACTCTGGTCCTATTACATGAACAATACCCTGATACTTGTGGCCTAATCCGTATAAATTTATATTATGTTCTTTACAGTTTTTAGTTAAGGTATCTACTTGATTTCTAGATAGTTCTTCTTTAATTGGAAGATGTTGATTTAATGTTGGAACATTATGATCGGCAGTTGCAACAGTTTTTTCAGGTCTAAATACTTTTATTTTTCTATTATTTAAACCATTAAATGCTTGAGGGCTAGTAACCTCATGAATTAAGTGTTTATCAATATATAAAATGCTTGGCCCTTTATCAATAGAATCTACAACATGTTCATCCCAAACTTTTTCAAAAAGAGTTTTCCCCATCAATTATATTTTTTCATTAAATCATATAGATCCTCATCATGTAATAATTTTTTCTTATCAGCTAATTCTATAAATTTTATATATATAGTTTCTAATTCAACATTAGAAAAACTAAAGCCTAATAATTTTAATCTATGTTTTAGAGCTGCTCTTCCACTTCTAGCAGTTAAATCAATTGATGAAGTCTTTAATCCAACATCTTCAGGATTGATAATTTCATAATTTTCTCTATTCTTTAAAAAACCATCTTGATGAATTCCTGAAGAATGAGCAAAAGCATTAGCCCCAACTATAGCTTTATTTCTTTGAATTGGCATATTCATCATCCTGCTTACTTTTTTACTAATAGGAACAATTTTTTTAGAGTTAATACCTGTTTCTAAATTCAAATGAGGATGAGCCTTTAATGCCATTACTACTTCTTCAAGAGATGTATTTCCTGCTCTTTCACCAATTCCATTTATTGTAGCTTCAACTTGTCTGGCTCCATTTTGCAGACCTGCAATAGAATTTGCAGTAGCAAGACCCAAATCATTATGACAATGTACTGACAAAATTGCTTTATCTATGTTTGGAACATTATTTACAAGGTATTTAATTTTCTTCCCATACATTTCAGGGAGATTATATCCAGTTGTATCTGCTATATTGATGACTGTTGCGCCTGCTTTTATTACTTCTTCAACCATTTTACATAAAAAATCCTGATCAGCTCTTCCTGCATCTTCAGGATAAAATTCTACATCATCAAAATATCTTTTAGAATATCTCACCGCTGCAATAGCTTGTTCTAAAATTTTATCTCTAGTGGAATTAAACTTATGTTTTATATGAATATCTGAAGAACCAATACCAGTATGGATTCTTTTTCTTTTGGCATCCTTTAGTGCAAGGTTAACCATATCAATATCTGATATTATAGCTCTTGATAATGCACAAATAATTGGTTTTTTTACTGCTTTGGAAATTTCAGAGACAGAATTAAAATCACCAGGGCTGGATATTGGAAATCCAGCCTCAATAATATCAACACCTAAATTTTCTAAATCTAAGGCAATCTCAACCTTCTCTTCTGTATTAAGTTGACAACCAGGAACTTGTTCACCATCTCTTAGAGTGGTATCAAAAATAAAAACTTTCTCGTTTGACATTTATACACAAATTACATGTTTTTTACTATTTCTTTAGCAAAATCTGAACAAGAAAGTAATTTAGCATTATCCATTAATCTCTCAAAATCATATGTGACTTTAGCAGATTCTATTGATTTAGTTAACCCTTTATGAATAAGATCTTTTGCTTCATCCCACCCTAAGTGCTCTAACATCATTGCTCCTGATAAAATAACTGAACCGGGATTTACTTTATCTTGTCCTGCATATTTTGGAGCAGTACCATGAGTAGCTTCAAAAATAGCATGGCCAGTTTGATAATTAATATTTGCCCCAGGTGCTATTCCTATTCCGCCAACAATTGCAGCAAGAGCATCAGAAATATAATCGCCATTTAAATTCATAGTAGCAATAACAGAATATTCTTTTGGTCTTAATAAAATCTGCTGAAGAAAAGCATCAGCAATAACATCTTTTATTATAATCTCTTCAGAACCATTTTTAATTACTTGCCATGGCCCCCCCTGGTAATCTACAGCTCCAAACTCTTCTTTTGCAATCTTATACCCCCAATCTCTAAATGCACCTTCTGTATATTTCATGATATTTCCCTTATGAACTAAAGTTACAGAGCTTCTATTTTGTTTAATAGCATAATTTATAGCAGATCTAACCAATCTATAGGTGCCTTCAACAGATATAGGCTTTATACCTATCCCAACTGAATCAGGAAATCTGATTTTATCATATCTGTTTTTGAAATTATCTTTCAAAATATCTTTTACCTTAATATTTTCTTTAGAACCATTTTCAAACTCTATACCAGCATATATGTCTTCAGTATTTTCTCTAAAAATAACCATGTCGGTTGTTGATGGGTCTTTAACTGGAGAAGGTGTGCCGTTAAACCACCTAACAGGCCTAACACATGCAAATAAATCAAGTTTTTGTCTAAGGGCTACATTAAGTGATGTTATTCCTCCACCTACAGGAGTTGTGAGAGGGCCTTTAATCCCAACTAAATATTCCTGAAACACATCTAATGTTTCCTGAGGTAACCACTCTCCGGTTGAGTTATATGCTTTTTCACCAGCAAGAACCTCTTTCCATATAATTTTCTTACTACCTGAGTATGCCTTTTCAACAGCTGAGTCTAAAACTAATTTACTTGCTGGCCAAATATCTACTCCTATCCCATCTCCCTCAATAAAAGGAAGTATTGGATCATTAGGAACATCCAATTTTCCGTTTTCAAATTTTATAATATTTCCTTCCATAAACCTGCTTTATTTTAAAATAGAAAGCAATTATAGATATTTTTATCTAAATCCTTTGATAATTTTAATATTTTCATTTCCATTTTATATTGCACCCCATACTAGGAAATTGTTTTTGATCTATTTTCTTATTATTTAAACATGCTTCTATTGAATCTCTTAAATCTTTTCCTGTAATTTCTTGGTTTTTTCCAGGGGATGATGAGTCTAATCTACCTCTATATACTAACTTATTTTTATTATTAAATAAATAAAATTCTGGAGTACATTCAGCTTTAAACATTTTTGCTACATCTTGATTTTCATCATAGAGGTATGGAATTGATATTCCTAAGTCATTAAAAAGTTTTTTCATTTTATCTGGTGAATCATCAGGATAATTAATTATATCATTTGAACTAATTGCAATAAATCTTATATTTTTATTTGAGTAGCTGTTAATGATTCTTTTTATTTCATCATGATAATGAATCACGTAAGGACAATGATTACATATTATCATAACTACCGTACTTGAGTCTTTTAAATTTAAAGTTGAATATATTGAGTCATTCATTACATTAGGTAGTTCAAACCTTGGTAATTCCGTTTCTAAATCAAGCATTTTAGAGTATGTAAGAGCCATAATTTTTTATTTTCAGTATTAAATTTTAAATTAAATCAAATTTAGTTTCATTTTTAACCTAATACAATGAAAAACTTATTACTAATTATTTTATTACTATCTAATTTTATCTCTTTATCTCAAATAGAGAAAGCACCCGAAAGGTATAGAGGAGAAGGACCTTTCAATCAACTTATTATTAGAGGAGCTACTCTAATAAATGGTAATGGTGCACCACCAACAGGTCCTGTTGATATAGTAATAGAAAAAAATATAATTACAAGTGTAAGAAATGTTGGTTATCCCGGATTAGAAATCAATGAAAAAAGAAGACCAATTGCTAAACCTGGCTCAATGGAGATTGATGCTCACGGAAAATATGTACTACCAGGATTTATTGACATGCACGGACACATCTCTTCTCAGAGATCTGGAACAGCTGAATATGTTTATAAATTATGGATGGCTCACGGAATTACAACTATAAGAGACCCATCATGTGGACAAGGTCTTGACTGGGTTCTTCATCAAAAGGAAGAAAGTAAAAAAAATAAAATAACTGCTCCAAGGATTTTAGCTTATACTGGATTTGGACAAGGTGCATCTAATGGGATAAACACTCCAGAAGAAGCAGTTAATTGGGTGAGAAAAAATGCAGATAATGGTGCTGACGGTATTAAATTTTTTGGATTAAGACCCGATATATTTAAAGCTGCTCTTCAAGAAAATAAAAGATTAGGTCTAAGGTCTGCTTGTCATCATGCACAAATGGATGTTTCTGAAATGAATGTTCTAGAAACCGCAAGAAATGGGTTAACTACCATGGAACATTGGTATGGCTTACCTGAAGCGCTTTTTGAAAATAAAACTGTTCAAAATTATCCCCTAGAATATAATTATATGAATGAAGGTCATAGATTTGAAGAAGCAGGAAAACTTTGGAAACAAGCAGCTGAACCATATTCAAAAAAATGGAACGATGTGATGAATGAGTTAATTTCGTTAGACTTCACCATAGATGTAACATTTGTTCCATATAGTGTTTTCAGAGATGTTCAGAGAGCTAGTAGTCTTCCATGGCATAAAGATTATACTAGGCCTAAACTTCTCAAATTTTTTCTTCCAGCCAGAGATTCTCATGCTGCAGCGTATTATGACTGGGGATCAGAACTTGAGACAGAATGGAAAGAAAATTATAAGCTTTGGATGACTTTTATTAATGAATATAAAAATAGAGGTGGAAGAGTTACTGCAGGAGCAGATTCTGGTTATATGTATAACTTATATGGGTTTGGATATGTTCAGGAACTAGAGTTATTAAGAGAGTCAGGTTTTCACCCAATGGAAGTTATTAAAGCAGCTACTCTACATGCTGCTGAAGCTATAGGTATGGAAAAAAAGATAGGAACTATTGAGGTTGGTAAATTTGCAGACTTAATTATAATGAATGATAATCCTTTAAAAAATCTAAAATATTTGTATGCAACAGGAGATATTAAGTTAGAGAATAATGAAGTTATAAGAGTTGGGGGAATAAATCATACGATTAAAGATGGAATAATATATAATACTAAAGAACTATTATCTGATGTTAAAAAAATAGTTGACAAAGAAAAAGAAGAAAATCCTGGGTGGGAAAATTTACTGTTTGAAAATATTAGAAGAAAAGATTGAGTTATAATCCTAATTCTTTTAATTGATCTTCATCAATAGCAGAAGGTGAATCTATCATAGTATCTCTTCCTGAAGTATTTTTTGGAAATGCTATAAAATCTCTAATTGATTCTTTACCAGCAAATAAAGCACATAATCTATCAAATCCAAATGCTATACCTCCATGAGGAGGAGTACCATATCTAAAAGCATTTAATAAAAATCCAAATTGATCATTTGCTTCTTTAGAAGAAAAACCTAAAATTTTAAAAACCTTTTCTTGTAAAATTCTCTGGTGGATTCTAATTGAACCCCCTCCTATTTCCACACCATTAATAACTAAATCATAAGCGTTTGCTTTAGCTTTAATAGGTTCACTATCTAAAAGTTTTGTGTCACTTGAAATTGGGGAAGTAAAAGGATGATGCATAGCGTGGTAATCATTAGATTCTTTATCATAAGAAAACATTGGAAAATCTACAATCCAAATCGGCTTAAAATTATTTGGATCTCTAAGACCCAGTCTATCTCCCATCAATATTCTTAAAGACGACATTGCAGAGAAAGTTTGACTTTTCTCGCCAGCTAAAATTAATATGAGGTCATTTTTCTTAGCATTATTTACATTTGCAATGTCATTCAATATCTCTTGAGTATAAAATTTATCAACTGAGGATTTGAAAGAACCATCCTCATTACACTTAATATAAACTAATCCCTTAGATCCAATTTGAGGTTTTTTAACGAAATTAGTTAATTCATCTAACTCTTTTCTGGAATAGCTAGAAGCCCCTTTAACTTTAATTGAAAGTATAACTTCAGAATCATCAAAAACTTTAAACCCATTACCTTGAACAATAGATGATATATCCCTAAACCTCATTCCAAACCTTAAATCTGGCTTATCAGAGCCATAAGAATTTATTGCTTCATCATATTGCATTATAGGTATCTCTCCAATATCAGTTTTCAAAACTTCATTAAACAAATGATTTATTAATTTTCCAAAAGATTTTAAAACGTCTTCTCTAGTTACAAAAGACATTTCACAATCAATTTGAGTAAATTCTGGTTGCCTATCTGCTCTTAAGTCTTCATCTCTAAAACATTTTACTAATTGATAGTATTTATCATAACCTGAGACCATCAAAAGTTGTTTGAATGTTTGAGGGGATTGAGGTAATGCATAATACTCACCTTGATTCATGCGAGAAGGTACAATAAAATCTCTAGCTCCTTCAGGTGTAGACTTAATTAAAACTGGTGTTTCAATTTCAATAAATTCTTGTGAATTAAGATAGTTTCTTGTCTCAGACATTAATTTATGTCTTAAAAAAATATTTTTTTGTAGTGGTGACCTTCTTAAATCTAAATATCTGTATTTCATCCTAAGATCTTCTCCTCCATCTGTTTCATCTTCAATAGTAAAAGGTGGAACTTCAGAGACATTTAGATATTCCATTTCTGAAACCTTAATTTCTATATCTCCAGTTGAAATATTAGGATTCTTAGATATTCTTTCACTAACTTCTCCAGATACCTTTATAACATACTCTCTTCCACATTTTTTTGCTATATCAAAAGTATTTTTATCTGAAGAATCTTCTTCAAACATTAATTGAGTTATTCCATATCTATCTCTTAAATCAATCCAGATAATTTTACCTTTATCTCTAATTTTTTGTGCCCATCCACAAAGAGTAACATTAGACTTTACATCTTTTATACCTAATTCACCACAATTATGAGTTCTTAACATCATTTTAATTTGAACAAAATTAATAGAATTATAAAGAATGAATGAATATTTTTTATATTCTTACATAAGTTATGAATTTGTTAAAAAATAAACAGGAATATTTTATGAAAATGGCTTTAAGAGAAGCTAAAATAGCTTACAATGAAGAAGAAATTCCTATAGGCGCAGTAATAGTTCATGAAAATACCATAATAAGTAAAGGCCATAATCAATGTCAAAAATTAAATGATTCCACAGCCCATGCTGAAATGATAGCAATTACATCTGCTCAAAATAAAATTGGAAGTAAATACCTTAATGATTGTGAGCTATATATAACTTTAGAACCATGTATGATGTGCAGTGGTGCTATATATTTATCAAAATTATCAAAAGTAATTTATGCTCTTGATGATAAGGAAAAGGGATATATTAGAAAGTCAAAGGAAAAAATTAATAAGAAATTACTTATTGAGTCAAATGTCTTTGAGGACGAATCAAAAAAATTATTAGAATCTTTTTTCTTTAAATTAAGAAGTTAACCTTGCAATATATAAACTAAAATATTTAAATTAAATTAATTTTTTAAACACAATAAATTTTAATAAATATGGCTTTTTCATTACCTAAGTTACCTTATTCATACGATGCACTTGAACCTTTTATAGATACCACAACAATGGAGATTCATCATAAAAGACATCATAATCTTTATTTAACAAACTTAAATAATACATTAGAAAACACAAATACGTCTAATTTATCTATAGAAGATATTTGCAGGAATCATTCTGAAAATATTGCATTAAGAAATAATGGTGGTGGTCATTATAATCATTCATTGTTCTGGAACATATTATCTCCAAATGGAGGAGGGAATCCAAATGGTAAAGTAAAAGAACTTATAGATTCAAGTTTTGGCAGTTATGATAATTTTAAAGAAAAATTCAAAAATGCAGCCATGACAAGATTTGGTTCAGGTTGGGCATGGTTATGTCAAATCCATGATCATTTAGAAATATGTTCTACGGCAAATCAAGATAATCCCTTAATGCCAGGAATATGTAACAATGAAAGCAACCCACTACTTGGAATTGATGTATGGGAACACGCCTACTATTTAAATTATCAAAATAAGAGAGTAGAATATATTGATGCATTCTATAATTTGATAAATTGGGAAACAGTTAATAAAAGAATTAAATGAACAGCAGAAGGAAATTTGTTCAAAATGCATCTAAAATTGGTCTAGCAAGTACTTTTATTTCAGGAATTCCATTAGAATTAATTGCAAGTAAAAGAAAAAAGATATCGGCAAATGATAAAATAAACTTCGGTGTAATTGGATGTAAAGGTATGGGTTGGAGTGATATGAGGTCAATTTTAAAAAATAGTGAAACTGATTGTATTGCCTTATGTGATGTAGATGAGAATGTTCTCAATGAAAGATCTAAAAATGTAAAAGACATTACTGGTAAAAACCCAAAAATTTATAAAGACTATAGAAAATTATTAGAAAATAAAGATATAGATGCAGTTGTTATTGGTACTCCTGATCACTGGCACTGTCTGAACCTTGTTGATGCCCTTAGTGCAGATAAACATGTCTACTGTGAAAAACCTATTTCAAACTCTATCGAAGAAGCTGATATAATGTTAAAAGCTTCATTAGAAGCAAAAAAATGTGTTCAAGTTGGACAGTGGCAAAGAAGTGGTGGACAATATAAAGAAGCCATGAATTATTTATGGTCTGGCAAATTAGGAAATATTAGATTAGTAAAAGTATGGGCTTATCAAGGCTGGTATGGATGGGTAGATGATATTAAAGATTCAGATACACCTAAAGGTGTTGACTATAAAATGTGGTTGGGACCAGCACCATTAAGGAAATTTAATAAAAATAGATTTCATTTTAATTTCAGATGGTATTGGGATTATGCTGGTGGACTAATGACTGACTGGGGAGTTCATGAGATTGATATCGCATTATGGGGAATGAAAGCAAAGAACCCTATATCAATTTCTGCATCAGGCGGAAAATTTGCTTATCCAAATCAAGATACAGAGACTCCGGATTCTCTTCAAACAATTTATGAATTCAAAGACTTTACCATGCTATGGGAACATGCAAATGGTATTGACTCTGGAAATTATGGTCTTTCTGAAGGAATTGCTTTTATCGGAAATAAAGGGACTTTAGTCGTAAATAGAACTGGATGGCATGTTATTCCAGAAAAAGATCACAGGAATGGAGGAGACTTATTTATTGAAGAAGTTCCAAGAACTACCTTTAATTGGAATGATGTAGGTAAAAAATATGGTAATGCTCTTGATTTACACACAGAGAATTTCATTGAAAGCATTAAAAAAAATGACCCATCAATTTTAAATTGTGGAATTGAAAGTGGAAGTCAAGTTTCTAAAGTTGCTCATATGGGTAATGTTGCTTTTAGAAATAATTCTAAAATCAGATGGAACGAAAAAGAAAATAATTTCGATAATTCTTCAGCAAATAATTTAATAATTCCAACCTATAACAATGGATGGGAATTACCTAGAATCTGACTTTTGAGAAATAATTTTTTTTAATTCTACATTTTCATCCCTTAATCTAGCAGCTTCATAAAAATCAAGATTTTCTGCTGCTCTTTCCATTTCAATTTTATTTTTTTTGATAATTTTTTCAATTTCTGAAGTTTTCATATCTCTTATAACAGGATCAATTTGAAGTTCAGAGACAAACTTCTTATTTGAATCTTTTTCATGAGCAACTGTTGTTTGTTCTAGTATCTTTTCTTTTGATTTAATAATAGTCTTAGGTTTAATGCCATGCTTTAAATTATAGGAGTCCTGTATCTTTCTTCTTCTATTAGTTTCATCCATTGTTGACCTCATGGATTTAGTTATTTTATCAGCATACATTATAACTAAACCTTTTACATTTCTTGCAGCTCTACCTACAGTCTGAATTAAAGACTTTTCATTTCTTAAGAAACCTTCTTTATCAGCATCTAATATAATAACCAAAGAAACCTCAGGTAGGTCAAGCCCTTCTCTCAACAAATTAACACCAACTAATACATCAAAAGTACCTAATCTCAGCTCTCTTAGAATATTAACTCTTTCCAGTGTTTCTATCTCAGAGTGCATATATCTAGCCTTGATTCCATTATTATTAAGATATTTATTAAGTTCTTCAGACATTCTTTTAGTAAGAGTAGTTATTAAAACTCTTTCTGAGTTTTCAACTCTTTTAAATATTTCATTAATGATATCATCAATTTGATTTTCTGTTTTTCTTACCTCAATAATAGGATCAAGTAACCCTGTAGGTCTAATTATTTGCTCAACAATTGACCCACCTGAAGAAGTTAATTCATAGTCAGAAGGTGTAGCTCCAACAAATACTACTTTATTAATTAATGACTCAAACTCTTCAAAATTTAGAGGCCTATTATCTAGGGCTGATGGAAGTCTGAATCCATAATCTACAAGGTTCATTTTTCTAGACCTATCACCTCCCCACATAGCTCTTATCTGAGGAATAGTGACATGACTTTCATCAATAAACATCATGAAATCATCAGGAAAATAGTCAATTAAGCAGAATGGTCTCTTTCCTGGTTTACGTCTATCAAAATATCTTGAATAATTTTCAACACCTGAACAATACCCTATTTCATTTATCATTTCAACATCAAACTCCGTCCTTTCTTTTATTCTTTTTGCCTCATTAAACTTTCTTTCTTTCTCAAAGAAGTGAATCTGTTTTTCTAAATCACCTTCAATTTCATTCAAGGCTTTATCTATAACCTCTTTTGAAGTAATAAACAAATTTGCTGGATATATTTTGATTGAATCTTCAGAAGAAATTGACCTTCCTGAAGAAGGATCTACCTTTTGAATAGATTCTACTTCATCTCCCCAAAAAATAATTCTTAAAATATAATCAGCATATGCTAAATAAACATCTAATGTATCACCTTTTAGTCTAAATGTTCCTCTTTTAAAATCAGATTCATGTGATCTTTCATAAAGTATGTCTACTAAAGAAAATAATAACTCTTTTAATAGAATATTTTCTCCTACATTTATTTCAAGAACATTTTTTCCAAAATCATCAGGGTTACCAATACCATAAATACATGATACAGAGGCGACTACAATAACATCATTCCTTCCTGATAGCAATGAGGATGTAGCACTCAATCTTAATTTTTCAATCTGCTCATTAATTGACAGATCTTTTTCTATATAAACATTTGAGCTCGGAATATATGCCTCTGGTTGATAATAATCATAATATGAAATAAAATACTCAACACAATTATTAGGAAAAAAAGATTTTAGCTCACCATATAACTGAGCTGCAAGTGTCTTATTATGAGATATAATTAATGTTGGTTTATTAATTTCTTTAATGACATTGGCCATTGTAAAAGTTTTTCCAGAACCAGTTACACCTAATAGCACTTGGCTTTTTTCATTATTTTTTATACCCTTTACCAATTCTGCGATGGCCCTTGGCTGATCTCCTTTTGGAGAAAACTCCGATTTTAAATCAAATTTCAAAATATTATATTTTAATTATTCCATATTTCCCAAGACAAGTCTGCTTGGATAGCCAACATTTCGTATCCATTTTTTGTATTTGCACCTTTATTTTTTGAAATGGATAAAAGTTTTGTTTCTATAGGATTATATACTAAATCAAATACATAATGTTTATTAGTAAATAACTCATAATCAAGATCAGGAAAAGTTTGAATATTAGGATACATACCTAAAGGCGTTGAATTTATTATTAAATTATAATCTGATAGAGCTCTGTTTTGTCTTAATTCGTCATATGTAATTTTAGAATCTCCTGAATTTCTAGATACGATTTTAAAAGGGATTTCTAATTGATTTAGACAATATTGTATTGCGTTAGAACTTCCCCCAGACCCTAAGACTAAAGCTGAAAAGTTTCTATTAGGTATCCATTTAAGTAAACTTTCTTTAAAACCTAAATGATCTGTATTAAATCCCTTAAGCTTGCCATTTTGAAATTTAATAACATTAACAGATCCAATTTTTTTTACCTCATCATCAACTTCATGTAAAAATTTAATAACATTTTCTTTATGAGGAATCGTTACATTTAATCCATTTATATCTGGCTCTTTTTCTATTAAGTTATGTAAATGATTAATATTATCTAATTCATAATTTTCATAATTAACATCTTCAATTTGAAGTTTAATAAATTTTTTTTTAAAATATGATTTTGAAAATGAATGCTCTAAAGGAAATCCAATTAATCCAAATTTTCTCATTTCGTATTAAGATAATGTGATATTATACCCGATATTATAAAAATTATAATTGGTAAGGTTAAATCAGAAATATTATGAATTGGTAAAATTAAATCATTATTATTTTGCCAGGGCCATACTTTATTTAATGCACCCAGCATTATTCCTGAAAGAAATAAAATAGTTGATTTATAATATTTATTTAACAACCAAAAAATAATTTTAGAGAATGATAAAATTCCAAAAACAGCTCCAAAGGCAAAAACCAAAATATTAGTCCACAATAAAGAAGATATTGAATCTAACATAAATTGATACTTTCCTAAAATAAGTAATATGTAACTTCCAGAAATTCCTGGAAGAAGCATAGCAGAAATAGCAATAAAACCAGAAAAAAATACTGATATTATACTATCAGATAGAGATAATTGCCCAATAAATAATAATGATAAACCCAAAGTTAATCCTGAAAATATTAATGAAAAATCAAATAATGAATTTGGGTTTAAAGAAGCAATTAGCTTTAATGATGAAAAAAAAATTAATCCAAAAAAAAATGAAAAAAGTAAAATTTTGTGATTTATCAATAGATAAGATATCAAAGAAGAAAAAAGAAAGATAGAAATTAGAATTCCTACAAATACTGGTAAAATGAAATTAAAATTCAGTTGATCATTTAATTTTTTAAAATCTAATTTGAGTAAATAAATTAATGTAGAATAATTAATTGATTTAAGAGACTGAATAAATTTTTCATAAATTCCTAAGAGCAATGCTATGGTTCCTCCTGAAATTCCAGGAATTAAATCAGAAATACCCATTGCCATACCTTTCAAAAAAAGAATAAGGTGGTTTTTTATTATCATATTAAAGATATTGGTTGAAAGTATCACCCCTTAACCCGACTCTAATTGTTTCTAGAGAGATAACCTCGTTTCCAGAAATATTACCAAGATTTACATTTTGACCAAGCAACTTTACAAACCAAACTTGTTGAGATTTTAGAGGAGCTTCCCATAATATTTTCTCTGTTGGAATTTCTGTAAGTATCTCTTCAACTAATCCCTGCCTAACCTCTCCCGAAGATCTAAATAATCCAACATTTCCTGATTCTCTTGCTTCACCTATTACTTTCCAGGATCCAGCATTAAGCTCGGCTCTCATTTGTCTAATCCATTTATATGGTGGAATGATTTTTTTTTCGTCTTTCGAACCAATTTCTGAAAAAACAGTCACATGATTAGCCATTTTTTCAATGTATTCACATTTTTTTTTATGAGTAATTGAAATTGATCCATCAGATACTTCTGCATACTTCAGGTTATATTCTTTTAAAATTTTAATGTAGTCATCAATTTGATCTCTTATGGCAAATGCCTCAAAAAGAGTTCCACCAAAATATACATTGATTTTTGCATCACTAAATAATTTTAATTTTTCTTTAAGGTTAGTTGCAAAATTTGATGTGGTCCACCCAAATTTCACAAAATCTATATACTTTGAGGAGGATTCAATTAAATTTTTACATTGTTGTAAACTAGAACCCTTATCAATCACCATGGTTATTCCATTTTCTCTTGGTTTTGATGTTCTATCAGGAATACTTTTTAGATTAAAATTCATTTTAAATTATTCTTTCTATATTGATTAATGACTCTTACTAAAGCAGATTGAGTTTCAAAATTTGGAACAAAATCAAAAAGAACCTCATGGTTATCAAAATTCAAAGATAATGCACTTTCTAAAACATTAATAGATTCTTTATATTTTCCAGCATCCATAAGATATATAACAAGTCTATAGTATAACAAAGATTCATGAGGGACTTCATCGATAGCATCTTCAATTATAGATATAGCTTTATCTACATCCCCACTTTCATAATATATTAGTGAAAAATCTAAAGAAATTTTAGAATCAGATGGATCTATGTCAAGAGCTTTTTTATATAGCTCAACACTAGAAACCATATTGCCAACTTTAAATTCAGCAAATGCTAAAGATTTAATGTAGTTGATATTTTCATTATCAAGTTTAAATGCCTTCTTAAAATAATGAATGGCCTCAAACCATTTATCAAATGAGACTAAAGATTTACCTAACCAGTAGTATGATTCTTTATAGAATTGATCAATTTTAATTGATTTTTGAAAATATTTTATGGATGTTGTAAAATCTTCAAGATAATAATATGCTCTTCCTAAAGATGAATATATTTCAGGCGAAGGACCATCTAGTTCAAATGATTTATAAAAATATTTTTTTGATAATTGGTAATTTTTTAAGTGAATATATGATTCTGCCAAATTTGAATAAGCACTTGAATATTCATCATCAATAGCTATTGCAAATTCAAAAGCCTCAACAGCTCTTTTATAATTTTTCAATTTTAAATAAATATTTCCTAAGTTAAACCAGGCATATTCTGAGTATGGATCCTCATCAATAAATTTTTTATAATAATGGACACTATTTTCAAGCTCACCATTTATTTCTTGACAATATGCTAAGTCATATAATGCATTTTCATGATTTATATTTATTTCTATAGCATTCTTAAAGTATTCTGATGCCTCTTTGAATTTTTTTTGTGATTGATACGCAAGTCCAATTTGATAATTTATTTCATCTTTATTTTCAGAATATTGAAGAGCTTCTTTTAATATGGATATTGCACCTTTATATTCAGCAAGGATTATTTTAACCTGACCTATTAAAATGAAAATATTTTCATCTGTAGGATTTAGGGAATGAGCTCTCTCCAAAGAAAATAAAGCATCAGAAAAATTTTGTAAAGCAATAAGAATATTAGCCTTTTGAATTAGTAAATCAGATGAGTATTGATGTTGAGATAATGCAAAATTTACAGCTTTAAGACCTAGTTTGAACTTGTGATTATCTATATACCATTTAGTTATTTTTTCATAAGACTCAGAATCATAGTACATATCTACATCATTCTTCATCTTCATCTCAAATTCTAAAACTAGCTTATATATCTCGTCCTTCCTTTTCTTAAATTCTTCTGCCATACAATGATTTTTTCAATGAAACTTAAAGCTAATAATTATATTGTTTATTTATAAATGAAATTTATTTTTGTTGGATGGCCCTGTAGTTCAATGGATAGAATAGAAGTTTCCTAAACTTTAGATACAAGTTCGATTCTTGTCAGGGCTACTATGAAATTGATTACTTTATTTATTTTTCTTTCTAGTATTATAAATATTGACCTTTTGGAAAAAGGAATAAGAAAATATAATAAAGGTAAATACTTAAGAGCTATTGAAATTCTTAATAAAATTGAGAAAAAAGATAAGAGCTCTGACTATTACTTTTATGTTGGACATTCTTATTCATATTTAGATAAAAATGAAACATCAATAATATATTATGATTCAGCTATCCAAATTAATGATAAGAACGATATGGTTTTCTTTGAAAAAGGGTTCTCAAATTTTATATTAGGAAATAGTTATGAAGCTTTAAAAAATTTAAATAAAGCTATTGAGCTAAAGCCAAACAATGCCAAATATTATGTTAACAGAGGTACAATTAAATATGATTTGGGTTATAAAGAGTCAGCTTGTAATGATTGGTATAATGCAATTAAACTTGATGATAAAATAATTAACTATAGTATGATAAAATCAAATTGTATTTAATCTTTTCTTTTAAAATCACCTCTTTTTATCGCCTTAATGAATTTCACCCAGGCAAAAGGATTAAGTAAAGGGTTTGATGGTAATTGATATTTAGTAGATGTTGCTAACATCTGTTGATCCATAAAGTATTTATAATTCATATTAGCACTCATTGGTTCATTATTATACATTCTCCTCAGTAAATCCTTGTCAAGAGATTTATCTAGATTCTCAAGATCTCTTCTATTAGGAAGTTCAACTGCTAAAACAGCTTTTTTAAAGAGTTCTTCTGTCGGATAAGGAAAAATCTCAAGTTCTGGCAACACAGTTGTATCAGGTTTTAACTCTATAAAAAGGGTAACAGACACACCTTTATCTCCAGGCATTATAAAACTTTGTTTCTGATATCCAATTGCACTTACGATAATACTATCTTTAGCTAATACAGGCATAGCAAAATATCCATAAGGATTAGAAGTTGTACCTCTTCCTGCTTTAGGCACATAAATATGAACACCACCAACACCAGAGATGCTATCTTGACCGACTACAACACCAGAAAGCTGAATTATCTTCTTTTGCCCCTGAGAAAAGGAATCAAAAACAGGTATTATCAAAATGATAAATATAAAATTTAAGATTAAAGTTTTATTAAGTCCCATGTTACAATGTTATTTTTTAAATAACATGCTAAATTACTTAATAAATATGTTTTTTTTATTTAGAATAGTCTCTAATAACAATATTTAACATCTATGAGATTAAAAAAATTTAATATTGAATATGGCAAAACGATATTTAAGTCTTTTTCAGATGTGTCTAGAATAAGAATTTTAAATATTTTATCAAAAAAAAAAGAGGTCTCAATATCAGACCTTGAGATGATTCTTAATTTCACACAAACAAAAACATCTAGACATATTTATTACCTAAAGAATTCTGGACTATTAAATTCAAAAAATATAGATCAATTTATTTTCTATTCTCTTAGAGAAGAAGCTTTAGATATTATCGATCAGATATTTGAATTTTTAGATAAAGATGATCAACTTAAAAAAGATTTAGATACCTATGACACTATGTTTTCTAATAGAGAATTAGCAAAAAATAAAATAGAATTAAAAACTTGGAAATAAACCACTTTATAGCTTATGAATAACGGACATTTTGAAATACCAATACCTGTAAATGAACCAGTCAAAGAATACAGACCTGGATCAAGTGAAAAAATAGAATTAAAGAAAGAATTAAACAATTTTAAATCTAATGAAGTAGATATACCAATGTACATTGGAGATAAAGAAATTAGAACAGGAAATAAAATTAGAATTTCTCCCCCCCATAACCATAAACATACTTTGGGCTATTACAATCAAGGCGATGGATCTCATGTAGAATTGGCCATCGATGCAGCAATGAGTGCTAAACAGAAATGGAATGATATGGGTCCTGTTAAAAGAGCAAATATTTTTTTAAAAGCTGCTGAGTTAATTGCTGGTCCTTATAGAGCAAAAATAAATGCATCAACTATGTTAGGGCAATCAAAAAATGTATTCCAAGCAGAAATTGATGCAGCTTGTGAATTAATCGACTTTCTTAGATTCAATCCACATTATATGAGCAACATATATAAAGAACAACCTTTATCCACAGAGGGAATGAAAAATTCTCTAGAATATAGACCATTAGAAGGGTTTATTTTTGCACTTAGTCCTTTTAACTTTACATCAATAGCTGGAAATCTTTGTTCATCTGTGGCACTTATGGGAAATACAGTAGTCTGGAAAGCATCAAGGACACAAATTTATTCTGCTGATATAATTATGAAAGCATTTAAAGAAGCTGGGCTTCCAGCTGGTGTAATCAATCTGGTTCATACTAGTGGAAGAACAGCTGGTGAAGTCATATTTAAACATCCAGATTTTGGTGGTATCCATTTCACAGGGAGTACTGCTGTTTTTCAACACTTTTGGAAAGAGATTGGTGACAATATTAATAATTATAAATCTTACCCTCGTATTGTAGGAGAAACTGGAGGAAAAGATTTTATTATAGCACATAAATCAGCTGATTTTTTAGCTGTATCAACAGCAATAATAAGAGGAGGGTTTGAATTTCAAGGTCAGAAATGCAGTGCTCCATCAAGAGTATACATTCCTGATAATTTATGGCTTAAGATCAAAGAAAATTTAATCAATGAAATTCCAACTATAAAAATGGGGGATCCAGAAGACTTCTCAAATTTTGTAAACGCTGTAATTGATGAAAAAGCATTTGATAATATTACATCTTATATAGATCATGCAAAAAAGAGTGACAAACATGAATTAGTTGTTGGAGGAAGCTATGATAAATCAAAAGGATATTTTATTGAACCTACCATATTTGTATCTTCAGATCCAAAAAGCAAGCTTATGTGCGAAGAAATTTTTGGGCCAGTAGTTACAATTTATATTTATGACGCTAATAAATATGAAGAAACAATCGATTTAGTTAACGAAACATCTCCCTATGCACTTACTGGAGCTATATTCTCAAAAAATAAGGAAGCAATTGATTTTGCAAGCAAAAAGTTAGAAAATGCCGCTGGAAATTTTTATATAAATGATAAGCCAACTGGTGCAGTTGTTGGACAACAGCCATTTGGAGGAAGTAGAGCATCTGGGACTAATGATAAGGCTGGTTCTTATCTAAATCTAGTAAGATGGGTATCACCAAGAACAACAAAAGAAGTGTTTGAAAGTCCTACCAACTATAGATATCCATATATGGAAGAAAAATAATTTTAAATAGGATTATAACTTATTTTTCTCTCATTCAATGAAAAATAAATCACAACTAACGAAGACAAAATAAAATATATAATTAATAATGAATTTATATTACTAAAATAACCTGCTGCATAAAACCAGTCCCCATATATATATATATATAATAAGCCTAACGAAGATTTTAGAATTTCAACAATCCATGCTGTTGAATCTAGATCCATAAGGCTAGTTAGACTATATATAGAAATAAATAGAAAAATAGCATATAAAGTCCCCTCTGTAAAGTCAAAAAGGTGCAAATGATTTATAAAATATATCATAAAAAAAAAGACAAGAAAATATTGAAACCAAGACCAAATTTGTAATTTCATTGATAGTTTTGGATAATATTTTTTATACTCATAAGGAGACTCTATTGATTCAAGTGGATATTTTGAAATAATATCTTGAGGTCTCCATCCTGTTGGCATGAACCATATTCTGAATTTATCAACGAAATTATCTGTTCTCCAAGCATCCTTAAATAGTGAAAATAAATGTGAAAAATTAATTACAATTGGATTCCATGAACGTAATGGCCTTTTGACTCCATATACAGGAGGAACATTTTCAAGTTCTTCTTGGAAAGTTCCAAAAAGTTTATCCCATATAATGAAAACTTGAGATAAATTTTTATCTAAGTATTCTTTATTTATAGCATGATGAACCCTATGATGTGATGGGGTGACAATTATATATTCTAGAAATCCCAGCTTTCCGATTAACCTTGTATGGTACCAATATTGTGCAAAAAGATGAAGAGGAGCTAAAAGTGCTACAACCTCGGGTGGTACACCTAAAATAGCTGTAGGAATTAAGAAGATAAAAGAAATAGAGAAAAAATTAGAAATAGATTGCCTTAAAGCACAAGCTAAATTAAACTCTTCACTGCTATGATGAATTATATGGTGGTTCCAAAAATAATTAATACTATGGTTAACCCTATGGACCCAATACCCTGCAAAATCAATTCCAATAAATGCAATAACATAAATCATTACGGAAGACTCCATTTTAAATAGAGCCAAATGTTGTACCATATATCCATAGGAAATAATAATAAAAGTTAAACCAAGAACATCTTTTATTATATTAGTTAAACCCGAACATAAACTAGACAGAGTGTCCATGCTTCTCATCACATAATCTTTTCTATAAATTTTTGAAAATAAAATTTCAATTAGGATAAGAGAAATAAAAAAAGGTATCGCAATGTTTAAAGTTGTTATATAGTATGTCGGCATATAACAAATATAATATTTTTTACATGTAACCTTTGCTTCTCATCAAAATTATGTTACGTTTGCGTTACATTTTAAAATTAAGAATAATAAAAACTATATTCGTATCAAATTATATAAATGAGAAACTTCTTTACAGGTTTTTTCCTTATTTTAATAACAATTTCAGCTCTTGGTCAAGAAGTTCACTCACCTATAAAAATATCCGAAAATAAAATAAAGATTGATGGTATAATTGATCCTGTAGAATGGGAAGGCTCTATTAAAATCGAACTTGATAATGAAACCGAACCTGGATATAACATCAAGCCAATAGTAAGTACTAATGGTTATATTTTGTATTCCGACTACCATGTATATCTAAGATTTGAAGCTGAAACTAAAGAAACAGTAAGGGCATCGATTAGAAAAAGAGATGACAACGGAATATTCAATGATGATATTGTCGGATTTGATATTGACACATACGGAGACGGTAGAAATAATCTTTTTATAGGATCTAACGCATACGGTTCACAAGTTGATGTAAGAGTTATGAACGCATTACAAGAAGAATCTAGATATGATATGTCTTTTGACTTAGAATACGAATCTGCTGGATCAATTAGTGGTAACAGTTACATTGTGGAAATGAAAATACCTTTTTCATCTCTTCCTTTTCCTAATGGAAAAGATCAGAAATGGAAATTTAGTTTTTTTAGAAAATATAATGACTACCAAATTTCTTCAAGTAAATCAGATAGAGATAACTCATGTATTACATGTCAATTTGATGATGAAGTTTTCTTTGAAAATATAAAAATTGACAAAAAACTTGACTTGATTCCATATATATCAAGTGGTATTGAAGGAGCATATAATCAGAATACAGATAATATTGAATATGAAAAAATAAATAGTAATATCGGCGTAAGCATAAACACTGAGCTTTCAAAAAGCTTATCATTAGAACTTGCTATTAATCCTGACTTTTCTCAAGTAGAAGCTGATGTCACTCAAATTGATGTTAATTCTGCTTTCTCATTAAGCTATCCTGAAAAAAGACCTTTTTTTAATAAGGGAACTGATATATTAAAACTTAATAATCCAGACCTGCAACCATTTTATTCTAGATCAATTAATGATCCAGCATTCGCATTAAAACTATTAAATCAAGGGAAGAAATCAAGGTTATTTTATTTATCATCTATAGATAGTAATTCACCTTATCTTATTGCAGGCAGAGACAGATCATACTTTGGTGAAGGCAAAAAATCATTTGTTAATGTATTAAGATACCAAAGACTTTTAAAAAATGGATCAAAAATTGGTCTAATCTCAACTAGTAGAGCTTACAATGGAGGAGGATATGGAAATTTATTTGGGTTAGATGGTCTTATTCAGATCACTAATAGTATAAGGTTAACATTTGATTTATTAAAAAATTATAATGAAGAACCAAAAAATGACTGGATTGATTCAGATGATTATTTTAATGAATATTCTGTCAGACTTGATGGAGAAAAGTTTAATGGTAATGGATTGTTTATAGGTCTTTCTAGGAATACAGAAAATTGGCGTACCTACCTTGGTTACAAATATATAGATCCTGAATATAGAGCTGATGTGGGATTTGCTGTAAAAAATGATAGAAAGTGGCTGACATATTATCAATCTTATAAATCATTTTATGAAAAAAGATTTATCCAAAATCTCGAATATTCTATTAAATATGATATGTTACATGATTTTAACAACAAATTAGATGTTATTAGCTTAGATGGCAAAATAAGTGCTGGATTTAAAGGTAATACTGAGTTTTCAATTACTCATGATTACGATTTTGTATCATATTACTTAGATAAAAAATATTCAAATTATGGCTCAACCAGAATAGGTTTAAATACTAGTCCTATAGAATTAATCTCATTTAGATCTAATATAAGCTTTGGAAAAGATGTAGCATTCAATGATGAAGACCCAGGTTTAGGAAAAGAATTTAATCTTAGAGCTACTTTAAGTGTACAAGTAAATGATAATTTCTCTATCTCAAACTTGTTTAGTTTTTCAAAATTGAAAAAGATTGAAATAAATGAATTTTATTATAAGGGGTTTATTAACAGATTTAATACTAAATATCAATTTTCAAAATCTTTAGGGTTAAGACTAGCAACTGAATATAATGATTTTTCAGAATCTATATTTTTACAACCATTATTTGAATGGACTCCAAATCCCTTTACGATATTCTATATTGGTGGAAATCAAATTCTAAATAAAGATGACAAATATTTTGTTGATAGGTCTCAAATGTTTGTTAAGTTTCAGTATCTTATAAGTATCTAAAATAAAAATTAATTTATTGATACTATGAAAGACAGAAGAAAATTTCTTAAAAATGCAGGGTCTACTGCCCTATTTACTAGTTTAGGAACTTCCTTTTTTATTGCATGTGATGAAAAAGAAGAAAATATTGATCCAGATAATAATAATGTTTCAGAAAATGGATTTACTCTTAATGGTAATGTGTACAGCATAGAACTTAATCATCCTAATTTCTCTGTATTAAAATCTTCTGGTGGTTGGTATTTA
This sequence comes from Rhodothermaeota bacterium MED-G19, assembly GCA_002457315.1. Taxonomy (GTDB): domain Bacteria; phylum Bacteroidota; class Bacteroidia; order Cytophagales; family MED-G16; genus MED-G16. Next base: position 138,596 of record NTKI01000002.1, read on the forward strand.
TTTAGCGAGGGGGGAATGCTGCTTGTTAATGTTGGTCAAGATGTTATAAGAGCATTTTCTAATAAATGTCCTCATGCAGACTGCAGAACTAGTTGGAAGTATTCAAATAATAACTTCACTTGTACGTGTCACACATCTATTTTTACTAATGATGGGGCTCTTGTTAGTGGTCCTGCTAATAGTGACTTAACTTCATATTTGGCTCAAAAAGAAGATGATATTCTAACAGTTACTACCTAATTAAATTTTGACTTGTAACCCGTCCTTAAAGTACACTTCTTTAAGAAGCTTACCGTCTCTTCCATATATTTTCATAAACCCATTTTGAACGCCTTTAACAGATTCCGTTTCATCTGAAAGTGTGCCGTCACCAAAAAAATTTTTCTGAAGACCGTCCCTAAGACCATTTTTAAAATTCCATTCACTTTTTAAGTTTCCATTTTTATAAAAAAGGTATGATGTCCCGTTTCTCACAAGCTCTTTGTCAAAAGTTTCCTTACTTTCTACTCTACCGCTTTTATAAAATCTTGTAACTGAAATCTTATTATTTCCATAAACCCACTCACTTTGGATTGAACCTTCTTTATAAAAAAGCTTTGTATAAAACTTTATTCCATCATTATATTTTTCCTCTGCTCTTACTTTATCATCTGAATCTTTTTTTATAGCTAAACCTGAGAATTTATTTCCATCATAATATGTAAATGTATCTTTTATCTCTAACTCACTGACTAACACTTTATTTTGACATGATACTATTAAAAAAAAGAGAATATATATTAATCTACTTTTGACCATATTGATTCGTAAGTTATATTAATAATTTTTACTGAATCTGATTTCAGTTTTCTATTAAACTTTAAAGATAACATTCCATCATCCATAAACTCATACTTAAAAGCACGACCTAATTCATTTGTTTGCTCATCATAGAGGAAAAGACTATCGCCGTTAACTTTATAGTACATTAAAGCATTATAATAAAAAACAAGATTATCAGATCTAAAAGATGAAATAATAGTTGGTCCCTCTAATGTAGGGATAGCTTCATCATCTCTAAACAAATTGACTAATTTCCAATCACCAGAAAAAGTGTTATTTTCTGTAGAAGAACATGATAGTAAAATAATTAATGCAAATAAAATTAAGTGTCGCATAAGATTATTAAATTTATCAAAAAAAATCATGAATCTCACGTTTATTCATTTAATAGGAATAATATTTTTACTTTGGATGATATATTTTTCCTTAGGAGCATTTGCTAATATGACAGAAAATAAATTTCTTCTAAACTTTTTTAAATCATTTAAGTATATAATGGGAGTAATTATTCTAATTACTCTGTACTTATATTTTAAATGAGATTTATATCAAAAATTATTTTTTTTATTTTTTTTTCTCAAGCCTTAATTGCTCAAAAATTAATTACTGGCAAGGTAGTTGACAAAATATATCTTCATCCTCTTGACAGTGTTGAAATTTCAATTAATGGAAAAACTCTTTTCTCTGATGCAAACGGTAAATTTTCTTTCATCTACAATGAACTTCCAGTTGAGTTGATTATTAATGATTACAGGTATTTTTATAAAAAATTAAATTTAATAAATTCTGAAATTGGTGAAATTAAACTTACAAACAGAGGACTAGTTTTAGATGAATTAATAGTGAAAACAGATCTATTTTCAAAAAAATTAAAAAATGTTTCATTAGCAACATCAATATTAGATGATATTGAATTCAGAAAAAATGAAGGTGAGTTTTTGATAAACTCTTTAAATCAAGTTAATGGAGTTTATTCTCATTCAGCAGGTTATAATACTAATAGAATTACTATTAGAGGTATGGGATCAAGATCTCCATATTCAACAAATAAGATAAAAGCATATCTAAATAATATCCCTCTCTCAAATGGTGTTGGAGAAACAACAATTGAAGATTTTGGAATTGAGATATTAGATCAAATTGAGATAAATAAGGGTCCAAACTCAAGCATCTATGGTTCTGGTCTTGGGGGTAATATTGTACTTAAAACTTCTAAAAATTTTGAAAAAACAGTTAAGATAAAATCCATCTTTAAATCTTTTAATACTTATCAGAATAGCATCTCTGTATCTAAAAAGATCAATAGATTAAACTTGCTCCTTAACTATGAAAAAATAAAAAGCGATGGCTACAGGGATAATAATACTTATGACAATAATAGAGTATTCGCAAGTGTGAATTATGAGATAAATCATGATTACGTAGTAGACTTTATTTATTTTATAAATTCAGCAGATGCACTGATACCATCTTCACTAAGTCAAGAAAATTTTATAAACAATCCATCAAGCGCTGCGTTTTCGTGGAAAAATGTTGAAGGAGGAGAAGGTTACAATAGATCATTAACTGGTTTAACATTTAATTCAAAAAAAGATAAATACTCATCAACCACTACTTTTTTTTTAAAGACATTCAATAATGAAGAGGATAGGCCATTTAATCATTTGAGAGAGTTTAGTGATTCATTTGGATTTAGGCATATAGGAAAATTTTCTTTAAATTTCTTAGACCTTAGTTACGGACTTGAGTATTCTGGCGAAAATTATAAATTCAGCACTTGGGATGAATTCCCCGATCACGTAGATCTATTCACATTCAATCAATCTCTAATATCCCAGCAAACACAAGACAGAAAAAATTACAATTTCTTTTTGCAGGTTGACAAATCATTCAAAAATTCTTTTTTGACTTTTGGAATTGGATCTAATAAAATTAATTATGACTGGATTGATGAGACTGAATCAAGTTCCTTAAGTTATAATACAAAAACCATTATATCTCCAAGATTATCCTACAATCATAATTTGGATAATATTTCAATATTCGGAAATATAAGTCATGGTTTTTCTTCCCCTAATATAGATGAGACTCTCGATGAAAATGGGACAGTAAACCCAGATATTAAACCCGAAACTGGGTGGAATTATGAGCTAGGACTTATAGGTTCTACAAATGATAATTCTCTTTCGTATAAACTTAATCTCTACTATATGGATATTAAAAATTTACTAGTAGCACAAAGGACAAGTTTCGATACTTTTACAGGAGTAAACGCTGGTAAAACAACTCATCCTGGCTTAGAAGCAACAATAAACTTTCCACTACTTAGAAGTCAAAATCTGAATATTACATCATCAAATAATTTTTCTAAATACTGGTATGTTTTTAAAGACTTCAATAATAATGATATTGACTACTCACAGAATAAATTAACTGGGGTACCAACTCACACAACCAATTCAAAAGTAAAAATTAATTTTAAAAATTATCTAGCTCAAATGTCATTACAAAATGTTGGAAAAATACCTATGAATGATTCTAATGAATTATTTTCTGATGCTTATTCAGTAATTAACTTTAAAATATCAAAACTTTTTTCTTTCAAAAATTTTGATATGAATATATCATCAGGTATCAATAATTTATTTGATAAAAAATACGCTTCAGGTATTGTAATTAACGCAAGAGGTTTTGGGGGAAAGGAACCTAGATACTATTACCCAGGGTTACCAAGAAATTATTTTATATCTTTAACATTCAGTTTATAGAATGAAATTTGACGGGAGTAAATCATGTGATTGTTAATGGTATGCATGTTTTAAAAAATGGTAATCATACTGGAGAAACTCCAACTAGATTTATAAAAGGACCTGGGTTTAAAGAATAATGTATGCTTAGAAGTAACTGGTTTAAAAAATATTTACTTCCAGGTTTTATTTTTCAATCTTTTGTTATTGGAGGGGGTTATGGTACAGGAAGAGAGATAGTTGAGTTTTTTCTATTAATGGGTCCACGAAATGGGATTTACGGCATGCTTGTTTCCATGGTTATTTGGTGTATTGTTTTAGCTTGTACGTTTGAGTTATCTCGCCAATTTAAATCTTATGATTATAGATCCTTTTTAATAAATATATTAGGTAGAGGGTGGATTTTATATGAATTTACATATTTAATTGGCTTAATATTAGTTATATCAGTCCTAGGTTCAGCTGCTGGAAATCTTACCATGGAAGTCTTAGGTATTCCGACAATATTAGGAACAGTAGTTATGATTTTTATGGTTGGAATATTAGCCTTTTTTGGTAGTAGAATAATTGAAGCATTTTTATCTTACTGGTCTATTTTTTTATATATAGTTTTTCTTGTATTAATAATTTGGATTAACTCCATCTATGGACATCAAATTACCAATAATTTTTCTTTACCTGAAGAGACTGGCTCATGGTTTAAAAATGGAATCATGTATGCGGCATACAATGTTGGTCCAGTTGCAGCAATTTTATTTTGTTTGACCAATATTGAAACACGAAGAGAAGCTATTACATCTGGTATTTTAGCTGGTATTATAGCTATTATTCCTGGATTTATGATTTATTATAGCTTAGTTAGTTTTTATCCTGCTATAAATGAAGAAACAATTCCTACTAATTTCATATTAGATAAAATTGGTTCAACACCATTTAAGTTATCTTTTCAACTTATTCTTTTTGGAACTTTTATAGAGACAGGCGTTGGATTAATTCATGGTTTTAATGAAAGAGTCTCTAATTGGCTAAAGACTGAAAAAAATATGGATTTATCAAGATCAAATCGTTTTATAATAAGTACTGTACTTTTAGTAATCTCAATTTTTATTGCTGAAAAATTCGGATTGGTAAATTTAATTGCAAATGGTTATGGGACTTTAACCTGGGCTTATTGGTTAGTCTTTGTTATACCCGTATTATTTGTTGCTATAAAAAAAAATTATATTTAACCAAATAAACACATTGAAATGAAATTTGAAGGAAAAAAAATACAATCATATGGAGTAGAATCCTTAGTCATTCTGTTTAGTATCATTCTATCTTTTTATATAGAAGGCCAAAGAGATTTAAATAATAAAAGGTTAGATAAAAACAAATTAATCACAGACCTAATTAACACTATAGATGAAGACTTAAATCAACTTAATTATATAAATAAGGTAGTAATGGGAGCTGTTAAGAATTTTAATGAAATTCTTTTGGATATTGATTCTGAAAATAAAACTTTATCTAGATCAGAGATAATGACAAAAATGATAGCAAATAATATTGGTATATCTTTCTTCCCACAAGAAGGAATTTTCAATCAATTAATAGCTACAGGAAGTTTTGAATTAATTGAAAATCAAGAACTAAAATCATTATTATTAGAAATTTATAATCATCAAAATAATAGAAATTATGCCACATCTTATCAAATAGATTTATTCTCAATTAAATTTAATGAAAGAGTATATAATAATTTTAGATTAAATACTGAATACAACTACAGAGAAGGTGAAATTTATGGTAGACCAATTGTAAAAAGTTACACATTCAATGAAAAATATTATTTCTCAAATGAATTTTACGGATTGTTATCAGAGGGAAAACAAAATGGAAATGACTACATAAGATTACTTGATGACATAAGTGAAAATTATAAACAGGCAAGAATATACGCTCAATACGAAATTAAAGATTAGTAAAGAAGATGCTTTTTATTTTTATTTTTCCATCCTGCTTGAGATTTATATTTTACAAAAAAGATATTGATATCTGCCTGAGATTTATAATCAACAAAAAATATATTTTTATCTGATTGAGATTCATAGTCAACAAAATACCATAGACCATCATTTCCTTTAGCTTGAGACTTGTAATCTACTTTGAATACTAAAAGATCTGCCTGACTTTTATAATTAACAACATATACATTAACATCAGACTGTGATTTATACTCTGAACTAAAAATAGTTTGAGAAAAAATCTTTTGTTGAGGAAATAAAATAAAGAAAAATATTAAAAAATTTAATTTACTCTTTATCATCATCCTTATTAAGTTCAGACATAATAGAAAAAGTCATAGTATTTGCTGATTTAGCATATTTATTAGCTTCAGCAGACTCTTTCTTGATCTCATCTAACTCAAAAAGTGAATATTCTAATTTTGAATTAATATCATTTAATTCATTTCTGGTTTCATAATTTTGATAAGCTAAAATTAATAAACCAAAGAATGTCAAGTTTTGGAAGTTTAAATAATATTGATATCGCAATAAGTTTTTCATAATCATTTTTTTATCCAAAATAATAAATTTAACATAATAGAAATAACTAAGAATACTATTTATTTTTTATACGGAGAAGATTCAAGGTGTTCAATTATAGCCTTTTTTGCAAAAAACAGAGATAAGATTAAGGTTAATATACCTCCCACCCACAAACCTGGGACAAAATCTAGATATAAAAAATAATCATAAACTGAATGAAGGGTTATCGGAACAATAATTGATAACGATATATATAAAGATTCCTTTTTCCTTTTAGACTTAGCAAGGCCAAGATAATAGCCCATAATAACTGCAAATACAAAATGTGCAGGAATAGCAGAAAGCATCCTAAATAAAGCTACAGAAGTATTTCCTTGAAGAACAAATGTAAGATTTTCAGCTGTTGCAAAACCCATACCTACAAATACAGAATATACTATACCATCAAATGGTTCGTCAAATGCCTTGTTTGGATAAATAATTAAAATAACGACAATAAATTTTAACATTTCTTCAGTAATTGCAACTGTCAATGCCTCTCCACCTACTTGTAAAAAGATATTATTCAAGTTTATAAAACCAAAAACAAATTCTAATATATCAACATCTAAATGAAGATTAATTGCACCAAAAATAAAACATAAAGAGAGTAACCATAATGGCTCTTGATCTTCAGAATCAAGATTATAGATAAATATCATTATAAAAATTCCAGGAGATATTGAAAGTGAGACAAGCAATAAATCATACCAATCAAACTTATGAATTAGAATAAGAGGATAGAATAAAACAAGATATAATAAGGTAATGATTAATGCCCCGTAAATACTTGATTTTATTAATTTATTCATTTAAACTAAAATTTAAGTGATATCATCCACTCATCATATGACATATTATCCATATTGTTATCATAGGCTCTAGCCCAACCAACTGAAAATACTGCAGACAAATGTGAAAACATGACTAATTTTGTGTCAAACTGAATTCCAATATTTGAAAAGTTTTCTTTTATCTCTGGATTATTTGGAAGTGTCGAAACAATATCATTTGAGTACAATTTACTGGCAAAAATAGAAGGAGATATATTTGTCACAAAGAAATTAAAAAATCCAAATTTTCTAAATCTAAGAGGCGGTAAGACTAATTCAGCCATTGCCTTATAAAAGCTTTTAGCTAATAATAATCTATCTGAATCAAAACTCACTCCTGGAAAAGAAAATATATTCCTATACATTTTAGATGAATACCTGTCAATGTAATTGTTTCCAAAAGAAGCAAAGCCAAACCTTGTAAAAGGATTAATTTTGTCACTAAAAGAATTTCCAAAAGAATTTCTAAACCACAATGATGTATGCTTTATTGGTAACTGAATTCCTAAGTCTAAATTTCCATAGGCTTTAGGATAAAAATTTCCCTCAGAAATAGATGAAGAAACCGCTAGAGATGTATTTATACCCTTCTCACCCTCAACAGCTCCAACTGACCTCTTAAGATGGGAGAAAGACAATGAAGCCTGAACATCATAAAATAAATTAGTATTAAACTCATCTGGGTTAAAGTTAATCTGCTGGAATTCAGGAGATTGATCTAAGCCGTAGTATCCAGTAAAACCAAGGTTTACATCTAATATACTTGGAGGATCATACACTATTGAATTTGAGTAATCAAACCCAAAATTCACTCCCTTTCTAGATCTTTGAGTTGGTCCAAATAAATCATAAAAGTTTGCCCTATTATATGCTGCAAAAATATTGTAATTTCCAGACATGAACCCCCCTAACCTAACAGCAGAGTAATTTATAGAAGAATGAATTTGTTCATCTTTCTCTAAATTTCCATCACCTTCAATTAAACCATTTTTCCATTCCTTTGGAGTATAAGAAATTGAAAAATCGATCTCTCTAAATCCAAAAGGATCCTTAAAATTAAACCTATAACCAACTCCCACATTTTTTTTATATCCAACAACTATAGGATATGCATAATTTAATGACATTTGTTTACCAGATTCATAATAACCCTCATTAGAATTGATTTCATTACCTTCAAATGTACTCTCTGTAGGAATCTCTGTTTTCCAACTTTTAAGCACAGGATGTTTTTGAACTGTTTTATTTCCTAAAAATTCAATTGATGAAACATTATCAACTGGAGCATTAGGTATCATGACAGGAGCAAAACCATCACTAGTATATCTAAAACAGAACATTCTATCAGCATCAATTTGAATTGGCCTAAAATAACCTGTTATAGCATTTGACATAACCTCTATTTCAAGAGTTTCTACATTAACTCTAAAAATATTACTCACTCCTGAATAGAATGAAGAACCAATTAAAAACTTACCATCATCAGTAAACTTAAAAGTTTGTGGTGATGCCACCTCAAAATTAAAAACCTCATCAAATTTTATATCTTCCTTATTAAGATTATCTATAGAAGATAAATCATAAATATTGAGGTATTGATTACCAAAATAATCTGCAACTGCTGCACTGAGTCTAGTTCCATCAGGTGATATATCTAAATCAAAAATATCATGGCCATATGGTAAGGTATATTTCTGTTCCCACTCAGAATAATATTGATTTGGATTTTCAGAATTAAATTTTGGAATTCTTATTACTGTATTTATTCCATTCATATGCATTACTGCCCACAGGGATTGGTCTTTTTTATTAAATGCTAAATCTCCTGATCTAAAGTTTTTTTGCAATAATGCGTTTTGTCCATTTCTTAAATTATAAGAGTATAAATCCCTATTCGCGCTATTATCAGTGGTATAAAATAAAAAATCATTCTTTTCATCATATGCTAAAGAAGTGACATTAAATAATGCAGGACCCTTAATATCGGTTAATCTCTTTATTTTACCAGAAGTTATATCTAAAGACGCTAGATGAGGAACTTTTCCAGGATAATTTACAGCTACATATATTTTATCTCTTCTTTTATCAAAGAACGCATGAGATACACCCCCAAGAATTCTCTCAGATATTCTTGTGTCATCAGTTATTTTACTTTCCCTTAGACTTTCAATATTTTGATTCTGGAATTCTTTTTCAAATAGTATCCAATTATCCCAAGCTTTTGAAATATTAAGATCAAATACATGTTTAAAATTTGCAGCAAAACCTCTTTTACTTCCGTCTTTTCTTTTAATCCATTCTATAAGTTTTTCAGGATTGAATTCATGAGCGAGATAACTCATAAACCTTGTTCCATAATAATATGAATTAGCTTTCGACATAAAGTCTGCGGTAGTACCTTCAGACTCTAAACCTTGAGCTGAATATATTCTGGAATTTTCTAGTACTCTAGTCCTAAAGAACATCTCATCATAATTACCTAATGCGTTACCTACTCCACCGGCCATCCATGTCTCGACAAAAACAGCAATGCCCTCATGAAGCCATCTTGGAGAATAATATCTTGGACTAGTCAAATAACTATAAAACATAGAGATAGGGTGATCACTAGTATTAAGTACTTTACCACCAAAAAATTTTTGATAAAACACATCTGTACTAGATGCATTATCTAATGCAGTAATATGAACAAGTTCGTGATTCATAATAGCAAATACTCTTTCTCCTGCAACACTTGATTCAAAAGCATAGTTCATAGGAGAAATACATGTTGAAACAAAATTTACAGGAATTGATGTAGCACCACCATTTCCATAATCACCAAAATCTTGGATAAAAACTGAAATTTTTTCTCTTGGTTCATAGTCAAATAATTCTCTATGAAAATTAAGAGCATTATGTGCACATCTCACAGAATGATTAAGAACATATTTAGTTCCTATTCCAAAGCTAACAACATTAAAATCTTCAGTTTCAATGTTATTAAGTTGAGAAAAGGATTTTTTAAAAGGTAGTATAAGTAGAATAGCTAATATCAGTATATTTTTCATAATTAGAATTTATATCGTTTTTAACCAAAAAAAAAGGAGAAAATAAAATATTTTCTCCTTTACAACTTACTTCAGAATTAAATTACATGTTCTTCTGAAATTTAGCACCCTTCATGAACTTCTGAAAATCAGCACCTTTCATAAACTTCTCAAATGTTTGACCTTTTGCAAATTTAGCATAAGCCGAACTTTTCATAAATTTTTGAAAATCACCTCTCATCATGAATTTAGCAAAGTCTTGATTTTTAGCAAATTTTTGGAAAGATGAACTCTTTGCAAATTTTTCAAAATCAGCACCTTTCATGAATTTCTGTAAATCAGCACCCTTCATAAATTTTTGAAGTGTTGCATCTTTCATGAATTTCTGGAAATCAACACCTTTCATAAATTTCTGGAAGTCAGCGCCCTTCATAAACTTTTGAAAAGCTGCATCTTTTTGAAATTTCTGAAAATCTGCACCATTCTTCATGAATTTCTGAAATTGATCATTCTTCATAAATTTCTGGAACTCAGCACCCTTCATAAATTTCTGAAAATCAGAAATTTTATTAAAGGTTGCAGGATTAATAGATCCAACTAGTACTGTACCACCTTCTCCAGCAATTCCAGAATCATTATTAGCAGGATTTCCTCTCTGCCCTGTTATATATGTCTCCTCAGAATTAGCTTGGTTTAATGAACGATTAGAACTCATTGTTCCTCTATTACCACTCATATTACCTCTGGATTGAATAGCATCATCATCTAAATTTCCTCCCTTATCTATTTTACCACCATTATTAAATTCTAGGCTTCTATATATATCACCTAATATTCCAATTCCATCTTTGTTATCTAAAACTTTAACAAAATCAGGATCAGAAGCTAATTTTGAAAACTCACCAGATGTGATCATATTCTGAAAATCTGGATTGTTCAAAACATCTTGAATTTCTTCACCGTCTAGCTCTACGACGACATCGTTCTTACTTACGTACTTATCGGCTTTTTTTACACCTTTAATCCCAGAACTTGTTCCTTGTGAAGGATCAATTAATCCAGATTGTACCATTAAATAAGAAACTGCGCCTAAAACAACAACAACAGCTATCATTAAGAAATTCAATTTACCATGCACTTTATTTGTATGCTTACTCATAATTTTAAATTTTAATATTTAATTAAACAAAAATCACTTCCCAAACAACTTTAAACGTTTTTTGGTCAATTGAACCTTAAATATACAAAAAAAAAGAAATATGGATTTTTAATTACTTGATATTTGATATACACTATATTTATAGAAGAAAATTATATTAAAGATGAAAATTATTACAATATTACTTTTAGTGTCAAGTTTAACATTAAATGACAAACTTTTTGGGATATGGAAGTCTACAGACAACAATTCTGTCCAATATCTAAACTTCAAATCAGATGGAAAACTTTTAGAAGTTAAAAATAAAGAAACATATAGGTATGATTTCACTACAAAAGAAAACTTTATACAATTAGAATTAAAAAATGGAGGTAGTATAGAACAATCATTCTATATTAATGGAGACACTCTAGTGATTCAATCTTTTGTTGATGGGGAGCCAATCCTAAATAAATATGTCAAAGAGAAATTAGCTCTATAGATGACAAATAAAAAAAAAGATGAGTCTAAAGGGCATCTTGCACAAATTGTAAGAAGAAAGAACTCTACTAAAATAAAACCATCCGGGAAAATCTATAAAAGAAATAAAAAAATTAAAGATGAATAGATTTCTTATTTGGTTTTTTTTTCTATCTATAAGTGATGGAGTATCTCAAAGCAGAAACCAAATTATAGAAAGCACCAATGAAATAATTCAAAATAATTGGGACAAATTTTTTGAATTATTATCAATTCCTAATGATGGATATGATTCCTATAATATTGAAAGAAATATACAATGGTGTGAAGAAACCTTTATTAACCTAGGTTTTCAACTTGAAAGGGTTAAGGCTAGAAGCACTAGTCCAGATATGCCTAATCACCCACTTCTTATCGGCAATAAATTTATATCTAAGAAATTAAAAACAGTACTTATATATTTTCATATGGATGGTCAGCCTGTTGATCCATCTAAATGGAATCAAGAAGATCCTTTTTTACCAACTCTTATGGAGAATGTTAATGGTGAATGGAAAAAAATTGAAAAAGATAAAATTTATTCAAATCCAGACAAAGACTGGAGAATTTTTGGTAGGTCTACTAGTGATGATAAAGGACCACCTATGATGTTAGTAAATGCACTTAAAGTACTTGATAAATTAAATAAAAAACCAAAATTCAATATTAAATTAATTATTGATTTTCAAGAAGAAATGGGTTCTCCAACAATTGTCAGTGCAGTCTCAATGTACAAAGATAAGCTTGAATCAGATTTTCTATTAATAATTGATGGACCTTCTCATCCAAGTAATATCCCTACACTCACTTTTGGAGCTAGAGGTATAAGCAGGGTTACCCTAACATCATATGGACCTATAAAACCTCAACATAGTGGGCACTTTGGAAATTATGCTCCTAATCCAGCAATGAATCTTTCGAAGATACTTTCTTCTATGAAAGATTACAATGGTAAAGTAATTATACCAGGCTTTTATGATGGAATAACATTAGATGAAAAAATAAAATCAGTTCTAGATGCTGTTCCAGATGATGAAGAAAAAATAAAAAATGAATTACAGATTTCAACACCTGATAAAGTTGGCAAAAATTATCAGGAAGCTATTCAATACCCTTCTCTAAACATAAGAGGCTTACAATCTGGGTGGGTAAAAAAAGAAGCAAGGACTATTGTTCCTGACATTGCAATAGCTGAAATAGATGTAAGACTAGTAAAAGAATCAAATCCTGATAGACTTTTAAAGTTAATTAAAGATCATATTATAAGTGAAGGGGCTTATGTGATTGAAAATAGGGATCCAACCCATGAGGAGAGATTAACAAAATCTAACATCATAAGGTTTGATTCTAAAATTAGCTACTTAGCATTCAGAACAGAAATTGATTCGCCAATAGGTCTCTGGGCATCCAGTGCTATAAGTAAAGCATTTGAAATTACCCCCATCAAAAAAAGAACATCTGGAGGCTCTATACCTATTTCACCATTCGTAACCACCTTAAATGTTCCAGCTCTTACCTACCCTTCAGTAAATAAGGATAATAACCAACACAGTCCAAATGAAAATATTAGGATTGGAAATTTTATTGATGGAACAATAGGTATGGTTTATCTTCTTTTGGAAGAGATCAACTAATGTTTATCAGGAATTATAATCCAGGCAATAATGTATGTTAAAATTCCACCAAGAGATGGGAGCAAGAAAAGAGTAATAAAAATTAGTCTAAATATTATAGGATCAATATCAAAGTAATTTCCTAATCCTTCACATACTCCACCTAAAATACCATTTTGACTATCTCTATATATTCTTCTCATCTGAATTAAATTTAAATAAATTAAAACTAATTCTAATTTGAGAAGAAAGATTTCTTATTGAAGATCCTCCTCCTCCTCCAGGTCTAGTGTTTAATAGACCATAAGATAAAAATCCTCCAATAGATACTTTGTTAATAACATAGTTTAATCCAAATTGAAGGCCAAAGTCTAAAGGTTTTAATGTATCAGGAGGTTCTTTAATTAAATTATTTCCTATTATCCCAAATACTTTATTTTTAGTTAGGTTGTTAATAAGGTATTCCCTTACAGCAATTCCAAAATATGATCCAAATTCTATAGATAGGTTTTCAGATGAGATGATTTTAGCACGAAAAGGGATTATGATATAGTTAGAATAAGACCTAACTCTAACTCCTGATTGATTGTTTGTGTAACCCTTCACAGAATAATTAAATTCCGAGACTATGGAAAATTCATCATTTATCAGATATTCTATGTTTAGTCCTTCAGATAAGGCAGGAAGGAAACCCTTACCATAATTAAAGTCATCAGAAGCATTATTTGTTACTATTGTTGAAAAATTAACTCCCGTATGTAACCCTAGTTTTATTTTATTTGAAAATAAATTAAAGGTGAAAAAAATTAAAACTAACGTAAAATAAAATTTTATTTTTGGTTCCACATTTATATTTTAACCTAATAATAAATAATAAATTGTAATATGTTATCAGTAAAAAGATTAAATCTTGACTCTTCTTGGCATATCAGTTATAACAATTCTGACTTTTTAATTGATCCTTGGTTAATTGGATCAGAAGTTGATGGGTTTAAATGGTTAAATGAACAATGGCATATTAAAGAACCTGTTCAAATTTCAGAATTACCCAACTATAACTTTATCCTTCTTTCTCAAAACTATGAGGATCATTGCCATTTAAAAACTTTAAAAAAGTTACCAGAAGACAAAACACTAATTGCTACTGAAAAAGCATATAAGAAATTAAAAAAAGAATTTCCAAAACGGAAAATAATCCTTATTGAAGATAATAAAGCAATATCTCATGGTGATCTGACCTTTATTTCATTAAGGCCTGATAAAATTCTTGATCCAGTATATTATTCAGTTGTAATTATTAATAGTGAAAAAGAAGCAATATTTTATGCTCCTCATGGTTTTACATTAAATGAGAAACAACTTGAATTATTTAATCAAAATAAAACTAAATTGCTAATAACAACTTTTACGGAATTTGAGATTCCAAAAATTATGGGAGGAAAAGTTAATCCTGGAATGGAAAATGTGCATGAATTATATAATCAAATAAACCCAGAGAATACAATCAATACTCATGATGAAGAAAAGAAAGCAAAGGGTTTAGTGTCATCTCTAGCAAAAATAAAGTATGCAGACTATGATAAAATTGAATCTAATAATTCAATTAATTTTATAAGAATAGATAACTACACTAAAAAAATAATAACGTGATATTAAAATTAATACTGTCTTTTTTATTAATTCATGTTAATGTAGAGGTTGAAAAAGAAAACTTGGTTGGTAACTGGGAAAGAGTTTGCCTAGAGAATGAGGCATTAGGATTTCAAATTTCACATTGCAATTTTTTTGGGGATAGAGAAATGTTTATAAATGAGTGGAATTATATAGAGATGACTTTTAAAAATGGAGAAAGAAGGTTTTATGATTATAGCCTTGATGGTGATAAGCTAATAATATTTTATAAGTATAACGAGAAGATTGATACTAGTATCACTATAGATGGAGACACTCTAATCATTGAATCCAAAGAAATATATAATGAGATGATGAACAGAAAATTTGAAGCAGAGTATAACAGAGTTTATTTTGTTAGAGATAATTAAATTATAGTATTCATCATCAAAAAATGACAAAAGGCTCCAGCTAAAACAAAAAAATGCCATATCACATGATTAAACTTCAGATTATCCATGGAATAAAAAATGGTGCCAATTGTATACATAAGCCCTCCAATAACCATCAGAGTTATAGCAATTTCGGAGAAAGAATTTAATACAGCTCCAAAATCAATTATTATTAACCATCCCATGATAAGGTATATAATCAATGTAGCCTTCTCAAAATATTTAAAAAAGAATATTTTATGAATTATTCCTGTAATTGCCATAAACCATATAATTACTAATATTTCATTTCCCATACTATGTCCTAATTTTAGAATTAAGGGAGGAGTGTAAGAACCTGCTATAAGAAAATAGATACTTATATGATCAATCTTCTGTAAAAAATAAGAATATTTTGTATCAATAAAATAATGATAAATAGTAGATGACCCAAACATAAAGATAAGTGAAAAGCCATATATAATAGATGAAAATAATTTTTCATCTGAAGGATAAATTAGAGACTTATTGATTAAAAAAAAAGTCCCTAAAAGACTAAGTAACAAACCAAATCCATGAGTTTGATAATTTAACTTTTTCTCAAAATCTGACTCTATTCTTTCACTCAAAATTTTATATATAATTTGATAAAATATTATTTATTGATTTATATATATTTAAATTATCAATCAAATGAAAATTTATATAACAATTTTAATTCTATCAATATTTAGTATTGAAATTTTTTCTCAAGATAAAATTAGAGCTAGAGATTTAGGCATACCATTTAATGGAAATCCTGGAAAATATAACTCTATTACAGATGTTGAAGGAATCCTTGTGGGACATGAGACTATAATCGAGGGAGATGGAAATCTGATAGTTGGTAAAGGTCCAGTTAGAACTGGAGTAACCTCTATATTACCAAGAGGAATGAAATATGATCCAGTATTTGCTGGATGGTACTCCTTAAATGGAAATGGTGAAATGACAGGCACTACTTGGGTTGAAGAATCTGGATTCTTAGAAGGTCCAATAATGATAACAAATACTCATAGTGTAGGTGTTGTTCGGGATGCGGTTATAGAATGGAGTTATAAAAATAAATTTTTTAAAACACTATATAATATTAAGGATCTATTCTGGGCATTACCAGTTGTAGCTGAGACATATGACGGATCACTGAATGACATTAACGGATTTCATGTTACAAAAGAACATGCTTTTAATGCACTTAATAATGCAAAAGGTGGCATAATAAGTGAGGGAAATGTTGGTGGTGGGACAGGTATGACATGCCATGGATTTAAAGGAGGCATTGGTACATCTTCTAGGAAAATATCTGTAAAAGAAGAAGAATATACACTTGGAGTATTAGTTCAGGCAAACTATGGGAGTAGAGATGAATTAACTATCGCAGGTGTACCTATTGGTAAAGAAATTAAAAATTTACAACCAAAAATTACTTTTGGTGAAAAAAGAGAAGGTCTGGGATCAATAATTGTAGTAGTAGCTACAGATGCTCCATTGCTTCCCAACCAATTGAAGAGATTGGCAAGAAGAGTGCCAATAGGAATTTCTAAAGTTGGGGGTTTTGGCTCAAACGGTTCTGGAGATATTTTTATTGCTTTCTCTACAGCAAATTCAGGAGCATATAATAGAGAAGAAATAAGAAATATTAATTTTTTGCCAAATGATCTAATGAATCCATTCTTGAATGCCACATCACAGGCTACAGAAGAAGCTATAATCAATGCATTAGTATCAGCTGAAACAATGACAGGTATAAATAATAACACAGTATATAAGTTACCACATAACGAATTAAAAAATATCTTAAAAAAATACAATAGGTTAAAATGAATAAAAAAATAGAAAATTTTATAGGAGGAAAATTTCAAAATTCAAAAAATGATACAATACCTATATATAATCCTCAGGAAGGAAACATAATTACTGAGGTTGTTAACTCATCAAATAATGATTTGGATTTAGCAATTGAATGTGCTCGTTCAGCGTATCAAATCTGGTCAAAGTTTACTCTAAAAGAAAGAGCTGAAGTTTTTTATGAGTTCAGAAATCAATTAATTAAAAATTTAGATTCTCTCTCAAAATCTATAGTTGAAGAAAACGGAAAAACATTGGATGAAGCTAAAGCTGAGGTTTTAAAAGGAATTGAACTTACAGAATTTGCTTGTTCTATGCCCCAGATAATTAGTGATGAAATACAAGAAGTCAGCAAAGGGGTTGAATGCAGATCTTCTCATGAATCAATTGGAATAGTAGCATCAATAGCTCCATTTAATTTCCCAATTATGGTGCCAATGTGGACAATACCAAATGCATTAATTTTAGGAAATTGTATGATCTTTAAACCCTCTGAACAAACACCCATAGGGGTATCTAAAATTGCAGAGTTATTAAAATTATCTGGTTTACCTGACGGTGTTTTTAATGTAATAAATGGGGATAAAAAAATTGTCAAAGCAATATGTGAAAATGAAGATATCTCAGCAGTTTCATTTGTTGGATCGACTAAAATTGCCAAAATTGTTTATAAAATGTCAACTCAAAATTTAAAAAGATGCATTGCACTAGGCGGAGCTAAAAATCATTTAATTGTCTTACCGGATGCTGATAAAGAAATGGCATCAGATGACATTCTTGCCTCTATGTCAGGTTGTTCAGGACAGAGGTGTATGGCAGCATCGGCAATGGTTGGTGTTGGAGAAGTTCAAGAGATTATTGATAAACTAGTAATGAAAGCAAAAAAAATGATACCTGGTAAAAATTTAGGATCAGTAATATCAAAAAATGCTCAAATAAGAATAGAGAAGTATATAGATGAAGCTGAAAAAGAAGGAGCTAAAATTATTTTAGATGGAAGAGGGACAAAGGTTAAAGGAAAGGAAAATGGGTATTTTATTGGTCCAACAATATTAGATCATGTCTCTCCTGAAATGAAGATTGCAAAAGAAGAAGTTTTTGGCCCTGTACTGTCAATAATGAGAACAAAAGAAATTGATGAAGCAATCAAAATTGAGAATAAATCAAAATATGGTAATGCTTCCTCTGTTTATACACAAGATGGTAAATTGGCAGATTATGTAACTGAACAAGTAAGTGCCGGTATGGTTGGAATAAATATTGGAGTTCCTGTTCCAAGAGAGCCATTTTCATTTGGCGGATGGAATGAATCAAGGTTTGGTGTTGGTGACATTACTGGGAAAAGTTCAATAAATTTTTGGACTAGACTTAAAAAAAGAACAACTAAGTGGAATAAAGGAGCAAAAAAAAATTGGATGAGTTAAAAAATGAATACAAAAAAATATAATATAGAAAATACAATTTTCGCATGGTCAAATCAAAAAGGACTAGACCCAATACACGTTAAAAAAGCAAAAGGAGTTCATATTTATGACGAAAATGACAAAAGGTATATAGACTTCTCATCACAGCTTATGAATGTAAATGTTGGACACGGGAGACAAGAGGTAACCGAAGCCGTAAGAAAACAAATGGAAAAACTAAGTTACGTATGCCCACCTTTTACAACTGACTCAAGGGGAATATTAGGAAAAAAACTTGCAGATATTACTCCTAGCAATATCAATAAAACATTTTTTACACTTGGAGGGGCAGAATCAAATGAAAATGCTATAATTCTTGCAAGGCTTTATACTCAAAGACACAAAATAATAACTCACTACAGGTCATATCACGGTGCAACAATAGGGTCAGTCTCTGCAGGTGGAGATCCTAGAAAAAATGAAATTGATAGCCAACAGGTTCCTAATTTTGTACATGTAGAAAACCCATATTATTACAGATGTCCATGGTATTCAAGTAGTTTTGAAGAATGTGGGGAGAGAGCCATAAAGAATTTAGAGAAAACTATTCAGTACGAGGGTGCAAACAATATTGCAGCAATTATGATGGAAGGAGAGTCAGGAACCTCTGGGTGTATAAAATATCCTCCGCTTTACTTAAAGAAGGTTGAGGAATTATGTAGGAAATATGATTTATTACTAATAATTGACGAGGTAATGAGTGGA
The DNA here is from genome assembly GCA_002457315.1 of Rhodothermaeota bacterium MED-G19. GTDB lineage: Bacteria > Bacteroidota > Bacteroidia > Cytophagales > MED-G16 > MED-G16. Next base: position 157,964 of record NTKI01000002.1, read on the forward strand.
TTTTGTAGAACTGGGGAGTGGTTTGGATTTGATCATCATTCAATAAAACCTGATATAATCAGTATAGCAAAAGGGGTTACTTCTGGATATATTCCATTAGGAGGAATTATGGTTTCAGACGAAATCATTAATTGTTTTAATGACAAGATTTTACCATTAGGACTCACTTATTCTGCACATTCAGTGGCATGCGCAGCAGCAGTTTCTGTCCTTGAAATTTATGAGAATGATAATATTATTGAAAATGTAAGAAGTATAGGAGACTATACAGATAAAAAAGTTGAAGAATTAATGGAAAAACATCCGTCCATAGGAGATTGGAGAAATACAGGGATGCTGGGTTGCATTGAACTTGTTAAAAATAAAAAAAATAAAGATCCATTAGCACCATTTAATGCTACTCCTAAGCAAATGACAGATATGAATAAAGTGATCAAAAAGTTAAGAGAGGAAGGCATGTTTACATATACGAAATGGAACTATATTTTTATTGCTCCACCTCTAACATCTACTAAAGATGATATCGATGAAGGTATCGAAATTATATCTAAGGCATTGAAAGTTGCAGATGAATTTTGTTATTAAAAAAAGATAATGGAGATTAAACTAATAATTCTATTTCTCTATTTTCTTATCCTGTTTTTTATTGGTTGGCAATCATCCAAAAGAGTTAAAAATATAAAAGATTATTATGTTGGTGGAAAGAAGCTTGGGTTTTGGGTAGTAGCTTTTTCTACTAGAGCCACAGGTGAATCAGCTTGGTTATTACTCGGTTTGACTGGACTTGGAGCGGTGGTTGGTGTAAGTGCTTTCTGGGTAGTAATAGGTGAAGTTCTAGGAGTTTTTGGTGCATGGTTCTTCATGGCCAAAAAATTTAAAAAGTTAACTGACAAGTATAGATCTATTACCATAACAGATTATTTAGTTAAAAGACTCGGATCAAAAAGTAATCATCTTAGATATTTATCATCTGCATTTCTCACATTCTTTATAATTATATATGTAAGCGCACAAATTGATGCAACTGGTTCTGCATTCGAAGCATTTATGAATTGGAATTATTTTCTAGGTGCAATAGTTGGTTACATAATAGTATTAGCTTATGTTGTTTTTGGTGGATTTATAGCTGTAGCCTGGTCGGATTTAATTCAGGGAAGCCTCATGTTTTTGGCATTAGTGATATTGCCTTTGATAGGCTATGTGACTTTTGATGGAGATTTTATGATGATAGAAGGATTAAAAAACATTGATGAGGGACTTGTTTCAATTTGGGGCTCAGAAGGATTTAACTCAATTAGTATATCTACTATTGTAGGGTATTTATGTATAGGATTAGCATTCTTAGGTTCTCCTCAAATTTTCGTGAGATTTATGTCCATAAGAAATGAAAGTGAAATAAATAAAGGGAGATGGGTCGCAGTTATATTTACTTTAATAACTGACTCTTGTGCCGTTTTGATTGGCATGATGGCAAGATATTTTTTTACAGAGAATGGTCTAGATGTTGAACAGATACTTGGCAATAATGGACAAAATTCTTTAATAATAATGGTTGAAAGTCTTTTACCTCTATTATTTATAGGTTTTTATATGGCAGTAGTCCTTGCAGCTATAATGTCTACTGTAGACTCTCTCTTAATACTTGCCTCAAGTGCATTTGCAAGAGATATCTATCAAAATATTTTTTACCCTAAAATAGATATTAACAAATTAACATTTATATCTAAAATCACAACTTTTATAATGGCATCAATTGCCTTATTAGTAGCTATTTCAGTAGCAAATTTGACGCCAGAAAGAACTATATTTTGGTTTGTATTAGTAGGTTTTCATGGAATTGCAGCTAGTTTTTGTCCTACTATAATCCTTTCCTTATTCTGGAGAGGGCTATCAGAGGCAGGAGCTATTGCATCAATGGTAATAGGATTTCTTGGTGTGTTAGTATTCAAATTTATAATTCCAAATATTGAGCCTTACGGTATATATTTTAATAATATAGCTGAATTAGCTCCTGCGATGCTACTGGGTTTATTAGCTGGATATATATTTTCAAAAATTTATCCTAATCCTGAATTAGAAAAAGAACTTGATGAATTATATAAATAAATATTATATTTAATAAAATGAAAAAGTTTACTAGAAGAGAGTTTGTAGCTTCATTGGGCCCTTTAGCCATGATGTCATGTTATTCTGAAAAAGCCGATACCATATTATATAATGCAAAAATTATAACGGTTAACCCATACCAACCCTCTGCTGAAGCAATTGCAATTAGTGGAGATAAAATTATCGGAGTAGGAAGTAATGAAGATATAATGGTTCTTGCTTCATCTAACACAAAAAAAATTGATGTAGATAAAAATGTAATTACCCCTGGATTTATTGATGCTCATTCTCATCCCGCAGGTGCTGGAAGATCTCATCTAAGAAATGTCGATTGTGACCTTAGATCTATTAGTGAAATTCAAGATGCGATCTTTGAAAGATCAAAAATTACTCCTAAAGGAGAATGGATTAGTGGTTTTAAGTATGATGATACTAAAACAAAAGAAAAAAGATTCATAAATAATAGAGACTTAGACCAGGTAGCTCCTGATCATCCAGTAATAATAACTCACAGAGGAGGTCATACTGCATATGTAAACTCAATGGCTCTTAAACTATCTGGAATTGATGAGAATACACCTAATCCAGAGGGAGGAAGTATAGAAAGAGATCTCTCAGGAAAAATAAATGGTAGACTACTTGAAAGGGCAACATACCTTGTTGAAAAATTAATTCCAAATGAATTTACAAGAGCTGACTATCAAGCAGGAGCAAAATTGATTTCTGAAATGTTATCCAAATCAGGAATAACTTCTGTAACTGACGCTGGAACAGGAGTAAAATCACTACAAAGTTATCATGACGCTTATAATAGTGGAGAACTTAAAACAAGAATTTATTGTATGATAAGAGGATATGCATTTGATGAAGTTAACGACTCTGGTAAAAAGACAGGTCATGGAGATGAATGGGTAAGAATTGGTGCATTAAAGTTAGCATGTGATGGCTCAATTTCTGAAAGAACTGCAAGACTTTCAGAACCATATATTGGAAGACCTAATGATTTTGGTATGATTGTTCACGATGAGGAGCATCTATTTGAAGAGGCTCTTAAGGCTCACTTAAATGACTGGCAAATTGGAATTCATGCTAACGGTGATGTTGGGATAGATATAGCTTTAAACGTTTATGAACGGCTTCAAAAAGAAAAATTCAGAGAAGACCCAAGGTTTAGACTAGAACACTGTACAGTTATAAATAAATCATTAATAGAGAGAATAAAAGCACTAAATGCAATACCTAATCCTTTTTCAACATATGTCTACTTCCATGGAGAAAAAATGAAAGAATACGGTAAAGAAAGATTAGAAAATATGTTCGCTGTAAAAAGTTTTCTAGATGCTGGAATTAATGTTACACAGACTTCAGATTATCCGCCTGGACCTTATGAACCAATGATGGCAATTCAATCTAGTGTAACTAGAACCGATTATACTGGAGAAGTATGGGGGCCAAGTCAAAAAATAACTGTTGAGGAAGCAATTAAAGTTGCTACAATTAATGGTGCTTACGCTTCTTATGAAGAAAATATTAAGGGTTCACTTGAGATTGGGAAATTAGCTGATCTAGTTGTTTTAGGACAAGATCCTAGAGTAATTGATCCAATGAGAATAATTGATATTCCAATTGAGAGAACAATGGTTGGTGGAAAATGGACCTATGAATCTTAATAAAATAATTCTAAAACTTTTATATTTTTCATTAATTCTAAGTTCTCACCTAGAAATATGGGCACAGGAAGAAAATATCACATCTGATTTAAGGTGGAGAAATATTGGTCCTGCTAATATGATGGGCCGTATTGCAGCTATTGATGCAAGCAATACTGATTATAGAAAGGTTCTAATAGCCTCTGCCTCAGGAGGTGTATTTAAATCTGAAAATGCTGGGTTTACATGGGAAAGTATCTTTGATAACTATGGAGCGGGATCAATAGGATCAGTAAAATTTGATCAAAATAATTTAAATACTATTTGGATAGGCACTGGAGAATCAGCTAATAGAAACTCAAGCGCATGGGGTGATGGAATATACAAGTCAGTAGATGGAGGTAAATCATTTAAAAATATGGGACTTGAAAATACTCATCAAATTGCTGAAATTGAAATTCATCCAAATAATTCAGAGGTGGTATTTGCTGCTGCTGTAGGTCATCTTTGGGGATATTCAGGTGAGAGAGGATTATTTCGCACCAATGATGGGGGTAAATCATGGGAAAAAGTTTTGGGGGGATTACCAAATGATGGAAAAACAGGATGTACAGAAATTATCTTTCATCCGAATAATCCCGATATAATTTATGCTGGGTTTTATCATAGATTAAGACAACCTGCAAGTTTTGAAAGTGGAGGTGAAAATGGAGGATTATTTAAAAGTACAGATGGTGGAAAAACATGGAAAAAAATTACAAATGGTCTTGCAAAAGGAAATAGTGGAATGATTGACATATCAATTCATCTAAATAACCCAGACATAATGGTTATGGCATACGAGGCAGATGAAAATCTACCAGAACCTGAACCAGGAACAGGTGTCTATATATCTTATGATGCAGGAGAGTCATGGAAATTTTTATTAAAACATGCAGTAAGACCATTTTATCATGGACAAATTGAAATTGATCCAATTGACCCCAATAATATTTATGTAGTATCAAGAGGATTTATGATCTCAAATGATGGTGGAAAAACATTTAAACCTAGGAGATGGAGAACAGATGGGGGTGATGATCACGACATGTGGATAGCACCATATGACAATAAAATAATGTACATAGCAACAGATCAAGGTTCAAGGTTATCTATTGATGGAGGAAGTACCTGGTTGTCACATAATAATATGGCTATTGGTCAGTATTATGCTATAGGAGTTGACATGAGAGATCCTTACTTTGTTGGTGGTGGACTCCAAGATAATGGACTTTGGATGACACCAAGTAATAGTAGAGAGTACAGAGGAATTCTGAATATGCATAGTAGTTGGATAGCTGAAGGAGATGGTTTCCATACTCAAATTGATCCAGAAGATTGGAGGACAGTATACACAGTTAATCATGTTGGATTTGTGGCAAGACAAAATATAGAGACTAGAGAATATACATTTATAACTCCTACACCAGAAACCATATCAAATTTTAAGGATTTTGTTGATTTCAATTACGATGAGACAAAAAATAAATATACGATTGATCCAGGTGAACACTGGTTCTTTAGAGAAAGACCAGATAGGCCCCTACTCCCACCACAATTTAGGTTTAATTGGAGCAGCCCTTTTATAATATCTTCGCATGACTCTAAAAAAGTTCTTTTTGGTTCAAATTATCTTTTTCAATCATATGATAGAGGAGATACATGGAACATTATCAGTCCTGATCTAACTACAAATGATACAAACCTTAGAAATACATCTAATGGAGGAGGTCTTACTAATAGTAATACCGGTGGAGAAAATCATTTTACTATTATTACAATAAGTGATACACCAATAGACACAAGTATAATTTGGATTGGTACTGATGACGGAAATGTTCAGATAACAAAAGATAATGGTGAAAACTGGGAAAATGTTAGAAGAAACTTTGAGAATGCACCAAAAAAATCCTGGGTAAGTCGAGTAGAAGCTTCTAAACACAAAAAAGGAAGAGCTTATGTCACATTTGATAATCACCGTTTTGATGATAATAAACCCTATGTTTATATGACAGATGACTATGGTAAGTCATGGAAAAATATAACTGGAAATCTTCCTGAGAAGTATTCAGTATATGTTATTAAAGAAGATTATATAGATGAAAATTTATTGTTTGTTGGAACAGAGGAGTCAGTTTATTTCTCAATAGATAAGGGTAATTCCTGGGAGAAATTGGGTAAAAATTTACCAACTGTTGCTATACATGATCTTGTTATTCATCAACGTGAAGGAGATCTTATTGCAGGAACACATGGAAGAAGTATATGGATTTTAGATAACATATCACCACTTAGATTCTTAAATAAGGATAATACCAATCTTCTTAAAACAAGAACATCAACAAAATGGATAAAAATAAATACAGGAAGAAAACAACCGTATTTTGAATTTCGGGGTGAAAACCCTCCATACGGATCAATTATTAATTTTTATAGTAATAAAGATTATAATGGAAAATTGAAAGTCACAAATATGTCAGGGTTGAATATTTATTCAAAATCAATTTCATTAAATAAAGGAATCAATAGATTTATTTGGCCTTTTGAACTTGAAAGAAATGAAGATGAATTAAATAGTTACAAAGTAAAATTTATTGAGTTAGTTGATTATTTGAAAGGTATTGTCTCTGATAAGAAAATTTTAATGTCTTTAGATTTTAACAAAACAAAATCTTTTAATGAAATAAACAAATTGAGAAAAGTTCTTCTAGATAATTATGGTATGTATGCTGGAGGAAATAAAATGTTTGGTGATAAAATCTATAAAGAATTTGATGCACCTCCAGGCAATTATAATGTTTATATAAAACTAGATAATGGAGAAGAATTCTCAGATACAATTTATGTTAGGGATGATCCTCTCAGATCTAATTAATATCTCCTTTTGAAAGTCTTATTAAAAAGTCAGCAGTAGCTTTATTTACTTTCATTTGGTTATCAAACATCATAAAGTGGTGAGTATCATCAACTATAACCATTGTCTCCATGTAAACTTTTTTATTTCTTAATCTTTGAACAAGATCTGTGCTTTGTCTGAAATCCACATTTCTATCGTCATCAGCATGAATTACCAAAACAGGAGATTCCCATGTGTCAACATCAGAAACAGGAGATGATTTCCATGCTGTTTTTCTACCAAGGTCATAATCAGAAGGTTTTTCATAATAATTAGAATTTAAGTAACTGTATCTTGTCCAATCATGTACACCATGAATGTCTACGCCTCCAGAAAATAACTCTGAATCCCTTCCTAAAGCCATTGCTGTTAAAAATCCTCCATAACTACCCCCGTAAACATAAATTCTTTTTGAATCAATATTTTTTTGAGACTTCAACCATAAACCAGCAGCTTTAATATCTTGATATTCAGAAGCTCCTCTTGATCTTCCATCAATTGGGTTATGAAATTCATATCCATATCCGATACCTAATCTAAAATTTACTGAAATAACTACAAATCCTTGATTCGCTAAATACTGATTTAAAGCATAAGCATTAGAGTAATAAGATGAATAATGCCATCCTAATAACATTTGTCTTGGTGGTCCCCCATGAATATATATAACAGCAGCTTTATTTTTTTTGCCATCATTCTTTTCAAATTTAGTAGCATGAACTTTAGTGCCGTCTAAAGAATTAAATTTTATTTGAGTAGGAATAATCATATTTTTTAGAGGAAAATTATTAGGAATTCTATCTTCAGATAATAATTTTTTTACTCCGTTTTCTAAATTTATTATTGTTGGAAGAGGAGGTCTAGAGGAAGTAGCACTTATATATGCAATATTTTTTAAATCTCCAGTGACAAGTGGAGTCCACTCCAATCCTTTTCCTTTAGTTATCACCTGCATATCAGGCTTATCTACTGAAACTTTAACTATATGTCGTCTATCAATATCATATTTATCATCACCAGTGTTAGCAGTAAAAACGAGTGATTTTTTATCAGGAGAAAGTTTTATATATTCACACATAAATTCACCTGGTGTAAGTAGCAGCTCTTCTCCCCCATCTTCTGAAATTGAATAAAGGTGAGGCCATCCATCATGATAAGAAAGGAATACTATCCTATTTTTTGCCCAATGCAAATTTGTTCCTCCATGAGTCCTTGGTATTGATCCTCTCAGAGTTTTAGGTGGTTTCCATAAAACTTTAGATTTTAAGGAGTTTAAGTTAATCTTAACAATTTTCCATGGAATATGTCTTGCAACAAGAAATGGATCAGGCTTTCCAGCAGCTCCAGACTGTCTAATAAAAACAATTTCATTGCCATCAGGAGACCATCTTGGAGAAAAGTCTCTATCAAATGATGGGGAAAGCCATTTAATTGGAATATCGTCATCTTCAAAAACTCCCACAAATGACCTATCTCCTCTGTATGATACAAAGGCAATTTTAGATCCATCTGGAGACCAAGTTTGAGATGAATTTTTTCCTCTTGAGTGAAATAATTTAACTGGTTCTCCATCTCCATCAATTGAGGACTCCCAAAGTTGTCCATCTTTCTCATATACAATTTTATTACTTAGAGGGGAAATCACTGGATTAATTCCTTTGTCTATCATTATAGGTTCACCTCCTGAAAAAGGAAAACTCCAAATTTGTACCTTAGGTGGATTCGGATTAAACGTTGGATTTACAGGAAGTTCATCATCCCAATTAGAACCAAAATCTCCTCCTCTTACATATATAACCCAATTTCCATCTGCAGACATTGAAACACTTGAAAGTTCTTGACCGGTATCTTCCATATAAGATGTCAACCTTCTTGGAATAAAATCTGGCGCTTGGGCTACATATATATTTCTTTTTCCCTGTTCGTCAAATGCCCAAGCTATTCTTGAAACATCTGATGATCCTGTTAATTCATTAGGGAAAGGGTAAGACTTAATTTGATCTAAAGTAAAATTTTGTGCAAAACAAAAGTTACTTATTAAAAAGAATAAAGTAATTAGTCTCAAAATTCTAATATTTAGCTGAAGATTTAGGGGTAGTTTTAATTATAAAATTTCTAATATCTTCATTAGAATTTTTTAAATCTTCTCTCCTTAAATACATCATATGCCCACTTTCATAAGATTTATGAGATAATCTATCTTTCATCTTACCACTAGGATCTAAATGCCACATTGTATACTTAGCATTAAAATAATCAGTAGCTCCATCATAATAGCCAGACTGAATAAATACATGTAAATAAGGATTTTTTGCCATAGCTTGACGCAAATTTTCACCTGTTCTATCATTACTCCTATCCCATGGCCTTACATTTCCCCAAACATTATAATTCATATTTGTTTGATAATTCAATTCGTTTTTTAAATAATACTGCATAGCTGGAGTAAAAGAATGATCCCATGCTGCCATTGCAGGGTCATAGTCATAAGAAGTACCGGCATCAGACTTGTCAATACCACGATATCTTGAATCTAGCCTTCCAATAGTCAATCCCTCATCATACAATAATTTTTTCCAATAATAAGATTCAGAAACATTTAAATTATTATCTAAATAATCTTTTGTTTTAAGACCAGAATACCTTCCAGCCTTTTCAGCAATTTCAATTTTTTTCTCTTTAGAAATTGAATTTCCAAGAGCAATCGCTGGCAAAAATTCATTTATTGTAAAGCTTTCCACTTCATCTAATAATGACTCAATATCCTTATTTTGTAATTCTTCATTAAGTTGATTGTGATATTTTGCTGTTACAGAATAATATGGTAAACTTAAAGCAGCAGCGACTGGTCCATCTCTATCAATACCTAATCCAGTAGGAGATACCAAGATTACACCATTTAAATAAGTTGTATGATTTCTATTTTGTAATTGAAGAGCTAGTCCAGAACATCTTGTTGTACCATAACTCTCACCAATAAGATATTTTGGGGAGGTCCATCTATTATACTTATTAATAAAGTCTTCGATCCACTGTGCTAAATATTTTATATCTGAGTTAACACCAAAAAAATTAGACCTATCATAATCTTTATCTAATATCCTAGATAAACCTACATTTACTGGATTAACAAATACAATATCAGCCACATCAATAATAGAATGAGGATTCTCACTAATCCCATATGGTTGAATAGGGTTACCTTCATCATCAATGTTTAAAATTCTAGGACTAGTGTATCCCATGTGCATCCATATAGATGCTGCACCAGGACCTCCATTAAAGGAAATAAATAACGGTCTATTTTCATTGTTTTTCAAATCTGTTCTTTTATAATAAGTATAAAATAAAGTAGCTACAGCTTTATCTTCATCACTCCAAACGGGAAGAGTTCCTGCAGTTGCAGAATAAGGAATTTTCATTCCTTTAACAGTCACAAAATGATTTGTAGTTACACTGCTTTCAGCTTCTATATTTCTTGTTTGAGCAAATGAATAAAGAGAAAAGGTTATTAAAAAAAGAGTTTGAATAAATATATATTTCATAATTAAAAAATTAAAGGCTAATGTTTAAGCCTTTAATTTAATAATTATTTTTTAAAAATTATTTCAAATCCATTTTTCCGGCTAATGTTTTAGAAATTGCAACTACCATCATTAAAGCATATATACCATGATAAGCACCAATAACAGTTGGGACCATAGGATCGCTCAGTATTAGCACTGCAAATGAAGCATTTATGACTAGTATAGTTAGCTGAACCTTTAAAGACCACGTCTTTTGAACGCTGTCTTTATTAGGGCTAAGAAAACCACCAACAGGAATAGATATGATAGCCTGGCAAACAAAAATAATAGCTGTAATTAAACTAAAATAGTCCTCTGGGTTGTCTAAATAGATACCTAGTCTATGACTAATTGGTATCAAAGAATATAAAAAAAGACCACCTAAAGCATATTTCCTATCTTTAGCTATTGCAAGACCATACACACTTATAAGAACACAAATACCGCCTAAAATAGTAGGAATCAATAATTCAGTAATTTCCATAATAGTTAATTTTTGGTTAAAAACTAAATATAGTTTTTTTGTAATTAAAAAGAATATATCATCATTATTATTGCAAAGTAATTATAAATATGAAAAAGTTAGAAAAATTAAATTCACATAAAAGAGACAGCCGAATAAATTTCAATGAAAAAGAACATTCTTACACAATAGATGATCAAGAAAAAGCTATTTCTGTTACACAGCTTATTCATGAATTTTTTCCAAAGTTTAACAAAAATTATTGGGCAGAAAGGGAAAGTAATAAGACAGGTGAATCTAAAGATGATATCTTAAGTAGATGGGAGGAATTAGGATCTAAAGCAAGAAATCTAGGAACAGAGTTACATAATCAAATAGAAAATTATTATAACGACATAGATTATCAAAACTCTAGGGAATTTGAGAAATTTATAAGTTTTCATGATAAATATATTAATAAAAATTACGAACCTTATAGAACTGAGTGGAGAGTTTTTGATCAAAATAAATTATTAGCTGGAAGTATTGATATGGTGTATAAAAAATCAGATAATGAAGTTTTTATATTTGATTGGAAGAGGTCAAAAAAAATAATAACATCTAATGGTAGTGTAGAAAAACAAAATCCATTTGAAAATGGTTTGAAAGGATTAAGCCATCTTAGCTCAACGGATTACATCAAGTATTGCCTTCAACAAAATATATATAAGTACATACTTGAAAAAAATTATGGATTAGTTGTGACTAGTATGAATTTACTTATTTTGCATCCCTTCTATTCTAAATATCATATTGTTAAAGTAGAAGATTTGCCTCTAGAAACAGAATATCTGATTAATTCTATTAACTAAATGAATCGCTTTAAAAAAGCTTTTATAAATAAATATTAATTCTCAGGAACTCGAATATTATCAACTAAAATAGAAATATTCTTTGGTGGTGGAGAAGTAAAGTAAGAAACAGAAATTGATACAATAAAATTACAGAGCATTGCAATAGATCCAAATCCTTCTGGAGAAATACCAAACCACCACTCTGATTTTGGAGGAATCTCTCCTAACCATCCTAATTTATATTTCATCATATAAAATAACATTAATAAAATTCCAACAATCATCCCAGAGATAGCACCCTCTCTATTAACTCTTTTAGAAAAAATACCTAGAATAATAGCAGGGAAAAAAGATGCTGCCGCTAGACCAAAAGCTAAAGCTACGACTGCAGCCACAAAGCCTGGCGGATTTATTCCAAAATAACCCGCAACTAAAACAGCAAAAAAAGAAGATATTCTAGCAATTAATAATTCTTTTTTTTGTGAAATATTTGGGATGAATATTTTTTTAACAAGGTCATTCGAAACAGAGGTTGAAATAACAAGTAATAACCCTGCAGCAGTTGAGAGGGCTGCAGCTAAACCTCCTGCTGCAACTAAAGCAATTATCCAAGAAGGTAAATTTGCAATTTCTGGATTTGCTAGAACCATTATATCGTTATCTATTACCAATTCATTTTGATTAGAGTTATTGTAATTAATTATTCCGTCATTATTTTTATCATCATAAATAATTAAACCTGTATTTTCCCAATTTTTGAACCATTCTGGCATTGATGAATATTCCCTTTCACTTACAGTATCTATTAGGTTTAATTTAGAAAATACGGAAACTGCAGGAGCAGTAGTATATAAAATAGTAATAAAAAAAAGAGCTAATCCAACTGATTTTCGAGCATCCTTAACTCTTTTTACAGTAAAAAATCTTACAATGACATGAGGTAATCCAGCTGTACCAACCATAAGAGCAAGCGTTATACAAAAAATATCAAGAATTGATTTAGAACCCACTGTGTATTCATTAAATCCTAGATCCTTTGAGAGTAAATCTAATTTTTCAAGAAGATATACTCCTGATCCGTCATTGACTGTTGAACCCATCCCAATTTGAGGTATAAAATTACCAGTCATTTGAAATGAAATAAAAAATGCTGGAACCATGAATGCAAATATTAGTACACAGTATTGAGCAACTTGAGTATAAGTTATACCTTTCATTCCCCCTAAAACGGCATAGAATAAAACAATTATCATCCCAACAACAACACCTGATTCAATTGGGATTTCAAGAAATCTAGAAAAAACTATACCAACTCCTCTCATCTGTCCTGCAACGTATGTGAAGGATACGGCAAGAGCACAAAATACAGCTACTAACCTAGCTTGATTAGAATAATATCTTTCTCCAATAAAGTCTGGAACCGTAAATTTTCCAAATTTTCTTAAGTATGGAGCTAATAACAATGCAAGTAAAACATATCCTCCTGTCCATCCCATCAGATAAACTGATCCATCATAACCTGCAAAAGCAATTATTCCTGCCATTGAAATAAAAGATGCTGCAGACATCCAATCAGCTGCTGTAGCCATTCCATTTGCTAGAGGTGAAACTCCTTTTCCAGCAATATAAAATTCTTTAGTTGAAGTAGCCTTTGACCATATAGCAATTGATATATATATCAAAAATGTTATTCCAACAATTATATAAGTCCAAGTTTGAACATCCATATTTATTCTTTTTTATCAAATCCATATTTTTTATCAAGCTTATTTATTAAATGAACATATATAAAAATAAGAATGACAAAAACATACATTGATCCTTGTTGAGCAAACCAAAACCCTAGCTTAAAACCTCCTAAATTATAATTATCTAAAAAGTCTTTAAATAAAATTGAGAAACAGAATGAGACTAGGAACCAAACAGATAAAAGAATTCCGACGTATTTTAAATTTTCTTTCCAATAATTTGTATTTTGGGTATCCAATTTGGTTTTAATTTAAATAGTAACAATGAAGATAATTAATTTAATTCTTTTCCTTTTAATAACAGTTCAAATTAATGCTCAAGATATTTTAGGTCTAAAAGAAAGAGCAAAAGTTATAGAAGAAATTCAAAAAGATAGGTTCGAAAATCTACTTCCTCAACTTATGGAAGAGACAGGAATAGATATGTGGGTAATAATAACAAGAGAATATAACGAAGATCCAGTTATAAAGACTCTTCTTCCTCCTACTTGGCTAAATGCTAGAAGAAGAACAATATTGGCATTCCACTACGACAAAAAAAGTAAAGATTTAGAAAAAGTTGCTATAGCTAGATACTCATTCGGAAAAAATATTCCATCAATCTGGAATAAAGAAGAAGAACCTAATCAAATGAAAGCACTTGCTAAGTTTATTGAAGAAAAAAACCCAGAAAAAATTGGACTAAACTATTCAGATCATTTTGCATTAGCAGATGGAATAGTTAAAACCGATTATGAACTTTTTCTAGAAAATCTACCTAGTAAATTGTCTAAAAGAGTAGTTTCTGCAGAGGAACTTGCAATAAGGTGGATTGAAACACGAACTGAGAAAGAAATGATTATATATGACCAACTGGTAGAAATAACTCACGGAATTATTAACGAAGCTTTTTCAACTAAGGTAATAACTCCAGGAGTTACAACTACTGACGATGTAGTATGGTGGATGAGAGAAAAAGTAAAAAAACTTGGTCTCAAAACTTGGTTTCATCCAACAATTGATGTTCAAAGGAATGAGAATAGTGATCTATATGCATTTGATGGTGAGTCAAAATTTGATATTATTCTACCTGGTGATTTAGTTCACTGTGATTTTGGTATTACTTACCTAACATTAAATACTGACTGCCAAGAGTTAGCTTATGTTCTTAAACCAAATGAAACAGAAGCACCAGACTATCTTGTAAAAGCCTTAGATGAGGGAAATAGAGTTCAAGATATATTCACCGACTTATTTGAGTACAAAAAAACTGGGAATCAAATACTTAAAGAATCTTTAGAGCAAGGAAAAAGTGAAGGTTTGAGACCCCAAATTTATACCCATCCTCTTGGGACTTTTGGTCATTCAGCAGGGACAACATTAGGAATGTGGGATTCTCAGGGCGGAGTTCCATTTACTGGTGATTTTCCTATGAACTACAATACTGTTTACGCAATTGAATTGAATACAAAGGTATTTGTCAAAGAATGGAATAAAGACATTAGAGTTATGCTTGAGGAAGCTGGAGTATTTGAGAAGACAGGTTTTAGGTATGTGAACGGAAGACAAACCGAGCTAATATTGTTAGGAAGTAAAAGAAACCACTTAGGGAATTAGAAGGAATCTGCTTTTAAATAAGCTTCAACTAATGCTTTTTCTCCCTCTTCACCTTGTATAGATTTGCCATGTTCCATACCTAGTATACCATCATAGCCATTGTCGTAAATAAATTTGAATACATTTTTATAATTTATCTCACCTGTAGTTGGTTCTTTTCTTCCAGGGTTATCCCCAATTTGAAAGTATGCAATTTCTTCCCATGTATCTTCTATATTAGGAATTAAATTTCCTTCCTGAATTTGCTGATGATAAATATCAAATAAAATTTTACAAGATGGAGAATCAACAGCTTTACATATTTGAAAAGCTTGGGGACTTTCAGTTAAAAACAATCCAGGATGATCTCTAAAATTTAATGGTTCTAGTACCATAACTAAACCGTGAGTTTCTAAAATATCAGATGCTCTCTTTAGAGTTTCAACAACATTTGAGGTTTGGTAAGACATATCTTTCCTTAAATCTAAATGCCCTGGGACAACAGTCATCCACTTAGCATTTACTCTTTTAGCAACTTCTACAGATTTCTTGATATAATTTAAAAATTCATTTCTATAATCATCTTCTCCACTAGAAAGATTAGGTTTATCCCAGTAAATTTTATGAGCAACAAAAACTCCCATTTTCATTCCTCTATTTTCTAATGTTTTAGATATTTTATTTTGGAGTGCTACTGACCTAGAGCTCATTCCATTATCCTCAAAAGCTCTAAAACCAAGATCAGCCATATAATTAATTTGATCTATAGGATCATCTCCAACACTATTTTTAAACATTCCTAAGTGAGGAGCATAATTTAAATTAAAAGTATTCTTTGAAAAAGAATTAAAAGGAAACAGTGACCCAATCGATAAGGAAATTGAAAATTTATTTATGAAAGTTCTTCTTAACATATTTAAATAAATTTAGTTTTTCCAGGAACAGGAATATTATAATAACCATCTGAATCAGGTAAAGTTGGTGCTTCAGAATTCCAAGTCAACTTATCTGGCACAAGGTTCTCTTTAGAATTCATAATTTGATCCCAAGTGATTTTCTTTCCAGTATAAGTTGCCATTCTTCCCATAATTGCTGTGAGAGTACTTTTAGCAGCATTTTCTGCATCTGATATCACTTCTCCATTCCT